>JAJFFY010000001.1 GCA_021776415.1 Hyphococcus sp.
GATCATGTCATTGTTGAGGACCGCCTTGATCCGCCACCCCTCTTCCAACGCATGCGCTGCAACGATTTTGCCGCCAAACAGGCCCTGCTCTTCCCCGGAAAGACCCATATAAACGATTGAGCCTGGAAACTTATGCTGTGATAGAACGCGCGCCGCCTCAAGCACGCCCGCCATACCGCTGGCGTTATCATTGGCGCCCGGACTATCGGACGTTCCATCCAGCGGGTCGGTGACGCGACTGTCAATATCGCCTGACATCACAACCATCCGATCCGGATCACGCCGGCCGCGCTGAATGGCGACCACGCTGACAACTTCCGTTGGGTTTGGAATACGCGTCTCGCCGCTAATCGTGTCGGAGACATACGTCACATCCAGACAGCCGCCGCATTCTTTCGAAATTTTTTCAAACTCATCATATATCCAGCGGCGGGCGGCGCCGATGCCGCGCGTATCGCTCATCGTATCAGAAAGCGTGTGGCGCGTTCCGAAACTAACAAGCTTGCGAATGTCTGTTTCAATTCGATCCGGCGATGTGTCTGTAACAAGCTCATGCAGAAGCGCTATATCGGCCATGCCGGGTTCATCGCTTCTTTGGGCATGCGCACTGCCCGGCGCTGCTAACAGAAGGCCGGCGCCCAAAGCCGTCGCTGTAAGCCCAATTATTTTATCCATTTACGCCCTCCCGGTGTTATGAATTCGTTTCCTCGATCTATATTACTTGCGAATAACCAATGCTATCGCTCGCGCGCCTTTTTATAAACGCCGAGAATGTTCAGGGACGACGAGAAAAAGCTCAACTCTTCGAGCGCCAGGCGCACGGGCTTATCTTGCGGGTGGCCTTCGATATCAGCGTAGAACATGGTCGCGTTGAACGAGCCGCCCTGCTGATAGCTTTCGAGCTTGGTCATGTTGACATTGTTGGTGGCAAAACCGCCCATCGCTTTATAAAGCGCGGCGGGAATATTGCGCACCTGAAAGACGAAGCTGGTGACCACCGGACCGCCGCCCTGCGCCGCATCATCGGGCGCTGCCGCCATTTCTAAAAACCGTGTGGTGTTGTGGTTTGCATCTTCGATATTTTCCGCAAGCACATTGAGATGGTAATGTTTGGCGGCGTGTTCCGAAGCGACCACCGCTTCATCATCGCCGCCGCTTTGCGCGAGCCGGCGCGCCGCGCCAGCGGTGTCGCCGGCAATTTCGGCGCGCAACCCATGCTCTTTGATGAACCGCCGGCATTGGCCGAGCGCCATGGCGTGGCTGCGGACGGTTTTAACGTCCTCTAGCTTCACCCCCGGCCGCGCCATCAGATGGTGCTCAATCGGCAGGAAATGTTCGCCGACAATGTGCAGCCCGGCTTCGGGGAGCAAATGGTGAATGTCGGCGACCCGGCCGGCAAGCGAGTTTTCAATCGGCAGCATCGCCTTTTCGGCGCGGCCGGACCGCACCGCCTCAAAAGCATCCTCAAAGGTCGGGCAGGCGAGCGGCGTCAGCTCTGGCGCGTAGCGCATGCAGGCAAGTTCTGAAAATGCCCCCGGCTCACCTTGGAAGGCGATATGGCGGGGCTCTGCGTCGGTTTTGTCGGTCATAGAGATCACTTCGTCAAAAAAACAGCTCTCATGCAAAAATCGCACGATTTCGCGCGCGTCAGCATCTAGCGGCAAATCCCCCGCGTGAATAGGCCGCGCCCTGCCGATAACGGCGTCAATTGCGCAACTGCGGGAAGCTCGCTAGAACCCCGCCAATTCTGATATTACCGCCCCCGAACGGGGGCGATTTTCCAAGGCGCAGTTATGGCGGATAATTCCAACAAAGATCCAATGCTCGGCAATAAAATCGTGGGAGCGCTCTTGGCTGCAGCCCTGTTGGTGTTTGGCCTGCCGCAATTAACCGCGGTGATGTTTGGCGGCGGCGAAGGCCATGGCGGCGGCGAGGCCAAGGAGCTGCATCTGGCTTATTGCTGTGTTGAGCTCGAAACCAGTACGGCTGCGGTAGAAAAAGAAGCGCCGCCGGACCTTGCTACATTGCTCGCCAATGCCAGCGCCGCTGGCGGTGGACGTCGCGCAGCTTTGTGCAAATCCTGCCACACGCTGGAAGAAGGCGGCGCCCAGCAAGCCGGCCCTAATCTGTGGAATATTGTCGGCCGGCCGGTCGCCAGCGTTGACGGGTTTAACTATACCTCCGCCCTACAGGCGGCGGGCAGCGCGTGGACCTATGATCGCCTCGACCAATATCTCAAAAATTCGCAAGGCTTTATTCCCGGCACTGCTATGACGCAGCGCATTGCCAAAGACGATCAGCGCGCCGACATCCTCGCTTATCTCGGATCGCTATCGGCAAGCCCGGTCGCCTTTCCAGTCCCGGTTGTGGTTGAACCCGAGGTTGTTGAAGAGGCCGCCGAAGAAGCAGCTGAAAATATTGGCGAAGAAGCCGGTGATGCTGTCGAAGAAGCACCGGGCGAGCACTAGATCGTCGGGCGATTAAAGGAAATCACCCGACGCTCTAGATTCTTTGTTACGCGCCGGATTTTGCGAAAAACCGGTGTCCACTTTTTCGCCCGGCGCTCTAGCAACTATCAGCGCAGCTTTACCGCCGTGCCATTACACGAGACCATCAACATCGCGCCTTTTTGAGTGTCGATAGCTTCGTAATCGATATCAACGCCAACCACCGCATCGGCGCCGAGCGCTTGGGCCTCAGTCTCCATATCAGCCATTGCGTGATCGCGGGCCTCGCGCAGCGCCTTTTGGTAACCTTGCGACCGGCCGCCCAGAATATCGGTGATCCCGGCGAAAAGATCGCGAAAAATATTAACGCCTAAGATCGCCTCGCCGGCGACGACGCCAAAACTTGCCGTCGCCTCGCGGCCCGGCGGCGTATCGGTTGTTGAAATCAGCATGAAGACCCTCCGTGTTGCTATGAAAACATGGGAGGCGCCGGCGCAGGGTCAATACTCGCCGTTTAAAATATTCCGAAGCGCTTTTTCTTATGTTTTTTCAAAGCGGCCTTGCCGGCGTCGGATGTCAGGAATGTCTCATAGTTGAGATCGCTGCGCTCAATGCGCATGGTCGTCGCATGCATGCCCTGGAACAGATCATCGCCCGCGCGGGTCGCGGCCGCTTCGCTTTGGGGCGATGGCTCGGTTTGTTTGCGCCGGCCGAATTTCTTATTCTTGGCGGCAAGGTCAGCGCGCAGCGTATCGAAGGCGCGCGCTGCCGGACCTTCATAGGCCTCGGGCAGAAACTGGCTGTCGTCCGGCGCATAGTCAGCGCGATGCGGGACGATGATGCCCTCAACGCCCTTGCCGGTGAGGTTACGGGTCGTGACTTCAGCAAAACCCGACCAGATCTGTTTTAATCGTTCCGCCATCTCTAAAGCTCCGGCTTTTCGCGTTTCCATTCCAGCCCGCCATTGCGGGTGATCACCGCAACATCAATCGGCCCGCCAACTGTCTCGATCGAATGCATGACTTTTTGCTGGAACGAATTTAATTTGATCAGCGAGGCTGCGGTCTCGCCAAGTTCTTTTTTCGGCAGCGAATTGATCGCCCGCAAAATTGGCCGTGTGTGCACCGCATACTGATAATTATCCACCGAACGGAAAAATTCCTGTAGCGCGTGGCCGAGATTGTTCTGGCTGTAATCTTTAAATATCGCGTCGCGCTGAGCGTCGGTGAGGTTCGGCGTGCGGCTGACAATGTCGGTCACCAGCCCGGTCGAAAGCTTGAGCGTCTCGCTATAGATGAACATCCGCAGATATTCGTCCATGCCGGTCAGGAACGTGCGGATCATCCGGTCTTGGGCGAAAGGCTGAAACACCGGACCACTATCAGCGTTGATGCTCGCCTCACGGTCGCGTTTGCGCTTTAAGATGCCAAGAATGACGCTGGAGGTAAGATAGGACCGCATCGACGGGAATTTCTCGCGGGCGCCGAAACCGGCGAACACAACGCCGGTATAGTGTTCAAAAAACGCATCCTTAGTGACCGCAAAGACCGCAATCTCGCGCAGCTTAGCACAGGTCGCCTCGGAAATGTTGAGCCCTGAATATTCGTTTTTCAACGACCCGGTAAGGCTGCCAATCAGCTGGTCGATCTCGCCGCCATAGCGCCGGCGCACCTGCTCGTCCATGCCGCGCGGGAAACACGGCAGCTCGCCGCGCCGGGTATCATCGGGATAACGCTGATAATCCGCATGGATGTGGCCGACGACAAATTCAAATATCGAGCTCAAATGATCGCGCAGATGCCCCGATTGCGCATCCTTGAACTTGTGCACCTGATGGTCAAACTCTTCAGCGATAACGGTATAGACCACCGCCACAACTTTGAAGAATTCAGTATCCTGATGGTCTGCCGGGAAGAGATCCGGATTGCCGGAAAGAAATTCCATGAAATCGTCAGCATAGGCGGCGACGGTCTCCAGCGAGCGCCCGCGCGCCTGTTCGCGGTAAAGAGAGATTACCGTCTCCCACGGCGTCGACATGATTTCGGCGTTATTATAAATCATCACCGCGATCGGCTGACCGTCGACCAGCGGGAACAGCTTGTCCACCGACTGGTAGGTCTTCAGATAGCGGTCACCAGAAATGGTGACGGCGCTGTCTGCAGCCATCGCCACCGCCTGGCGGTTCATCAACACGACTTCGGATGTCATCGACCCCTCACGACTTCCCCAGTTTGAGGCCGCCCCGGCATGTGACCGCCAAAGGACCCCAACAGCGCAACCCATGCGCCCCAGCAACTAAATACGCCGGCAACCCGGCGGTGTCGGCAACCCGACCTTAAAAAATGATGTTAGCGGCAAAACCGGCCCAAGGGAACAATCTGTTAACCAGCCCCAAAACCGCCAAATCACCATAAATCCGGGCATATTCAAGGCCCTAAAGGGTTACCGAGAAATTAACTAACCCCTTCTAAAAATTAGGAAAAATTTTAACCCCCATCGCCGATCCTCCTTACAAGGCCGTAACAATTGCCGGGAGGGAATTATGGGCGCGATCAGTTTTGTCGAAAGCTTCAGCCTCGTAGAGGTCGTCATCCTCAGCTTTATCGCCATGAATTTCGGCCTGTCCGGGTTCTATTTCATCCACCGCGGCGTGAAGAAAGCGGCCGCCAAAGCCGAATAATCACAGACCCATGAAGAGGCCTTAAACGCGCGACCGCGCGTCGGCCGGTCAGGCCGCCCCGTCGGAGGCGGCGCGAAGCGCATCGCCGCGAGACAGAAGATGACGGGCCTATTCGATTTCGAACGTCACAGTAATTTCACGCTGAATTTTCAGTGGCGCCGGTGTGATGTTCAACTCATTTTTTGGTGATATCCGCGACCCTGTAACAACAATCACATCCGAGTCTTCAGATAAACCGCCGTAAAAAATTTCTTCGTCCCCATATTCTTTCATCTGGATTTTTAGTACGCCCACCAAGACCGTGCCCGCCATCTCCGCAAGGCGTTCGGCTTTATCTTTGGCATTTTCAAAAGCTCTTTCTTGCGCCGCATCATACACCTTTGAAAGGTCGCGAATAAAATACTCGTCAAGGTAAACTTCGGCGACGCCTAGGTCAGATAACAATGATAGAGCATTTCCCGCCTCTTCCGCTGGGGAGCCTTCCACCTCAATTTCAATCTCCGCCAAATATCCGGTAACCGGGCATGCATCATCATTATATCGCTCGCTCCGGCACTGCCTATCATAAACAGGCTCAAGCCGCATTTCTGAAGGGTCCAGCTCCGACTTCTCTAGCCCCTCCAATTTTGGAAGTTCTGAAGTCACGCGATCAAGTTTTGCCGAAATAGATTTGATGACTTCATCGCGGGTCTTTCCCCGCGCACGCAGCTCTGTATTCAGCCGGAAGGAATCGGGAACGACTTTGAGTGTCGCCTCGCTACGTACAACAATCTGCTTTCGCGGCGTTTCCGGCAGGCAGCCAAATAAAAGTATCGCGAGCGGCAATAGAGCCAGGTGTTTCATAACATTCCCTCCGTCTGTGTCGGCAATGGTGAGATTTTAATCTTGTCTTGGCAAGGCGCAATATTGTGAGGCCTCAAAACCATAGGCCTCGCGCATGGCGGCGATGGCGCTGAGTTTTTCTTCGAACGCTGACCAGTCATCGCCCTCAGCGATCGCCGCCCAGATGGCTTCGACCTCATCGATCAGCATGGTGGTTGGGGTTTTGCCTTGGAAATAGGCGTGGGAGAGCCGGTCCGCGCCTACCGGCTTAACGGCTGTCAGCTTTTCCCTAACTGCGGCAAACTTTTCATCCTGATAAATCGCCGCCATCGGGCTTTGCGCCGCGCGCTCGGCGTCAGCGCAGAACCAGTCAAAAAATATCTGCTCAAACCCAACGCCGGTCTCGTTCATCCAGCGCAAGAGCGCCACCACCAGCGTGAAGTCGTCCGCGTCGCTGCGCTCAATCCCCAGCCGCCGGAAAAACGCCGCCGCCATGGCTTCCTCATAAGCGTCGCCAAAACTCTGCAACGCATCATTGAGCGCATCATGGCCGGCAAGCCGCGCGAATGCGCCGCCGAGCTGCGCCAGGTTCCAGGCGCAAGCCTCAGCCTGGCGGCCAAACGCGTAGAGCCCGGCCTCATCGAAATAGGCGGCAGTAAAATTCGGGTCCGCATTGGGTGCAAAACGCCATGGCCCGTAGTCGAAGCTTTCACCGGTGACATTTAAATTGTCGGTATTGAGAACACCGTGGACAAACCCCGCCGCCATCCACTGCGCGGCAAGGCGCGCGGTGCGGGCGATAACCCCGCGATAAAACGCGACGATTTTGTCTTCGCCGGTCTTGGTCTCAAGCGCCGGATAGAAATGGCGCACACAATAATCAACCAGATCGCTGATCGCCGTCTCGTTTTTCTCATAGGCTAAGCGCTGGAACACGCCGAACCGCACATGCGAATGGGACAGCCGCACCAACACCGAAGAGCGCGCCGGCGACGGCTCGTCATTGCGATAAAGATTCTCGCCGGTCTCGATCAGGGAAAAACTTTTCGACGTATAAACGCCAAGCGCTTCGAGCATTTCAGTCGCGAGCACTTCGCGCACCCCACCCTTCAGGGTCAGCCGACCATCGCCGAACCGCGAATAAGGCGTCTGGCCGGAACCTTTCGTGCCAAGATCAAGAAGCCGGCCCTCGCCGTCTCGAAGCTGCGCAAACAAGAACCCGCGCCCGTCGCCAATGTCTGCGTTATAGGTGCGAAATTGATGGCCGTGATAACGCACCGCTAAGGGCTGCTGGAAATTATCCGGCAGCGGCGCGAACCGCCCGAAATGATCGGCCCACCCACCGTCGCTGAGATCGCCAAGCCCGACTTTTTCCGCCCAGCACTGATTGCGATAGCGGATGACATGTTTCGGGAACGCCGCCGCCTCCACCGCATCATAAAACGGCGCGCCAGCTTCATCGCCGAGCGCTTCATAGGCCCGCGCAGGCTTATAACCGGAGAAATCGCTCATAATCGCTTTTTCATCTGAACGTCGCTCATTTTTAAAACTTTTTGCGTGTTTATCGCGCTGGCTCCTCAAATTTTCGCCAGAACGGCTGATTTTTATGTTGCTTTGCACAATTGCATCGCGCAAGGAACCCTATCGCGCCTCTATGCGCAGGGATGAGATGTGGCCATGAGTGAAACCATGAAACCGGCGCCGGCGCAATTGAGCTTGCCCACCGCCCGCGATGTCGCGGAGGCGGCTGCGCGCATTGAAGGTCGAGTGATGCGCACGCCGCTGGTGCGCGCGGAAAAGCTCTCCGCCCTCACCGGCGCCGACATCTGGCTAAAACTGGAATGCTTGCAATATACCGGAGCCTTTAAAGAGCGCGGCGCCCTCAACAAGCTCGCGCAGCTCACCAACGCTGAGCGGGCGCGCGGCGTCGTCGCCGCCTCGGCCGGCAATCATGCGCAAGGCGTTGCGTTTCACGCCCGCGCGCTCGGCATCGCCGCAACCGTGGTTATGCCGGTGACGACGCCGGACGTTAAAATCCGCCAGACCCGCGAGCTTGGCGCCGAAGTGATCCGCGCCGGGCACTCTTTCGATGAAGCGCGCGACCATGCCCGCGAATTGGAACGCAGCCGCGATCTGGTGTTTGTGCATCCGTTTGACGATCCCGACATCATCGCCGGCCAGGGGACGGTTGCGCTGGAAATGCTGGCCGATGGACCGCGCTATGATGCGATGATCGTCCCCATCGGCGGCGGCGGGTTGATCTCCGGCATGGCGTTGGAGGTGAAGGACCAGCGCCCGGAAATTGATATCATTGGCGTGCAGACGGCTTTATTTCCGTCGATGGCGAATGCGCTCGACGGCGGCTCGCGCGCGACGGGGGGCGACACGCTCGCCGAAGGCATCGCCGTAAAAGAAGCGGGCGCGATAACCCGCCAGATCGTCCGCACACATGTCGACGATATTGTGCTGGTCGATGAACGCACGCTTGAGCGCGCGCTGTCGATGTTGATGAATGAGCAGAAAATCCTAGTCGAGGGCGCGGGCGCGGCGGGGCTTGCCGCGATCCTTTGCTACAAGGAGCGGTTTAAAGGCAAAACCGTTGGCCTCGTATTATGCGGCGGCAATATTGACGCCCGGCTGCTGTCGATGATTTTGATGCGCGACCTCGCGCGCTCGGGGCGCCTGGCGCGGCTTAGAATTCAGCTCCTCGACATGCCCGGCCAGCTGGTGCGGGTCGCCTCGATCATTGCCGAGCTTGAAGGCAATGTCATCGATGTCGGCCACCATCGCACCTATTCAGACCTGCCCGCCAAAATGACCTGCATGGATGTCACCATCGACACGCAAGGCCAAGACCATCTCCGGCGGATCATTGAGAGCCTGCAGGCGGCCGGTTATGAAGTTGAAATCGCCGCCTATTGAGGGCGCATCCTCCGTATCCGGAATTCTTCTATAGGTTGCGCTACGAGCGCGCCATTCAATCTATGCGCATAAGTTATGGTTAATATATGCGGAAAAATCTTTCTAAAGTTTAATATTGTTGACGCGCCAATAACTTTCGTGCTCGATGGCCTCGCGCTTGCACAACAATCGCAATCCGTAATTAAGCGCGCCACACTGAGTATCAGAATAGTGCGGCAGTAACAGTAACCTTGGGGGACTTACCTATGAAAAAAATTCTTACCGCCGCGGTGATCGCGGCGTCCATGGCGTTTGCGCCGGCGCAAGCCGCGCTTATCGATTTTGCCAACGAGGCCGACACCAATGGCGAGCGCGGCGTTGCGTCGGGCTCAACGATTGTCATTGACGGCGTCAACATGCGCCTGTCCGGCACGCAAGGGCTCGACATCAATCAGCCTTTCGCCGCCAGCCCGTATTTCGACAGAGGCGATGCTGGTCTCGGCGTTTGCAAAGTGCTGACCGGGTCGGCGCAGTGCAGCCCATCGAGCGACGACAATGTGACGCTTGGTGAAGCGCTCAAAATTGAATTTCTCAGCGACGACGGCGCAATGTCTGTCGCCCGCGATATTCTCGGCCTTGCATTTGATGATGGCGGCCACAGCCCGCTCGGCCTCGGCAATGATGGTCTGGTTCGGATCGTCAACGATAATGGTGATATGACCGCCTTGTTCTCAGTGTTCATCGCCATGGCTTCGGGCGCCGACGCGTTTTTCAAAAACGTCACAATGATCGAGTTGTTTTACGACAACCAGCAGTTCTATGTGAACGCAATGGACGTTTCGGAAATTCCGATCCCCGGCGCATTGCCGCTCCTGCTTTCCGGCATTGCCGGTCTCGGCTTTGCCGGACGTCGTCGCAAATCCAAAGCCTAGAACCACGTTCACAAATGATTGGATCATAGACCGTGATCTAGATTCTTTCGTAGTCGCGCATTCACAAAAACCGCACGCACTTTTTGTGAATTCGCTCTAGAGCACCTAGCTCCCAAAAACTGGCGCCGCCCGCGATCTTAATTAGAGATCGCGGGCGTTGCTGGTTTTGGCGTCCCTTTTGTGTCGGCAAAGCCCAGACAAGCTCGCCCCAGCCACGCATTTCATGGCCTTTGTTCTTGCCGGCGGCTGGTATTTTACTTGACGACGCCTTGTTGATAGCGCGAATTTTATCCACAGGCGCAAGTGAATACGCGCTGGCGCATTGAATCTGCGCCAATCTCGCTTACTTTCTAAAGATTAGACCTATTGGAGGGGCGTTGATGATGACGGCGAGATTTCACCGAAATACCCGGCAGATCAGACCCGCCGATATATTTGCCGGTCTCTTCGCAATTGGCGCGGCAATGTTCGGGCTCTCCGCTTTGGCGCAAAACGCCGCGCCCGCCCCGGCAAAAGAAGGCGTGATCCTCACCCTCAACGGACCGGTATCGCCGCCGGTCGCTGACTATCTTGCGCGCGAAATCGCCGCTGCATCGGACGCCGGCAAAGAACTCATCATTATAGAAATCGACACGCCGGGCGGGCTGATGGATTCCATGAAGACCATCATCAAGGCGATCCTTGCTTCCGATACGCCGGTGGCGACTTATGTCTCGCCGCAGGGCGCGCGGTCGGCGAGCGCCGGACTTTACATCATGTATTCAGCGCACATCTCCGCCATGGCGCCGGCGACCAATACCGGTGCGGCGACGCCGATAGAAATTGGCGGCGCGCCTTCGGAAGACAACCCGCTTGAAGAAAACCCTGACGATGGCATCGACGAAGTCACCAATCCCGAACCCACAAGCGGCGGCGAGGCTGCCGAGGAAGATGAAGAATTGCGCAGCCGCGCCGCAGAGCCGCTGGAGGACAGCGATCGCAAAACCGT
The DNA here is from genome assembly GCA_021776415.1 of Hyphococcus sp. Classification (GTDB taxonomy): domain Bacteria; phylum Pseudomonadota; class Alphaproteobacteria; order Caulobacterales; family Parvularculaceae; genus Hyphococcus. Next base: position 10,771 of record JAJFFY010000001.1, read on the forward strand.
CGCGCCGCTTTCCAGTAATAACGCGCTCCGAGCAAAAGTGATCAACGATTCCGTCGCCTATATCCGTGCGTTGGCCGAAAAACGCGACCGCAACGCCGACTGGGCCGAGGCGGCGGTGCGCGAAGCGGCCTCGGTGACCGCCAATCAGGCGCTTGAGCTTGGCGTCATTGATCTGATTGCGGACGATATTGACGATCTCCTGACCCAGATTGACGGGCGAACCATCAAAACCGCCGCCGGCGAAAAGGTGCTGGAAAGCGCTGATCTCAAGCTTGAGCGCATTGAGCCGACGATGGTTGAAAAAATCCTCGGCTTCATTGCCAATCCCAATGTCGCGGTGATTTTGATGTCGCTTGGCACTACCGGCATCATCATCGAGATGTGGAACCCCGGCTCGATCTTCCCCGGTGTGGTCGGCGTCGTCTCGCTGGCGCTGGCGCTTTATGCGTTTCAGGTGCTGCCATTCAACTGGCTGCCGCTGGCGCTGATGGGGATCGGCGCCGTCTTGATTGTGATTGAGGCCTATACGCCGACATTCGGCATTGCCGGGCTTTCCGGCATGATGCTGTTCGGCGTCGGCATGTATTTTCTGTTTCCGGAATCTTTACGGGTCTCGCCCTCAGTGATTGGAACCATTCTTGCCGTCGCTGGCGCGCTTTTGGGGTTGATCTTTTACGCGCTGGTCGCCTCGCGCAGCCACGGGCCGATGATTGGCGCCGAAGCGATCCGCAAGCGCGAAGGCATTGTTGATGAATGGGATGGCAAGGAAGGCTGGGTGATTGTCGAGGGCGAGCGCTGGCGCGCGCGCGGCGACAAACCGTTGAGCCCCGGCGACCGCATCCGCGTGGTTGAAGTCGACGGCCTTGTTCTGGTTGTCAAACAGGCCAAAGCTGGCGGTCTTCTGGGCGGATTGCAGCCAAGTCCGGCATAACCATCAAGGCGCTATTGCATGGGCGACGGATTATCCAACCTACCTTCCGCGGGCTTCATGCTCAGCATTTTGGTCGCGGGCGGTGTTGCCGCCCTCGCCATCAAGCTGGCATGGGGCGCATCGCAATGGGGCCGCAAAACCCCGCACCGCGTCGGCGGCCAGATGGCCAATGTGAGCGCTGTCGTTGCAGAATGGTCAGGACAAGAAGGCCGGGTCCGCGCCGGCGGCGAGATTTGGCGGGCGGTCGCGACCGATCCCCTCAACCCCGGCGATGCGGTCGTCGTTACCCGCGTCGATGGTCTAACACTCGAAGTACGTAAAAAGCAGTGAGCTAGGTATTCCGCCGGCAGGCGCCGGCGAGGCAACAAAGGAGAACACCATGCCAGGTTTCGGCATTTTGGGCATCTTAGGATTCTTTATCATCTTTATCCTGACGAATGTCATCAAGATCTTAAAAGAATACGAAAAAGGCGTCGTCTTTACGCTTGGTCGCGTCGGCCGTAAGGCGGCTGGGCCGGGCCTGGTGCTATTGATCCCCGGCATCCAGGTGATGCGCAAAGTCGATATGCGAACGCTGGTCCATGACGTGCCAACGCAAGACGTGATCTCACAAGACAACGTCTCGGTGAAAGTCAACGCCGTCATCTATTACCGCGTCATCGATTCCGTTCGCGCTATCGTCCAGGTCGAGAACTACATGGTGGCGACCAGCCAGCTGGCGCAGACGACGCTGCGATCGGTCCTCGGCAAACACGATCTCGACGAGATGCTGCAGGAGCGCGACAAGCTCAACAAAGACATCCAGGCAATCCTCGACACCCAGACCGAGGCCTGGGGCATCAAGGTCTCCAATGTTGAAATCAAGCATGTGGATGTCGATCAATCGATGATCCGGGCGATCGCCAAACAGGCCGAAGCCGAACGCGAGCGGCGTTCGAAAATCATCCTGGCTGAAGGCGAGCAGCAGGCCGCCACCAAGCTTTCCGAGGCGGCGAGTATTCTGGCGACCTCATCCGGCGCCATGGAGCTGCGCTATCTCAACGCGCTGCAGGAAATCGCCGGCGACCGCACCAACACCATCGTTTTCCCATTTTCCATGGAACAGGTCAGCAAAGCCGTCCGCGGCGACAAGTATTGATAACAAAACACCGCATGGAGAAAAGAGCGTTGCAACTGCAACGTTCTTTTTTATTGCGCCACAACCGCCCCACACAGAAATTGTGGGATTTGCGCAACACCTGACGCGGCGATGCAGCAAATAGCTAAAAATACGTCCAAACGCTGCGCGAAACCGCTCAGTGCAATTGGCCTCGGCGCTATTCTCGTCCATCATAAGGTCAGGGATGATAGGGCCGCTGCGCCTAAGTTAAGCAGTGTTGTATTTACAGGGAGAATATCAATGAAACTCGGGTTAACTGCTAAAGCCTCAATGATTGCGCTTGCAGCTGCGATCGCCGCGCCTCAAGCCGCGATGGCGCAAAGCGCCGATGATGTGATCATCGTTACCGGCTCGTTCATCAAGAAGAAAAACCAGTCGGATCTGCCGTCACCGCTACAAACGATAGGCGCATCCAACATTGCAGATATCGGCGCGCAAAATATCGCCGACGTTACACAAACGCTGACCATCAACACCGGGGCGCAGAATAATCCTGATGCGTTCACGCAGAACGCCACGACCGGCACATCCAACATCAACCTGCGCGGCCTCGGGGTAGGCTCAACGCTCGTGCTCCTCAACGGCAAGCGCCAGGTCCTCTCCGGCTCGCCGACAAATGACGGGATCAACTTTGTCGACACATCATCGCTCGTGCCGCTAATCGCGATAGACCGGGTTGAAATTTTGAAAGACGGCGCTTCAGCACTTTACGGCTCCGACGCGGTTGCGGGCGTTGTTAACTTCATTACCCGCGAGAATTATGACGGTATTTTATTGTCTGGCGATTACGTAACCCATCAAAGCCAGGGCGACTATGACGAGTTCAATATTCAGGCTCTGATCGGCAAGGATTTTGACCGCGGCTCCGTGATGATTGCCGCGAGTTATCTCGAACGCTCCCCACTAACAACGGCGGAACGCCGGCTTTCGCGGCCGCAAGACGACACCTCCGCGCTTGGCAATCCGGGGGCGTTTTTCACAACCGCCGCCGGCGTGCCGGTGGCAGGCGTTCCTGCGGGCACGCCTTTGATCGATCCAGGCTGCGCCGCTGCGGGCGGCTTCCCCTTGCAAGCCAGCGCGACCGCGCCACCGCCATCTTCCGGGATCGGCTTTTGCGGCTTCGATTTCGGCGACTTCTTTAACCTCGTACCGGACGAAGAACGTTTCGTCGGCATTGCCCGCGCGGAATTTGAACTTTCAGACAACGTTCAGTGGAAAGCCGAATTCAGTTACGCCGACAATGAAGCCATTCGCGGCAATTCGCCGACCTTCCCGTTCCTGCAGCTCGGCAGTGCGGTTATCCCCAGCTCCGCTTTCGGGCCCCTGCAAAATCCGTTCAATGTCTTCGGCGACACGACGCTTTTGTTCTTCGGACGCGCAAGTGGTAATGGCGGCGCCGTCTCGCCCAATCTGACAACGTCGGAAACATGGCGCGTATCGACCAGCCTCGGCGGCGATATCGGCACCGGTTCATGGGAAGTTTCCTTCACTCGCGGCAGCAATCAGTTTGTCGTATCGACCGAAGACACGGTGACCGACCGCTTCCAGTGCGGACTATCCGGGTTTCAATCTGTACCAGCAGTAGCAGGCCTGACGGCTGGCACGAATTGCACCAGCACCAACCCTGACCTGACTACAGGCGGGCTGAGCATTCCTTCGGTGGGCACATTTTTTAATCCATTTTCAACGTCATTTTCGACATCGCCGAATGACCCAGCGTTGCTTAGCTATCTCATCGACACGCAGGTTCGCGATTACGAATCTGACGTGACCGTTGTTGAGGGCTTCGTGTCTCAGGAGCTTTTCGACCTGCCGGCTGGTCCGCTCAGCATCGCAGTCGGTGCGCAGTATCGTGATAACGACCTCTCGCAAACTGTCGACGAGCTTTCTGCCAATGACGCCTTTGCCTTTCTGGTTGGCGGCCGAGATTTTGACGGCTCACAAGATGTGTTCGCCTTCTTCGGCGAGGCCTCCGTTCCGATCGCAGAATGGGCCGATCTGCAACTCGCCGTCCGCCATGAGCGCTATGGAGACACCGAAGGCGGCTCAACAACGGATCCAAAAGTGGCGTTGCTTATTCGCCCGACGGACACGTTTTCACTGCGCGGATCATTCTCGACGTCCTTCCGGGCGCCGTCTGTGTTCCAGCAGTTTGGCGAAAGCACAACGTTGCAACAGGTTGTTGATCCGCTAAACAGCGTTGCCTTTGTTGCGGTGAGAACACTGGCCCCAGCGGGCGGCGCGAGGCCGATCTTGCCGGAGGAATCCGAGGCGTTTAATATTGGCGGAAGCTGGGAGCCTGTACCCGGTTTTCAAATTGATGTTGACTACTTCAATTTTGACTTCACGAACGTCATCATCTCAACTAGCCCGCAAGCCATCCTCAATGCCAATCCAAACGATCCTGCTATTATCAGGGCGCCCTCAGCGATGGGCGATGGGGTTATCTTGCAAATCAACAATGACTTTGTGAATGCATCGTCGGTTGAAACCTCCGGGCTCGACTTCAGCGTGCGTTATGATATCGAGACAGACCTCGGCACATTGTCGCCGAGCTTCAACGGTACTTACGTTCTCAACTACGACCTTGTCGATCCGCAAGCAGGCCCTGTTGATGGCGAAGGCGTCAGAAACTTCACCAATTTCGGCGCGCCAACGCCTGAACTACGGTTCAACGCCGGGCTTGAATGGGCTAGCGGCGCACATTCCGCAAACGTCTTTGTGCGTCATATCGGCAGCTATCTCGACGACCAGAACGGCCTCATCGACATCGGCAGCGATACGCGTATCGACTTGCAATATTCGCTGGCGATCAATGAAATTTTGGGACACGATAATGCAGCCATCTTCACTGTAGGCGGACGCAACATCACCGGCGAAATAGCGCCTCAGGTCTTCACCAATGGCGGCTTTGACAGCCGAGTTCACGACCCGCGCGGCGCATTGCTCTATTTCGGTCTCGATCTGGAGTTTTAATCCCTGCTATTTGCAGCTCACAAAGTTTCGGCAAGCCCCTCGCCAAGTGCGAGGGGCTTTTTTATTGCTGTTGCAGCGCTCTCAATATCCGCTACATCGCTAGATATGGCGAGCAACGGCTTAACCCTCGACACCAGCGGCTATCGCTGCCCGATCCCGGTGATCCGCCTTGAGGCCGCCTTGCGCGGCCTGGCCGATGGCGCCCAAGTCACTGTTATTGCTGATGATCCGGTTGCGGCGGTCGATATTCCCTATTTTTGCCGCGAGGCCGGGCACCGTGTGACGCGGCTCGAGGCCGCCAAGGGCATTTGCGTCTTTCTGGTCACGCGCGGCGCAAAATCGGCTTAGAGCCCTGCTTTTACAGCAATATCCAGCCCCCCGCCGCCACTGGGCTTTTGCTTTAAAAATTGGTTAAGGTTAATCTGGAGCGGGGCGCAAATGCGTGCTTTAATACTGGCTGGAGCCTTGTTGGCTTCGGTCGCAAGTTTTGGGGCCGCAAGTTTAGGCGCTGCCGGATGACGGCGCGCCGGTCTGGTGAGGGGATGATTGGGAATGAAGAATAATCCTATGACGTTTACACGACGCGCGCGCATCGCGCTTGGCGGGATCGCGGCAGCATCCGTGCTCGCACTGTCGGCGGCTACGCCGGCTCATGCAACCTTTGAGGCCGGCGTTCAGGCCTATATGAATGGTCAGTATACGCAGGCCCTCGATCTCTGGCGGCGCTTTGCGGTAGCTGGTGACGTTCGCTCCAAGAAAATTCTTGGCGATGTTTATTCCGGCAAGTCTCTCGAGGGCGCTCAATTGGCGGCAACGCCGCTGGAAGCGATCCCGGTTGATAATGTCCAGGCGCTGGTCTGGTACTCGCTGGCCGCTCATCACGACTTCTCCGCCTATCAGACGCCGAGCGCCGAAGAGGTCAATGCGCGTATCCTCGCCGAGCAACGCCTGCCGGATATCCGTGCACGGATGAGCACGAAGAATGTCACGAAGGCTGAAAAGCTGGTGGCGCAGACCTTTGAAGCTGGCAGCGCCTATGACCTTTATCGGCTCGGCGATATGTATCAAAAAGGCGCCGGCATCGCCAAAAACAACACCAAGGCGTTGCAGATGTATACGCTGGCGCAAGCGCGCGGCGTTGGTGAAGCCAGCGCGGCATACGAATTCCTTGAAACGCTGATGAGCAAAAAAGAAATTGAGACCGCGCAAAAAAATGCCGATACATGGCAGCCGCCCTTGCCGCCGGAATATACCGGCAAGACCAACCAGCAAAAAGAACTGGAGCGCTTGAAGCGCGAGCTGGAAGAAATCAAGATGGCCGAGGCCTTGAAGGCTGTATCGGACATCGATGTTGAATTGGTCCAGCGCGCCCTGAACGCCCTCGGCTTCCGCGCCGGCGTGATCGATAACAAACTCGGGGCAGGCACCAGAGCGGCGATCCGGCGGTTCCAATATTCAACTGTCGCCAAGGATTTCAACAAGGATGAGGACGACAAGCAAGCCGTCGTCACCGGCGTCCTGACGCCGCGGCAAACGGTTCTCCTGTTCAAGGACGCCTCAAAATCCGAGCACCCGATGTCGCAATATGTCTATGGCATCATGCATGTGCGCGGCATTGGCGTTGAGCAGAACGGCAAGGAAGCGGTCAAGTGGCTGGAAAAAGCCGCTGACGATCATGACCTCGCCATTGCGCATTATGCGCTTGGCGTCGTCTTTCGTGACGGCACCACCGGGCTCAACGAAGTCTCGCCCGATGAGCGCAAATCCGCGCTTCATCTGGCGCGGGCTTCCGTGCTTGGCTACAAACCGGCGAACGACGCGCTGCGCCGGTTGAGCTTCGAATATACGCGCGACATTCAGTAGTTGAGGGGATGATAATGAAACGCGCTGTATTGAAATATTTCACCCCTGCCGCGGCGGTATTTTGCGCGGCGGGGCTGATCCTGGCCGACGCCGCAAACGCCCAATCGCTTGGCGGCTTCCCCATTCGCGAACCCGGCGCCGGATCGCGGCCTGGCGCCGCTACGCCCTCCAAAGGCAAAGACGGTCCTATGCAGATCATCGTCGATGTCAATGGTCCGGGTCCTTACAAAACCATTTCCAAAGCCGTCAAGGATATCGGCGAGGGTGGCGTCGTCTACATTATGCATGGCGTCTATAATGAAACGCTGACGCTCAATAAGTCGGTGTTCATTCAAGGCGACCGCGGCCCGGGCTCCGGTGTTGAGATCTCCGCGCCGATGAACACTTCATGCCTGACCTTTGCGCCGAAACTCGCCACCGCCCATGCGGTGGTCGCCAATGTTCAGTTCAAATCGAAGATCAATTCCGGCGCCGAGGCCTGTGTCGATGTTCAGCGCGGCGTTTTCACGCTCAAAGAGAGCGACGTTTTAGGCTCCGGCGTCCGCCCGGCGATCAAGATTTCCGGCGGCACGGTAATGCTCGAGAAAAACCGCATCAGCGCCGGGTCCGAAGGCATCTTTATTGAGCAGGCCCATTCCCTGTCGCAAAGCTTCATCATCGACAACAAAATCCTGCAAAACAAAGTCGGCGTCGATATCGCGTCGGGCAGTCGGGCTGATGTTGTCATCGCCGGCAACGAGATTTTCGACAATCTCGATAGCGGCGTGAAGTCTTCCGGCTATGGCGCGGCAAAACTGATCGGCAACAAAATCCGTAACAATAAGGGCTCAGGCGTCATTCTCGACAAATACACCAAGCTCTCGCTGGTGCGGTATAATGAGATCGTCCAGAATGCCGGCGACGGCATTGCTGTGCCGTTCGGCGTTAACGGCCTCATTGAAAACAACGATATTGTCGGCAATGACGGTCTGGCGATTTTCACCCGCGACGGGCTGGAGCCGAAGATCACCAACAACTTCATCGATAACAATGCCGGCGATAAATGCTCCAAGCGCGACCGCCGCAAGGGACGGTGTTAGCCAAGCGCCGACAACAACACCAATCATAAAAACCCCCGGAAAATTCCGGGGGTTTTTTGTTAGGGCGCTTTTGTCAGCCCCACATACTCACTCTACCAATCGCATCACGTCAATTTCAGCAAGCGCTGCAAGATATTCGGCAACCGCTTCGCGCGGGATCGGGGCGAGCGTCGCCGTCAGCCAGGCGTGGATATCATCAACGCTGCGTACGCCATCCACCAGATTAAGCGCTTCATAGGCGAACATTGAGCCGCCAATACTGCGTCCATTTAAATCCTCGGTGGAAAATTTCGCCAGCGCCAACTCGCTCGCCCGCTCACCGAGCTTGTCATCAAGATAGGCGTAGCCGAACGCGCGCATGGGCCCTTTGATGGCGGGGTTGCGAACGTATACGGCGCCGCCCTTGGCGAGGTTTTGACCGCCATCGCTACCGGTGATGGCGGCAAGCTGGTCGATAAATTCATGAGCGCCGGCAATTTCCGCCGCATCCAGCGCTGCGAAATCAGCGACGCTGTCGATCTTGGCGTGCTCGCGCATCCAGTGAACCGGCCCGAGGACAGCGGCAGTTTGCGCATCCGCGTGAGCACGGCTCTCTTCCAGATCATGAGCTCTGGCAAGCGCGTTCCGGCGCAGCATCGCCAGCAACGCCGGGCCGTCGCCCACATCCATATCCGCCAGAAACAACGCCGTCGCGAGGCCGATGAAAGCCGAGCGCTTGAGTTTGGTCGGATCGATATTGGCCGGCAAGTCATAGTTGGTATGGATATAACGGTCCGGCCAGTCGTGCAGATAGATGCCCGGAATCCGCCACGAGCCTTCATTGAATATCTGGTGATCGCTGCCGAGAGATATCCCTTCCATCATCGCCAGCAACGCCTCGCGCCCGCCTTCGCGCGCCGTCAGGGCAAACGCCGTGTCGCCGCCCGAGGCATGGATTTCACTTTGCGCGTTGACGAAACGGCCGACCTCATGACCGAGATCGCTGATGAAATGCGGCAGGCTTTCAGGACCGCCCGAGATCCGGAATACCGCCTTGGTTTCCGGATTGCCGCCGACCATATCCATATGAATATTGGCTTTGATGCGGGCGGCGTCTTTCGGCCGGGCGGCCAGATACATCAGCGTGCCTTCAATCTCCGCCGGCCACAAAAACCGCAAAGTACGCTTTGGCCGGGCAATCCGCCCCTCATCGATCAGTTTTTTAGCAGTACGCGCCGCTTCCAAAATCGCCACGCAACCCGACGCATTATCATTGGCGCCGGGGCGCGGGTGGTCGAGATGGCAAGAGAATACGATCTCTTGCTTGCGCAAGGATTTGTCCGCCCCCGGAATACTTGCCGAGACAATCGCATACCGGCCTTTGCGGTCTTGAAAGGCGTCGACCCGGGCGTCGAAGCGGAGCGTCTCGCCGCCCGCGAGCCGTTGTTGCAGACGCCGCGCCTCACCCAGAGAAATCATAAAGGCGAAAGCGGGCGTCTTGGGGAAACTCGACAAATGCCCCCAACGCACCAGACGTTCGTCTTGTTTCCACCAGGCGGTGCGCTGGTTCGGGGCGTAGGAAATGATCCCCGCCGCGCCATGCTCGCCCACCGCCAAATCCGCCACCGCGCCCGGCTGGCTTGATGTCAGGACAAGCTGGCCGGCGATGTCTTTGCCGTCATAGTCGCTGGCGCTGGTCCCGGCTCCGATATCAACCAGGCCGGCAATCGCCGCGCCGGAAAGGCTGTCTTGCGCCAGCGTTAACGGCATGGCCGCCCAGTCGCCAAGCTTGCGCCCGCGCACCCATTCGCCATCCTCGCCGCGGCGAAGCTGCCATAGCTCAGCGAAGTTTACGTCCCAGGCGGGGCGCGATTTTTGCGTTCCGAACATAGTGCGCCCGTCGGCGGGAAATTCTAAGATGCGGGCATCGGAAAACCCGTAGTCTTTGAGTTTGCCGCGAATGTGCTCGGCGGCTGCGCGGAACTCAGAGCTCGCGCGGGTGCGGTGAAAGGTCGATACGGTGTCGAGGTTTCGCTTCGCCGCCTCGCCGGAGATTTCTCCGGCCAGCGCCGCAAGATCCGCCTCGTCAATCAGCTCGCGTATTTCCGCCGCTGCGTTTTGCGCAAGACAAGCCGCCGCCGCCGCGATAGCCAATCCTGTTAAACGTTTTTGCATGAGCGCCCCTCCACATCCCGCCACATCGCATATAACACAAATTCATCAGGCCAAGAACGCCATCGTTGAAAACAAAAAACCCCCGGAAAGTTCCGGGGGTTTTACTCTTGACGGACAGGCTTACAGATATTGAATGCGCGCGCGCGGTGAGCAATCGCGATGCGCTATGCGCTTCAGGCGCCGGTGCGACACCTGATGGGCGTCATAGCCGCGCACGACCACCGAACAGACCAGCTGGCGACGGCCTGAGCGCGTCCAATAAATCTCTTCGACCAGCGTGATGCGCGCATCCCACCGCGTGCTGTAGGTCTCGCGATTAACGACGCGGCTGCGCGCCCGGTGACGGCGATTGTGCCGGCGGTTATAGCCGCGGCCATCATCATAGCGGTTGTTGTGTCGGCTTCGCGAACCTTGACGGTAAGAGCCGGCGCGATAGTAATTGTCCTTGGCGTAGTAGTCATAATAAGACGAATTATGTGAGCGGTGATCGTGATCGATCGCACAATAGTCCGGTTTATACTCGGCTGACGCCTGAGCAAAGCCGTAAACGCCTGCGCCCATGACCAGCGCGATAACCGCTTTCAGGATTGACTTCATCGATATCTCCATGGCCCCCGAGCCATATGTGCCGCCGCCCCCGGCCGGATTTCGATGGTTAATGAGGTGACATCCAAATGCGGCGATATTGGCGCCCACGCCGCCGTATTGAAGACATATTTTGCACGCGGCAGCGACGGGGTATTTCACCCGCTCAATTTTATTTCACGCCGGGCTCGTCGTTTTTTGCGGTGCTCTGTTTACGCTTGATGCCGAAAGTCGCGCGCCAAAATTTCGGATGATCGACCACATATTCGCTTATGAATGCGAATGGCAGCGCAATAGCGAAGACGATTGCGAGCACATTCCAGGTAATCGCCTCGCCGGTGGAAAGCCACACAGCGAGCAGATCCTCCGAGACGCCCATCACCAGTCCAATGACAATGAATTCAAGCAAGCGTTCGGTTCTTTCACTGATTTTAATCATCTAGCCTATCCTGCCAATAGTCGGCCCAAAACCAGGGCCGTACTTGTTAAGTCTACCCATACGCTTTCGCCGCTTTTCGAGCGCACCGGCAAGACCCTGCAACCACTCGCGTTTAGCAGGCGGCATGCACCACCTTGGCCTGTCCGGTTGAAAAAAGCAGTTGGTGCCCCCCGCCGGAATCGAACCGGCACTCCCGAAGGAACGGGATTTTGAATCCCGCGCGTCTACCAATTCCGCCAGAGGGGCCTGATGAGAATGGCCGCGCATGATAGAGCTGCGCCTGATGAGATCAAGCTCGGGCGAATATATTTCTTTACGCATTGGTTTGAAGATAGGGGCGCAACACCTTAGCTGAAGACATGTCCAAATCTGTGGAACAGTAATGAGCTCTGACGCGCCCAACCAACCCAACCGCCCCATACGCGGCGCCACGCAATTTTTGCGTGATATCCTTAGTGAGCTTGAGGCCGCAACCGTCGGCGGCGGCGACGACGATCCCAGGGCCCGGCTCGGCGATGTCGTCAACCGCCTCGACGAGCGCGCCTTTGGACTGCTCTTGCTGTTGCTGGCGCTGCCTTGCACCTTGCCCTTCGTTTATCTGCTGCCGCAGTTGGCAGCGCTGCCGATGCTGGCGCTGGCGGGGCAGATGGCGGCCGGGCGTCAACATCCGTGGCTGCCGGCGCGGCTGCATGAACGATCTTTTTCGCTGCTGGCGTTCAAAAATGTGCTCGACCGCAGCGAGAAATATGTCGGCTGGGTTGAGCGCTTCGCCCGGCCCCGGCTGTCATTCATCACCGGCCATCACGGCAGCCGGCTGGCAGGCGCCTTGCTCCTGATCCCCACGGCGTCGATCCTGGCGCCAATCCCGGGGACCAACACCGTCCCCGGGATCGGCGTTGCGATTGCCTCGCTGGGAGTGATTGAGCGCGACGGCCTGCTGGTCATTTTAGGCCTCGCTATCGGCTTTATCTGGGTCGCGCTACTTGCCACGCTCGGGCTTGAGGCGGCAAGCCTGATCAGGGACTGGCTGACGGCGCGGGTTTGACGCGCGACGACACGGCGCCCCGTGTGACGATCTGCGCGGGCGCGCGAGACGAGCCTCCCGCCTATTATCACCCCATGGTCCAGTCTCTCGCCAACCTTTCGTTTACCGAACGCGTCCTTGCCATCTCGCTTTTGGCGAGCGCGGCGCTGCTTGCCGGCGCGCATCTATTTGAGCATGTGGGCGGGCTTGTCCCTTGTGTTTTATGCCTCGATCAGCGCGAGGCGCATTGGACGGCGGCGGGTGTTGCGCTTGCCGGCCTGATCGCGGCGCGATTGTTTAAATCAAGGCTCGGCGCCGCGGCGGCGGTAGGCGCGGTCTCGCTGGTGTTTGCGGTGAGCGCCGGCCTCGCCTTTTATCATACCGGCGTTGAGTATGAATTTTGGCCGGGCCCGGCGATCTGCGCGGCTGGCGGGCCGGCAATTGTCGATCTTCAAAATCTTGCCGCCTCGCTTAGCCAGCCCGCTGATGCGCCGTCCTGTTCGGATGTGCAGTGGCGGTTTTTGGGAATATCTATGGCCGGCTATAATCTTTTGGCGTCTGCGGGGCTGTTTGCCCTGACCATGGCCGCAGCCCTGACTGAGACCCGCGCCGCCCGCAATATAAGAAACTCCGTGCCCGGAGCAACAACATGACGTCTTTAACGGTCAAAAAACCGGGGCCAAACGCGCACCGCCTGGAGCAGATGTTGCGGGTCGATCATGCCGGAGAATATGGCGCGGTGGCGATCTATCGCGGCCAGAACGCGGTGTTCTCTCGCCTCGCCAACAAGCGCGAGACCGCCGAGATGATCGCGGAGATGGAAGCGGGCGAACAAGAGCATCTTAAAACCTTCGACCGGCTGTTGGCTGAGCGGTGCGTGCGCCCGACGCTCTTGGCCCCGTTCTGGAATATCGCCGGTTTCGGGCTTGGCGCCGCGACCGCGCTGATGGGCGAGAAGGCCGCCATGGCCTGCACCGCAGCGGTCGAGGACGTGATTGAGAAGCACTATGCCGACCAGATCGAGGCGCTGGGCGATGATGAGCCTGAACTGTCGGCGACCATCGCCAAATTCCGCGATGAGGAGCTTGAGCACAAGGCGACCGCGGAAGCGGCCGGGGCAGCGCAAGCACCCGGCTATCCGCTGCTCTCCGGCGTCATCCGCGCCGGTTGCCGGGCGGCGATCAAGATCGCTGAAAAGATCTAGGCCACACACCACCTAGTCATCCGGCATGGCGACAAAGATTGCGATCAAAGCAATCATTCCCGCATAGCGAAAGGCCGCGTCCAGAGCCCCGCCCAGTTCAGATTGCGAGCGCCACAGCTCGTACCAGCTCTCGGCGATGACAATAAAGCCGCCAAACAGCATGACCACGGCGATGCCCGCGCCGGCGAGCGCGATTGTCTTGGCGGCGTTAAACGTAGCCGGATCAGCCCCGCGCGCAGCCAACATCCGCACCGCCCCGAGGGTGCACATCAGGCCCATGAGAAGTTTTGACCCGGCGATGAAAATCGCGCCCGCCCAGATAATCACTGGATTGCTGGTCGCCTGCCATTTGCCGGCGCCGCCCTCAATCGTCACCATGGTGGTGACCGCGCTGACCGAGCCCATGGTCTCGCCCCAGCTCTGGAAATTGCCCGAGGCGCCGACCAAGCCCCATAACGCCAAGCTTATCACTAGGAATATCTTCACAACGCGTATCACAATATCGCCCTCCTGTTTGCCCGCGCGCCGAGTTTACACGAGATTCACAAAAACGCGGCAAATGGCGCAAATCCGCCATTTTGCTCTCATTTTGCTCTGTGGCTCGCCTCCGCTATGGTGGCGCCAATTCATTTGGTTCTCAGTCGTATCAGGGAGATTTCATGACAATTCGGAACTTTAAACGCCCGCTTGGCGCGCTTGCCGCCGTATCGGCGCTGGCGCTTGTCGCCGCCTGCAGCCAGCAGGACGAAACCGGCGCCGCATCCTCCGCGGCGGATGCGGCTGGCTCTGTGGAGCCGGCAGCGACCGGGGATGTCGCCAGCGTCGAGGACGCCGCCGCCTTTATCGAAGGCGTCGAGGAATGGAGCCGCGATTTCGGCGAATATTACGCGCGCGTCGCATGGGTCCAGGCGACCTATATCAATTACGACACCAACTGGCTGGTCACCCGGGTCGATACGGAATCAACCGAGATGGGCGTCAAATTCGCCAATCAGGCCAAACGCTACAACGATGTTGAGCTGCCGGCGGAAATGCGCCGCAAAATCGAGGCGATCAAGCTCGGCCTCAACCTGCCGGCGCCGGAACGTCCGGGCGCGGCCGCAGAACTTGCGGAAATCAACACCCGCATGGGCTCTACCTACGCCACCGGCAAGATTGAACTCGATGGCGAGGAAGTTGCCCGCAACGACCTTGAAGAAATGATGGGCACGATCCGCGACCCGGCCCGGCTGCAGGAAATCTGGACCAAATGGCGCGCCGTGCCGATCGCGCCAAACGACGATGGCGGGACCATGAAGACCGACTATGCGCGCATGGTCGAGATCGCCAATGAGGGCGCCGTCGAGCTTGGCTACGATGATGTCGGCACGATGTGGCGTGCGCGCTATGATCTTCCGCCTGCGGAGTTTGCCGCTGAGACCGACCGTTTGTGGGGTCAGGTCAAACCGCTTTATGACGAGCTTCATTGCCATGTCCGCGCCAAACTCAACGAGCAGTATGGCGACGACATCGTGCCGCTCGACCAGCCGATCCGTGCTGACCTGTTGGGCAATATGTGGGCCCAGAGCTGGGGCAATATCTCGGACCTGGTCTCTCCGGGCGATGCTGATCCCGGTTATGATCTGACCGCGCTACTGGTCGCCAACGGCTATGACGCCAAGAAAATGGTCGAGACCGGCGAGGCGTTTTTCTCCTCGCTTGGCTTTGACCCGCTCCCCGACACGTTCTGGGAGCGCTCGCAGATCACCAAACCCGCCGACCGCGAGGTTGTCTGTCACGCTTCGGCCTGGGATCTCGACTGGAAGGACGATATCCGGATCAAGATGTGCACCAAGGTCAACGCTGACGATTTCGGGACCGTGCATCACGAGCTTGGCCACAATTACTATCAACGCGCCTATCAGGACCAATCGGTGCTGTTCCAGACCGGCGCCAATGGCGGCTTCCACGAAGCGATTGGCGATATGGTGGCGCTGTCGATCACGCCGGATTATCTCAAAACCATCGGCCTTCTCGACGATATCCCCGACGCATCCGCCGATGTCGGCCTCCTCATGAACACCGCGCTTGAAAAAATCGCGTTCCAGCCGTTTGGCCTGCTCATGGACAAGTGGCGCTGGCAGGTGTTCTCCGGCGAACTAACGCCCGAAACCTATAATGAAGGCTGGTGGGCGCTCAGGACCCAGTATCAGGGCATTCGCCCGCCGGTGGATCGCTCATCGGGCGACTTTGATCCGGGTGGGAAGTTTCACATCCCCGGTAATGTTTCCTATACGCGGTATTTCATCGCCAATATTTTGCAATTCCAGTTTCATAAAGCGGCCTGCGACATGGCCGGCTGGGAAGGCCCGTTGCACCGTTGCTCTGTATACGGCGCAGGTGAGATCGGTGAGAAATTCAACGCCATGCTGGAAATGGGCGCGTCCAAACCGTGGCCGGAAGCGCTGGAAGCTTTCACCGGCACAGCTGAGATGGACGGCTCGGCGGTGGTTGAATATTTCGCGCCGCTAATGGACTACCTCAAAGAGCAAAACGCCGACCGGCAATGTGGTTGGTAGAGGGGTGGCTGGTTGCAGACTATTTGTAAGGTCTTTGTAAATTGACGACAAAAGCCCCGCGCAAAGCGGGGCTTTTTTGTGCGGTGAAGGCGCCCGCGCAAATTACAGATCGAGCGCAGCTGAGCCGAATGACACAAAAGTGTACCGTTGTGTTCTGTAAAGAGAAGAATATCCGAGCGCCGGCGCTTGTTGCCCGGCTGTCCTGTCGTCTAAAACAGGGCGACATATGCGCCGCATGCTCCGCCCCCTCCCACTTGGCGAACTTTAGTCTTTTTGTGGTAGACAGCTCGTGCGGCAACCAAAAGGAATGCAATTGATGTTTCGAATTTTCGTCGTCGCCGTCGTTGGTCTTGTCTTGTCGGGAGTGACCCAGGCGCAAGAGGCGCCGCAAATCCCTCCCTATCGCAGCGCCGAATTTTCCGCGGAATTCCCGTACGAATCAAAATTTATCGACGTGCTGGGTTCTAAAATGCACTATATCGACGAGGGCGAGGGGGACACATTTTTGTTTCTCCACGGCAATCCGACATCGAGCTATTTGTGGCGCAATGTTATGCGTTATGTGAAACCGCACGGACGCATCGTGGCGGTTGATAATGTTGGGTTCGGAAAATCCGATAAGCCGGATGTCGATTATACGCTACAAACTCACATTCAATATACGGACGCCTTCATCGAAGAGCTCGGGCTCAAAGATGTCATCCTGGTCATCCATGATTGGGGCTCCGCTCTAGGTCTCAACTACGCCGCCACGCATTCGCGCAACGTTAAGGGCGTCGTCATGATGGAGGCGCTTATTCCGCCGGGCTTGCCGGCGGACTCTGTAGATATTTTCGGCCCCGCGGCAGATACTTTTCGCCAATTTCGAGACCCGGAAACGGGACGCGCCCTGATTATCGATCAGAATGTCTTTATCGAACAATTCATGGCGAACGCAGCCTTAACCCGAAGCATGCCGGACGAGGTTGTTGATGTTTATCGTGCTCCGTTTCTTGACCCATCTTCACGCGAGCCGATTTATGTCTGGCCGAATGAAATCCCGATTGGCGGCGTTCCGGCGCGCAATGTAGAAATAGTTGAGCATTATGGCGAATGGCTGAAAAAATCGCGCACGCCAAAGCTTTTGCAATATGCCTCGCCGGGAGTATTAGTGACGCCTGAGCGCGCTGAGTGGGCCGCCGAGAATTTTCGCAATATCGAAACACAATTCGTCGGTTACGGCGTCCACTTTATTCAGGAAGACAATCCACAGGCGATCGGTCGCGGCATTGTCGACTGGCACCGGCGCAACTTCAAAAAATAACGTAACCTGTCCCCGCCCATCGAACGCGGGGCCGTAAATGACAATACCCTGCTAGCGTAATTTCGAACCCAACGATTCGGATTTTGCGTTAGTGGGGTTTTTTGTTGCGTCGCGCGTTACAAAATTCAACTTCTGGTGGTTTTGTCGACCCGTTTTCTCGAAAAGGTTGTTCGCCATAAGGGATGCAGCCCCTCAACGGCGTAAAAGCCCGATCTTGCCGGCGCCGCCATCCTCACGGGTTTGCCCGGCCCTACCCTGCCCTCCAATCCCGCACTCACCGGAAAGGAGGCAAGCAAAGGGTATGACTTTAGCACAATACAGATTTTGTACTCTGGCCGCCTTTATGCGCTGCGTTCCGGGCCTAGCCGTCCTTGCGCGCGGCCTTCTCAGTATGGCCGGACTGGCCCTCGCGGGCGGCCAACGCGGCGGCGACCGCATCCGGCGCAACGCCTGCAGACGCCATCAGCACCATCAGGTGATAGAGAACATCCGCTGCTTCGGCTGTCAGCGCGAGCCTGTCGCCCATCGCCCCGGCGATCGCCGCCTCAACCGCCTCTTCGCCAAATTTCTTCGCGCAACGCGCATTGCCGCCGGCAAGCAACGAGGCGGTATAGGATTTATCTGCGCTGTCGCCGCGCCGCGCTTCGATGGTGTTGTACAAACGCGTCAGGACATCGCCGAGAGACTGTTTCGTTTGGGGCATGGATCTCGTCCTTGTTGCAGGCCGCTAGCGGGTAGCCGTTCAGCCGCAGGGGTTCAAGGTCGCGTCATCGGATGCAGCCAGAACACGCACCAGCGCGCCATTCCTTCTTCAGGAATGGTCGCCCTTTTGTCGACAAGAAGGTTCGAACAAAGTTCGAACCGGCGCGCCGGCCTCGGCCAGCGCCTGACGCGCCTGGTCCATGGTCACCTCGCCGAAGTGAAAAATCGAGGCGGCAAGCACCGCCGAGGCGCCGCCTTTGACCGCGGCGTCGGCCATATCAGCTGCACAGCCCGCGCCGCCGGAGGCGATGACCGGCACATTTACGGCGCCCGCCACCGCGCGAATAAGCGCCAGGTCGTACCCGGTTTTGGTTCCGTCCCGGTCCATCGAAGTCAGGAGGATCTCCCCGGCGCCGCGGGCGACAACTTCTTTTGCAAAAGAAACGGCGTCGATGCCGGTTGGCTCTCGCCCGCCATGGGTGAATATCTCCCAGCGGGTTTGTTCGATGGTTTTGGCGCCCACAGCTTTCGCGTCGATCGCCACCACCACGCATTGGGCGCCAAACTGTTCGGCGGCGGCGTTGATGAGGTCGGGGTCTCTCACCGCCGCGGTGTTGATCGCGACTTTATCCGCGCCGGCAAGCAGAAGATTGCGAAAATCGTCAATCGACCTGACCCCGCCGCCAACCGTCAGCGGCATGAAACAACGCTCAGCTACCTGATTGACCTTGTCGAGAAGAATGCCCCGGCCCTCATGACTGGCGGAAATATCGAGAAAACAGATCTCATCCGCCCCCGCCGCATCATAAGCCTCCGCCGCCGCAACCGGGTCGCCCGCATCGCGCAGATTGACGAAGTTGACGCCCTTGACGACACGGCCGTCTTTGACGTCGAGGCAGGGAATAATTCTTATGCTCAGCATGATTTATTTGCGCCAGAACCGCGGGCTTTTTCGTATCGCATTCCACTCCCCGGCGATATAGCGGGCCTCGGCGACGGCCTCGGCGGCCCGGTAGCCGCTGATAAACCCGGCCGCGCGCATTGCCGCCTCGCCTTCGCCGCGCGCCGCTTCATGACTAAGCCGCCCGGCCGCAGCCGCATCGTTGATGCGGCCAAGCCCGACCTGCAATCGCGACAAGGCCGACATGAATTTGGCGCGCTGGTCTTTGTCATAGAGCGCGCGCGCCATCTGCGCCTGGTAGCGCAGTCGTTTCCCCGCAAGGCGCAACGGATGCATCGTCGCCGGAGTAGCAAAGTCGACGTCGCGCGCCGTCCGGCGGATTTTTTTCCAACTGCGCTTGAGCATCCTGACAACAAGCTCGGCGGTTGGCGCTTGCAACGCCGCCTCGCTTTGCAGCCCCGGCGAATGGGCAAACTCCAAAAGGTCGATCAGAAACCTTGTGAAGTCAGCGCTATTAACGGCCTCAACCGCGCCCTGCCACGCCGCCGCACGCAAGGTTTCAGCGCTTATTTTCAATTTTGCGGCCCCATCTTGTGGGGTAGCGTTTTGCAAAACGTCCGTCTCATCCAAGAACACATCCCAATCGCGAGCCGGGCCCAGCGCGGTGGCGAATTTGCGGGCGCGGGCGCCAAGCTGCGCCAAATCATCGCTCAGCAGAAATGGACGCAGGCCCTGTTCCAATGCACGCAAACGCCGCAGAGCGACGCGCATCTGGTGAACGCCTTCGGGGCGCCGGGTCTCGGTGATGTGGGGGACCAGGAGCGCCATCCGCGCCGCCAGGCCGCCAAGCACCGCGCGGATGGCGCGCGCCGCGGTCTTCTCCGGCGCCAGAACCGGGGCCGTGCCGCGCAACCGGCCATAGGGCCCGCCATCGGCGAGGCCGAGCGCCATTTCCAGTTTGCTGCGGGTAGCCAGGCGCAGCGGCGCATGGGTGATGAGCTGGCGGCCGAGCTCAAAAACATCGCCCGCCTCGCCGGCTTTCAGCTCCAGCTCAATTTCGCCAAGCGGCGCCTCATAGGCCGCGCCTGCGCCATCCCAGCTTTCCGCCCGCCCGAGATCAACCGCGATCTCGATTTGCGAGGCCTCGAAATGCGCCGTCGCGGTCCAGCGATCGACAATCGTGCGCGCCGTCGGATGCAGCGCGTCGGCAAGGTCGGCAATCCGGGCGTCGATTTTCTTCTTGCCCACGGGCGCCGGAAAAGCCTCGCCGGGCTCAAGCTCGCGCTCATATTCTTTGCGTATAACCGGCGACGCGGTGATGCGTTTTACCGTTTGTATGCGGCGTCCAGCATCGATACGCAGGCGCAGGCTGAGCCCGGATCGCTCCAGCTTGCGATTTTTGGTGTCGTAATAGGTGGTTTCAAGTCGCCGCCAGACGCCTTTGCCCGGCGTCAACGCACGCAAAAACAGGCTGCGCGGCAAGGCGGCGATAGCCGCCGGCGCACCGGTAAATTTCAGTTCAAATTCGGTCGCGCCCCGGCCCATCGCTGGCGAATACTCCACTTAAAGCAAAATCAATTGAGCATTGATTTCGCTATTGTTTGTTTTCGCTCGCGGCTAATCCTCGCTTCGCCCCATTGCCGAAAGAGGGGGCCTGCGCGGGCGCGGCGCATTAGCGCCGGGGCGCGGTCGCGCCCTTTTGGGACTCTGAATTCACCCCTGTGCGCTAAACCACACTCAAGACACCATCATATTACATCGGACGGCAAAACGGTATCGGCGGCGGCCAATGAGCGACTATCGGCCCTACTTTTCCTACTTTGCAGGTTTTGCCGCCTTCAGCGCGGCGGCTGGGTCCATCCGGCCGTCATAAAGCGCGCGGCCGATAATCACCCCTTCGATATTGTCGTGGGCGCCGGCCAGCTGCTCTATGTCTCTGACGGAAGCGACCCCGCCAGAGGCGATTATCGGTATGGCCACGGCGCCTGCGAGCGCCGCCGTGGCCTCGACATTGACCCCCGTCAGCGCGCCGTCGCGGCTGATATCAGTATAAACGATGGCCGCAACCCCTTGGCCCTCATAGCGTTTTGCGATTTCCTGAGGGGTATGGCCGGTGTCGCCGTCCCAGCCGTCAGTCTTCACCCGACCGTCTCGCGCATCAATGCCGACGACAACCTGGCCGGGGAAGGCGCGGCAGGCGGTTTTAACAAAATCGGCGTCGCGCACGGCGGCCGTACCGAGAATGATGCGGGTCATGCCGAGCCCGAGCCACAGCTCTACCGCAGCCATATCGCGGATGCCGCCGCCGAGCTGGGTCTTGAGCGCTGTATTCGCAAGTATGGCCTCAACCACAGTCCGATTTTTGGACTCACCATTAAAGGCGCCATCCAAATCTACAATGTGGACCCAATCGAAGCCGTTTTTGGCAAAAATCTCCGCCTGAGCCATTGGGTCTTCATTATAGACTGTGGCCTGGTCCATGCGGCCATGGAGCAGCCGGACACACACACCCGATTTGAGGTCAATCGCCGGGTAAAGGGTCAGCGCCCGGCTCATGCCGGGGACCACTGGAGAAAGTTCGACAACAACGCCAATCCGGCCGCCTGGCTCTTCTCCGGGTGGAACTGGACGCCGAAAATGTTGTCCCTGGCGACCGCGGCGACAAAGCCGATGCCATGATCGCAAACCGCAATTGTATGAACGTCATTTTCGGGAACGAAATGATAGGAATGGGCGAAATAAAACGCCTCTTCGGCAAGTTTTTCGAGCACCCGATGAGGGGCCTCGGAGCGCACCTTATTCCAGCCCATATGCGGCGTGCGACAGGCCGGATCGCCCTCCGGCAGCGCTACGACTTCGCCGGCAATCCAGCCCAAACCGTCATGGGCGCCGAACTCGAGCCCGCAGTCAGCCAGCAATTGCATACCGACGCAAACGCCCAAAAACGGCCGGCCCGCCGCCAGCACCGCATGCTCCATAGCTTCGAGAACGCCCGCGCGGGCGCGCAGCCCATCCATCCCGGCGCCGAAAGCGCCAACCCCCGGCAACACGATACGGTCGGCTTTGGCAATAGTTTCTGCGTCAGCGGTCACGGAGACGCTCGCCGCGACGCCAGCCTCGCGCGCCGCGCGTTGCAGCGCCTTCTGCACCGAGCGCAGATTGCCCGAGCCATAGTCAATAATCGCAACTTTTTCGGCCATGGCCGGCTTTTAGAGCAAGACAAGGCGGTCGGGCAATTGCCCAAACGCCAGTCATTTGCGCTTTATCCCAAGGTGAAAATGAATAACTCATTTTCACCTTGGCAAGGCCGCCCATTTCGCGCGCCTTTGGCCGCCGCACCTTATGGCGCGATAGTCTGCGTGGCGCTTGAACGCCCAACGGTCATCCTTTTTGGCCGTTGGTATTACAAAAAGCGGCGCATTTGCGATGAAATGCGCCGCTTGGTGAACTCGCGTCAAGAATTTGGCGTTAGGCGCCCGACCAGCACGAAGCGATTGCATCTTTTGAAGCCTGGCTCAAACCTTCAAGATCGGCCTCCGACTGAATCGCCATCAACTCCTCAGTCATCCCGTCGTCTGCAGCTTTTGCAAGGCATGAACAGCCCGACGCATCACCACTGGTTTCAGTCGCATAGGCGACGCACTGGGTTTCAAGGTCACTGGCCAATGCCGGTGCGGCGACAAAGCTCACGCCGAGCACAATGGCGACTAGTTGTTTCATCATCTGATCGTCTCCTGTTGATTATCATCCCCGTTAACGGGTGCATTTATCCATCGCCGCTTTGGCCGCATCGGACCCGGCCGCATAGCGCTCTGCGGGGTCGGCGATTTGACCGAGCGTTAAAAACTCCTCCTGCAACGCCGCATCCGCCGTTACTTCTTCTTCAAGACAAGCGCAGCCCGAGGTGTCGCGGCCGTCCGCTTCCAGCGCCGCAACGCAAGCGTCCGCCATCTCGCCGGCATATGCGCCAGACGCCATCAATGCCACCGCAGCGATCGCTGATATTTGGATTTTGAATTTCATGTTTTCTACCTTGTTTGTCATGCGCCGGAATGATCAAAAACGAATACGCAACAAGGCGGCGGCGCAAGAAAGCTCCCCAGCCGGACGCGATCTGACCCAATGGCGGCGCCGGCGTCAATGCGCGCGGGCAGCCGGGCTGCATAATTTTTGGCTAGACCGGAGGGCAGGGCGCTCTGCTGCAGGATTGTCAGCCGCCAAGCACGCCCTTGGTCGAAGGCGCGTCTGCGCTGGCGCGC
The DNA here is from genome assembly GCA_021776415.1 of Hyphococcus sp. GTDB lineage: Bacteria > Pseudomonadota > Alphaproteobacteria > Caulobacterales > Parvularculaceae > Hyphococcus. Next base: position 33,908 of record JAJFFY010000001.1, read on the forward strand.
GGATCAAGCTCCACCGCCGCACGGAACGCCCGCGCTGTCGCTTTAAAACAGCTTTCAACGATGTGGTGGGAATTGGCGCCATAAAGACTTTCGACATGCAGGCATGCCCCGGCATTGGTCGCAAAAGCGTGGAACCATTCCTTGAACAGCTCGGTGTCCATATCGCCGATTTTCGGGCGCGAAAAATTCACGTTCCAGATCAGATAAGGGCGTTTGGAAATGTCGATCACCGCCCGGGAAAGCGCTTCGTCCATGGCAATATAGGCATGGCCGAAACGGCCAATGCCGGCGCAATCGCCAAGCGCCTTGGCCACCGCCTGGCCCATGACAATGCCGACATCTTCGACCGTGTGGTGCATATCGATATGCAGATCGCCCTCGGCGCGGATTTTAAGATCGATCATCGCGTGCTTGGCAAACGCCTCCAGCATATGGTCGAAAAAACCAATGCCGGTCTCGATATCGTAATCGCCAGCGCCGTCGAGCTCCATGGCGACGAAAATTTCCGTCTCGCGGGTTTTTCGCTCTATTGTGGCCGCGCGCATGGCGCACTCCTTTTAAGATCCTGCATCATCGGCTATGCAACGCCGAACGCCTTGATCCTTATTGAATATTTGCCCGCGCGTCCAATATTGAGGACCGCGATAACCAGCCGGAGACCGAAATGAGCGCCAACACTATGCACGGCACGACAATATTGGCGGTGCGCCGGGGCGCGCAGATTTGCGTCGGCGGCGACGGCCAGGTGAGCCTTGGCCAGACGGTGGTTAAAGGCGACGCCAAGAAAGTGCGCCGGCTTGTCGGGGGCAATGTGATTGCCGGGTTCGCCGGCGCCACCGCGGACGCGTTCACCTTGCTGGAGCGGCTGGAATCCAAGCTCGAGCAATATCCGGGTCAATTAACGCGCGCATCGGTCGAGCTGGCCAAGGACTGGCGCACCGACCGCTATCTGCGCCGGCTGGAGGCGATGATGATCGTCGCTGACAAGGACGTCACCTTGACCCTGTCCGGCGTCGGCGATGTTCTGGAGCCGCAATATGGCGTCACCGGCATTGGCTCGGGCGGCGATTATGCGCGCTCAGCTGCAAGGGCGCTATTGGAAGAAACCGAGCTTGACGCCGAGGCGATTGTGCGAAAATCAATGGCCATCGCCGCCTCCATATGCGTTTACACAAACACGTCGCTGACGCTCGAGAAGATTACGGCCGGCGACAAATGAGGCGTTTAACAAATTAATCAGTGTGCTGATTTTATAAAACCTTCATCCGCCGTTTCGTTTTGTCGCGCTTATTTATCGGCGAAAACTATTTAAGTGAGTTGCATCGTTGCAGGAAAAATTATGACCGACTTTAGCCCCCGCGAAATCGTCTCCGAACTTGATCGCTTCATCGTTGGCCAGGGCGCCGCCAAGCGCGCGGTGGCGATTGCCCTGCGCAATCGCTGGCGCCGGCGCCGGGTGGAGGGGGATCTTCGCGACGAGATCACGCCCAAGAATATCTTGATGATCGGACCCACCGGGGTCGGCAAGACCGAAATTTCGCGGCGCCTCGCCAGGCTAGCCGGCGCGCCATTTTTGAAGGTTGAGGCAACCAAATTCACCGAGGTTGGCTATGTCGGACGCGATGTCGATTCGATCGTCCGCGACCTGGTCGAGATCGCCATTGCGCTGGTCAAGGAAACCAAACGCGAAGAGGTCAAAGCCGCCGCCCACAACGCCGCCGAAGAGCGCGTCATTGATGCGCTGGTCGGCGACAGCGGCGGCGAGACAACCCGTGAGCATTTCCGCAAAAAACTCCGCGACGGCGAGCTTAACGACCGCGAAATTGAAATCGAGTTGCGCGAGACCCAAGGCGGCATGCCGAGCTTTGAAATCCCCGGCATGCCGGGCGCGCAGATGGGCATGATTAACCTCTCGGACATGCTCGGCAAGGCGTTCCAGGGACCCAAAGCAACCCGCCGGGTCAAGGTTCGCGACGCATACGAACCAATTATTGCTGAGGAGGCCGATAACCTTCTCGACGACGAGGTGATTGCGCGCGAGGCGGTTGAGCTGGCGGAAAATGACGGCATCGTTTTTCTCGACGAGATTGACAAGATCGCCCGCGGCGCCGAGCGCGCCAGCGCCGATGTCTCGCGCGAAGGCGTCCAGCGAGATCTTCTGCCGCTGATTGAAGGCGCGACGGTGGCGACCAAATACGGCCCGGTCAAAACCGACCACATGTTATTTATCGCCTCAGGCGCGTTTCACCTGTCCAAACCGTCCGACCTTCTGCCCGAGCTACAGGGACGCCTGCCGATCCGGGTTGAGCTCGATGCGCTGACCCGTGACGACCTCCGCCGCATCCTGGTTGAGCCGGAGGCGAGCCTCATCAAGCAATAT
>JAJFFY010000002.1 GCA_021776415.1 Hyphococcus sp.
CTCTTGATAGACGCAAGAAGGCGCGAACGAGCCGCCGCAGCAAGAGCGTCTAACTCAGAATCTTCAGCGCCGGCCTGTCCCTGCGTAGATAGTGGATCGATCATGTTCATTCAAGTATATAATCGCCATAACTTTTCACCAGCCCATTGGGGCGCGGGGCCCCAATTGACGATTTTGCGCTACGAATCTCTTGGAGCGCACACGCTTTGCTAGAAGCCTATGCCAAAGAAACAACTTCGGCGGAGAATTTGTCTCGTGCGGCGCACCAAAAGAAAACGGCAAAAAAGTTTTACTTATTTTCGACGGACCGCCATTGCTGTAGCGTATAAAGCCAAGCGGGGGCGTGTCGTCATTTTTGGAAGGATACCGCCTTGTCTGCAACCGTCAGTAAAACCCGGCTCTCCGCTAACATTCTCGCAACCATACTGTCCGCCGCCTTGCTCGGCGCCTGCGCTACTAGCCCATCCCGCGAGGCGCGCGGGCCCGCCCCGGCGATCAACCAGCCCGAGCGATTATTGGCCCATGCCCGCAACGTCCAGGCCGAGAAGGGCTGCGACAAAGCCATTCCCACCTATCGGGTGATCGGCGGTTTTGGCGAGGGCTATGAGGTCGCGCAATATGAGCTTGGCGCCTGCCTGCTGGAGACCGCGCCGATAAGCGAGCAGACCGTTTTGCTGACACAAGAAGGTCTGTTCTGGCTGCGCCGCGCCGCATGGGCCGGCAACGCCCGCGCCCAATGGCGCCTGGCCATGGTGTTGAGCGGCGCACCATCGCCTTATGCCGAAAATGTCGATGCGATCCCAACCGAGGCCATGGGCTGGGCGTTGGTCTATAAAGACAATGGCACGCGAGAACTTTATGGCCTCGCGCCGGTCTATCCGAAGGTTCTCAACCACCTCAATGCAACGCTGTCGTCAGACGCCAAAGCCGAAGCGGCGACATTTGCCAATGATTTTACTGAGGTCAAAATGGCGATCTTTACGCCGCCAGCGGGCAACCAAAATGCAAAGAAAGCCGGCGGCGGAAAGCGCGGCCCTTCGGGGGATGGCGGGCAGCAGCGCCGCCGACGCCGACAGGCAGAACAGACGGCAAGCCGGTAGTTCATTTCTCAATCGCAGCTGAATGAACACCCGTGAATAAAAATCGCCGCCGCAAAAAATCTTGCGACGGCGCTCTCCCCAAAACGCGCTAATCGGCGCGCGCCTATTCCGCCGCAGGTCTAAATTGCGCGTTCTCGGTCGACTCGCCCATGGCGGTCGTCGACGCCTGCCCGCCGGAAAGGGTTTTGGCGACGAGATCGAAATAGCCGGTGCCAACTTCGCGCTGGTGGCGGGTTGCCTGATAGCCGTGCTGCTCGGACGTAAACTCCGCCTGCTGAAGCTCTGAGTATGCCGCCATGCCACGCTCACGGTAACCACGGGCAAGCTCGAACATGCCGAAGTTGAGCGAATGGAACCCGGCCAGAGTAACAAACTGGAATTTATAACCCATGGCGCCAAGTTCACGCTGGAATTTGGCAATCGTCGCCTTGTCGAGATTGGCTTCCCAGTTAAACGACGGCGAGCAATTATACGCCATCATCTTGCCGGGATATTTCTTCTGGATCGCCTCAGCAAATCTCTTAGCGTCGTCGAGATTGGGCCTGGAGGTTTCCCACCATAACAGGTCGGCGGATTTGCCATAGCTGAGGCCGCGGGCGATGCAATGATCGACGCCGACGCCTTCTTTGATGCGGTAGAAGCCTTCGGGCGTGCGGCCCTGGTCAAAGTCGATAAATTCGTGGTCGCGCTCGTCAATGTCCGAAGTGATCAGCTTGGCCGATTCTGCATCGGTGCGCGCCACCAGAACGGTAGCAACGCCGGCGACATCGGCGGCAAGTCTTGCGGCGTTCAAATTACGCTCATGGGCTTTGGTGGGTATAAGGACCTTACCGCCGAGATGGCCGCATTTTTTTTCCGACGCGAGCTGATCTTCGAAGTGAACGCCAGCGGCGCCAGCTTCGATATAGGCTTTCATAATCTCATAGCAGTTTAACGGTCCGCCAAATCCGGCTTCGGCGTCGGCGATTATGGGTAGAAAATAATCCCGCTCGACATTGCCTTCGGCAAACTCAATTTGGTCGGCTCGTGTAAGCGCGTTGTTGATGCGCTTGGCGAGCTCGGGGCCGGAATTTGCAGGGTACAAAGACTGGTCGGGATAGGTCTGGGAGGAAATGTTGCTGTCGCCCGCGACCTGCCAGCCGGAAAGGTAAATCGCCTTCAGCCCGGCCTTGGCCATCTGCACCGCCTGATTGCCCGACAGCGCGCCGAGCGCATTTATGTAGTCTTCGGATTTTAACATCTCCCACAGCTTGTTGGCGCCGCGTTCGGCGAGCGTGTGGGTGAGCTGCACCGAGCCGCGCAGGCGCGCGACTTCATCAACACCATAATTGCGCTCAATCCCGTCAAACCGGCCGGCCGGCGCGGAGGGCGTCAATTTTTCAAAATCCGTCATAAAATACCCCTTCTCAAATCTGAACTGGCCCCATGTTGCGCCGGCCTATTGCGCCGCACAATTAGAAACGGGTCATGCGGTAGGCTTGCTAACTCATATTATTGTAATATTGTTATATTTGTCATATTATAGTGTAATCGCATTATGGTTAAATATTTGTTTTTTACCCGAAATGATATTCAAATTGCGATGGAGACCGCCTGAATGGCCGCTGAATCAAGACGTCTGTTTATCGGTCCACGGCTGCGCCGGATCCGCCGCGAGCTTGGCCTGACCCAGGCGCAGATGGCCGCGGATATGGAGGTCTCGGCCTCCTACATCACCCTGATCGAGCGCAATCAACGTCCGCTGCCGGCCGATCTCCTCTTACGCCTGGCGGAAACCTATACGCTCGATCTCAGCGTTTTTTCCTCCGGCGAGAACGAGACCTTCGCCCAGCTTGAAGCCGCGCTCGTCGATCCGATCTTCTCTGAGCTGTCGGTCGGGCGCGAGGATGTGCGCGATCTTCTCTCCGCCAATCCGGCCATGGGCGAGGCGGTCGCCGCGCTCTACCAGTCCTATCGCGCCAGCCAGTCGGCGGTGATGGAGGCGCGCGCCGCCGGCGGGTCCAGTCCCGCCGATCCTTTGGAAGAGGCGCGCGAGTTTATCGCCGCGGCGCACAATTATTTCCCGGCGCTTGATGAGGCCGGCGAGGAGACCGCGCGGGCGCTCGGCGCCGCCGGAGGGTCCGGCCCCGCCGGCAGGGCCGGACCCTCCGGCGGCGGCCTGATGGAAGCGCTCAGTGAACGGTTTAAAAAGCGCCACGCCCTGACATTGCGAATTTTGCCCGCCGACATCATGGTCGGGGCCTACCGCCGCCACGATCGCCACCGCGCGCAAATCGCCATTTCAGAAGCGCTCGATCAAGCGAGCCGGGTGTTTCAGGCCGTGCTGCAACTGATCTTGCTGGAACAGGGCAAAGCTCTCGATGATACCGTGAACGCCGCCGCCTTCGACAGTGATGCCGGACGACGCCTGGCGCGCGCCGCGCTCGCCAATTACGCCGCCGGCGCGGTTATATTCCCATACGAACGGTTTCATGCCTCGCTGGGCGATCTAAAATATGACATTGAAGCGATCAGCCGACGCTTTGGCGCCAGCTTTGAGCAGGTCTGCCACCGCCTGACGACCATGCAGCGCCCCGATCGGTCAGGCATTCCATTTTTCTTCTTGCGCATCGACGCCGCCGGCAATGTCTCAAAGCGGTTTTCCGCGGGCGTGTTTCCGTTTGCGCGTTATGGCGGCTCGTGTCCGTTGTGGAATATTCACGAAGCCTTCCGTACACCGCATAAAATTATTTCGCAGACCGTCCAGCTGCCCGATGGTGAGACTTATTTCTCGCTCGCCCGCACCGTTCATGGCGGCGAGGCCGGGTTTGGCGCGCCGAAGGCCGAACGCGCGGTCGCGCTTGGCTGCGAGATAAAACACGCGCGCCAGCTGATCTATGCCGAAGGGCTCGATTTTGAGACCGCCGCGCCGACTCCGATTGGCGTCACCTGCCGGCTGTGCCCACGGCCCGGATGCGCCGCGCGCGCCCACCCGCCGCTGGAACGCCGGCTCATCATCGACGAACACCGGCGCATGGCGACGCCGTTCTCTTTTGCGTTTGATTGAGACGAAGCGTTATTGCGGTTGATTGTCCGATCCAATAGGGTTCAGGCAAATCTCTGCCGACAACTTCAAATCTTTTTGGCTTCAACTCATTTAGGGGTATGGCGAATGGCTCGCAATCTTCGAATTTTTCTTCTCTCAACCGCTGCAGCAACGCTGCTAGCAGGCTGCGGCGAGGGCGCTAAAACATCTGCGCCGGAAACCAATACCGCCGCAAGCGGGGCCGCAACCAGCCAGGCCCAATCGCAAACCGAGACTATCAACGCCTGGTTTGAAGCTGAGTTCGAGCGCCAGGTTGAGCGCTCGCCGATGTTTCAAACCTTCCTTGGGCGAAAAACCAACTATGATAAGTGGGACAATGCGAGCGATGCGTATGATTATGAGTCCCTTGCGCTGGAGACGGCCGCGCTTGCCGAAATGCGCGCGACCTTCAATCTCGAAGATCTCGACCCGCAAGCGCAGATGTCTTATCGGCTCGCGGAATATGACGGCGACCTCGCCGAGCGACGCCTTGCGTTCCGCAATCACTGGTATGAGTTCAGCCACTTCCGGGGCCCGCATTCAGGCGTTCCACCCTTCCTGATCAACCAGCACCGCATCACATCAGTTGAAGACGCGGAAGCTTACATCTCGCGTCTTAACGGCATTGACGACTATCTCGGCCAACATCAGGCAAACGCTGAGGCGCATTTTGCCCGCGGCATCAATCCACCGAAATGGTCGTATGTGAGAATGATAGACACCTCGAAAGCCATCATTTCCGGGGCGCCGTTTGACGAGAGCGGCGAGTCTTCTGCACTTCTTGCAGACTTCGACAAAAAACTCGCGGGCCTGGAGGCAGATGACGCAACCAAGGAAGACCTCCGCGCACGCGCAGTCGAGGCGATGTTAACGTCGATGAAGCCGGCATATGATGGGCTTATCGCAATGTTTGAAACGCAAATGGCAAGCGCTACCAAGGACGACGGCGCCTGGAAGCTCCCCGACGGCGATCAGTATTACGCGCTGCAACTGGAAGCGATGACAACAACGACGATGTCGCCGACCGAGATCCACGACCTTGGGCTCAGCGAAGTCGCCCGCATTCACGCGGAGATGACCGAAATCAAAAACTCCGTCGGGTTTGAGGGAACGCTGCAGGACTTTTTCGTCTATATGCGCACCGACCCCGATGGGAAATTCACGTA
>JAJFFY010000011.1 GCA_021776415.1 Hyphococcus sp.
CGCAAAACGCAACCATGGAGCTGCCGTCAAGTGATATTCGTTTTGGACGATGGCGCCGATACCATAGGAGTTCAAATACGCCTTAGCGCAAAAAGCCTCCTCGGGATCTAAGAAACGAGCTATTTCAACAAGATTACCCACAGCCCAATGATACACATTTTGAATGTTAGTGTAAATTCAATAACAATCCTCATTGCATGCTATCCAACCGAAAAGAGTTGGAGACGGGTGCTTTCATACTTATAAGTAAAGACATGCACTACAATCCCTGGCAGCTTTTATTCCTCCTACTGGCGGCGCTCTTAATTGCCTCTTGCGCCACATATACGGCTGTGGACTATGCCCTCGTTGAATACAGCTGCGAGGATATTGTCGTTGTCGGTCGCGCCAAGAATGTTGGCCATTCAGATTTGAAAACCGAAGATGACCTTTTGGACCATAGCATTTTCGAAATAGAGATTTCTATCAAGCAAGTCTGGCGTGGCAACGAACACAGAAAAATCGTACAGGCATTCGGAATATCTCATGCCCCACTTCGTGAAGATAAGGATTTCGTTTTTGTACTCTCGCCAAGAGATCGCCGCTACGAAGTTAAGACTGCATCCCTCTTCGATGATCGAGGACATGTAGCCTTAGCGGCAAGCTGCAGCTAACGTCCGGCTGTGGTCTCAATGGATCCACGCACCGCTGGCAAATGTCTAAAAGCGCTCGCAAAACCTGTCGGTCATCAAAGCAAAACCCTTTTCAACAGGCCGACTGGTCAAAAGACCGACTGGCTATGGATTTCGAACTTCGCACGCCGTGCTGCTGAACAGTGCGGCTGCAGGGTCAGGGTTGTCGGAATTATAAGCGATCTTAAATCCGCCCATCCAATCAACATTGTTGGCGCGCGCACGAAATCCGTTTGCAATAGCTGGTAGATCATCAACGGCAAAAGCGCAGTGCAGTCGCTGAGGACTATAGGTATCAAATGACACCCTGCAGGTCTTGCCTTCCATACCTTCCACGCGCCGCTTCATCGTATGACCGCTCAATGGATCATAAAAATCCTGGTCCAGAGGGCTGCATTCGGACAAGTGGTCAGCAAAGGTTTTTATGTCGCGCGTTACGCGCCACCCGCCATATTGAAACATATAAAAGGTAATGCCGCATAAGCAAACCAAAGCGATACCCAACAACCATTTCAACATAATAATTCTCTCGACTGACAAGGTAATTACCATATAGACTAATGCGTAAGTTTTTGGAAGTTTGAATCCAAAGACAAACCCTGCAACCTTCGACCCGCTTTTGGTTGAAAATTGATGAGCATATCAGAATGACCGCAAAACTAGCGCCAAAAAATTCACCTGCTTTATCTCTAAAAACAGACATTGCAGTCGTTTTCTTATCGACCCTGCTGGTGTCATCGTGTGGAAACGAACCCGCGTCAGAGGCCAAAGACAAAACTCAGGGGCGGGTTATTGAAATGGAAACTAATGGCGCAGAAATAAAAATTGCTCTTGATGATGATGGATTAACATCGTTGCCCGAATGGGCGCCAGTTAAATTCGAATTACCCAAAAATAGCTCGATACATATGACCCAGAGCGACCCTTTAGGCGGAGGTTTTTTAGGCATTGATTTGACGATGGCGCCTGATGAGGCAACCAGCTATTTTTCCAAAGCCCTTAGCGCTGAGGGTTGGTCGGAACGCGCCACACAAGGCTTGTCACACCAGAAAGAATTTACCAAGGCGGAATTTCACCTATTGATGTCTGTCATTCCCGCCAGGAAAAACGCAGCCCACTCTGAAGCCTCTTTCTTATTTTCAGTACAATAACTGTTTTCGTTAGATGGCTTATAAATTATACGGATCGCACATGATGAGTGTTTCGGCGACCGGTTGAGATCACACCCAAAGCAGACATAAAACCCGCCGGCGCTTTCGCGCAGAGCTAACAAACTGTTTAGCCCAGCTATTCGCACTGTAACAGATGCGCGAGGCGGAGTGTTTTCATGCGTAACGTCCTTTTCAATTCCTCTAACCGTGCCTAGATGTCCTCCTTCACGCCGCGCAAAACTGGAGCCCGACCCATGACTGACGCCACATCTTACACACCGCCGAAAGTCTGGAAGTGGGACGCTGAAAGCGGCGGCCAATTTGCGAATATCAACCGCCCGATCGCCGGAGCGACCCACGACAAAGACCTGCCGGTCGGCAAGCACCCATTGCAGCTTTATTCGCTGGCGACGCCTAATGGCGTGAAGGTGACCGTGATGCTGGAGGAGTTGCTGGCGCTTGGTCATAAGGGCGCTGAGTATGATGCGCATTTGATCCGGATCACCGAGGGCGATCAGTTCTCGAGCGGCTTTGTCGCGGCCAATCCAAACTCGAAGATCCCGGCGCTGATGGATGATTCGGCGTCGACACCGATACGGATTTTTGAATCCGGTGCGATCTTGCTCTATCTCGCAGAAAAGTTTGGCGCGTTTCTGCCCAGCGGTCCGGCCAAACGGGCGGAATGTATGTCGTGGCTGTTCTGGCAGATGGGGAGCGCGCCTTTTCTCGGCGGCGGCTTCGGTCATTTCTACGCCTATGCGCCTGAAAAATTCGAATACCCGATCAATCGCTACGCCATGGAAGTAAAACGCCAGCTTGATGTTTTAAATCGTCACCTGGCGGACAATAAATTTATGTGCGGCGACGATTATACGATCGCCGATATGGCGATCTGGCCGTGGTATGGCGCGGTGTTAAAAAATCTCGCCTATGATGCGGCGGAGTTTTTGGAAGCGCATACTTATACCAACGTCATCCGGTGGACCGATCAAATCGCCGAACGCCCGGCGGTTAAACGCGGGCGCATGGTCAACCGCGCCTGGGGCGAACCGGAAGAACAACTTCTCGAACGCCATGACGCCAGCGACTTTGAGTTGAAAACCCAGGACAAAATCGGCGAGCCTGCGCCGGCTTGATGAAGAGCCTCTAATACCAAAGTACAAAATGAACTCTTCATTTTGTACTTTGGCTAGGCCGACTGGCCGCCGCGCCTTATGGCGCGATAGCCTGCGTGGCGCTTGAACGCCCAACGGTCATCCTTTTTGACCGTTGGTATCAGTTTAAGCCCCAACTGTCAGGCTGGCCTGGCGCTGGGCGAAGACGCCAAGCTCGCGGCGTTTGAGCGTGCCATTGCCATTAAGGTCGGCGGCGTTGAACAGCGCCGTTTGCGCGGCAACAAACTCATCAGCATTAATACGGCCATCACCGCCGGCAAAGGCGTAGAAGGCATGCTGGGCGACGGCGTTAATACGAATGTGCTCGCTGCGCGACAGCGCCGCCGGACGGGTGCTCGGCAAGGCGATGAGGCTGGGCTCGTCCTCGGTCTCAATCGCCACAAAACCGTTCAACTGCGCGAGCTCAGCTGTGGTGACAGAAAGGGCGGTATATTCATCAACATCAAGGGCTTGGTCGCCATTGCGGTCAGCATGCTCGAACACCAGCAAGGCATGATCGGCAAGCTCCGCCTGGGTCAGCGAGGACAGTGCGCCGTCACCATAAGCCGCGCCCGACGTCAGATCGTCAGGCTGGGCAAAAGCGAGGCCGGCAACGGCGGCGATAGCGGCGGCGGATTTTAACAATAACGGACCCATGGCTCTCTCCTGTTTCGATGGAGAGGAAGATGAGGGGCGATGCTGGCCGATTATCGAAGAAATCGTGATTTTCTGGTGGCGGGTGCGGCGAAAATGGGGCGCGGGGCGCATCTTAGGGGCGTCAACTGCAACTTATAGCGTGAAATAGGCGGAATATTCGTTGTCTGAATAATGGTTTTAAGAGTTGCGGACTTGTAGAGCACCGCAAAGGCCCCGGCGGCTGTTTTACTTTGAGCAGATTCAAAAAAATCATCGTTATTTAAGCCTTTATTTTCTTTGTTCTATATAAATTTGGCCTCAGCTAAGGACCGCTTGAGATAACAAAGTGGGCGTGGCGATAATTCCTAGCCGCCGCTGAATCCAGTGAGATTGGCCGACTGGAGCTTGAGCAGGCCGAAGCCAACAGTACGATAGGACCATAGCAATATGACCAACGAGTACGCCAAATTTGCCGACGGCTATATCGAGAAAAATATCGTCGCAGACGGCTATCCTCCGGAAGGTGACAACAGCGTTGCCGAAATGCACGCCAAGAAGTGCGCTCAAAAAGCCATAAGCGCCGGGTTAAACGCCACCAAGTTCGAATTTATGCTTAGCATGACGCTTACTCAATACATCGCCAATGCTATTGGCCGCATAAATGATGCCGAAGTCGAACGGCAAAGCGACAAAGATCAATAGAGGACCGGCACATGAAGAAAGCACTGATAAGTTTCGCAATCAGTTCACTCCTCGCCGGGTGTGGGACGTATTCCGAAACCGGCGTTGCCAGCAGTCTCGATGATGCCCTATTTGGCAAATTCGGTATCAGCCGATCTGGGGTTGCCGACACGCCGCTCGCTGCGGACGTATATCGTATACGCGGCTATGGAAACCAGAATGCGTCGTTCGAAAAGACCAATGCGGTTGCGATGGTCAAAGCAGCTGTCCTAGCATCTGAAAATGGGTATCATCGGTTTAACGTGTTGGACTTTGACACTTGGCAAAAAACTTCAGTTCACTCGACGCCCGCCACAGCCGAAACAACTACAAATATCAGCGCGAATTCCTATGGCGGCTATATCACGGGATCTGCTACTTCGACGACAACCATCACACCAGGCCAAACCTACACGCTCGACAGGCCGCGGACCGATATTGTTGTTCAATTTGTTCGCAATGATTCTGCTGAAGCCGCATCCGCACTACGTGTTTCTGATATCATCGTGCGCTACGGTAAGAAAGCAGGGCTGACGCCGGAAGAGATGCAGGCCGCAATTAATATTGCTCCGGAACCCATGACCAATGAGACAACGCAGCAACCTATTGCTGAACCGAGGCAAGTGGTTGCGCCTATTCAAGCAAAAATTTCAAGGCCTGTAACACATCTACAAGATGGTCCGACACTTGATGAAATCTACAAGATGCTATCGGCTTCACAAAAAGCACAAGTCAACAACTTACCGCCGGCACAGCGTGCTGATTTTCTCAGAATGATTCGGGATCATGAATGATCTTGAGACTTTTTTGCCGATAAATATGTGAGCGTTCGGGAGAGCATCGAAGGGCTTTACAAGTCGCTCGCCTTTTAATTGTGCGGTGCTTATTCCGCTGGCTGGACCCCAGGTTTCGGCGAAGATGCGTCCGCGGGTTCACTCGCCGTCGGATTAAGCCGGCGCCAGCGCGCCTTGATCATCGCCGAGGTCATGCGCGAGCCGTCCGGTGACCAGCCCGGCGGGCCCCACAGATAACCGCCGACTTCGCGCAGGGAACGCGCGCTGCGCAGATCCTTTGCCAAGCCGATCCATTCATGAAAGCCGATCATCAGCGGATTAAACGTGGTGAGGTTTTTGATAATCCCGTAACGCGGCGCCTCGGTATCTTCTTCAGCCACGAACGTTCCGAACATCCGGTCCCAGATGATCAGCATCCCGGCATAATTCGCATCGAGATAGCGCGGATTGGTGGCGTGGTGGACGCGGTGATGGCTCGGCGTGTTAAACACCCATTCGAACGGGCCCATACGTTTGATAAGTTCGGTGTGGATCCAGAACTGATAGACAAGATTTACACCGCCAACGAATAATACCAACAGCGGCGGGAACCCGATCAACGCCAGGGGTAGCCAGAAGATGGCCGAAAATGAGAGCTTCCCGGTCCAGGTCTGACGCAGCGCCGTCGACAGATTGTAGTGCTGCGAGGAATGATGGATCACATGGCTCGCCCAGAACCAGCGCCGCTCATGGGCGATGCGGTGAAACCAGTAATAAGCAAAGTCGTCAACGACAATGCAGATCAATATCGCCCACCAGGTGATCGGCATGGCCTCGATCAGCCGGAACTGATAGACCCAGCTATAGATCAAATAAACCAGCGCGCCGGCGCCGATCACCGCAATAAGATTGTTGCCGAGCCCCATAGCGAGGCTTGAAAACGTGTCTTTGGTTTCATAGCGCCCGCGCCCGCTGCGCCGGACGACAAACATTTCCAAAATAATCAACAGGATAAAAGCCGGCACGGCGTAAGCGACAACATCAGGGAACGAGACGTCTTGCATCACTGTTCTCCCCGGTCACAGGCAATGCGCGTCGCCGCCAATTTAATCCGCTTCACCCATTCGCCGGTCTCATCTTTGGTATAGCCGATCCGCGCCCAATGATCGGCGTCCTCAATGATAAACTCCGCCTTGAAGTTTGGGCGCTCGGGATAGACCTGCCACATCGTCAAGACGCCATCTTGCATTTTTGCGCGCAGGTCCTGAACCTGACGGCTGGCTGTGGCCACCCACATCATGTCCCACTCATCGTCTTCACTGTCGAACATGCGCACATTAACGCCGCGCGGCGTATCCGGATTGACGCCGGGATCAGTCGTATACCACTCATCGACAATCGCCATGCCGTCCAGACCATACCAGCCGTTCCAGCGCGCCGGCGCGCCTGGCCGCGGCGGAGACCATGCTTCTCCCTGCCAGGCATGACCAGAAATCGTGTAGTCGCCAATCAGGAACGCGAATTGCGCCAGTTCTTCAGCTGCGTTTTCGTGCGGCGCGCCATAATCGCAACGCGGGGACGCCAGGTCTTCTGCATACAAAGTAGATGTTGCAAAGCAGGTAATGACAAATGCGGTTATGTAGGTTTCAAATTTTGACATCGGCTCACCCTATCGTATCTCTCCGAAGAACCACACCCTTCTATGCAGAAGCGCGCAACCAAGACGCAGCCTGGCTTTCCGGCAAGGTAAAATGAACTTCCCTGGCGGTATTGTCTGCCCGGGGGACGGTCAGCACGCCATCCTTATAGAATGGCGCTGGCGAGGTTGCGCCAAGACGCCGCGTTACAAGCCCGTCGCCATGGACGATCACCACCGCCAACTCGCCGGCTTCGTTGCGCGCCAGCGCTGCGTCCTCGCCGATCAGCCAGTCTGTCGGATCGAAATCAGGCTCGTCAAAACCCAGCCTTTCGGCGGCGGCGGCGTGGTCGATACTGCGCCCGCCGGGGCCGAAAATCAGCCGCGCCAGCAACACCAAGAACGAAACCCCGGCGATCGAAATCACCAGATCGAGGATGGGGTTGCCGGTCATCTACCGCCTACCCGACGATTTCGTCGGCGGAGAAGAAAAAGCCGATTTCTTCTTTTGCGGTCTCCGGCGCATCAGAGCCGTGCACGGAGTTCTCACCAATCGACAGAGCAAAGTCCGCGCGGATGGTGCCGGCGGCGGCGTCTGCCGGGATGGTCGCGCCCATGATTTCACGGTTGCGGGCAACGGCGCTCTCGCCTTCCAGAACCTGTACGACGACCGGTTCGGAGATCATGAAATCCACCAACTCGCCGAAGAACGGACGGTCTTTATGGACGCCGTAAAAGCCCTCGGCCTGCTCGCGGGTCATGTGGATACGTTTTGAAGCGACGACGCGCAGGCCGCCTTCTTCCAGCTTGGCGACGATTTTGCCGGTCAGATTGCGGCGGGTGGCGTCGGGTTTTATGATCGAAAAGGTGCGTTCTAGCGCCATAGTGATATCCTCTACACGGAAAACTGTTGATTCGGTCGCGCTTCGTATCAACGCAAAGGCGTTGCGGCAAGCGTCCAAATCGCCTCAGTATGCTGAAAGCCCTCGCAATATGACGGGCGAGAGACGGGAGAACCAAATGTCCGATCCGGTAATTTCCACCGACCCCGGCCAGGCCGGCAACGCCAATCTGATCTATATCCTCTATCTCGTGTCCTGTGTCGTCGGCGTGACGGCGATCGTCGGCGTGGTCATGGCCTATATGGCCAAGGATGACGCCCCAGACTGGCTGCGATCGCATTATCACAATCAGATCAATATATTCTGGAAAGCCCTGCTTTATATGGCAGCCGGCATGGTCTTGAGCATCGTTCTGATCGGGTTTTTGATCATCCTGGCGGCGTTGGTCTGGTATATTATCCGCATCGTGAAGGGTATGCAGACCCTGGCTAAAGGCGAGCCTTATCCCGATCCATCAAGCTGGACGTTTTGATCGCGGCCTATTGATCGCAGCCTGGCCGCAACGTCCCGCCTCTGCCTTAAGGCGCCAGATTTGCGCGCGGTAAGGATCGAATCGCGTGTAGAGTGTCGCCAATACTGCCTGACCAGTTGATTCGGCCGCTGGCCGACCGCGCGCACAACCGTTGCGTTCATCCCATTCACAATGCCTAGGAGCAAGCTATGAACGACTTCATCAACAGATTTAAATCTTTCGACAAACTCATCGCCACCAGCCTGATCAAGCTGCTTTATTGGATCGGCATCGTCGTCATCGCGCTTGGCGTTCTGGCCGGAATTCTCGGCGGTTTCTCCAATGGCTTCACCTCCGGCATCGCCAGCCTTGTCCTGGCGCCGCTTGGCGGCGTTCTCGGGGTGATCTTTTGGCGTTTCCTGTGCGAGATTTATATCGTCATTTTCGGCATGTATGACCGCCTCGGCGAAATCCAGAAATCACTCGCCAAGGATTAACCAAGACCGGTTTCAGACTACTGATTTTCGGGCCGAATGACGCCGCGCTGGCAACGGCGCGGCGTTTGGCTTGGTCTTATGTGAAAATCGGCGCGATTTTTGGATTACCCTCTCCAAATTCGCAAACAAAGCGCTTATATAGAGGCCCAGCCGCGTTGTGAGTAAGATGTCCGTCACCGACCAGATCCCCGTTTCCGTATCCGCCCGCGCCGCGACCAAGATCGCCGCGATCCTCGCCAAAGAACCGGCGGGTGCGATGTTGCGCGTCGCGGTCGAGGGCGGCGGCTGCTCCGGCTTTCAGTACAAGTTCGATATTGTCGCCGCGCGCGAGGACGACGATCTGGTGCTCGACGCAGACGGCTACTCCGTCCTGATCGACAGCGTCTCGGTCGACTACATGGCCGGGTCTGAAATCGACTTCTCCGACGAGTTGATCGGCGCAGCGTTCAAGATCAACAATCCGAACGCGACAGCATCTTGCGGCTGTGGGACGAGTTTTTCTTTGTAGCGAATAAAGCTTTCGCTCTGTCGTCGCGGCTACTCAATCAATCGTAACAACAATTTTTCCCTGTGACCGTCCGGTCTTGCTGCGCTCAAAGGCTGCTTGAACCTGGTCCAGCGTAAACGTTGAATCAATGATCGCCCGGATCTTGCCCGCTTCAATTAACGCGGCAATCTCTGACAGCTGGCCTCCATCGGCATACATCAAAAGATGCTTGTAAATGGCGCCGTGTTTTTTAGCCTGCTTTTCCATCTTGTTATTGTGAAGGCGCGCAACCAGCTTGACGATAAAACCGGACGTATATTCGCCAACCGTTTCATTGTCGGGGATGCCCAGAACCGTCACCAGAACACCGCCTGGCTTTAATACTTTATAAGAGGCTTCGTGGACCGCTTCGCCCAGCGTATCCAGAACGATGTCATAACCGCTCAACTCATCTTCAATCTTTTGAGACTGGTAGTCGATGATGACATCAGCGCCCAATTCTTTCAGCAACGCAAAACGTTTTTGGCTCGCCGTCGTCGCCACATAGGCGCCGCAGGCTTTCGCGTATTGGATTGCAAACGTCCCAACGCCGCCGGCGCCGGCATGGATCAACACTTTTGAACCCGGCACCATGCCGCCTTTTTCTTTGAGCGCCTGCAACGAGGTCAGCCCAACCAACGGGATAGAGGCCGCCTCTTCAAAAGACATGTTGCTCGGTTTGCGCGCAACCAGATTTGCTGGAAGCACGAAATATTGCGCGAATGTTCCCATATCCATTTTGTAGCAGCGAAAGAAAACTTCATCGCCAACTTTGAAATCGGAAACACCGTCGCCCAGTTGCTCAATAATCCCGGCGCCATCACTGCCAAGCATGATCGGAAAGGGAAACTTCAAAAGCGCCTTCAAATCACCCTTGGCAATTTTCCAATCAATCGGATTGACGCTGGCCGCTTTCATTTTGATCAACACATGCCCGGGCGGCAAATCAGGCATCGCCCGCTCGCCGATCTGAGCCTTTGACCCGTATGAATTGATATATGCCGCTTTCAATGCGCTCTCCTCAAAATGTTAGCCCGATTTGGCGAAAGTAAGGATTTCGGTTTTGCCAGACAGCGTCAACACCATCTTACATACGCAAATGTTTGAGTTCGTGGTGCGGACGGCGGGACTTGAACCCGCATGGGATTACTCCCGACAGATTTTAAGTCTGTTGTGTATACCAATTCCACCACGTCCGCGTAGCCTTGCCGCCAGATGCTGCAAGGCCGAATGTCGATGCATAGCTGGGACTGCCCGGCTCATCAAGCGCTGGATTTCTTGGCGTGTCGAGCCGTATTCGCCGCGTCCTCAGCACTCCACCACATTGACCGCGAGCCCGCCTTCGCTGGTCTCTTTATATTTTCGCGACATGTCGAGGCCGGTCTGGCGCATGGTTTCGATCACCTGATCGAGGGTGACCTTGGGATCGTCGGCCGCGCGGATCGCCAGGCGCGCCGCGTTGACGGCTTTGACCGCACCGATGGCGTTGCGCTCGATGCACGGGATTTGCACCAGCCCGCCCACCGGATCGCAGGTGAGCCCGAGATTGTGCTCCATGCCGATCTCTGCGGCGCGCTCAACCTGACCGGGGCTGGCGCCCCAGACCGCGGCAAGCCCGCCCGCCGCCATTGAGCAGGCAACGCCAACTTCTCCCTGACAACCCATCTCAGCGCCGGAGATTGATGCGCGTTGTTTGTACAGCATACCGATCCCCGCCGCGGTTAACAGGAAAATTCTGATATGGGCGATATTGATATCGTCGTCAGCGCAATAATATTTGAGTACGGACGGAATAATCCCCGCGGCGCCATTGGTCGGCGCGGTGACAACGCGCCCGCCGGCGGCGTTTTCCTCATTCACCGCCATGGCGTAGACGTTGAGCCAGTCGAATATCTGCTCACGCTCATTGGCGAGCGGCGTCTCGTGGAGCTTGGCCCAAAGCTGCGGCGCCCGACGCTTGACGTTGAGGCCGCCCGGCAATTCCCCTTCGGTTTTAAGCCCGCGATCAATGCACGCCTGCATCGCCAACCAGATCTGATCGAGCCTGTGCTCGGTATCGGCGCGCGGACGGAAGTCATCTTCATTTTCCAAGATGAGCTCATGGACCGTGAGATTTTTTTCCGCGCAAATGCCGAGCAAATCCGCCGCCGAGGTAAACTCGTGCGGGCCGCGCTGCGGCAGCGCGATGCGGTCATCTTCCGACTTTGTCGTCAGCTGTTTCTCGCTGGCGATAAAGCCGCCGCCTACGGAATAATAGGTGCGCTCGAAAATCTCCGCACCGGCGGCGTTGTAAAGATGCAGACGCATTTCATTAGGATGGATAGTCGGAATGATATCCCCGCGCAGATCGATGTCCTTTACCGGATCAAACGCGATCTCTCCGCCGCCATGCAGCGCAAGCTTGCCCTCCGATCGCACCAACGCCGTCGCATCCTGCGCCGCATCGGGATCGGTCTTGTCGGGCTCAAAGCCCATCAGGCCGAGCATCGCCGCCTTGTCGGTCCCGTGGCCAATGCCGGTGAGCGCCAGCGAGCCATGCAGGTCGATTTTGACCCGAGTAGCATCAGGCAACACGCCAGCGCTGGCGGCCTCTTCCAGGAACCGTATACCGATGCGCATCGGCCCTACCGTGTGTGACGAGGACGGGCCGATCCCGATTTTGAAAATATCTAAAACACTCAGCACACAGATGCTCCATTCAGGCCGCTGCGTCCGCGAGGTTACGGGTCTGGGCTGCGGCCGGCTGCGCGCAAAGCCGCGCGCAGCGTCTGTACATCATAGAGGGATTGGCGTCGATGCTGTTCGAGGTCGGCAGTGATAGTTTTTGCGCCGGTCATAACCGCTGCAAGACTGTCCCCCGCGACATCACCGCCGCGCAGGCCGGTGCGAATGGCGGCGATAGTTCTGCTTAACTCCTCCAGCGCCCGGCGTTGGGCTTTCAGCCCCGGCCCGGCAAACCGCTCATGCACCCGGCCCAGGCGCCCTTGCGCGCTCAGCAACAAAAAGTCGGCCGTCGCCGCATCGTCGCGCGCCAGCGCATCGCCAGCCAGCTCCATGGCGCGGCGCGCCTGGCCCATATCGGCGGCGATGGTTCTGGTTGTCGTCGCCGCTGTGCAGCCCGCATCATCGAGGTGAGCGATATAGGCGGAAAGCGCGTCCACCACCGTGGGCGGCGGCGGGGCGCCCTGAAATTCGTCGATCACGGCGTTCTCAATAAAGTCATGCAGGCTTGGCGCCGGCGCTTGCGTTCCGAATGCGTCTTTGCCGGCAATGCCGACCAGGCTCGGGATCGGCACGGGATTAAATACGCCGTCCTCGCGGGTTTTGCTGAACAGCGCCGAGGTCACATCAGCTGTCCCGGCCTCGCCGCTGAGGCCTTTGAGAAAAAAATTCGGGTTGTCGCGCCCGCCACTGTGACAGCTCTCGCACGACAAGCCGCCGCGCGCCGCCGGACCGCCAAACAGCATCGGGCTTTGGAATGCGACCCGACCGACATCGACCAGATATTGCGTGTCAGGGTTTTCAGCCGGACGGATGCACTCGCGTCGGGCGCTACTTAGGATTGCAACAACATCCGTAGACGGATTAATCCAGGCAAGCTCTTTAAGGTTTAACGCCGCCTGTTTGCCAAAAGAATGCGCCGCATTCGCGAAGGCGCCCACCGGCTGTGTTTCTGCGCGCTCCTTTGGCGAACAGGCGGCCAGCGCAATCAGCGCCGCGATCGCCGCCGGCTTGAAGGCCAGCGCCATTAGCGCCCGGCGCGGCGGATAGACGTTTTTACCTCAATCAATCGCGCCAGATCTTCATATTGCGCACAACCAAACGCGCAAAGCTTGTCGAGTTTGGCAAGCTGGCGGCGGGCTTTTTTAAGCTCGCCGAGCTCCAGATAAAGCTCGCCAAGATATTCCGTGGCGCCGAGATGATCGGGGTCCAGCTCCAGCGCCGCGGCGTAATAGTCTTGCGCCTGGTCAAATTTTCCCAGCTTGCGGTGCGCATAGCCGAGATAGTTCAAAATATCCGGGTGCGGACCAATAATCGCCTGCGCCCGATATAGATCGCTCACTGCCTCAGCAAAACGCTGCTGGTTGATCAGCTTGACAGCATCGCCATAGCGCTCCGCACCAACTGCGCGCGGCGCCAGGACCAGCACGGCGCCTTGCGAGTCATCAGGACCAAGAGAAATCTCCTCGCCATCACCGCCCCCAAGCGCGGCTTCGACTTTAGCGATCGCCACACCGATGCGTTTGATATAATCTTCATTGCAAGTCTCATCAGTGCAACCCTCGCCGAGCGCACGGATGGCAGCCAATTGCTCTTGCGCATCGTCGGTCTTCTCAAGTGTGATGAAGACCAGCGCAAGCTGCTCGCGCGCTTCCACAAAACCCGAGCGGCCTTTGATAGCGCGCTCGAAATAGCGCACTGATGCTTTGTGTTTGCCGCGACCAACCTTGGCCAGGCCCATGTAATAATTTGCCTCAGTGTGTTTGCGGGCAACGCTTAAGACTTCGCCAAATTTTTTCTCCGCGGTTTTATAATCCTTCGCGCTGAGCGCGGCGACGCCGTCGCGATAGGACTGCTCGGGATCAACCTGCGGTCGCGACTGCTGCGAGGGCAGGCTGGAGCCGCCGCTTCCCGCTGCGTGCGCAATGCCGGTCAGGCCAGACCCGGCCGATAACGCAACGGCAAGCGCAATCGCGGATAAGATTTTGCGGCGCGGCGCGGCGCGGTGTTTGGTGCTCATCTTGTTTCTCTCCCTGTCGGCGAGGATATCGCCGATCGCTCCCATTCGGACCCGATACTGCCTCAAAAAGCCGCCCGGCGCACCCTCAGAAGCGTTCACAAGTAGCGGCGCGCCTTTGCGCCCCACCCTGAGATCACGCCCTGATCAGCATTTTGCCGCCGTGAATTGATCCGCATCAAGGCGGCTGTCTCCATATCCTCATAGATGTCGCCGTTCAGCTTTGGAGATAGGTATGTTACGGACAATTGGTATGATTCTGGCGGCTGTGGGCGCACTGACCGCGTGCACAACATCTACGCCTTACGGCCCCGCAAATGGCGGCTACGGCTTTTCCGAGCAACGCGTTGAAGATAACCGCTATCGAATTTCGTTTCGCGGAAATTCATCAACCTCCAGAGAGACCGTTGAGAACTTTCTCCTCTATCGCGCCGCCGAGCTGACCCTTCAAGGCGGCTATGACTATTTTGTCATGATCGAGAGCGATACCGAAGCCAAAACCAGCTATTCAAGCAGTTCGTATTATCCCGCGTTTTATGGCCGGTATTACTACCCTTCTTCACGACGTTCCTATTACCACTTCCCCTATTACGCCTATGGCTTTGGCTGGGGTTATCCTTATGACTCCTATGTCCGCGAAATCACCCGCTACACCGCCATCGCCTTCGTGACGATGCATCGCGGCGAAAAACCGGCGGACGATCCGCATGCGTTCGATGCGCGCGAGGTCCAGGAAAATTTGCGCAGCTTTGTTGTTGAGCGGCTCTAGCTTTATCGCCAATCATTAGTTCCGATCTTTCATTTCCGGATCGAAGCCGAGCGCGCGCATCGCTGCGCTGACCGCATTGATCGCCGCTTCGGCCGTCTCCGAATTTTGCGAACGGGCAACCACCGTGACGCCCTTCTCATCGCCGTCGATGGGATAGCTGCCAATCGCAACGTCTTTGAGCGCGGATTGTATTTCCCGCAACTGATCGGCGATTCTGGATTCCGGGAGGCCGGCCGCCGTCGCCGCACGCGAATGAATTATCGCGCCGCGCTCGATTTCACCTTCAATAGCATTGAGCATGCCTTGGAATATCCTCGGCACGCCGGCCATCACAAACACATTGTCGATGCGCACGCCCGGCGCGCCGGAGACCGGATTGTCGATCAGGACCGCACCCTCCGGCGTGCGGGCCATGCGCGCACGCGCCGGCGTCACCTCCTCATCGCGCGCTTTGTGCCAGGCGCGGATCAGGGCGATTGCCTTTGGGTGTTCAATCACCGGGACCTCAAACGCCGCGGCGATAGCATCGACGGTAATATCGTCATGGGTCGGACCAATACCGCCCGACGTAAACACATAATCATAACGCGCCCGCAACGCATTGAGCGCGGCGACGATATCGGCCTGGTCATCGCCGACGATGCGCGCCTCACACAATGCCACCCCGCGCTCGGTCAGCCAGCCGGCGAGGAAATGCGTGTTGGCGTCGCGCGTCCGGCCCGACAAAAGCTCGTCGCCAATGGCGAGGATCGCGGCGGTTATTTTTTGCGGCGCGTCAGTCATATTTTTTTCACTCTACAATATCAATGCGGACGAGATCACCGATCACAGCGCCCTCATCATTCATGCCGCCAAGCGTCCAATAGGCCCCATCCCAAATCATCAATCCGCGATGATCCATAGATGGGCGCCCGGTGAGGCCAAGCTCGATCCATTGTTCCGTTTCCAACTCGAATGCAAATAAAACATCTGACGCCCGCGATGGAACGCCGTCATAGCCGACGCCGTCGTAATTGTAAGGATTGTCGCCGCCGCCGTAAAAGACGATGCGGTTGTGATCGGCATCGCCGATCGCCGCCATGCGATAAAGCGGCGCGCCTGGATGCGGCGGCAGTTTTCGCCAGGCGATGACCGCCGGATCATCCGCGTCAATCTCACCGAGCCACGCCCCATCGACGGCGCCGAATTGCCGACGGCCGTCTTTCTCGCCGACCACCGCAACACCGTCGGCGATGACGAACTTGCCGCCGACCGCGCCGCCGGAATGGCCAAACACCGGCGCGCCGGGATAGTCGCTCGCGGCAAACCATTTATCTTCCCACGTATCGTACCCCTGAACGGCGCTGACATTGCCGGCATCATGCCAGCCGGAAACCAGATAAATATAGCGATTGGCGTAGGTAAATGCGACGGCGTCATCAACCGGCGTCGGCATATCGGCGCGTCGTTGATATTCCTCCGTTTCGGGATTAAATGCAAAAACTTCCGGCGTCGATATTTCGGTTCCGTCCTCAGCCACCGTGTATCCGCCAAAGAGAAATATCCGGTCATACAGGAAAACAGCAGTGCTGGCGAGGCGGCCCGCCTCTACGGGAACATCGCCCGCGACCCGGCATCCTCCCCAGGGAAGCGTGCAGGTGAATACCGATTTGCTGACGTCTTTATAAGTTTTGCCAGCGCGCAGCCCGTTAAACGACCAGAAAGTCGCCGCGTCCTCGTTTGGAACGACCGCAACAGCATTGTTTGCATGGGCAACCGGCAGGGCGTCCATCACATCCGCATATACGCCTGGCGCCCGTGGCCCCGGCGTCACACGATCTGCAAAATCAGTCCCTGCTTCCTGCTCCGCGCACGCGCCCGCGAACACCATCAAGGCAGCGCACTTGAAATATGTCGCCAAGACCCCATTCAATGAATTGAAGCGGGTTTTGCAAAAACCTGCGTATGCTGACTGAAAGACATTAACCATGAAATATTTCTCCGCTCACGAAGCAAAACAACGATTTGGCAAACTCATCGCCATTGCTGGCAATGAGCCGGTCGCCATCACAAGATACAAACGGCCCGTCGCATATTTAATTTCGCCAAGCGACTTTGCACAATTTAAAACCCTGCGCGAGCGCGACCAGCGCTCAAAAGTTTCAGCGCTGTTGGACGAAATCACCGCCAATGACGGATATCGCGGCGATGTCTTGACACGCAAGCTCATAGGATTGATGCGCAACGCCCGCTGAAAGGCCCTGAAAAAGGCTTTCACGCGTTTTACCAGCCCAATAACTGCGGGGCCTGTAGCGGAATCTGGTCCAACATTTTCACCCGCCAGGGTCGCCGGCAACGGCTTTCGATGAGATGTCTTCATTACTCGCACTCGGTTTGCTCCTTTGACGCAATTCGCCACAGAATCACACGTGAATCACACATGGAATCGCCCATGGAATCATTTTCAAAAAGCACTATACGCTCACCCAAACCCGTGAGGATAACTTTTCACCAAATATAGGTTTTATGGCCAACTACCCTCTCTGAGTTGTAAAATCGAAGAATCGATTCGTGTTTGGGTTGCGCGGATTTTGCCGTTGTTTTGGATTCAAGAACCCCCATCGACCGCTTCGCAGCCACGTCCCCCGTAAACGGGGGAAGAACAAGCGCACCGCAAGCTCAATCTTATTCCGCACCGCTATCGCAAGGCGATTTTGCGTCAGCATAACCCTCGAAGATCGCTGTTCGAGCTATTCAGGCTCCGTCCCGAGCGCCTCGCTCTGTTCAACAACTGTCCAGATCATCTTGCGCGGACAGATGAAGCCAAGGCACCCGCGCGCATCAAGTGGGCCGCCGTCCCTATCGTTGATCTTGATGCCGTAGCGGATCATCTTTCCCTTGATGATTGACTCATCAAGCGCAACGATCTCGCCGCCGCGATATTTTCCTTTGCCCTTTGGCTTCAGCCCCGTGATCATCACATAGCCCATCACAGGACTGCCGTCGGGCAACATATTTTGTCCAGACGGCCCGTTCGGTTCGACAATACCGACAACGCTGGCGCAGATGAGGGCGCCGTCGCCAGCGCAGGGATGAAACTCGATATTGAGAGACGCCTTGCTCGCTTCTTCTAATAAGGAGGGGCCGGTGTTATAAATTCCTTGCAGATCTTCCGCCAGTGACGCGCCGGTTTGGACCATCAAACATGCCATAAATATTGCGGATGCCATTACGGATCTATTCATTATCGTCTCTCTTTCGCTCAACGGCTATCAACATCATTGATCACGACGGATAGAAAGACCATTTAATTTTCTGTGATGACGGCATCTCGCTCTCTGGCTGGTCGCCACATCGCCCCTTGACCCTTAAATCATACCCTTCAAGGTCGTCCATGCTCTTTCCCCCTCTCCTTCGCGGCCGTCTGATAAAACGCTACAAGCGCTTCCTCGCCGACATCGCCCTCGACGATGGCCGCAAGATCACCGCCCATTGCGCCAATCCCGGCTCGATGCTCGGCGTCGCCATTGTCGGTGCCCGCGTCTGGGTCAACGAGCATGACAACAAGAAGCGCAAACTGGCTTTCTCATGGGAGATGATCGAGATCGGCAAAACCCTTATTCCGATCAACACCACCAACCCCAACAAGATCGCGTTCGAAGCGATCGAGGCCGGCGCAATCCCCGAGCTTGCCGGATATGACAACATCCGCCGCGAGGTGAAATATGGCGAGGCGAGCCGCATTGATCTGCTGCTGGAGGGCGGCGAGCACAAAGCGCCCTGCTATGTGGAGGTCAAGAATGTGCATCTTTCGCGCGCGCCCGGCCTTGCGGAGTTTCCCGACAGCGTCACCAAGCGCGGCGCCAAACACTTAAGCGAGCTGTCAAAGGTCGCCGCATCCGGCGGGCGCGCGGTGATGCTGTTCATGGTTCAACGCAGCGACTGCACAAGCTTCCGGCCGGCGGCGGATCTCGACCCGACCTATGCCGCGGCGCTCAAATCAGCGCTTGCGGCGGGAGTTGAAACATTGTGCTATGATTGCGAAGTCAGCCTCAGCAAGGTAGTGCTTCGCAAACGCCTTGAGATAGACCTGGTTTAAGCAAAGCAAGATTACCCATGACAGAACTCGCCACAGACGCAAATGATGCAGATAATGAGATCGACGCCGATGAGATAGAAATCCATGGGCCGGAGGATTTTGCCGGCATGCGCAAGGCCGGGCGGCTGGCGGCTGAGTGCCTCGACATGCTGACCGAGCATGTGGCGCCCGGCGTCGCGACGGCCAAGCTTGACGATCTGGTGCGCGAGATGGTGCTCGACAATGGCGCGCTATCGGCGACCATTGGCTATCGCGGCTATCGGCACGCCACCTGCATTTCCCTCAACCATGTGATCTGCCACGGCATCCCCGGACCGAAGCTGCTTAAAGACGGCGACATCATGAATATTGACGTGACGGTGATTGTCGATGGCTGGCACGGCGACACCAGCCGGATGTATTACGCGGGCGAGCCAAAGGTGAAGGCGCGCCGCCTGGTCGACACCACCTATGAAGCGATGATGGCGGGGATTAACGTGGTCAAGCCCGGCGCGACATTACGCGATATCGGGCGCGCCATTCAAACCATTGGCGAAGGCCAGGGGTTTTCTATTGTTCGCGATTTTTGCGGCCACGGGCTAGGGAAAGTTTTTCATTCCGCCCCCAGCGTCGTTCATTATGCGGAATATAAAGACCGCTGGGGAACGACCCACCGCGCCGCGGACACCATCATCAAACCCGGCATGTTCTTCACCATCGAGCCGATGATCAACGACGGCAAACCCGATGTCAAAGTCATGAAAGACGGCTGGACCGCGGTGAGCCGCGACAAGTCGCTGTCGGCGCAGTTCGAACACTCCATCGGCGTCACCGAAGACGGGTTTGAGATTTTCACCTCCTCGCCCAAGGGGCTTGATAAGCCGCCTTATAACTAATGGCGGACGGCGCAGCGAAATCAGCAACCCCTGCCGCCGATCATGCAAAAGGCCACCGCGAGCGCCTGCGCGCGCGGTTCAGGAAAGCCGGTATTGACGGGGTTCAGGATTATGAACTCCTTGAGCTGGTGTTGTTCCGGGCGATCCCGCGCCGCGACGTCAAACCGCTGGCCAAAGACCTGATCGCAAAATTCGGCGGCTTTGCCGAGGCCCTCGCCGCGCCGATTGATCGCCTGGTCGAGGTGAAAGGCGTGTCGCAAAATGTCGCCGAGGAATTGAAGATCGTCCAGGCGGCGGCGATTAAGCTGACCCAGGAGCGCATCCTCAAGCGCCCGGTCATCACCTCATGGAATGATCTGCTGTCTTATTGCCGCGCGGCGATGGCCGATGAGAAGACCGAACTGTTCCGCATCATGTTTCTCGACAAGAAAAACATTCTGATCGCCGACGAGGTGCAACAGCGCGGCACCGTTGATCACACGCCGGTCTATCCGCGCGAGGTTGTCAAGCGTGCGCTGGAACTTGGCGCCTCGGCGATCATCCTGGTGCATAATCACCCATCCGGCGACCCGACGCCGTCGCGCGCCGATGTTGAGATGACAAACCAGATCATCAAAGCCGGCGCCGCCCTCAACATCCGCGTCCACGACCACATCATCGTCGGCCACAAATACCATGCGAGCTTTAAAACACTGGGCTTGATCTGAGCGGGCGTTGTTTCGCGCGCCGGACGCGGCTAACTTCAAATCTCGGGCAATCTCGCCTGCGGTGATCATTATAAGCTGCCAAAATGCTGAGTTTTTTGAAGCGCCTAGGAATTGGGTCCGCCCGCGACGCGCAAATGGGCGGCGGACGGCGGGCGATCTTGCGTGCGCTGTTGGAAAATCGCGACGGTCTGACGGCGGATGATCTCGCCGCAAAATTATCAATCACCCGCTCGGCCGTTCATCAACACATCGTCAGTCTCGAACGCGACGGCCTGGTCGCGCGCAACGCGCTCGCCCGAAAAAAAGGCCGGCCGAGCCATGTATTTTCAATTACCGAAGACGGCATCCACGAATTCCCCAAACGATATGACTGGTTTTCCGCGCTCCTGCTCGGCATGCTTTCCGAACGCCTCAGCGATGATGATCTGCGGGGCGAGCTTGACGCGCTGGGCAAAAAAATCGGCGGTCAGCTAAGGGCGCAACTCGCACAAGGCGGCGGTGACGTTTCCGCGACCGGGCTCGCCAGCGCGATGTCCGACCTTGGTTATGCCGCGCGCGCCGCCCGCAACCAAGACGGCGGCGAAGAAATCCAGGCGTTTAACTGCGTATACCACCACCTCGCGGCGGAACATCCCGAGGTCTGCGAGTTCGACCTCGCCCTGATAGAAGCGGCGACCGGCCAACGCCCGGAACACGCCGAATGCATGGTCCGCGGCGGCGGCTCGTGCCGGTTCAAATTTTCCAAGGCCGACAGCGCCGGTTAACGCAAAGGCCCGGCGCCTGTCTAATCGCCATAAATCGCTGTTGTGTTCACGCCGGTTGCGCTTTTGGCGCCGCGAAACATGCCGTCCGTATTGAATACCATGGCAAACGCGCCGTCAGCGCCGAGTACAATCACGCCGCCACCGCCGCCGAGCGTTTCGAGCCGGCCATGGATCACATCCGTGGCCGCGTCCTCAACTGTCTTGTCGGCATATTCAACCTGGGCGCAAATATCGCGCGCAATGGTCAGCCGGATAAAATATTCTCCGTGGCCGGTGGAGGATACGGCGCAGGATTTATTGTCGGCGAAGGTCCCGGCGCCAATGATCGGCGTGTCGCCCACCCGTCCGAAATTTTTCAGCGTCATACCGCCGGTTGAAGTGCCTGCCGCAAGGTTGCCTTCCGCATCAAGCGCGACGGCGCCAACGGTTCCATATTTAAAATCAATCGGCAGGGCGCTGTCTTCTTGCTGTTTTTCACGCTCCAGGGCCTCTTCATAGCTCTTCCAGCGATGCTCCGTATAGAAATATTCAGGATCGACAATCTCATGGCCCTGCTGTTCGGCGAATTCATCGGCGCCGTTGCCGGCAAACATCACATGGACGGAATCTTCCATCACGGAACGGGCCAGGCGGATCGGGTTTTTAACCGTGGTCACGCCAGTAACCGCGCCGGCGTTGAGCGTTGCGCCGTCCATGATCGAGGCGTCGAGCTCGTTCTTGCCTTCGCGGGTGAACACCGCGCCTTTGCCGGAGTTAAAAAGCGGCGAGTCCTCCATCGTCACAATCGCCGCCTCAACCGCATCCAGCGCCGCGCCGCCCTCGTCGAGGATCGCATATCCGACATCGAGCGCCTCGTTAAGCTTGGCGATAAATTCCGCTTCCTTTGCCGGCGTATAGCGCCCGGGCGCCAGCGCGCCGGCGCCGCCATGAATGACGATGGTCACCGGCGGCGGCGAGGCAGTCTCTGGCGTTTTTGGCGTATCTGGCGCGCAGCCGGTTGTCAGGACAGCAAGGGCGGCAAACGCCGCGAGCGAATTTTTCATCGGACAAATCCCTTCATGCGCAGAGCTACGCCAATATGGCATGCGCGCCAGCGCAGCCTTCGGCCAATAGATTGACATGATTTTTTGGATTAACAAGCGGGCCGGCGCCCGCGCCGCACCGCGGTTTATTCAATATCAGGCAATATCATCCGCTGGGCGCGCCACTGCTCGACGATGCGCTCGATGAAGCTGTCATCGTCCATCTCGACCGACCAGCCGTCGGAGAAGCTGGCCATCAGGCTGCGCGGCACCGCACTGCTCGGCAGCGCATCAAAACGAATGCGTGTCGGCATCGGCACCCCCTCGCCGACCGCGATCGCCTCTCCGAGGCCGAGCGACGGCAGACAGCTGAGCAGGCTGGTCGACGCATCCGGCACCGCCGCGCGCAACGCCTCCTGGTCGGCCTGGTTGGCGAGGCGCATGGCAAAGATGGTATTGCACTGAGATAGAACCGTTGGGTCGAGCTCGGTCGGGCGCTGTGACGCGACCCACAACGATACGCCCACCTTGCGGCCTTCCTTGGCCAGACGGATTAAAGAACGCCGGGTCGGCCCGAAGCCTTCATTGGGATCGGCGGGCGCATAGCGGTGGGCGTCTTCGCAAACCACCGCAATCGGCGCCGCGCCATTGCTCCACAAGCCAAATTCAAACGCCAGCCGCGTGACAACCGAGACCACAACCTGCACAACTTCCGTTGGCAGCCCGCCAAGCTCGATCACGCTGACCGGCTTGCCATTGACGGGGATGCGAAACAACTCGCCCAACAGCTCCGTCAGATTGTCCTGGACCGTCAGGCTGCCGAACATGAACGCATAACGCGCATCCTGGCTGATCGTCGCGATACGGTTTTTTAAACGCTTGAACGGCGTTGTGTTGCGCGTGCCGTCAAGACCGCCCAGCGCCTTGTCGATCAATGTCGACAACTCTGAAATCCGGTATGGGGTCGGCGTATCGACGGTTATCGCCGCCACATCGGCGCGCACATGTACGGCCCGGGACGCGCCGGTGAGGTTCATCTTTTTCGCCGCCGGCACCAGATCCGCGAGAATTTCTATTTCCTCGGCATATCCTTTCCTGCCCGGAAACAAAACCTCGACCAGCTCGTCGAAGGTCAACATCCAGTATGGCAGCGTAAAGGTGGTCGGATCGAAAACCACAGCGCGATCTTCAAAGCTTTTGGAATACTCATTATGCGGATCGAGAATGACGATATGGCCGTTTGGAAACCGCTCAAGCACGGCGCGCAACAATAAAGCTACCGCACAGGATTTGCCGGCCCCGGTGGTGCCGAGAATAGCGCAATGGCGCGAGAACACTTCGTCGACATTGACCGTCGCCGGGATTTGCGCATCCTGCTTGACCGCACCGACGCGCACGCTTGAAAATCCATTAATCGAGAACAGCGCCGTTAATTCGTCGCGGGTCGCCACATGAACGCCATCGCCAAGCGTCGGATAAGATGAGACGCCGCGCCGAAACCGCGCCGGCGCATTGATGGTCGGTTTTGTAAACTCGCCGATCAGTTCAACTTCAACGATGCCGGTGGAGCCAGCAGGATTGTCATGCGACGGCGACGGCACGCTCATCGCCGAGACCAGCCCCAGAACCACGCTTGAGCCAACGTCGAGGCTCATAATCGCGCCAATCTGCGGACGCGCCGCACGGTCGTCGGCGGGCTTTCCTTCCGCCAGCATCACCAGCGCATGCGAGCCGGTGACCGAGACCACCGTGCCAACGCGCGGTTTTTCCTGGAACGCGCCGTCAAAGGCTTCCGCCGTCGGCGCGGCGCTTCCCTTGCGCATGATTGGCGCTTTGCGCACCCGTGCTTTAAGCGGCGTCATCGGCCCTCTCCAAACTGGATTTTTCTGCTCGCGAGGCGTCATCCGCATCGCTCGTCGTCGCCGTTTTTGCCTCCGGCAGAGGCAAGGCGATGCGCACTAGCGTGCCGTGCCCTTTGCGGCTTTTGATATGGAATGACCCGCCCTGCATCTCGATAAATGTTTTTGCGACTGCATAGCCAACGCCGGGACCGGAAAACGAACGATCGAGCCCGCGATGCGGCTCGGCGAACGCTTCGAGCGCTTGTTTGACTTCCTCAGGGCTCATGCCTTCGCCGTCATCGCGCACGGCAATCTCGGCGCAGCCATGTTCATCAACGCTGGCGCGCACCAGAATTCGGCCCTTCTCAGCACTCGAATTGATCGCCGCCTGCAGCAAATGGTCAACCGCCTGACCGGTGCGCTCATGATCCCCCCAGCCAACAATCTCCCCGCCCGCATCGCGCCGCTCAATACTGACTTCGGCGGCGTCTGCGCGAACCTGCACACGCTCTACGGCGCCATCAAGAACGTCACAGAGATCGACCTCGTCATCAGAGAGCTCAACGCTGCCGCTTTCCAGCGCGGCGACTTCTAAAATTGTGTTGATATGACCGAGCAGAAGGTCAGCTGATTGTAAAATATACTCAGCATAAGCGGTGTGCTGATCAGTGCTGAGATCATATTGCTCGCCGTCGCGAAGCATGGTTGCAAATCCCATGATCGCATTAAGCGGCGTGCGTAATTCGTGATTCATATTGGCCAGAAATTCTGACCGCGCCTTGATCGCAAGTTCAGCTTCAACCCTTGCCGCTCGCACCTCTATTTCGGTGCGTTGGCGCGACATTGCTTCGCTCATGCGCGATGCATAATCGGCGATGAGCGAGCCGTCGGACTGATTAAACAATTTCAACGCCCGCATAAAATGAATTCCTCGCGCAAAGCCTAGCGCGCAAGGGCTAATGCGGCGTTAAACTGGGCGCCGATGCAAGGTTGGTTAATCAGGCGTTAAGACGGCAACGCATTGCCGGACGGCGGCGCGTCGACGGCCTCACCGGCAGGCAAATTATTCGCCGAAGGTTCTGGCTTAGGCTCTGGCGGCTTTGGAACATAAGCGAGCACAGTGTCGCCGATGGCGGGCTCGACCGGGGCCTCGCGCGAGGCGAACTGAATGGCGCCTTTTCGGATCACCAGGACGATCTCGTGATCGGGGCCAGCCTCTTGCTTGTATTGCTCCGGCGGATATTCTTCCGACAGCCGGGTGCGCTGATAGATCCAGCCCTTATGGTGACGCCGCAAAAGCTCGTCGAACTGCACGCCGGAGTGAAGGAAGGTGCGTCCCTGCAAAGTATAGGAAAGCGCCTGGCGATCTTCTTCGTCCTTACCGCGGGCATTGACCTGATAGATCGCCGCGCGCCCCAGCTCCGGCGCGAGGTCAGTGGAGACCAGGGCGTTGTGGGCCTCATTGCCGCTGAGCGCGAGCAAATAACCGAAGCGATTGAAATCGAGGTGATGCTCGGTGACCTCGGAGAGAATCTCACCGTAATAAGTCGGCACATCGGCAAGCCGCGCCGGTTGGAGGCTACCCCAACTCGCATCGGCAACCATCACCGGGATTTCAAGCTCTTTCAGCTTGGCCGCCAGCGCGACCGACCATGGCGAAGCGCCGGCGATCAAAACCCCCGGACGCTCGCGCGAGGCGAGGCCCAACATCTTGGCGAGCGGGCCGATTGAAAAGCCATGCGCGATCACGGTTGTAAAGACCATTGCAAAGGCGAGCGCGATCAACTTGTCGCCGTCGGCAAAGCCCGCCTTCACTAAGGCGACGCCAAAGAACGAGGACACCGCAACCGCGACAATCCCGCGCGGCGCAATCCAGCCCACCAGCAACCGCTCCCGCCACGGCAGACCGGCGCCAATGGTTGAAACAAATACCGTCAGCGGGCGGACAACAAACAGCATCGCCACAAGATACCAGAACACCGACCAGTCAAGCTCAAGGAAGGATGCAAAAGTAAGATTGGCGGTGAGGATAATAAACACGCCCGAGACCAGAATAACGACGATATTTTCTTTAAAAAATCGCAACTCGTTGATGCTGGCGATGCGTGAATTGGCCATCGTCACGCCCATGGCCGTGACCGCCAGCAGGCCAGCTTCATGTTGCAACAGGTTTGCGGTCTCAAAGCAGACCAATACCAGCGCCAGTAAAATCGGCGGCTTTAAATATTCCGGAACCCAGCCGCGCCGGAACGACGACGCCGCAAGCCGCCCGATCGTAAAGCCAAGCCCGCCAGCGAGAATGGAGGCTATCAAAATCGAGCCGATAATTTCGCCGGGCGAGGCCTCGCCGCCCCCGCCGCCATTGCCGAAGACGATGAATTCATAAACCAGCACCGCAAGCAGGGCGCCGATCGGGTCGTTGACGATGCCTTCCCATTTCAACAGCGTCGCCGGGCGCGCATCGAGCTTTGACTGACGCAGAAGCGGAATAATCACCGTCGGGCCGGTGACAATCATGATGCCGCCAAACAACAGCGCCACCTGCCATGACAGCCCGACGATATAATAAGCCGCGCCCGCGCCAAGGCCCCAGGCAATCGCCACGCCGGGAAAAACCAGCCGCCGCACGCCCCGGGTCAGCCCGCGCAGCTCGGAGAAATTAAGTTGTAATCCGCCCTCAAACAAAATCACCGCAACCGCAATGGCGATGATCGGCTGATAGAACTCCCCAAACAGCACTTCCATCGGCGGCTCGCCGCCAGCGCCCGGCGGGCCAAAAATGCCGAGGACCGGACCGGCGACCACCCCGGCAATCGCCATCAGCACAATCGCCGGCAAGTTAAACCGCCAGGCGAGCCACTGCGCACCAATGCCGAGAACGCCGATAATTGCAAAGGCGAGAACCAGATTGTCCATACTGACCTTCTAAGTTGACTCGCAGCGAGTGGGAATGCCGCCGATCCTTCGCGACGGTTTGAGCATCTGTCGATGCCCAAACCTCCTCAGGATGAGGGCCACTTCTTGAAGCTAGGCGTTACTCTAGAAGCTCAGCGGTTCTTAAAGGACGGTTTGCGCTTCTCAATGAATGCGGCCATGCCTTCTTTCTGATCTTCGGTCGCGAACACTGAATGGAACACCCGGCGTTCAAATCTTACGCCCTCTGAAAGTGTGGTCTCATAGGCTCGGTCGACCGATTCTTTGATCAGCATAGTGATCGGCCGCGAGAACCCGGCGATCTGTTTGGCGACGCGGATCGCCTCGTCGCGCAATTCGCCCTTGGGCACAATGCGGCTGACCATGCCGCAGCGTTCGGCTTCTTCGGCGTCCATCATCCGGCCAGTGAGGCACATCTCCATCGCCTTTGACTTGCCGATGAAACGGGCCAGCCGCTGGGTGCCGCCGGCGCCGGGCATGGCGCCGATGGAAATTTCCGGCTGGCCGAATTTGGCGTTGTCCGCGGCAATAATAAAGTCGCACATCAGCGCCAGCTCGCAGCCGCCGCCAAGCGCATAACCGCCGACCGCCGCAATCACCGGTTTGCGCGCCCGGCTCGCCTCTTCCCAGTTTGCTGTGATGAAGTCTTCCTTGAAGACATCCATATAATTCTTGCCGACCATCTCCTTGATATCGGCGCCGGCGGCAAAGGCTTTTTCCGATCCGGTAATCACCAGACAACCGATCGCGTCATCCGCCTCCAGTTTGAGAACCGCGTCGGTCACCTCATCCATCAGCTGCTTGTTAAACGCATTGAGCGCATCGGGGCGGTTCAGCGTGATAATGCCAACGCCGCCGTCAGATTCGATAAGGATGCATTCGTAGGCCATTTCGTATTCCTTAAATTACCAGTCCGTTCAGATCACGCCGATCAGGCGGATGACTTCCTGGCGCGCTTTTTCATCTTCCCGGAAGATGCCCATCATCCGGCTTGTGGTCATGGTAACGCCCGGCGTTTTCACACCACGCGCCGTCATACACGCATGCGAGGCTTCAATCACCACAGCAACGCCCAACGGGTCCAGCACCTTCTGGATGCAGTCGGCAATTTCCGCGGTCAGGCGTTCTTGCACCTGAAGGCGGCGCGCATAAGTGTTCACCACCCGGGCGAGTTTGGAAATACCGACCACCCGGTTGCGCGGGAGATACGCCACATGCGCCTTGCCGATGATCGGCGCCATGTGATGCTCGCAATGCGAATGGAACGGGATGTCTTTTAACAGGACAATTTCATCATAGCCGCCAACCTGTTCAAAGGTCCGCTCCAGATAGGTCTCCGCGCATTGCTCATAGCCTTGAAAATATTCGAGATACGCATCGACTACGCGGCGCGGCGTATCGGAGAGGCCTTCGCGTTGCGGATCGTCGCCTATCCAGCGAATGAGCTCGCGCACGGCGTCTTGCGCGCGGGCTCTTTCCTCTTTGGTTCGCGTCCTTTGTTGGCCGGCCATGATCAGGCTCTTTTATCTATCGCAACGACATCGCGCTGAGCCGAACCGGTATAGTTCGAGAGCGGACGGATCAGCTTGTTGTCGCCGAGTTGCTCCATAATATGCGCCGTCCATCCGGTGATGCGGCTGACCACAAAGATAGGCGTGAACATCGGGATTTCAAAACCCATCAGATAATAGGCCGGCCCCGCCGGGAAATCGAGATTGGGGTAGATGCCTTTTTCCGAAACCATGGTTTCATCAAGGATCTTCGACATCTCCCAATATT
Organism: Hyphococcus sp.; assembly: GCA_021776415.1. Lineage (GTDB taxonomy): Bacteria > Pseudomonadota > Alphaproteobacteria > Caulobacterales > Parvularculaceae > Hyphococcus. The sequence continues at coordinate 28,625 of JAJFFY010000011.1, forward strand.
TGCGCGCCTCGTCGGTGCCGATAATATCGACCATGTCTTTGAACGCCGAGGTCATGGTCGGCACACGGCTGTCGCCGGAGCGATAGACGCGGTGGCCAAAGCCCATGACTTTTTTCTTGGTCTCCAGCGCGTCCAGCATCCAGTCTTTGGCGTTCTCGGCCGTGCCGACATCTTCGAGCATATACATCACCGCTTCATTGGCGCCGCCATGGAGCGGGCCTTTGAGCGATCCGATGGCGCCGGTGACGGAGGAATAGATCCCCGACAGCGAGCTGGCGATGACGCGAGCGGTAAAGGTCGAGGCGTTAAAGGAATGCTCGGCATAGAGCGTCATGGAAATATCGAAACACCTGACGATTTCCGGCGCCGGCACTTCGCCAAAGCACATATGAAAGAAGTTTTCTGCAAAGCCGAGACCATTGTCCGGTGCAATCGGCTCTTTACCGTTGCGCAGGCGGAAGTCCGTTGCGACGATTTGCGGAATTTTTGCATAAAGGCTGATCGCACGATCATAAAGCTTGTCAGTCGCGTGATCTTCGATCTCGCTGTCTTCAATCCCCAAAAAACTCACCGCCGTCCGCAGCGTCGCCATTGGGTGGGCGCCTTTGGGGAACTTCCGCATAACCGAAATAAGGTCATCTGAAAGGCCGCGCTCGCGCTTTTCTTTGGCGTTGAAATCATCAAGCTGGGCTTTGGTCGGCAGCTCGCCATTCCAGATCAGGTAAGCGGTTTCCTCAAACCGGCACTGCGCCGCCAAATCCTGTACAGCATAGCCGCGATAGGTCAGCGAGTTAGTCTCCGGCATAACCTTCGACACCGCAGTGTCATCGGCAATCACACCCGCTAGCCCGTATTTAATATCCGTGTCAGTCATTCCACTTTCCCGTATCTTTATTAAATTTTGCGCGACGCGCGCGACTTCCAATGAAAAACCACCAATTACCGATGATCGCGAATCCTATGAACCATACAGCCAGGGCGATTAACCAGAATTTTTGGTCGTCCACCGTGACGACGAAATATCCAATAACCATCCCGCCCAATATGTAGAATAACCTGATAAGCCAAGCCATCTCGACCTTCTCTTAATCCCGTTTCATCGCGTAGCTTCGCTCAACTTTCGCGACCCGCACATCGTAACCTTCATACCAGTCAGCGCGACCCCGCCGTTGCGCTTCAAGGTGCTCGCCGACCTTCTTCCAGTTGGCGATCGCCTGTTCTGATTCCCAGTAGGAAATCGCTATGCCAAAACCATCCTCGCCGCGTGCAGATTCAAAGCCGAGATAGCCCGGCATCTTCGCCGCTAATTCCTCCATCCGCGCCGCCATCGCGCCATAGCCCTCATCGTCGATAGCCGTTCGCTGGTTCGCGAAAATGACTGCGTAGTAGGGCGGCGATGGGAGTTTTGCGATGGTCATGTTGCGGTGCGTTATGCTATATTACAGAGCGGAAAGAAAGCCCCCTCAGCGGCTCTGTTTTAATAGATATTACAAGATGTTAGCGGGCAGCCTTGAAAGCCGGCGCGCGGCAATTCCTGCGGCGTATCGCTGAGCTGAAAATTACCAAACGCAATCATTGTTATGAACAGGCAAAAAAAAAACGGCGGGCATCACACCCGCCGTTTTTAGAGAATTTACTATTTTCTGTGCAGACCGATATGCTTAATTTAGTTTAGCCACACCTTATGGTGTTGTTTCGTCGCCTCAGGTGGTAAAAAGCAAACCCTACTGGCGTGCTTTACTCTCTCCACAAAACAACCCGCTTATTGACCAACATTGGGGTCGCCAGGGGTTGACTGTAGTTCGCGAAGATAAATTTTATTTTGCTCGTACATGAATTCCCATTCAGCTTTCGTCTTGCAAATTCTTCGCCCCCCAAGACGCGTGCCTGTCGGCGGCTTTAGCTTCTTACATATGATTTTCTTGGATTTGTCCTCAGCTTCAGCCTCTGAACTTGCAGCAGGCGCTGCCTCAGCGTCGCCAGATTCAGACGAAGACGTCACTTCCGCGGGTTGCTTGGTGTCTGTGTCAGCCGCGGCCGCCATTACAATATTGGAACCTTCGCCAGTAGCGCTATCGGTGGCGCCATCAGTCGTCACGCATCCACTAAGCATTGCTCCAGATATGATAAACGCAACCGAGAAAATGTAGTTGTTCGCCATTAGATGCCGCCCCTATTTCTGTATATGTAGTAAGATACTAATATAATAGAAAATGGCTTTCAGCTAGAGGCAAATAGGTCACAAAAAGGAATACAATACCCAATTTTCAAGCTGTAGCCTAAAATACAGTCCCTTACGGCCAGATTGATCTAAGCATCAGAAACAAGATTATTCCGTCGGCGTATCACTGACCTGAAAGTTATAAATCGACTCATCGAACTTGTTGTAGTCGTGATAGCGCAAGAGATCATAAAGATCGCGGCGGTGCTGCATGATGTCGAGGACGCCGTTCTGGTCACCATCCTTCAAGATCGCATCAAGACCAACGTCGCAGGCGCCCATGGCGAGGCGTAACGTTGTCACTGGATAGATAACGACGTTAAAGCCGAGCGCTTCGAGTTCTTTAATGTTCAGTAAGCGGCTTTTTCCGAATTCGGTCATGTTGGCGAGTATGGGAACATCGAGCGCTTCGCGGACCGCTTCGAATTCTTTCTCGGACTTCATCGCCTCAGGGAAGATCATATCCGCGCCGGCATCGACATAGGCTTTCATGCGATCGATCGCTTTATCGAGGCCTTCCACTGCGCGCGCATCAGAGCGGGCGATCAGCACGAAATTCGGATCGCGCTTGGCTTCCGCCGCCGCTTTAACGCGCTGGATCATGATCTCGGTGGAAACGATTTCCTTGCCGTCCAGATGACCGCAGCGCTTGGGCATCACCTGATCTTCAATATGACAACCCGCAAGCCCCGCTTCTTCCATGGACCGCACCGTGCGCGCCGCCGCCATGGGTTCGCCAAAGCCGGTGTCGATATCGATAAACGCCGGCAGGTCCGTCACCCGCGCAATTTGCCGGCCGCGGGTCTCAAACTCCGTCATCGTCGCAATGCCGATATCCGGCAGACAAAGATCAGCCGACATCACCGCGCCGGAAATATAAACGCCATCGAAGCCTTTACGCTCAATCATCTGTGCACAGAGCGGATTAAACGCGCCGGGAAACTGCAAAAGCTTGCCGGAGGCGAGACCTTTGCGAAAGTGGCTACGTTTTTCTGCGGGGGATTTTGTTGTGAATAGCATAATTACTCTTTGTCCAAATCTTGATCTGATTTTTTCTCTTTGTTGGATGTCTGGTTGAGCGCGATACCCATCACGATGCCAACACTAATGCCGAGCGCGATATTGCCCACGGCAACACCAATCGCCACTCCAATAGCGATGCCAATCGCTATTCCTTGACCGTTCATGTTGAATTCCCTTCAGAATTGGATTTCGGAGCATCGCGTTTGTCTAACAGACACATAGTCGTCACCAGCGCTGTTGCAACATGTGTCTCAATGCCGTCGGCGCTGCAATAGACTTCCGAGCGCACAATCACCAATGTCCGCCCCGGCCGGATCACTTCCGCGCGAGCGCGCATCACCTCGCCGCGCGCCGGCGCCAGGAGGTTGATCTTGAACTCGGTCGTCAGCACCGTTGAGACTTCCGGCATCACCGAATAGCCGGCATAGCCCGCCGCATTATCGGCCAGCGTCGCGGCGACGCCCGCATGGAAAAACCCGTGCTGCTGCGTCAGGGTCTCATCAAACGGCACCGACAACTCGCACGATCCATGGCCAAGCGCGCGCAGCTCGACCCCAAGCTTTTTCATGAAGCCCTGACGCGCGAAGCTCATCCGCACACGGGCATCGGCCTCTGGAGAGATCGGTGGCGTCACGTCGGATTAACTGCCCATACAGAAGAAATTCAGTTTGTTGCCATCCAGATCACGCACATAACCGCACGACACCATACCCTCAAGCCGTGGTCCCGGCTCGCCTTCGCAGGTTGCGCCAAGCGATATGGCTTTATCGTACATCGCCTTTACCTGTGCGGCATCCTTTACGCTAATTGCGACCATGTTGCCATTGCCAGGCGCAGCGCTTTCGCCATCATGGGGTTTGCACAACGCAAACATAGGTTGTCCTGCTTGCGTTCCGAAGAACACCGCGCCGCCATCGGGGCGAACCATCACTTCTTTAGCGCCAAGATCAGCGAGTAACGCGCCATAAAATTTCCGCGCCTTGTCCAGATCGTTTGATCCTACCATTGAGTAAGCAAGCATTCTTCTCTCCAATTCATTGAACTACGAATATTCTTTGAGCTTCGCGCCGACGCGCTTGCCCATTTCCTCGCCCAGCGCCATCAAGCCGCTCGCCGGGCGGATCATCACTTCAAACTCGATGATCAACCCATCATCGTCGAACTTGATGAGATCGACGCCTTTCAACTCCTTGCCGCCAACATTGGCGCTGAATTCCAACGTCGCATTGTTGCCATCCTCAGTGAAGAACTGACGATGATAGGTGAAGTCTTCAAAAACATTGATGACCGTAGACAACGCCAGCACCAAAGCTTCACGCCCATTGTAAGGCGTATGCGCCACAGGAGAGCGAAACACCGCATCGGGATGTATGATTGTTTTCAGCTCGCCAAGGTCGCGCGAGGCGATCATCGAGTGCCAGCGGGACAGTGATTTCTTTCGTTTCTCGCCACTAGGGTTATGCATTTTTTTGAGGACCTATAAATTTTTGAAACTTACGACAAGCTCTTTAGTTTGCGACCAAAGCGATTCACATACCCTTCCAAGGCTGAGTAGAGCTTTGGTCTATTCAATCGTTTTCTTCGTGCATTGATGTAATTTTCAGTAACTTTATAGGTCTCAATCATTGGCCCACCGACAGAGGCAAGCACAATTGCCGAGTCCACAGATTCTTCACGGACCATTAGCGCTAAAAAGTCGTAATAATTTAGGATCGCAATAATTGTTGAATCTTCTTCGGCACTAACTTCATCGTCTGGCAACAAGCGATTGTCGGCAATCCAGCTTGCAATTATCGTGTTTGCCTCAATAACGGGTCCGGCGTCGTAAAATTTTGACAATATTGCAGTCGTGTTTTGGCGACGCTCAAATCGTATCCTTTCGCGGTAACCCAAAAAGTAGATCGAGATGGCAGCAAGAATCGATCCTACGGTAATATAGTCAGCAATTTCCATAACCGGCGAACCTCGTAAAATGACTTATTTCACTCAACTCAATTTAAAAAATTCCCTTGGCCGGGTTCTCAACCAAAGATCCCGCTGGAACAACCGGGTTCAGTTGCAATACCTGATCAGCCGAAAGATTTGGCAATTGCTGAACAAGGTCGAGGAAGCGTTCGCTTTCGGACGCATCCAGAATATCGTCCGTGAGCGTTTTAAACTTCTTGATATATTCCGGGCGGCCAAAGGGGCGCGCGCCGAATGGGTGGGCGTTGGCGATGCCGAGCTCGTCTTCGATTACCCGGCCGTCTTCCATGGTAACGACGACGCGTGCGCCGAAGGCTTTCTCGTTCGGGTCGCGCGAGTGATAACGCCGCGTCCAATCCGGGTCTTCGATGGTGGAAATCTTGTGCCACAGACGCACGGTGTCGGCGCGCTGCGCGCGTTCCGGCGCATAAGACTTCACATGGTGCCATTCGCCATCCTGCAGCGCGACCGCGAAGATATACATGATCGAATGGTCGAGCGTCTCGCGGCTCGAATTCGGGTCCATCTTCTGCGGATCGCCGGCGCCCGTGCCGATCACATAGTGAGTGTGGTGCGAGGTATGCAGAACGATTGATTTCACCTTGTCGAAATCGCCGACCTCCTTGCCCATGCGGAAGGCGAGATCGATCAGCGCCTGGGATTGATATTCCGCGGAATGTTCCTTGGTGTAGGTATCAAGGATCGCGCGCTTGGCCTCGCCCGCGCCCGGCAGCGGCACAGAGTAACTTGGCTCATAAGGGCTCTCGCCCTTGTCGCGCGCGGTGCGGCCATTGAGGATATAAGAAATTGGCCCGTCTTCACCTTCATAAGCCGGACTTGGCGCGCCCTCGCCGCGCATACAGCGGTCTACCGCCTCAATCGCCAGCTTGCCTGCATAGGCTGGCGCGAACGCTTTCCACGTAGATATCTCGCCCTTGCGGGACTGACGGGTGGTTATGGTTGTGTGTAGCCCTTGCTGTACTGACTGGAAGATAACTTCCGTATCAAGACCAAGCAGCGTGCCGACAGCGGCGCTCGCCGACGGGCCGATATGGGCGATGTGGTCGATCTTGTGTTCGTGCAGGCAAATCCCTTTGACGAGGTTCACTTGAATCTCATAGCCCGTCGCAATCCCGCGCAGGAGATCGCGCCCGTCTTTGCCGCATTGCTGCGCCACCGCGAGCACAGGCGGGATATTGTCGCCCGGGTGGGAGTAATCAGCGGCGAGAAACGTGTCATGAAAGTCTAGCTCGCGCACTGCTGTGCCGTTGGCCCAGGCCGCCCATTCGGCGCAGACCTTGTGATCAGCGGGCGCGCCAAACAGCGTCGCACCGCCCGGCCGCATATGCGTATTCGCCATCGCGCGGGCTGATTTGATCGGCCCGCGATTGAGCGACGCGATCCCGACCGACGCATTGTCGATGATGCGGTTGATGATCATGTCCGTCGCCTCGGCGTCGACCTCTACCTCGTCAGCGGCGACCGCAGCGATCTTCCAGGCGAGCTGGTCTTCGCGCTTTAAGTTGTCTTTCGAGCGATGAGCGTGAACGTCATGAATTTCCATCGGAATTCCTCTTGGCAAATATCAAATTGTGGGTTGGCGGCGGGCATACAAAAAGCCCGAAAATCTTCGTGCTCTCCTTGCCCCAGCTGCGCCAACCTGTCCATGGGGAAAACCGGCGTCACAACGCCTCTGGAAAACTTTGCGAATGCTTCCAATGACTTAAGCGAAGGCGCGGAATTCAGACGTATGATTGCGCGCGCGCCAATAACAAATATCGGAGGGCCGTAGCAAACTTATGTAGACTACCCCGCGCAGCACAAAAGAAATTCTAATCGGCTGCGGGATAAAGAGGGAGAGAGACAAATGCACCGCCGTAAATTCATTACACGCACAAGCGGATTGATGCTTGCCGCCGCTGCGCCTGTCCGCGCCCTTGCTGCGCAAGATGATGAGACCAGCAAGGTCATGTTGCCGAATATGTCATGCCGCGAAACCCGGCGGCAAACACCCGGGCCCTATCCCGCATTGAGCACGCCGCTACGCAGCGATGTTCGCGAGGGCCTTGAGGGGACGGCGCTGCGTTTGAAATTACGCATCCATGACAGCATTTCCTGCCAGCCTGCGAGCGGCGCCGTCGTTGACATCTGGCAATCTGATGCGGAGGGCCGCTATTCCGGCGTTGAGAATATCCGGTTTGACGAGGTGACCTTGCAGCCCGCCGGCGTCTTCGCCGATCTGCGCGGCCAAATGTTCCTGCGTGGCCATCAGGTGTCAGATGAGACAGGCGCCGTCGAATTCACATCGATCTTTCCCGGTTGGTATTTCGGGCGGCTGCCGCACATCCATGTGCGGGTCATTATGGGCGACATCGAATGGACGCGGCACGACACGCAACTCTATCTGCCAACGGATGTCGAACGAGAGGTTTATGCGCACGCGCCCTATGCGGCCCGAGGGCAAAATCCATTGCCGCCTGAACGTGATCTCGTCACCAAGGGGGATACCGCCATGATCGAAGAACTTACACTACCGATCGTTCGCGATGGCGACGGGCTCAAGGGCGTGTACGATTTATTCGTGTAGCCATAGGCCTTAGCGCCGGCTCACCTAGAAGAACAACAGCTTAACCGCCATCGCCGCGACCGCGATGTAAAACACCCGTTTGATCAGCGCCTCGCCGCCGGCGATGGCTGAGTTTGCGCCGAGCCAGCCGCCGACGGCGTATCCAGCAGCGAGCGCGAGGCCCAGTGTCCATTCGATTTTCACCTGGGAGGCGAACACGCCCAGCGACACGATTGAGAATACCAGCGCAATAAAAACCTTGTGCATATTCGCGCGAACAAGATCGAGCCCCATGACGCGGTTGAGTATCGGCAACTGAATCAGACCAACGCCGATCTGGATAAACCCGCCATAAAACCCCGCGCCGATAAACAGAAGATGCCCGAGCACGAGATTTTTTGTTTGCCCGCCCGCCGCTGTCGGCTTTTGGCCAAACCCGGTCAACATGATAACCAACACGCCGATCATGATCAGCGCCAGAGTGCGGTCGAACCAGACGCCCTCAAGCTTTACGCCCAGATTGGCGCCAAAATACGCCCCGACCGCCGCGCACGCCGCGAGCGTCGCGCTGAGCTTAAAATCAGAAAAGCCTTTGCGGAAGAAACCCCACACCGCAAAAATGTTTTGGGCAATAATGCCAATGCGATTAGTGCCGTTAGCGACCGGCCCCGGCATGCCGAGAAACACCATCACCGGCACAGCAAGGATCGACCCGCCGCCAGCGAGCACATTGATCCAGCCGGAAGCGAGACCGGCAGCGAAGAGAAGGATGAGTTTCCACAGATCGAAGTCCACGGGTTGGCGTTAGCCAAGTTTTCGAGCTAACGCCAGCTTCTCGCCAATCACATCCCGGCCAGCGCAATTAAGAACGCAAGCTCGATCAACACCGTCAGCGGCAATCGCACACTGAGATACCAGGCCGGGGCGCCAGAACCGCGGCGTGTTGCATTGAGGTCATCGACCAACAACAGAGCCGTAAGCGCCATGATCGCCGGGAATTTCCATAAGACGCCGCCAACCGGCAGCAATAACGGAAAAGCCAGCAGCAATGGCGCCGCAGCGCCCAACAGGCTCCGCATGGTCGGGCCTTCCGGCGTCATGACCGCAACGCCCCATCTAACGCCGCCGAAAAAGACAATTAAGACGGCGCCATAAAGCCCCATAAAACCTGCGAATGTTTGTGCGTTATGCGCCGGCTCAATGACGATCATTAAAGCGGCGGCAATCAGCGGCGCCGCGGCCAGGTAAGCTAGCAACATCGCAGCGCCGGTTTTTATTTCCGTTTGCAGTGAAGAGACAGGACCACCGGTTTTTGCATTAGCGACAAACGCGTCATGGGCCATGATATGTCTCCTTGATTGGCGCCGAAGCACGTTGAATTCAAACGCTACTGGGTTTTTTCTTTTTCCTTCTTCCCCAAAAACGGCGTTAAAAGATCAACCGCTTTTTTTCCCATTTTAATCAGTGGCAGGAGTTTCGATTTTGGGATGGCGTTCATCTGCTCATACCAGTCGTCCAGCGTGTCGACGAGTTCCTGTAAATCCTTTAGGCGTTTGATGGCTGTTTTCGTCGCCGATGGGTCCGATTGCGCATCAGCAAGGCAAGCGCGCAACACTTCGGCCGCCGGTTCAAGCTCACGCTCCTTGCGCATGGCGACGATGTTGCTCACCATTTCCCAGACATCGCCTTCCGCCTCAAAATGATCGCGTCGGTCGCCAAGAATTGGCGTGCGCCTGACCAGATCCCAGCTCAGCAGATCGCGCATGGAGTTAGATACATTCGAACGGGCAAGACCGAGCGTCGCCGCAATGTCTTCCGCCGTCAGCGGCGTCTCGCTAATCAGCAGCAAGGCATGGATTTGCGCAACGGAACGATTGACGCCCCAAGAGCCGCCAAGATCACCCCAATGCAACACGAAACGCTCAACGGCCGGGGTCAGTTTTGCGGGTTTATCTGTTATTTCTGTCATAACAGAAATATCTGAAATAAATGAACCAAAAGCAACGAGGCAGGACGCCGCAGGCGACATTCCGATCGTGGGATTAGCCCCGATAATCAGTGAAACTTGGCGCCATATTAGCAATATTGCGTTGAAATCGTCCCACGATTATGTACCTGACTACAGAAATTAGAAAATTTATGGGAAACATCCCAATATGACTGAAATTTCCGACCTCGTTAGCCGCGCCGAGAAGATTGCCAACCAGGCGGGGCTTTCGCTCTCGACTGTCTCGCGCAAGCTGTTGAACGACGGCAAGGGGCTCGCCCGGCTCAAATCCGGCGGCCAGTGCACGATCAAAACCCTTCAGTCGGCGCGGACGCGCCTCGCCGAGCTTGAGCAAAGCTATGGGGCAATGCCGCCGCGCGCCGCCGTCGCTATGCCGAGTGCTGACGGCCTGTCCGCCCAGGCGATGACCCACCTCGATCGGCTGGAAGCAGAAAGCATCCACATCATGCGCGAGGTTGCCGCGGAAGCGGAAAACCCGGTGATGCTTTATTCCGTCGGCAAAGATTCGGCAGTGATGCTGCATCTGGCGATGAAGGCGTTTTATCCCTCGAAGCCGCCCTTCCCGCTGATGCATGTGGACACGACCTGGAAATTTAAAGAGATGATCGCGTTTCGCGACGACACGGTCAAACGCCTCGGGCTCGATCTGATTGTTCACACCAATGCGGATGGCGTTGCGCAGGGAATTAATCCGTTCACGCATGGATCGCAAATCCATACTGATGTGATGAAAACCCAAGGGCTGAAACAGGCACTCGATAAATATGGCTTCGACGCAGCTTTTGGCGGCGCGCGCCGCGACGAGGAAAAATCCCGCGCCAAGGAGCGCATCTTCTCGTTCCGCTCTGCGGAGCATCGCTGGGATCCGAAAAACCAGCGCCCCGAGCTTTGGAATATTTACAACACAAAGATCAGCCAGGGCGAGTCGATCCGCGTTTTTCCCCTATCGAACTGGACCGAACTTGATATCTGGCAATATATCTACCGCGAGGCGATCCCGATCGTGCCGCTTTATTATGCTGCAAAGCGTCCAGTAGTAGAGCGCGACGGCGTGATGATCATGGTCGATGATGAGCGCATGCCGTTAAATGACGGCGAGCAACCGGTGATGGAAACCGTACGTTTTCGCACATTGGGGTGCTACCCGCTGACCGGCGCTGTGAAGTCCGACGCCGCGACACTGCCCGAGATTATCTCCGAAATGCTGACAGCCCGAAACTCCGAGCGCGAAGGCCGCGTGATCGATCATGACCAGTCGGCGTCGATGGAGAAGAAAAAACAAGAGGGGTATTTTTAGATGGCCAACGCACCCCTCACCGCTGACGACAATGTCATCGACTATCTCGCCGCCCATGAGCGCAAAGGTCTGATGCGGTTCATCACCTGCGGCAGTGTCGATGACGGCAAGTCGACCCTGATCGGGCGGCTGCTTTATGACAGTAAGCTGCTTTATGATGACCAATTGGCGGCGCTTGAAAGCGACACCAAAAAGCACGGCACCCAAGGCGAGAAAATCGACTTTGCGCTGCTCGTGGACGGCCTCGCCGCGGAGCGTGAACAGGGCATCACCATCGATGTCGCCTACCGGTTTTTCTCAACGGAAAAGCGCAACTTCATCGTCGCCGATACGCCGGGTCATGAACAATACACCCGCAATATGGCGACCGGCGCCTCAACCGCCGATCTTGCGATCATCCTGATCGATGCGCGCCGCGGCGTCCTCACCCAGACCCGGCGCCACTCCTATATTGCCTCACTGCTAGGCATTCGCCATGTGGTCGTCGCCGTCAACAAGATGGACCTTGTCGGTTATTCCGAAAAAACCTTCCGCGAGATTGAAAGCGCCTATCGGGAATTTGCCGAACCGCTGGGTTTTCAATCCACCGCGATCATGCCGTTATCGGCGCTTGATGGCGACAACATCATCACCAAAAGTCCGCATACGCCATGGTATAATGGCGCCGCGCTGATGCCTTATCTTGAGACTGTCAATGTCCGCGAAGAACAAGGCGACAAACCGTTGCGCATGCCGGTGCAATGGGTGAACCGGCCGGACCTCGATTTTCGCGGCTTTGCCGGAACCATCGCCAGCGGGACCGCCCGTCCCGGCGACGAGATTGTCGTTTTGCCATCGGCCAAACGCTCCAAGGTCGCGCGGATTGTGACCATGGATGGCGACATGCAAGAGGCCAGCGCCGATATGGCGGTGACGGTGACGCTCGAAGATGAAATCGACATCTCCCGCGGAGATATTATTTGTGCGGGCAAGGCGCCAGCCGAGCAGACCGATCAATTCGCCGCGCATCTGTTATGGATGGCGGAGGAGAAACTCTTCCCCGGGCGGCAATATCTGTTGAAGACCGCAAACCGTATTGTCCCGGCAACGATCACCGCGCTCAAGCACAAGGTCAATGTCAACACGCTGGAGCATATGTCCGGTAAGACGCTGGAGTTGAACGAAGTCGGGTTTTGTAACTTCAACCTGTCGCAGCCTATCGCCTTTGATCCCTATACCGATAACCGCCGCACCGGCTCTTTCATTTTGATTGACAAGCGCACCAACGCCACCATCGGCGCCGGAATGATCGATTTCTCGCTACGGCGTGCGCAAAACGTTCACTGGCAGGATCTCGACATCAACAAGAAGGCGCGCGCCAACACCAAACATCAGCGCCCCTGCGTTCTCTGGTTCACCGGACTTTCCGGCTCCGGCAAATCGACCGTCGCCAATCTGGTCGAAAAGCGCCTGCACGATCTTGGCCGTCACACCTATACGCTTGACGGCGACAATGTCCGCCATGGCCTCAACAAGGATCTCGGTTTTACCGACGCTGACCGGGTTGAGAACATCCGCCGGGTTGCGGAAAGCGCAAAGCTGATGGCCGACGCCGGGCTGATCGTTTGCGTTTCGTTTATCTCGCCATTCCAGAGCGAGCGCCGCATGGCGCGCGAATTGTTGGAGGACGGAGAATTTGTCGAAGTCTATATCTCAACGCCGCTGGAAGTCTGCGAGCAGCGCGACGTCAAAGGGCTTTACGCCAAGGCGCGGCGCGGCGAGATCAAGAACTTCACCGGCATCGATTCAGCCTATGAGGCGCCGCAAAATGCGGAGATTGATGTGGACACGTCAGATATCCCCGCCGCCGACGCAGCGGACGCGATTGTCGAATATCTCCAAGGCAAGGGATATCTCGAGGGCTGATACTCAATAGTAGCTCAAACTGTGCGGGGGCCGCCGTCGTCGAGAATATGACGCCCTGCCGCCGCCACAGCAGGCCGGAGTGTCTGCGTATTTGAATGAATATGGGGTTTTTTTAGTTATTACAGACGGTTGCGCCAAATGATTAACTTGTGTTAAGATTTGCCGGGACCTAATTTTGAAGGGGGAGTTTTCCATGAAAAGCATTCGTATTCCGCTTGCGGCCATTGCTGCGGCGATCATATCGACTACTGCGGCCAACGCCGTACCGGTGGATTTATCCACCTGGATATCGGACAGCGGCGGAAACTGGACTGTAGCGGGCGACAATAACAGCGTATTTCAAAATCTGAACAGCGCGCCGACCGTCTTTCACAACGGCGTCGACAGTCAGGGCCTATCGCTGGCCGGCACGATCACGGTTGAGACAACCAGTGATGATGACTTTATCGGCTTCGTCCTTGGCTACACACAAGGCGATATCGACGGCAATGTGGACACCGATTACATTCTTGTTGACTGGAAGCAAGGAACCCAGGGCGGGTGGGACGCCGGGCTCGCTATTTCGCGCGTTACCGGCCCCATACAAGCCAGCGGCGTAGACACGTCTGCTGACGCATGGGACCATGTCGGCAACGTTTCGTTGCTAACGCGGGCGAACAATCTCGGCAACACCGGCTGGGTAGACAATACAACTTACTCCTTCCAGATCGACTTTACATCAACGCTCATTCGCGTGCTGGTGGACGGCGTTTTGGAATTGCAAGTTGCCGGATCGTTCGCCAACGGTGCGTTTGGTTTTTACAATCATTCACAACCAAACGTTCGCTATGCGGGCATTACCGAAGAAGTATTGCCGCCGGAAATTCCAATCCCTGGCGCACTGCCGCTGATGCTTACGGGCATGGGGCTTGTCAGCTTCCTCAAGCGTCGAAAACGCAAAGCCTAAGGGCGCCGCTCAATTGAATACCTGATCTGAAAGCGCCAATTTGTAACAGCAGATTGGCGCTTTTGTTTTGGCGCTACTAGGGTTGGTCGCCGCTAGGCTTGGTCGCCTATAACTGCCGTCCGCACGCGCCGCCATGTCTGCGCGCTTCCCGCCACCAGCAGCGGCCGTCCTTGCGACGCTTGCGGCGCGTATGGCGCGCCATTGTCGAGATATTCCGCCCTGCCGCCGATCTCCCGCAACATCAACACGCCGGCAACATGGTCCCATGGGTGGACGCGGGCATAGAGCGCAAAGTCACGCAATCCACGAACCAGGTTGATATAGCCGTATGCGGAGCAGCGCACCGGGTCGGTCTCAAAACTCTCTTTGAGCTTGGGAATAATCCGCGATTTCCAGGGCTCGGCCAGATTGCCAATCGCGCGATAGCCCTTGAGCGGCCCTTGTGTCGCTGCAACCGGCGCCAGCGCCTCGCCGCGCCAGGTCGCGCCGTCGCCTTTTGAGCCGATGGCGAAGGCTTTGTCGGGAATAGCGTAAATCCACCCCTGGCGTATTTCTCCGTCCTCAACCAGCGCCACGATAGAGCCGAATTCTGGCCGTCCCTGGACAAAATTGCGTGTTCCATCCAGCGGATCGACAATCCAGAAGGCGCCGTCGCCTTTTAAGCGCTCGACAATCGCCGGCTCGCGGGCGGCGATCTCCTCACCAATAAAGCCGGCGCCCGGATAAAGATCGCCAAGCGCATGCTCAAGCCTTGCCTCAGCCGCGTGATCGGCGGCGGTGACAAAATCATTGGGGCCGGATTTGGTTTCAATGTCGGATTTGACGAGCTTGCCGTAGCGCGAAGCGATCTCTTCTTCGGCAATCTCGGCAATCACCGCCGCGACCTTATCGGGATCGATGATCATGCGGTTTTGTGTGCGATGACGCTCGCCGCGTCCGCATGGGCCTCGCGCGCCGCCGGAAAAGATTTGAGGAACTGGCCTCGCGCTTTTCGCGAAAGTCGCGCTTCCACCAGGAGGTCGGCGTTGTCGGCGCGCTCGTCAATAACATCAGCATGTTGATGGAGCCACGCGCGCGCGGCGCCGTCCGCCGCCGGGATCACAATTTGAATGGTCTCATGCGCCGCGGTCAGGGTTTCTTCGACAAGATCGAGAAGCTGATCGACGCCGTCGCCAGTCTCGGCCGATATCGCGACCCGCACCGGTATCTCCATTGTACCAGCGCCGCCGGTCTGACTTGCCCGGGAGAGAACTTCGACGCGTTCACACTCTTCGTCGCTCAGCAGATCAATTTTATTGAGCGCTTCGATCACCGGGCGCTCATCGTCCTGTGCAATACCGAGCGCCGCGAGCACGGAAATCACGTCGTCGCGCTGGGCTTCGGTGTCTTGATGGGCAAAGTCGCGGACATGGATGATGACATCGGCTTCCAGCACTTCTTCCAAAGTAGCGCGGAACGCTGCGACCAGCTGGGTCGGCAGCTCAGAGATAAAGCCAACCGTGTCAGAAAGAATAAGCCGCAGACCCGACGGCAGATCGATTGCCCGCATGGTCGG
This sequence comes from Hyphococcus sp., assembly GCA_021776415.1. Classification (GTDB taxonomy): domain Bacteria; phylum Pseudomonadota; class Alphaproteobacteria; order Caulobacterales; family Parvularculaceae; genus Hyphococcus. Next base: position 44,111 of record JAJFFY010000011.1, read on the forward strand.
ATCGAGCGTGGCAAATAAGAGGTCCTCGGCCTTGACCGCAGATTTGGTGAGGCGGTTAAACAGCGTCGACTTGCCGGCATTGGTATAGCCGACAAGCGCGACGACCGGATGCGGCGCGCGCTTTCGTTTGGAGCGCTGTAGCGCGCGGGTGCGCTTTACGTCTTCAAGTTTTCTCTTGAGGCGGACGATCTTGTCGGCGAGCGCCCTGCGGTCAGATTCGATCTGGCGTTCGCCCGGCCCGCCAAGGAAGCCGGCGCCGCCGCGCTGACGTTCAAGGTGGGTCCAGGACCGCACCAGCCGCGAGCGTTGATAGTCAAGATGCGCCAGCTCAACTTGCAAACGGCCCTCCGCCGTCTGCGCCCGCTCGCCGAAGATCTCTAAGATCAGCGCCGTGCGGTCGAGCACTTTTGCGTCCCAGGCAGTTTCCAGATTGCGATGCTGCACCGGCGACAGCGCGCCATCAACAATGACCAGCCCCGGACGCGGGTCTGAGGCGTCGAGCTGGGCGCGCAACTCTTCAACCTTGCCGCCGCCGATCAGGGTTGCGGGCCTTGGCCGGTTCACCGAAATAACTTTCGTATCAACAACGCGAAGATTAATCGCCGCCGCAAGCCCGGCGGCTTCGGCCAGCCGCGCCTCAGGCAAGCGTGCGCCCGCCTCGCCTTTCAGCGCCGGGTGAATGATGATTACTGTTTCCTGATCCGCTGCGGGCGTCATTTATTCTTCGTCGCTATCGCCGTCCCAAAGCGTGACCGGCTGTTGCGGCATCACCGTGGAAATCGCATGCTTGTAGACCAACTGCGCATGGCCGTCGCGCTTCAGCAAAACACAGAAATTATCAAACCAGCTGACAATGCCTTGCAGCTTGACGCCGTTCACAAGAAAGATCGTGACCGGGGTTTTCGATTTGCGAACGTGATTGAGAAAAGTGTCCTGAAGGTTCTGTTTTTTATCGGTCATTGGGGCTGCACTCCGCCTCATTGTTATAATTTTTGCAATGCAACAACATTGTGGCCGCTGAACGGCCCTGAGGCAACCGGTTTTATAGCGCCGGGGGAAAAAGTGGAAACCGGTTTTTCGCAACAACCGGCGCGCAACAACGAATCTAGCGCATTGGGCGATCGCGTTAACCGCCCGATGCGCTAGTCGTTTTGAGCCCCGGAAATGCGGCGGGCGCGCGCCTTATAGGCTTCACGCAGACGCAAGGCGACGCGGCCCGGGGCGCCGTCGCCAACTTTGACGCCGTCAATTTGCACAACCGGCGTCACCAGATTGGTTGCTGATGTAACAAAGGCCTCTGCCGCCTGTTGCGCCTCGCTAACGCTGAATGCGCGCTCCTCGACCTTGATCTGCAAGTCCCTGGCGCAGGCAAGCGCCGTCTCGCGGGTGATGCCGCTGAGAATTTCATGGCCCTTGGGATGGGTGACGAGGGCGCCGTCATCGGTGACGATCCAGGCGTTGGAGGACGATCCCTCCGTCACCTTGCCATTGCGCACCAGCCAGGCCTCAGCGGCGCCGGCCTCAACCCCGGCCTGCTTGGCCAGCACATTCGGCAACAGCGAAATCGACTTGATGTCGACCCTGCCCCAGCGAATATCCGGCGCCGTGATCACGCGAACCCCTGTGGCCGCCTGCGCATCGCTTTGATCGAGATCGAACCGCCGCGCCGTAATAATCAGGGCGGGCGGAACTTCATCTGCGGGAAACGGATGGTTGCGGGGCGCGACGCCGCGCGTCACCTGAATATAGACCAGCGCATCACTAAGCCGGTTGCGGCGCAACACTTCGTTCATGACCACTTGAAGGGAAGCAACGCCCAGGGGCATGCGAATGCGCAACGCACTGAGCGAGCGCTCCATCCTTGCAAGATGGCCGTCCATATCCCAATAGCGACCGCCAATGACGAGACACACTTCATATATTCCGTCTGCGAATTGATAGCCGCGATCGTCGATATGCACCATAGCTTTATGGTGCGGGCCATATTGTCCGTTAAAATATGCAATTTTCGGCATTGTTTAAAGAAATCTCCAGAACACTCGGTTGAGCAAAACAAGCGCCACCGCCGCTTCAAGCCTGCCAAGGATCATCGCCACCAGGAGCAACCACCGGGCCGGCGCATCAAAGATCGCATAACCGTCCCCCGCCCCTTCGGCAAGCTGGATCAGCGGGCCGGCATTGGCGAGCGCCGCGGTCGCCGCCGCCGCCGCGATTTCAAACGAGTGACCGTTAAATGACAGCGCCACCACCAATGCCGCCAGCGTCATCGTGAACACCAGAAAATGTATCCAGACGCCAAGCTCGTTAGCGACGCGGCGGCTGCCAAAAACTGCGCTCGGCGCAATCAACCGGCGAACCTCCTCACGCGCGCGGCGCATAATCACCAGCCAGCGCAGGATCTTAAACCCACCCGCCGTCGATACCGCCGCGCCGCCGATGATCGCCGTCACCATCGCCGCAATCAACGGCGGCGCCTCGCCGATAACATAGCCATTGGTCGTCAAAAGCGAGGCGGCGTTAAAGATCTGCGGCGCCGCCAACAACACATCGCCCGCGCCGGCGAGCACCCAAAACATCACCCCGACAACGAAAAGAATGATCAAATAGGCGCCGGTTTCAACATCGCGCACGCGCTCCCTCGCGCCGCGCGCGACGCGGGCGATCAGCACAAAATTGGCGCCGCTGAAAACCAGAACAAAGAACAAAACCCCGCTGACGGCGGGCGCATAGGCGCCGACGCCGCCGGCATTTGGCAGGAAACCGCCCGATGCGACGCCCGACAGCGCCATGATCACCGCATCAAATGTCGGTGCGCCAGCGATGGTGAGGCTGAAAAATGCAAACATGGTCGCCGCTGCATAGACAGAGGAAAACGCCCTGACCGCATTGCGCAACGGGCGAAGAAAGGACGCGTCATCACCCCGCGAGAATGGCGGCAAAAGCGTATCAATGCCAATAAAGGCGGGGCGGATAAAAATCGCCGCGGCGATGGAAATGGTCGCCAGACCGCCAAGCCATTGCAACTGCGCGCGCCACAACATTCCCGCCGGGCTGGCGATGGCGTCGCTATTGGAAAGCCAGCCGCCGGTGGTCGTGATCGCGCTTACAGCTTCGAAATAGGCGTCCGCATAGCCCAGCGATCCCATGGCGAATGGTATGGCGGCAAATGCCGGAACCAGCGCCCACCATAGCAAGATCATAATCAGCGCGCCGCGAAAGTCTGCTGGCGGACGCTTTCCGATGCTGGCCGCATAAGCGCCGCCGCCCGCTATTAACGACGCCGTCACGCCAAAGAGATAGGCGCCGGCGCTGTCTTCGCCGCCGGTCGCCGCTACCAGCATCGGCACAATCATCGCCACGCCGAGCACCAGCAACATGGCCGAAAGACCGCGAAGTATGCTTGTCAGCCCCATGCCGCGGCGTCCTCGACCAACCTGCCCACAGTGCGGTCCTTCGTGGTCCGCCCGTCGGGGCGGTTAAAAATATTCAATGCTGACACGGAACATCTGTTCTACGTCTTTGACGTTCTCACGCATCGACATCAGGACAATGCGGTCGCCGGCATTGATGACGGTATCACCGGTTGGCATTTGCACCTCGCCATCGCGCAGCACCGCGCCGATCATAACGCCTTCCGGCAGTTTCGCCTCGCGCAGGGGTTTGTTGACCAACGGCGAGGTCTCTAGCGCCACCGCATCGACCAGTTCAGCCGCGCCATCGGAAAGGGAATAAACGCCTTTTATGCGCCCGCGACGCACATGTTGTAAAATCGTTGAGATGGTTGTCGCTCTCGGATCGATAAACCGGTCAATGCCGACCGATTCGCAAACCGGGCCGTAATCACTGTCGTTGATCAACGCCATGGAACGCCGGCCGCCTTCACGCTTGGCGACAACGGAGGCTAAAATATTGACCTGATCGTTGTCGGTCACCGCGACGACAGTTTCAGCCTCGCTGACGCCAGCCTCGCGCAGGATCGACCGGTCGAGCCCGTCTCCGAGGAGAACGATGGTGCGCTCTAACTCTTCGGCCAAAAACTCTGCGCGTTTGCGGTCACGCTCGATGATGCGAATTTTCATCGCGCCCAGCTTTTCAAGGCCTTTGGCGACGAAGAGACCGACATTGCCGCCGCCGATAATAATCACCCGGCGGGCTCTGCTGGCCGCCTCGCCCATAATTTCCAGCGCACGCTGAACGTCGTGGCGGTCGGCGATAAAATAAATCTGGTCGCCCGCCTCCAGCTGATCGTCGGCATGGGCGCGCCACAGCCGCTCGCCGCGCTTGATGGCGACGATGGTAATTTTCAAGTCAGGAAAAAGTTCCGCGACCTGACGCAACGGCGTGTTGATAATTGCGCAATCTTCGCGAAGCTTGACGCCAACCGCCCAGATCCGCTCATCGGCAAATGATGTCACCTCAAATGCCCCCGGCGTCGACATCCGCCGCATGATCGCTTCGGAAACCTCGCGCTCCGGCGAGATGATGACGTCAATCGGCATATGCTTGCGGGCGTAAAGGTCGGAATATTTCGGATCGAGATATTGTTGGGCGCGCACTCTGGCGATTTTTGTCGGCACGTTAAAAAGCGTGTGGGCAATCTGACAGGCGATCATATTGACCTCGTCAGAATAGGTCACCGCAATCACCATGTCGGCCTCGCGCGCGCCGGCCTCTTCCAGCACATCAGGATAGGCGCCATTGCCGACAACGCCGCGCACATCGAGACGTTCAGCAACCGTGCGGATCAGCTCTTTCGACTGATCGATCACGGTGACTTCATTGTCCTCGCGAGAAAGCCGGCGGGCGATGCCGACACCGACACGCCCGGCGCCGCAAACGATCACTCTCATGATCTGGAGATCCTTAAATATTGGCGCTCTTGATTAAGCGCTCTCTGCTCTGGCCTGTCCGCTTACGCCTAACGCTTTCAGTTTACGATGCAATGCTGAACGTTCCATACCAATAAACGCCGCCGTGCGCGAAATATTACCGCCAAACCGGTTAATTTGGGCAATTAAATATTCGCGCTCAAATCGCTCGCGGGCGTCGCGCAGAGGCATGGATATAATCTGCTCCAGCCCCTCACCCGCCGGGATTGAAAGGCCGGCGTCCATGACCTCGGACGGCAGGTGCTCACAGGTAATCTGGATATCCGGGTCGCGATCCATCAAAATCAGGGTCCGCTCAATGACATTGCGCAACTGGCGGACATTTCCGGGCCAATGATAGGTCTGCAGCGCCGCCATCGCCTCGGGCGAGAATGGCCGCTTGGGCAGGCCGGAGGTGCGGGCAATCCGGTCGACAAAATAGACCGCAAGCGCCGGCACATCCTCACGCCGCTCATCAAGCCCCGGGGCCATGACGGAAACGACGTTGAGGCGATGGAAAAGATCTTCCCGGAACCGGCCGTTCGACGCCTCCTCCAAGAGGTCTTTGGACGAGGTTGAGATAATGCGGACATCAACCGACACCGATTTCTCGCCGCCGACGCGCTTGAAGCGCTGGTCGACCAGGACGCGCAGGATTTTCCCTTGCGTTTCCAGCGGCATGTCGCCGATCTCGTCAAACATCAAAGTGCCGCCATGGGCCTTTTCCATCAGCCCGGTCATGCGCGGATCGCCGTCCTCACCCTCAATGCCGAACAGTTCCTGCTCCATCCGTTCCGGCGCAATCGACGCTGCGCTGGCGACCACAAACGCCATGTCGGCGCGGCCCGATGAAGTGTGGACCAACCGTGCAATCATTTCTTTGCCCGAGCCCGGCGGACCGGCGATCAGCACCCGCGAGCGCGCATCGGCGACCCGCTCAATGATCCCGCGAAGCGCTGTGACCGCCGATGACGACCCGATCAGACCCCAATCCGGCGCGCGGGCGCGCAATTCGGTATTCTCACGCTGAAGCCGCGCCGCTTCCAGCGCGCGGTTGACCACCAAAATAAGCCGGTCCGCGTTGAACGGCTTTTCAACAAAGTCATAAGCGCCCTTCTTGATGGCGGCGACCGCTGTTTCAATCGTTCCGTGTCCAGAAATAATGACAACCGGGAGATTGGGGTGAATGCGCTTCAACTCCTCCAAAATCTCAATGCCATCCATGGTCGAGTTTTGCAGCCAGACATCGAGAATGACCAATGCCGGCATCCGGTCGCGCACGGCCGATAGAGCCGATGTCGCGTCTGCGGCCGAGCGCGGGCTAAAGCCCTCATCTTCAAGAATGCCCGAGACCAGCTCGCGAATATCTTCTTCATCGTCGACAACAAGAATATCAATGCTCATGGGTAACTGCTCTTTTCACTTTTCTACTCAGCCGCTGCGGGACTGCTCGCAACCGCCGTTACTGCACCGGCGCACGGCAAACTCATCGTGATCCGCGCGCCTTTACTTCCTAATGATCCGTCATCTGAAAAATCCAATGAACCGCCGTGATCTTCCGCGACTTTCTTGACGATCGCGAGACCAAGACCGGTGCCTTTGGTTCGCGTCGTCATATAAGGCTCGGTCAGGCGATGGCGTTCTTCCTTGGGCAGGCCGACGCCATTGTCGATGAAATGAATTCTGGAAACGCCGCCATCGACTGTGATTTCAACCTTGATCTTGCCGGGCGTCGCAACGTCCTCACCGGCAAGCCGCGCGGTGACCGCCTCGCCCGCATTCTTCAGCAGGTTGGAAAACGCCTGCACCAGCAGCCGGCCGTCACATTCGGCAAACACCGGCATATCCGGCGCGTCAATGATGAATTCAATGTCAGGGAACGTCACTTTCTGTGGGAAGACGGCAGCTTTCACCAGCTCGCGCAAATCTTCCCGGCCAATCACCGGCTTAGGCATCCGCGCGAAAGACGAGAACTCGTCAACCATGCGGCCGATATCGTTGACCTGCCGGATAATCGTTTCCGTGCATTTATCAAAGACCTCCGGCGTCGAGGTTACCTCATTGAGATATTTCCGGCGCAACCGTTCGGCCGATAGCTGGATCGGGGTGAGCGGGTTTTTAATCTCATGTGCGATGCGGCGTGCAACATCGCCCCATGCGGCGTTGCGCTGGGCGGAGATCAATTGGGTAATATCATCAAATGTCGCAACATAGCGTTTGCGCCCATCAACGATGTCCTTAACGATACGAACGTTCAGCGTCTGCAGGCGCCCATGACGCGTCAAGTTGATTTGATCTCCAACCTCAGCAAAGGACGAGGCTGCCGATGCTTCAAGCAGCTCGCATAGCTCCGGCATCACGGTTTTGATGTTCTGGCCGGGAAGCCGGCCGGCGTCTTCGCTAAGAAGTTCGGCCGCTGACTTGTTCGCAATCGTAATCCGGCCGCCCTCGGCAAGACCGATAACGCCCGCCGATACTCCGGACAGAACCGCCTCGGTAAATCGCCGGCGTTCATCAAACTGCCGGTTGGTGTCGATGAGATCGTCGCGCTGGGTTTGCAACTGTGCGGTCATGTGGTTCATGGAACGGGCGAGAACGCCAAGCTCGCCGTCGCCGTGAAGCACTTCAACACGCGCATCGAGCGCGCCGCCGGAGACCCGACCGGCCATATCGACCAGCCGCGTGATCGGTTGCACCAGGCGCGTCGCCGCCCATAGCGCCAGCCATATGGCCCCGAAAAGGATGATAACCGCAAGTACGATATAGCCGAGAAGGAACACCCGCTCGAGGCGCGCGCGGCCGAGTTTTGCATCCTCCCAGTCGGCGACGACGCTGCGCGTGGCGACCAGGCGCCCGGCGGTCCTGGCGTCAATCGAGCGATAGGCGATCAGCGTGCCGCCATCATAATAGGCAAGCCCCAGCGCGCCGACAAAAATATCAAACTTTTCACCATCGTTGACGCCGAAGAAAAACACCTCCCCGGGCAAGTTTGCGGACTGGACTTTATCAAGATTTGCCGCCGACGGCAGATTGTAACTTCCGGGCTCAATCTCGGCGCGGACCATGATGCGCATATCGCCGTCGATCAGATAAAGCGCCGAAAGCCCGCGCACCTGAGCTTGCGCAAATAGATAGCGCCGGAAGCTGATTGGCGTTTCGGTAAACCCAAGCCCAGCCTCTTCCTGGCGACTGATGTCAAAGGCGATCTCGCGCATGGTCTGTTCATGCTCGACCCGGCGCATATCGACGATGCCATTGGCAAGATCACGCACGGTATTTTGATAATTATCAATCCGCTCACTGAAGACATCGTTGAGGCTGGTGCGCAAAATGGTGAATGCGAATAAAAACGCGATGATCGCCGGGACCACCGCGAGGGCGGAGAAAATGCCGACCAGCTGCATATGGGTGCGCGAGCCGGCAAGCTGATTGCGGCGCTCGGACAACACATGCCACAGCCGGACGCCAATCAGGATTGCAAAGCCCGCAGCAATGACAATATTGCCAACCACCATCCAGGTCAGGAAGGCGCGGTCGACGCGCTCGACCAGCGGCGACATCAAAAACCAGGTGGTCAGGAACGCAACGCCGCCCGCGCCGAACAAGGCCGCCGCCGCCGTCGTATTCGACAACGCCCATTGCGGCAGAAAACGCGCGGCGCCGCGCGCGCTAGTCGCCGCGTCGCCAGCCTTGTCTGCGATGTGATCTTCTAAACCCAACTCACGCCGTCCTGCGGGATCTCAAAACCGTACTATCCACCCCCGGATACACGGGTCCTCACAAGAGGCCCGCGTGCAATCCGTGGCTATTCAGTGGCTATTCAGTCAATTGCAAGCCACCAATTGCAAGCCACGAACCACGGGGATGCTGCGTCGATTGTTGCAAAAAATCAACACAAATGTTGCTAAAATGAAACAGTCGGTAACAGGCCGTGTGGCGGTCAGGCGGCGAAGCTCTCGAGAGCGGCGTCATCGCGCTCGAAAAAGGCGCTCAAACCCTCAACAACCCGCTCCGGCGTCGCGATCCGGCAGATCGCCGCCCGGAAGGCTCGGCGCTGCGCCGGGGCGATATCTACGGGCGCATGGTCGACATAAGCGGCAAGGTGTTTTCGCGCCATCCTGACGCCGAGCGGTGCGCCATAATGGGCGATGGTCTCAGCATAATGCACAAGTGCTGTGTCTTTCTGGGCGTCCAGCGACGGCGGCGTCATCGCCTCGCCGGTCGCCAACGCCCTCGCCACCGCACCGGCGAGCCATGGCCTGCCAATCGCCGCGCGCCCGATCATGACGCCGTCGGCGCCGGATTGGGACAGCGCCAGCCGAGCGGTCGCGTCATCGACGATATCGCCGTTAACGATAACCGGGATGCTGACCTCCTCCTTAACCGCGCGCACCGCGGTCCAGTCGGCCTCGCCAGTAAAAAACTCACAGCGGGTGCGGCCATGTACGGTGATCATCGCAACGCCGGCGCTTTGCGCCCTAGCGGCGAGCTCTGCCGCGTTCAGGCAATCATGGTCCCAGCCGAGACGCATCTTCAGCGTCACCGGCTTCGACGTCGCCGCCACTGTCGCCTCGATCAGGCGCAAGGCATGATCGAGATCACGCATCAGCGCCGAGCCGGACGCGACGCCCGTCACCTGCCGCGACGGGCAGCCCATATTGATATCGATGATATCGGCGCCGGCGGCCTCGGCGAGCTTTGCGCCTTGCGCCATCCACTGCGCTTCGCGCCCGGCAAGCTGGATCACAAACGGAAAGACGCCGCTATCGCCGGCCGCGCGGCGCACCACATCCGGCCGCGCCCGCGCCAGCTCAATACTGGCGACCATTTCCGAGACAACCATCCCCGCGCCAAGGCGCGCCGCCGCCCGCCGGAACGGCAGATCGCTGATGCCGGACATCGGCGCTACGACGACATTGTTGGCGAGGTTTATATCGTTGATAGAAAACATTCTTCTTGGGCGTCCTTGGCTACGAGGGTGTTTAGCCGTTAAACCAACAGCTTACAAATGAGTTTGCACATGGTTCAGTCGAAAACGATCGCCATCATTGTCGCTGCCGGGCGCGGCGCGCGGGCGGGCGCGGGCGGGCCGAAGCAATATCGCGCCCTTGGGCAGCGGGCGGTGATCGCCTGGACGGCGGAGACGTTTCTTAACCATCACGACATCGATGCGGTGCGCATCATCATCCACCGCGACGATCACGATATTTATGAAGCAGCGATGGCCGGGCTGCTGGCGCACCCCAAACTGATGGCGCCGGTCGATGGCGGCGCCCAGCGCCAGGACTCGGTGCGCATCGGTATTGAAAGCCTTGAAGCGGACGCCCCCGCACATGTTCTCATTCACGATGCAGCAAGGCCGTTTATCGATGCGCCGACCAACACCCGCGTCATCGCCGCGCTGCAAACCCATGACGGGGCGATCGCCGCCCTGCCCATGCACGACACTATTAAGCGCGCGGGCGCCGATGCGCTGATCGGCGCGACTGTACCGCGCGACGATCTATGGCGGGCGCAAACGCCGCAAGGGTTTCACTATGGCAAAATCCTCAGCGCCCATCGCGCCGCCAGTGGCGAGGTGCTGACTGACGACGCCGCGGTCGCGGAAGCTGCACAGATGCGTGTCGCGCTGGTCGCCGGTTCGCCGGACAACATGAAAATCACCCAGGCGGAAGATTTTGGCATGGCCGAAATTCTGCTGCGACGGAAAGTAGACGAGATGGAATACCGCACCGGCCACGGCTTTGACGTTCACGATTTTGAAGATGGCGCCGCCGTCATCCTTTGCGGCGTTGAAATCCCCCATGACAAAAAGCTCAAAGGCCATTCCGACGCCGACGCCGGCATGCACGCGCTCACCGACGCCATTCTCGGCGCCATCGGCGAAGGCGATATCGGCGATCACTTCCCGCCTACCGACCCGCAATGGAAGGGCGTTGCCTCCAGTGTTTTTCTGGCCAAGGCGCGCGACCTGGTCACCGAGCGGGCTGGTCGCATCACCCATTGCGACGTGACGCTGATCTGCGAAGCGCCGAAGATCGGCCCCTATCGCGAGAAAATGCGCGCGGCGCTAGGCGAAATTTTAAAAATTGAGACAGCACGAATTTCTGTCAAAGCAACGACCACGGAACAATTGGGCTTTACCGGCAGGCGCGAAGGCATCGCCGCGATGGCGACAGCAACGGTTGCTTTGCCGGTGGAGACTTAAATCCCATGCAGGCAAAGCTCATATTCGATTTAGCTCAAACGGTCATCGACAAGGCAAGCGCCGAAGGCATTGTCGTCGCTGCTGCTGAATCCTGCACCGGCGGCATGATCACCGCAGCGCTCACCGACATTGCCGGCTCGTCGGCTGTGGTCGATCGCGGCTTCGTCACCTACACTAACGAGGCCAAACACGAAATGCTTGGCGTAGCGATGGAGCTGATTGATCAGCACGGCGCGGTCAGCGAGGAAGTCGCCAGCGCCATGGCCGCCGGGGCGCTGCAACACGCGCGCGCTGACATTGCGGTTTCGGTTACCGGCATCGCCGGGCCGACCGGCGGCAGCGCTTCAAAGCCTGTTGGTCTGGTGTGGTTCGGTCTCGCCCGGCGCGGCGGCGGCGTTCTAACCGAAAAACATATCTTCGAGGCCAAGTCGCGCGATTTTGTCAGGACAGAGGCGGCCCAAAAAGCCCTGCAACTCATCCTCCGCGCGCTCGATTAAGGCCAGGCTGGCGCGACCTTCAACGCGGCCGCGACTTGAACAGACATCGATCGGCAACGCTCACCAACTCCCGTTCGCCATCATCCAGCGTCACCGAAACGAAATTGTCTGCATACTCGCCCGGCGCCGCTGCCGCGACACTGGTAATCCCAAATCTGTGTTGCATATTCGACAAAGACGGCCGCCAGCGCACGCTGAAGACCCGCTGACCTTGCGCGCCGCGATAATTGTTCCATGTGCGCGCGCCCGTGGCGCAGGCGTAAGCGTTCCAGTGTGCGAAATAGATATCTTCGGAAATTTTATGTTTTTGAACAAAATTTTCCTGCGCGCGTTTCGACGCTTCGTAATGTTTGCGCAGTATTTTCAGCGCTGCCGCGTCAAGCGGTTTTTCCCTGGCGAAGAAGATTTCGATATAGCGATCAAAACTGCGCGGCGCGGTAGAGCCATGCCAGCCGATATCGGCGCCCTCTAACAGAAATTTCCGGCTCGCAGCGACAAACAGATAATTGGCGCAGCTCGAATAGCACCCCTCGGCGACAATCAGGTCAAAGCCATGCACCGATAACAGATCGGCGATATTGATGGCGCTTGCGACCGAGCCGCCGTCGCTATCGACCACCACCGCCAGGTCTCGCTGGCTGAGCCGCAGGCTTCGCGTGATTTCCTGCTCCATCCGCTTGTCGATCTCACCGCGGAGGCACAACACATCGCGGTCTTTAAACGAGGCGAGCGATACTGACGCGGCGCCTTTACAGCTTTTTGCAATCTGGCGCGCCTCAAACAGCTCACTACCAAGAGCCTGCGCCGGCAACGACGAGACGCCGAGAAGCGCCGCCAACACCCCACAAAAGCGCCGACAAAAATTCATCGAAGCATTCTTTTGCAAAAACTGAGGCGGATTCACTGCGCGCCGCCGTAAAGATCGTCGGCGCGGGCGACAAACGCCTCGCTCATGCGCGCAAACGCCTTTTCAAAAACCACCCGCGCCGTCGATTGCAGCACGATGTTGCGAAATTCAAACTCAATGAAAAAATGAATCGTCGAGCCGCCATCCGCCCTGTCTTCAAACCGCCACTGATTGTGCAGCCGCTGGAACGGGCCGTCGAGATAATGAACGTCAATCTTCTTAGCCGCAGCGTCAAGCGCAACGTCGCTTTTGAAGCGTTCGCGAAAAACCTTATAGGAAACGATCATCTCTGCGCGCAGCTTTCCCCCCGCATCAGAAAGATCGCTATTGAGCATACGAAGCGCGATGCACCAGGGCAGAAACTCCGGGTACCTCTCAACATCAGCGACCAGATCAAACATCTGCGCCGCGCTGTAAGGGATATCAGTACTGGTGGTCCGCGACGTCATCCGGCAGTCTTTGCCAGCCTCTCACGCGCCGCTTTCAGTTTTGCAAAGTCCTCGCCCGCATGATGCGATGACCGGGTCAGCGGCGATGCGGAGACCATAAGGAAGCCTTTCGCCCGCGCCATGGTCTCGTATGACTTGAACTCGTCCGGGTGCACGAACCGGTCGACCGGCGCATGTTTGCGCGTCGGCTGGAGATATTGGCCGATAGTGATGAAATCGATGCCGGCCGAGCGCATGTCGTCCATCACCTGCATCACCTCTTCGCGCCCCTCGCCGAGGCCGACCATGATGCCGGATTTTGTGAACATCTGCGGGTCACGCTCCTTGACCTTTTCTAACAATCGCAGGGAATGAAAATAGCGCGCACCAGGACGGATCGTGAGATAAAGCCGCGGCGCGGTTTCAAGATTGTGATTGAAGACATCGGGCTTGGAATCGATGACGATCTCCGCCGCGCCGTCCTTGCGCAAAAAGTCCGGCGTTAAAATTTCGATCGTGGTTTCAGGCGAGCCGGCGCGGATCGCGCGCACCACTTTGGCGAAATGTTCCGCGCCGCCATCGGCTAGATCATCACGGTCAACCGAGGTGATGACCACGTGCTTCAAGCCCATTTCAGCGACAGCTTCCGCGACGTGTTCAGGCTCTGATGCATCTAGCGGTCCCGGCAGGCCGGTCTTCACATTGCAAAACGCGCAAGCCCGCGTGCAGGTGTCGCCCATGATCATCATGGTTGCGTGTTTTTTATCCCAGCACTCGCCAATATTCGGACATGCCGCTTCTTCGCAAACCGTATGCAGGCCTCGCGAGCGGACAATCGCACGGGTCTCGGCATAGCCTTTAGAGACCGGCGCCTTGACGCGGATCCAATCCGGCTTTCGCAAAATCGGGCTGTCGGCGCGCGCTTGCTTTTCCGGGTGACGCGGCCGCGAGGCTTCGCGCTTCGGGCCGCCATTGGGGGTGTCGATCAGGGTCGCCATGTATGCTCATGTAGCAGCGGCGCCAAACGAATGTAAGGGGCTGAAATCACCCCAAAAACGATTAAACCAGGCGCTCAGCCATCTCCACCAGCTCATCAAAGGGCCGGTGAATGAGCGAGCCGTCAAGCGGCTCTCCGAGCGCGACATTGATCGCTTCCCAGGCCTCAATCGAATCGATTACGGGCGCCGCGCCAGTGCTGGCGAGTTTTGAGCCCTCGGTGGTGAATTTGACGACCTCGCGCGAGACCGGCAGGCGCAGCCACCGCCACACCCGGCGATGCAGCTCGCCATCACAATAAAGCTCCCAGCGCGGATCGTCGCCGTCATTGGTAATATCGAAAAATAACGTCTTCAGATCACCCGCATCTGCCATTGCGATAACGCCATGGTCATATTCGAAAAACCGCGGACTGCGCCCATTGCTCAAAAAGGACGACTCGCCAAACCCGCATCGCAGATCGGCGATGGCTTGCTTTTTAGCACGCGCAAGGGTTTGAAATTCAGAGACGATGTTCGGCCATTCCTGCTTGCCGACAAAATAGACGCCGGCGCCGACAATCACGAAAATCATAGCCGCAATCTGTAGCGCTGATATGACCCCCTCGCCCTGATACACAAACGCCATCGCCACCGGCGCAATCAACGCAAACGCCGCCGCAATCGGCCGCTTAAATCCAATCAAATCATCGCGCGCATAATCATTCACATTATCAAGAAACGCCGCGTCGGTTTTAAGCCGAACGGCGACGGGAACGGGGATAGCTACGCGAGCAGTCGACAACATTTTTTACAACTCCAACAAAACCAGCAGAAAAAAGACTGCGCTGCAGGGCTTGCCGTCGGCTTAACTCTTAACGGTCAAATTGAATCGTATTTTCGTGGATTTGCCGCCAAATCCGCTAAATACCTCGCCCCTATCCAAGACTTAATGAGCACCGAAATCAGATCTGGTCAGAGCTGCACGGCGGTACGGCGCAGCACCTTGCGGATGGAAAAATTGGTAATCACCCGATCGACGCCCGGAAGCCGAGTGAGGATGTCGGCGTGGATGCGTTCATAATCGATGCCATCGCGGCAAAGAATGCGCAGCAAATAATCTGAAAGCCCGGCCATAAGATAACACTCCATAATCTCGCGATGGAGCAGCACGGCATTTTCGAAAGCGGACAGTGTTGCTTGTCGTTGGTTTTTTAACGTCGCCTGAACAAACACGGATGTTTCCATCCCCAGCTTGCGCTCATCAACAATAACCACTTGTTGCGCAATCACGCCCGACCGGCGCAACTCCTTGACGCGCTTGTGGCAGGCCGACGGCGACAGCCCTACTTGTTCGCCCAGTTCTGAAAAAGGCGTTTGCCCGTCTTCCTGAAGGACGTTCAAAATAGCGGCGTCAAACTCGTCCATAAATTCGAACTCTGTTCGTTAAATTACTCAAAACTGGAAATAATGTTCAACGTTTTAGCATTAACTCGATAAAATATCAAACCTATACACAAAAAAGAGAATAGAATGCGCCTGAAACTGTCTTGAGGAGAAGATCATGCAGGTAGGCGTACCCAAGGAAATCAAAAACTCGGAATTTCGCGTCGGCCTGGTGCCGGGCAGCGTTCGCGAATATGTCGCCAATGGTCATGACGTTCTGGTCGAGACCGGCGCCGGCGCGGGCATTAAAGTCAGCGACAGTGATTATAAGGCCGTCGGCGCCAAGATCGCGCCCGACGCCAAGACAGTTTTTGCAACCAGCAACATGATCGTGAAGGTAAAAGAACCGCAGCCAGTCGAATGGGCGCAGCTGCGCGAGGGACAAATTCTTTATACCTATCTTCACCTGGCCCCGGATGCGGATCAGGCGCGCGGCTTGATCGAGTCTGGGGTGACGGCGGTTGCTTATGAAACCGTGACGGACGCTTTTGGCGGCCTGCCCTTGCTGGCGCCCATGAGCGAAGTTGCAGGCCGGCTATCAGTACAGGCCGGCGCTTATGCGCTGACCGCACATCAGGGCGGACGCGGGCTTCTTATGGGCGGCGTTCCTGGCGTTCTGCCCGCGAAAGTCGTGGTGATCGGCGGCGGCGTTGTCGGCACACATGCCGCGCGCATGGCCGTCGGGCTTGGCGCGGACGTGACCATTCTGGAGCGCAGCCATCGCCGGCTTACCGAGCTTGACGATCTCTTCGAGGGTCGCGCCAAGACGCGTTACTCAACATTTGAAGCGCTGGAAGAAGAAACCAAAGGCGCCGACGTCGTCGTTGGCGCGGTGTTAATCCCCGGCGCCAGCGCACCAAAGCTGGTGACCCGCGAGATGCTGAAAAGCATGAAAGAAGGCGCCGTCCTTGTCGATGTTGCAATTGACCAGGGCGGGTGTTTTGAAACCTCAAAGGCGACCACCCACGAAGATCCGACCTATGTGGTCGACGGGGTTTTGCATTATTGCGTCGCGAATATGCCGGGCGCAGTGCCGCTGACCTCATCTCACGCGCTGAACAACGCAACGCTGCAATATGGCTTGCGCCTCGCCAATAAGGGGCTCGACGCCATGAGGGACGACCCGCACTTACGCAATGGCCTCAATATTCACCGCGGAATGGTCACCTATAAGGCCGTCGCCGAGGCGCTGAATGTGCCGTTTACGGCAGCCGCCGACGCGCTCGCCTGATAGCTGACGCAAGCGGCCACGGCGGATTTTGTGCGCTGCAAGATTGTAAAATCTGCGTGAGCACCCATCTGAATGCCGAAAACGCCTTAATTGTTACGTCATGGTAAGAGTTTCAGGCCTATCGGAGAGAGGCCAAATGGTTGCTTTTGCACTGCAACCGCGTGCATAAAGGCTGGAGGAGATTGACTATGATGAAATTTGTGACCGCTGCAATCGCTGCTGGCGCGCTCTGCATTACCGGTGCGGCCGCTGGCCCACTGGGATCAATGACAGCGAGCCAGACTGCCGATGATGCTACGCCGCGCAAAGGCGCCGGCGTGCTCGCCTATTTCGTCGACCGGCTTTCTGTTTCCATCGCCACTGTCGCCGGATCGGTTGGATATTCCGCCGATAAGGCTGACGACAAAGGCGCACATCCTTCACATGATGAATGTACCGCCGGCGATGATGCAGACGAGGCCGAAGACGCCAAATCAGAGAAATTCAAACAGGCTGGCCCGGAACCAATTTATTTCGGCTTTTGAACTTTAAAAATCCCCCCAAGAAATACTCACACGCCGCAAAAATCTTGCGGCGTGTTTTTTATGGTGCGCCTCGCCGACGCCCAATGATGAATTGAAAATCGTTTGCGATCTGCCTTCTGCCCTTTTTCATCACCACCATAATCAGGCCGGTAAAAGAAAATATCAGGCCGCCGGCAGAGAATGCTTTGATCAGCGGATTATTGAAATCCTTTCGATCAACATAATCCATAATATGCAGCATCCAGAAGAAGTCGTAAAATCGCCAGATGTCGTTGCGGCGGGAAATGACGCGGCCGTTCTCTGGTGAGATATAAAGCCGCGTGTGGAGAGGGTCATCAAAATCAGCGCGCCATACCGGTTGTTTGCCGCGATATTCATGCGGCGCATCGCTCATCAGGGTTAGCCGCTCAATTTTGCCTTTACCGACATAATCGGCGTTGGCCACTTCACGCGCCGGTTCTTCTTCAAGCGGCGTAATGCGCTCACCGGTCGAGGCGTCAAACAATGCGCTCTCCCCTACAGCCTCGGCGGCATAAACCGGACGCCCAAGGAAATGTCGCAACGAAACCGTGGTCGCGCCGTCCATCTGCGCGATCACGCCGCCCGGCGAGGCATAGCCTTTGGCTTCCAGCTCCAGCGCCGGCGCGGAAAAAGCGCTGCGTTCGCCGCGCACGAGATCGAGATGAAACCAGCTCATAACGACGCCGCTCAACATCCATATCAACACCTGGACGCCGAGCAACAGCCCCGCCCAGAGATGAATTTTTTGGATAATCCGTGCAAAACTCATGGCGCGGCCATGATATCGGAAGCTGCGAGCGGCGTTGTCAGCAGCGTTTGAAACGCTGACCAGGTATCCACGCGCCCAACCGCTATACGATTAATGTAATCCTCTACCAGGTCGCGTCCAAGATTGTAGTTAATGACATAGCCGCGATAGGTCTCGATAAATCGCACGCCTTGCTCGGCCCGCTCACGCGACTGAAGGCCGTAAGTCGTCAACATCGCGATCGCTTCATCGCGATCAATGTCGCCGTCAAGATAGGCGCGCGCGATATGATTGCGTGAATGGGACAGCTTGCGCCGAGACTTGTTCAACCGGTCCAGCTTTTCCGCATCCTCCGGGTTCAAGCCCGCCAGAGGAAACAGCACCTCGCGTTCAAAGGTGATTTTCTCATCGTGAGGGAAAGCCAGCTCGATACCATAATTGGCCGAACCTTCCGCGGTCACGGAAAGCGGCGAAAACAGGGGGTAGACAGAATATTCGATCCATCCGTTTTTATTCAAAAACTCGCGCTCAAGCATCACATTCCAGGTGTGGTGCCCCGGATAGCCCTCATGGCAACCGAGATCGACCGCGCGATCGATGATGATCGGAAAATCGGTATTGACCTGGATCAGGCTCTCGAAGTCGCCCTGATACCAGTTATAGCCACTCCAGGGTTTGTCGGTCACAAACTCAAGACGAAAGCGTTCATTGTCGGGCAGATCATAATGCGCCAGCGTCCGCTTGCGACATTCGGCGATGGCGGCGTTGAACACCGGCAACAGTTTGTCTTCGGCAATGGCAAGCGAGTTGCGGAACGCATCAACGCGCTCGTGCAGCGGCGCATCTCCGGGCAGCAGCGCGTCGATTTCCTCAAGCACCGCATCAAATTCGTCGACATCATATTGCGGCGCGACGGCGTCATATAAGAGCCGCGTTTCCTCATTGAATGGATAAAACTGTCCTAGCGCAATCTCAATACGCGCGACGCTGGCGCGAACCAATTTCTCGAGCATGGCGCCGCGCAAACTCGGCGCATCAGCGTTGGCGCGGGAGACTTTGATTAACAACGCCTGCGCGTCGGCGGCGACCTCATCAAGGGGTCGAGCTTCGCTGGCGGCTGCCTGCGCCCACTCATCAGGGCCGTGATAGGCATCAACAAAGGCCGGATCGTGAACACCGATTGCCAGCGAGAGTTTTACAAACGCTTCCGCCAGATCATCAAGGGCGACAGATGCGCCTTTGGTTTCAACGGCGCTGTCCGCCGCCTCACCTGCTGGCGAAGCCGCAGAATTGTCTAAATCTGGATTTTCAGCTGAAGGCGCAACATCAGTTTCGCCGCCGCAGGCCGCGAGCAGAAAACAGGCGAAAGCGGCGGCGAAATATTTCATCTTAAACGCTTATGCCGGCGTGCCGGAAAAAGTCGACGAGCCGAATGCGCCAAGCTTGACGCTTCCCGCAAGATTGCCGTCTTCGATTTTGCCTTCAAATTCGAGCGTGATCGGCATTGGCGAGGTCACTTTGGCGTGCCATTTCAAAACGTCGCCTTCAACAGCGCCATTCTCGATCGGCGCGGCGCCCTGCGGTCCTGACATATCGCCAGCCAGCGCGTCGCCTTCCTGCTTGAGGGTTAAAACACCGGTCTGGTCGCCCATGGGTGTTTTGATCGTAAGGTTCCATTTGCCGTCGACTGCCATCAGTTTCTCCTGTTCGGTCCCGCTTAAGGGACGGCTGATAAAATTCCGGGCAGACATTAGCGATTGCGGGCCTTGGCGCAAGGGTGGGATGCAGATGCGTTGTGAACGCACAGGCCTATCCAAACCGCTGATATAGCAGCCTTAAAATCATCACAAACGGAACCGCGTGCGGCGCTAATGATTGTTGCGCCGCCAGACCTCCATCGCCTGCGAGATGGTGAAGGTCTCTCGATATTTTGGCGAATCCGAAGGACGCGGCGGACGGTCCGCCGCCAGCGACATGATTTCGGCAAGCTTGTTATGCGCCGCGCCCGACTGACCGGCGCCAATATAGGCGTGAAGCTCGACCAGAGAATCCGACAAAGGATCATCCGCGCGAATAACGAAATAAGGCTCGTCCTCGCCGAGGTCGCTATAGCAATCGAACTGGGACGGGTTGGCTTTTGATCCTGTGGGCGCGGTCATGGGTGGGGATTCCTTAACTTGTACGCCTGCTTTTTGCGTGATTCGGGAAACGGCGGATAGCAACACCAGTGTAGGGATTTATACAACTACATCGCCGAAAGCACTCAATAGAACCAGATTT
>JAJFFY010000012.1 GCA_021776415.1 Hyphococcus sp.
GACCACACAACCTAAGGGTGTTAACCTTATGTTAAGACCTTGATGAGAAGTTAAGAATATCTTCTCCCGAGAAGATACCCCACCATACCCCACGACAGTGAGTACCGGCCGCGTTTTTCCCCAAAACGCGGCCGTCTCATATCATCGCCCCGAATATGAGCGCGAGCGCAGAAAACTTTGCCAAATGATGCAAAAAGGTGGTGGATTCGGCGGAAGGCCTTTGCTATATCCGCCGCCTCCAACGTATTCCCCGGTAGCTCAGTTGGTAGAGCAGCTGACTGTTAATCAGCTTGTCACTGGTTCGAGTCCAGTCCGGGGAGCCATTTCATACAACAGCCCATCTCAATATTACAGAAAAAACCTCAAAGTCGAAAACTGTGAGCTGTCCGCCATGATGGCGCTCACAATGAAGATACCTTACACGAAGTGCTCAGAGAACGATTATTGTCAATCCGCCTGTGTCTCAGAGATTCGTCTACATAACAATATATGACATTTTCGCCCACCTAAATTTACTCCTTGCTACGCCGTAGTTCTGCAAAGGGTTCGAATATCGTTGCCGGCAGCGCCACTTTCAAAATGTTATCGTCCACCTCTATCCAGTAAGCTCGCCCGTTCATGGCCCGGCTTTCTACCAAGAACCAGCGACGGGTTTCATCTTGGTAGAGATTATAATCGAGCGCCTCGACCTCGCCTTCTGTTGTTATCGTAAGTTTTTTCGCACCATTAGCGGAAAATTCCCAATGCCGCTGATTGTCATACCAAGCCCCGTCGAGTGCGAGCGTGGTATGTGATATCGGCTCTCCAATCACTAGCAAAGAAACCTTTGTGCCTTTTGGCCTAAGCCAGACGCTGCCCGCATCGGCGGCTTGCGCAGTGGCTGATGCAGTCAGGGTAAATTCCATTAGCCCAGATGATTCCGGCGGCGCCCGCACCAAAACATCCCCGACCGCGCCGCTGGACAGAAAATAAACCCCTGAATAGACAATAGAAACGTCCATTGGCAGCGGGTGCGGCTCGGTGTGAACATCGCCATAGATTATACTGGTAATATTTCGTTCGCCGCCGACAAGTCTTTGGCTAATTGGCACTAGAACCGTTGCGCCCGGTCGCGTTTCAATGATGATGAACGAAGGATAATTCTGCCGGCCTTCTTGGATTTCGGACCAAACAAAATATCCGACCCCGAATATGACTAACACCAACAAACTGTACCGGACGAGCTTATTCACATTATACTCCTATTGAATATACGCGCGCGGCGGCGCCAATTATTTTCGATGGTCAAAATCTGTAAATTCGGCAAAAGTAGAAAGGTCGAGGCGTTTGGTCATGATGGCCAAGTCTCGCTCACAATCCGCATAGTCGCATGCCATTGAAACAATCCCGGCAGAACCGACTTTGAAAACACGTTCCGCTTTGTCTTTCTCTTGCGCCGAAACGCCAGTAAAGCCTCGATGGCTTATGGACCTCATACCGGCGGCTTCCAGCTCGGCGCCCAACGCTTCGTTGGCGATATTTGCTGCGGCGATGACGTCAACATTGGCTGCGGCTTCAATATCTGACGTGTCCGCAACGACAATAATGAATCGATCGCCGGATTTATAGCGGCGCGTCGCTTGCAACCTGACGCTCACGCCGACATCCGTACCAGACATGCCTGAGACAAAGGCCTCAAAACCGGATGTAATCGTTTCCCGATCTTCCAGCTCCAGCTCTCCGATAGTCCACCCCGCCATCGGCTCGGGAAACAGGGCGGCTATATGAGCATTTGACCATTCCGCATGGATATCTGTTGCGAGGCTCTGAGGCGGTAGCGAAATGCAGAACAAAACTAATACGCCTGCCGCTCCAATACGCGTCATATGCCTGATACATTCTGGAGCACGGATTTTCATGGTTATAAATCTTCCCGTTACTGTCCTTTTTGTAATAGCCATGACCGCCTGCGGCGCTCTCGATGAGATCGAACTTTGTCGCGCGAAGCGCGGTTTTTAGGATTTCAACATCCTCGGGCTTATCCGCATCGCCATTCAATGTTTCAGCGCGAACGACAATGTGGGCATTCAGCGGAACCTGAATGAGCGCTTCATTGGGGCCGTCGGATCTGATCGTCGTGTTGAACCCACCATAGGCGCCGAAACGGACATACATATTGGCTCCCGCCTCAAGGATGCTGCGCGCAACCTTCGTATCATTGCTTTCCATCCGCCGCCGTGCATCTTCAGAATATCGCCGCGCTTGCGCTACTTCGGTTTTAATTTTTTCTGCATGTTCATAATTGCTCAGCAAAACGCGCACAATATATTCCCTGCCGGTTGCGCTCTGTCGATAACGGCGTTGAAAAATTATCGGATAAATAACGTCGCTGCTCGAAAGGCTTGCATGTTTCACTGGTTCTTTGGTTGTCTGATGTTCTATCGACTGCGCTGTCCAGCCTGAGGGCGCGGGCGGCAATGATGCCGCATAATAAAGGTGCAGAATTTTATCATATTTGCTCGATAGCAGCTTGTTCGATTCCTGGTTGAGATAAAGCCGGTCGAGCCAATACATTGCCGGTCGCAGATTATTTTTGCCAATTTCATAATTGGCTAGCCAAAGCTCGGCTCCCGAATATTCATCAGCTGCTTTTCTGAACCACTGCGCGGCGGTAGTGTCGTTCCGGCTCACTCCCAGCCCTCTGGCGTAGTGGCGGCCGATCCGAAACGCCACAAGCGGCGTTGCTTTGATCGCGTCAGCGCGTTTGTAATATTTGAAAGCCGCAGCGTAGTCCCGGTCTAGGCCATGCCCGTCTTCTCCGTATAGATCTCTTTCGTAAAGGTCGCCGATCACTATCATTGCGTCGGTGTTGCCCAGCGCAGCCGCCATCTTAAACCATTTGACGGCCTCCAAATAGTCTTTGGCGTCGTCCGGGTCCGGCTGAACCCCGCCAAAGAGCGAGACGATATCCACATTAGCCAAGGCGCCGTGGCGGATCTTTACCGCGACTTCCATCAACGTATCATCGAGGGCAATGGCAGCAGCCCTGTTTTTTTGCGCAACTGCTTTTTGCATCCAGAACCGGGCCTTTTCAAAATCACGCGGAACCAAAACAACCGGGACGCCGACATAGATAAATCCGAGACTGATTTGCGCGTCAAAATCACCAGCATTCGCCAAATCCGCCAAAATCCGCACGCCACTATCGACGTCGCCGCTTTTCAACGCCTGGTTCACACGCTCTACCGCTGGCGACTGTTGCGCAGCGACGTCCGGCGTCGCACCCATCGCTGCAATCCGCGCCAGGCCGTCTTGTGCATCCTTCACACCTTTCGCCGCCGCTTCACGATACCATTTTGCGGCTAATTTCATGTCGCGTGGCACGCCGCGCCCGTATTCGTACATTTCGCCGAGATTGGTTTTTGCGCGAGGATCGCCAGCGGCGACGCCCTTGCGCGTCCACAGCACCGTGGCATCGAAATCTTTTTCAACGCCTTTGCCGGCATAGAGCAAATGACCGTAATTGACTTGCGACGGCGTATAACCAGCTTCAGCCGCGCGGCGCCACAATCCCGCAGCGCGTTTGTAATCCTGCCGGACGCTCTTGCCCTCGTAATAGTAATAGCCAAGGAAATACAGCGCTTCAGAAAGGTTTTGGTCCGCCGCTTTTTGATACTAATTAATCGCTAGCGCATTGCTTTGTTTAAGGCCCTGGCCATTGGCGTAAAGTGCGCCGAGCATATGTTGCGCGTCGGCAAGACCGAGATCAGCGGATTGGCGGAACCATTTTTCAGCCTCCGCATCGCTCTACGGGGCGCCGTCGCCTTTGTAAAATGCAACCCCGACGTAATACATGGCGATCCGGTCTTTGTCGCTTCTTGCAGCCAGGCTCCAAAGGCCAAAGGCGGCTGTCTTATCGCCAGCCGCGACAGCGTGATTTGCTAAGTCCTTCAGATTGATGCTTTTATTTTTTACGCGCTGCTTCGTTATGCGCTTTCAGACAGCCATCAGCGTTGTAATAACCCGGGTTACAGACCCGGAAGTCCCCGGATGCATGCGCGGAAAAGCTCGCGGCGAGGCATAGAAGAACCGCAAACATCATCAGTATGTATTTTGGATATAATCGAGCCATGATAGATGCTGCCAATTATTTCAAATTTTACGCCGCTTACGGAACTATCAAGTAATCGCGCTCAGACTGCACCCGGGAAATGTTTGATATTCCCGGCGATTGTTTCATCGCCGCGAGCACTTTATCGTAATATTTGGCGGCTTCGGCCTCGATACTGGTAGCCATGGTAAGTCGCGCTTTTGAAATATTTGCCAAAACCTCGATATAGTAGCTGCCCGGAAATTCCGGGTATGCAAGCGAAAATATGCGGGCTTGATTGATCAACAAGTCCGCTTCGGCTCTGCTAGCGCCGCCATAGAAATTTATTGCATTTGCCCGCGCCAGATCCGTCATCGCGAAGGCCATTAAAGTGTTGACGTGCTCGGCACCCCATTCCTTTTGCGCCGCCTTCAAAGCCTTGCGTGCATTGTCTTCCATTTCTTCATAATGTTTAGTGACAATGTCATGAATTGCGAAATTCATTCGTTTGGAATATTCTTTTTCGCGCTTCGACAGGTCTGTACCAAGATAAGTTAATTCTACCGTCACATCTTCCATCCAGCTCTCTGCGTAAGCGGGGCCCGGCACGATATGCGTGGCAAACAGAAGGCCTGAAATACCAACAACCATTGCTGTTGGGTTGATTTTCTTAAACACAGTAATTTTCCTCTCCAGCTCGCCTGTTCGGAGTGGCGCGGTTTTCTTTCTGCACCCAAAGCGACTCTCTTCGAGCGCAAAAGATGCAGCACGACATTTCGTCGTTTTCGCCTGGCTGCGTTGACTCGGTCACCTGCAAATGACCACGGGCGCGACCTGTAGAGATCGTCAGGCGATAGCAAGAAACGCTAGCCGCGTCAGCGCCGTAAAATCTTGAAAGAAATTGTATTTTCCTTAGAGGAAAGCTTAAGAATAACTGAAGGTGGAGAAATTGGGACGTCGTATGCGAAATTTATCCACCAGTTCCGGTATTCACATTCCCGGCATTGCATATCTGTGCCCCGGACAGATTTGCAGTGCAGCAATAGTACTGGCACAGTAGTTTCGGGAGAAAGTCATGTCGAATGTTCGATTGTGGGCCTCGGAATGGGACCGAACGTTTGTTCTCGCGGGCAGGCGCATTGATCCGGCCGACCGGCGTATAAAAACGGCTGACGCTCATTCAGAAATTGAGCCCCGCGTGATGGCCGTTCTGATCGCGCTCGCGCGCAGGCAAGGCGAAACCGTGCGCCGCCAGGACTTAATCGACCTGGTATGGCGCGGTGCGCCCGGCGCCGACCCATCTCTTAGCAATGCTATTTCCTTGTTACGAAGTGCGCTCGGCGACACGGATGCAGAAAACCGGCTCATACAGACAATCCCTAAGCAGGGTTACCGCCTTACCGTCCCTGTAGAGCGGAGCGCATTACCCGACGGAAAAAAACTCTCACCCGCCTCAACAACAGGCGGTGACGTTGCAGACGATGCCAGCGGTGGAATTTTCGGCGCAAGAGTTATGCGTCGCACGGTGCTGGCAGGCGCCGCATTCGCTGTCGCAACTTTGTCGGTCTTTTTGCTATTAGATCGCACGGAGCTCAGCAATACGTCCGTTGGTATTGAAAACATTTCTGAATTTGAACCTCGATCGATCGCCGTGCTGCCTTTCGTGAATATGAGTTCTGACATTGCCAATGACTATTTTTCTGACGGCATGGCGGAAGAAATCCTCAACGCATTGGCGCAGGTTGACTCTCTGAAAGTGGCCTCACGTACGGATTCATTTCGATTTCGCGGTGAAAATGCATCCATTGAGGAAATATCAAAACGCCTGAAAGTCGCTAATATCCTCGAAGGAAGCGTGCGCCAGGAAGACAATCAATTGCGCGTCACCGTGCAACTTATCTCAGCGTCAGACGGGCGGCATCTGTGGTCGTCAACATATGATCGCAAAGCCGGCGATATTTTTGCGATCCAGCAGGATATTGCACTAAATATCGCAAACGCGCTTGTTGACGAACTCAGCGATGCCGAGCGGGAACGCGTTACAAGTTTACCGACGAAGAATCTTGAAGCCTATGACTACTTCCTGATTGGCAACTACCAGCTCCGCCAGTGGACGATCGATGACAATCGTCGCGCATTGGTCTCGTTCAAAGCGGCTGTCGAACTCGATCCAAAATTTGCGGAAGCCCATCTTGGAATGGGCAGGGCTTATTATTATGCCGGCACGCATTATGGCTGGATGACTCCCGCTGAGGCCATGCCGAAAGTGAAGGCTTCACTGGTCCACGGCATCTCATCAACCAATCCGGTAACGCGCGCCGCGGCGCTTTCGATTTATGGCGACGTCCTGACCTGGAATGACCAGGACTGGCGGGGCGCCCTTGCTGCTTTTCAACGCGCTTATGAAATATCGGGAACGCCCGCGCTTGGATATGCGCTCACTAACTCGATTGTCGGAAATCACGACGCCGCAATCGGCATACTGCAAAAAAGCATAGACAGCGGCGATACTGATAATGGTACGAGAAACAATCTTGCCTGGGCGTATTTCAATGCACGCCGTTATGAGGACGCATTGCGCGAAGCGGAAGCGGTTTTATTATCCGATGGCACATTTGCTGACGGCTATCGGGTTCTTGGTAGGGCGCAACTTCTATTAGGTGAAGCCGATGCAGCGATAAACTCGTTTTCAAAAGCTGTGCAGTTACTGGAGGGCGCGCCACTGGCCCGATCCGATCTAGCCGTCGCTTATGCCCGCACTGGCCGCGTGACAGAAGCGCGTGTAATACTTAAAGAAATTCTCAATACAGATGAATATGTGCCGGCGCCATTGATTGCACAAATATACGCAAATCTCGGCGAAAGCGATGCAGCGTTTAAATGGCTGGAAAAAGGCATAGACGAAGGCGCGAGAGGTGTAATCTTTCTCAAAATAAATCCGCTTTACGACCCTCAGCGCAATGATCCGCGGTTCTCTGGACTGTTAACTAGGCTGAATCTGGCCCCCAACATTCGCTCGCCTCGCAACTGAACAATCACCGTTATCCAGAATTGGCGCGCCATAAGCGATAAAACTGCGAACTGGCGGATGGTATGGCTCTAAGCTATTGAGTTCTTTGTTCATAAAATGATGTATAAGCGACTATTTGACGAGGCCAATCCGCAACAACAACTCTTCAAAACGCGGGTCAGACCTCAGTCCATCCATTTCTGGCGCAACATTGAGCCACGCCATGGATCGACTACGAAGATCATAGGCTTCTTCCAGCAAAGCAAACGCCTTATCATTTTCTCCCAAGCCCGCGTGAATTGTCGCCAGATGGTAGGGTGAGACATAGTCTTCTTTGCGAAGGGCTTCGAGTTTCCTGAGCGCTTCTCGCGCCTGATCAGGGTGATCTGAAATCGCATATGTATATCCAAGCGCGCTAATGGGCAGTGCGTGTCCTCCACCAGCGGCGATCGATTTGCTAAAATAAGAAAGCGCCTCGTTAAATTCCCGAAGGTGTAAATGATACTGACCGACGCCCCAAAGGACGCCCCAGTGGTTAGGATAAACTTCCGCTGTTTGTTCAAACGTCTTCTTGGCGTCAATTAGATTGTCCGCTTGCAAATATTGCCAACCTAGATTGACGCCTGCAGCGCGCGATAACGGGTCAAGTCTTCTGGCTGCCTTCGCCTCCTTGATTGCCTCATCTTGCCTACCCATGGCCTCGAGATAAAAGCTGTAAAATATGTGGGCTCTTGAATAGCTCGGGTTTATTTCTATCGCGCGTTCGAATGATTCCTCCGCACTGCGCCAGTCCCAATCATACTTTAACTGAATGATTCCAAGAAAGGCATGGGGCTCGGCTCGCTGGCTATCGAGTCTCAGCGATTCCATAACGGCTTTTTTCGCCGCGGGCATCCCTTCACTCGGTTTGACCAATTCAAAACCATGACCGCCCAACAAGCAGTAGCACGCCGCCATTCCCGAATATGACGGCGCGTATTTCGGCTCTAATTCAATCGATTGTTGGAAATATTTTATCGCTTTTTTGAATCCGTCTTCCGTTATGGAATTCAAAAAGAAACGCCCCTTAAGATGGGCCTCGTAAGCTACAGGGTCGACATCGAATACTCGGGTTGAATTTTGTGTGCTTGTCGGCGTTATCTGCTCGACGATCGATGATACGATGCGCATAACGACATCGTCTTGTAGGCGGAGCACGTCAGACATTCCGCGCTCGTAGCTTTCCGCCCATAAATGACGGTCGGATTTTGCTTCAATGAGCTGGACTGAAATACGAACTCTTGTCCCCACTCTCATCACCGAACCCTCAACCAAATGGCTAACGCCCAGTTCATTCGCGATATCCGCGATCGGCCGGTTGCTATCCTTGTAGGCGAGGGCCGATGTCATTGACGTCACATGCGCGACACGTTTTTGAGCTAATCCGGAAATGAGGGCATCGGTCATGCCTTCGCTAAAATAATCCTCGGCGGGATCACCCGAAAAATTGCGGAGCGGCAAGACAGCTATGGAGTTGATATGACTTGCATCCGCCTTGCGCTCGGCATGTGACCAAGGAATTGACTGTCCGGTTGCATAAAAAACGATGACTGCAACAGCTATGATCGCCGGAATTGCTATTGCGATGGAGCGTGCGCTCGCCCTAAGTGGTAGAGATTGTAGGGAAGAAGAAATATTTCCCTGTTCATTCGCTTTTTCTCTTGTGTTCACTAAGCTGAAGCAAGGAACATAGCTGCCAGTGGGAAGAGTTATCTTTACAGCGTCATCGTGACCGTTGATAGCGTTGTATTTTTCAAGCTTACCACGTAGCCGGCTCGCCTCGACACGCACAATGGAGCTTGTCTGTGGGTCAAAGGACTCATCACGATCGAAGACGTCAAGCGCGATGGGGTATTCTTTCAATTGATCTGATCGGCCGGCCAGGGTCTCCGAGACAATGAACCGTAGCAACTTTTGCAGACGTATTGATGACGTAAACTCTGCGTTGGACAGTATCCGCTCAAGTTGGTTCAGAATTTCGGCGTGAGACGGTTGGCGACGTCGTTTCGCGTCGTCATTGGGAGGTAAAGGCGCGTGGTCAGCTGGTCCTGTCACAGTTTCTCGGTTCGTATTCAGCAGTTCCGCACTAATGACTATACAGATTTTTTGCAATGCGCATTAACATTAGTAAGCGATTGATACTACTGTTATTTGTTGGACTGTTCACGGTGCGCAATAGCTCCCGTCGGCCATGTTACTTCCTGTTAGAAACTTCTTCCTTTGAACAATTTGGTGAATGTTTTGGGCGTTCTCGGCCAATCCGAGCATGCGCTCCCGGAATTGAGCCCAGAATTCAGCAAAGGAGAGTTAAATGCATTTGAAATCCTATTTAGCAATTTTGGCTTTTATCTCGGTATCGGGCGGCCCCTTCCTGGGCAACGCCGTTATGGCCGAAGAGGCTGTGGAAAAGACGCTCTACGAGCGGCTTGGTGGTTATGCGGGTGTTTCCGCTGTTGTTGATGAATTCGCTGACCGGTTGTTCGCTGACACCAGGATAAACCAGTTTTTTGTGGGCATGGGCGATGACACACGCGCGTCATTCAAACAGAAAAATAAAAATCTTGTGTGCAATGTGACCGGCGGCCCCTGCAAGGTGATCAGCCGGAACGCAAATGTTGTTCATGGCGGTCTGGGAATCACTGCGGCAGATTTTGATGTCGTTGCGGGCCACCTGAAGGATGTTCTTGTTGAGTTCAAAGTCCCTGATGCTGAGCAAGATGAGCTTTTCGCCATCATCCTTTCCTTACGCCCTGCAATCGTAGATCGGCCTGACGTCAAGAAGCTGAGCAAAGCCAAGCCTGTTACGCGCTAGGGATTTTGTGACGCATGCTTGCCGCACTTTCGGCAGGCATGCCTTCAAACTCACTGGCCCAATTTCATTGATTTCCAAAGGAGGCTATAACTGCGATGTTTGATTATCAGGGTAATTTCCAGACCGCTGTCGCCGCCGTACGGAATGAGGGACGATACCGGGTGTTCGCCGACATTGAGCGAACAAGAGGCAATTTTCCGTGCGCCACATATTATAGCGGTGATGGCCCCCGGGAAATTACGGTTTGGTGTTCAAACGATTACCTTGGAATGGGCCAGCATCCCGATGTAACGGACGCCATGCGCACCGCAATCGACAAGGTTGGCGCCGGCGCGGGCGGCACGCGCAACATTGCCGGTACAACACATTTCCATGTGTTGCTTGAGCATGAATTAGCCGAACTTCACAGCAAAGAAGCCGCGCTTTTGTTCACATCAGGATATGTGTCGAATGAAGCGACGCTTTCCACTATTTCGCATATTCTGAATGATTGCGTCATCCTGTCGGACGAACTCAATCATGCATCGATGATCGAAGGCATTCGCAGCGGCCGGAGTGCAAAACTGATCTGGCGCCATAATGATCTCGAGCATCTTGAAGAGTTGCTGCGTGAGTTACCACTTGACCGGCCAAAAGTGATCGCCTTTGAGTCGGTTTATTCAATGGACGGCGATATCGCCCCCATTCTGGAAATCTGTGACCTTGCGGATAAATACAACGCATTTACCTACCTTGATGAAGTCCACGCAGTGGGTTTGTACGGCGCCGAGGGCGGCGGAATCGCACAGCGCGATGGAGTGTCAGACCGAATAGATGTGATCGAGGGAACCCTCGGTAAGGCATTCGGCGTGATGGGCGGCTACATTGCATCAACATCTGCATTCGTGGACGCAATAAGATCCTATGCGTCAGGATTTATCTTTACGACGGCGCTTTCACCTGTCCTCGTCGCCGGCGCATTGGCGAGCGTAAGGCATTTGCGGCAGGCCCGCGAGCTGCGGGAGCGGCACCAGGAGAGAGCTGCAACATTAAAGACAATGCTTGGCGCGGCCGGGCTGCCGGTCATGCCATCGGTAAGTCATATCGTGCCCCTCCATGTGGGTGATCCGGTTCGATGCAAGGCAGTTACTGATTTCCTGCTTGAGCGGCACGACATTTATGTCCAGCCGATCAACTATCCGACAGTGCCGAAAGGGACCGAGCGGCTGCGCCTTACTCCGTCGCCGCTTCATACCGACGATCACATCGCGGCGCTTATCGATGCGCTTAATGAGGCCTGGGCGGTGCTGCGACTGCAGCGCGCGGCATAAAGATCGACATTGGTTTTAACACTCGTAACTAAGAAGGACTTTGTGAAAATGAGAAAAGTTTTTTTGACAATTCTTTTGGCTAGCCCGCTGATCGTGACCGGGTGCGGTAATTCGCAAGAACAAGCTTCAACCGGGGGCGGCGCGGGCGTAGAGCCGACAACCCATAAGGCTAGTTACACGGCAGACGGCCATTTGATCCGTCCAGACAATTGGCGTGAGTGGATTTATATCGGAACGCCAGTAACGCCAAATGGGCTGAATGGCGGAGAGGCTCCATTCCCGGAGATTCACTCAGTCTACATCGATCCGACCAGTTGGAAGCATTGGAAAAAAACCGGAACCTTCCGTGAGGGAACGATGATTGCCAAAGAGCTCTCCATGGCTATTTCAGAGGGCGCCCACGAAGATGGTTCCACCGATCAAGTTTCAGGACGCGGATATTTTCAGGATATCTTCTCGGGCCTTGAATTCGCAATCAAGGATTCCGTGCGCTACCCCGATGAGCCCGGAAATTGGGCTTATTACAGTAGCGGCCATGCACCTGGCGTTGCATATCCCGACACGATGGAAGCGCTGCCTGCCCAAGCCTGCAATACGTGCCATGAATTCAACGCCAGCGACGATTGGGTATTCTTGCAGTTCTATCCAGTCCTAAAAGAAGCCAAGGGCGGCTAGGCAAATAACATACGATTTGATGCAGGCTTTGTTGCGAAGAAAGGATTGCGAGATGGCCGTAAATAGAAACCCTTGGGTTGCTGCAGTTGCAATTGCATTTGTTGGTCTGCCCGCCTTTGCTCAGAGCGCAGCAGATACGTATTCCTCTGTCGTGTCTGCTGACGGCGCAATTCATGTGCCGGAAAACTACCAAGAAGAAATGGTGTTTATTGGCGCCTGGGGGATAAAAGGCTCAGGCGCAGTAAAAATTGCCGGTTTTCATAATGTCTACACGACATTGGATGTCGTCAATCATTACCAGAAAACAGGCGAATTTCTCGATGGAGCAGTCCTGGTCAAGGAATTACTTGATGCAAATTCGGGGCGTAAAACAACCGGAAATCTCGCTTGGGGCGGTAAAATTACCGGCTGGTTTGTCATGGTCAAGGACCGCAAAGGCAGGTTTCCAGGTAACCGCTTATGGGGCAACGGTTGGGGCTGGTCATATTTTGACGCCGCGGATTCGAGTAACACAACGTCGACAAGTTTTCGCAGCGACTGTTTGGGTTGCCACGTCCCTGCCCAAAAAGATGACTGGATATTTATGGATGGATATTCGCTGTTGAAAAAAGAAAATTAGCAAAGCGCTTAATCATCCGTGCATCGGAAATTCGTCCGTATCTCCACCGTTACTCGCTGTTAGAAACTTCAATTGTTGATCTAATGATAAGAAAACCATGACGTTGTTGGCCAAGCCGAGCATTCAACTCATGGAGCCAGCCGAAACAAACTCAGCGAGAGCTGAGATTTTGGGTAACAAATCGAATTGAAAACCAGCAACCCTAGAAAGGAATTTATTATGACAAAGAACTTAGAGCAATTGGAGTCCGCAGTGAACGATCTTACAAGACAGGGAAAGATCATCGATTCTATCGACCAACATTACGCCGACGAATGTGTTTTCACAGAAAGCGACGGTTCGGCGCGCACATCAAAAAGAGAGCAACGCGCGCATCTGCAAGGCTTTTTGAAAGCCTTAAAAGTTTCGACGGGGCAACATTGCACGGTCAATCTGTCGGCGATGACATATCCATGAGCGAGTGGACATTCAATCTGACCGGTGGAGATGGTGACAAGATTGTTTGGAATGAAGTCCTGGTCCGCCGCTGGAACGATGGAAAGATCGTCGCCGAGAAATACTACACTTCGTAAGACCTCCCGGCAAGCGGCTCACTTTCATCATCACTGTCGTGAACGTCAATAACGTTCACGACATATTCTCTTATAGGATACGGCTACAATTATAGGTGCGAAAAGATTCATCCATCGAAAGTCCATTTAGGGCCAAGAATGCTCGGTCGAGCCACAAATCCCAACATCCCCTTTTACGCGCAAGCCGGACTTCAGGAATATCCTCGGAGCGGACGTCAGATTAGCAATTTCGCATTAGTGCAATGGTGTGTGATCTCAACTGGTCGTCGCAACACATGCATTAAACCTGTCTGCTGGCGTTTCAAATTGCAATGTCTTTCTGGGTCGCTCGTTCAGCTGGCGCGCGATCTTGTTGAGGCGGCTTTGTGAGTGTACCGACAGGTCCGTTCCCTTTGGGAGGTATTGTCTCAGCAGTCGGTTGGTATTCTCATTGGTTCCACGTTGCCACGGGCTTTGCGGGTCGCAAAAGTAGACGCTGATATCAGTTGCCAAGGTGAAGCGCTTATGACCGGCAAGCTCTTTACCGCGATCCCATGTGAGTGACTTATACAACTCACGCGGCAATTTCTGTGATTGTTTGATCAGAGCCGACACGACGCTTTCGGTATCCTTGTTTGGAACCTTGACCAGCATGACATAGCGAGAATGGCGTTCAACAAGAGTGGCGATATAGCTGTTCCTTGAACCTCCGATGAGATCACCTTCCCAGTGACCGGGAACAGCGCGGTCCTCCACCGATGCGGGTCGCTGACTAATTGATACGGCATCCTTTATCTGACCAAGCCCGTCACGCTTCAAACTGGCGTGTCTGGAACGGCGTATCGTACGCTTCGAACGCAGATACTGCATGAGTTCCTTCTTCAGCACACCGCGCGCCTGGACAAACAGGCTTCGGTAGATCGTCTCGTGCGACACCTGATTATGTTCTTCCTGCGGATATTCCCGCTTCAGCCAGCCTGCAATCTGTTCAGGCGACCAGTTTAATTGAAGCTTTTGGGATATTGTTCGGCACAAGGTCCTGTTGCAAGCCAGCTTACAACGTTTGGGTCTTTGGGCGCGATCCCAGGCGGCCCGATCAGACCGGACCGCCCTTATAATGAGCAGTTCCACCATTGCGTTTGACTTCGCGACTGATGGTCGAGGCGGAGCGTTGCAATTGGCGGGCAATACAACGCAGCGACAAACGGCTCTGAAGACCTCTGGATATCTCTTCACGCTCAACCAGCGTCAGGGATAACCTAGAGCGCCTGCGTTCAGGAGGACGGATGCCGCCCGTGCGCGACAACAATGGGTAGATCGAAGATGATTCCCGTTCAAACCCACGCCCGATTGAACTCATGGACTCGCCGCGTTGCCAGCGATCCCAGATCTCGTTCTTCTGTTCAGCGGTGAAATATATCCGACGCCTGTAACCCATCTTCACACTCCATCTTTCCAAAAAAGATTAAAGTGTTGCGACGACCAATTGAGACCACATGCAAAAGCGGACATTCGTGGCTGGCGCTTTGAGCGACAAGTATTGGTCCTAAGCAATCGCTCGGCACGGGCAATTTGAATGACCGCTTTTTTCAGTTAAATTGATAGATGAACAATCCGCCGGTCAGATGGCCACTGGTTTTCCGCCTTCAACGCCGTGGTCATGCGCGGCGACAAGCTTCTCATCAAAATCCGGCTGCTTCGTGCCTTTTATGACATAGATGAAGAAACGACGAATGTCCGCGCCAATGCCGTAAAGCGCCGGCACAAAGAAGAGCGTCACAAAAAGCGCGAACAAAACACCAAAGGAAAGACCGACGCCCACCGGCACAAGGAACGCCGCCTGAATCGAGCGCTCCATCATCAAGGGTAGTAAGCCGACAAATGTAGTCAGCGAAGTCAACAGGATCGGACGGAAACGCTTCGCGCCCGCCTCAACCACCGCTTCGGCGCCATCCATGCCTTTTCCGCGCAACCTATTGATATAGTCGATCAAGACAAGGTTGTCGTTTACGGCAACGCCCGCAGCCGCCATGATCCCGAGATAGGAAAACAGCGACAGCGATAGACCCAGTATTAAATGCCCGATCATCGCGCCGGTGAAGCAAAACGGAATTGCCGCAAACAGGATCAGTATAGGTTCGAAATATGATTTGAACGCCACCGCAACGAGAAAATACGCAACACCGATAGCGATCAACCCAAGAATGAGAATTTCCTGTACAAACTCGGCTTGTCCCTGCGCACGGCCAATGTTGCCCCGGGCGACAGTTGGGTGTCGCGTGTCGAATTTTTCGAAATATTCTTCGGACAAGGCGCCGCGAATCTCCTCAATCCGCTCAGATTCAACTTCGGCGCTGACAATCACCGCCCGCTGACGTTCGCGGCGTAGAATGCGCGTAATGCCGTCCGCAAATTCGATATCTGCAACCGTGTACAGCGGTAATTCGCGGCCGTCATTGGTGCGGATACGCATGTTTTTTAAGTGGTCTAGTGATTCGCGGTCAGAGCGAGGATAGCGCACGAAGACACGCACATCCTGACCGTCGCGTGGCAAGCGCTGGACTTCTTCACCGTAAAAACCCTGACGAACCTGACGGGCAACGTCGGCGGTTGTGACGCCAAGCGCTTCGGCGCCTGGCTTCAAATCGAAACGGATTTCGTCCGTTGAGGATTGCGTGTCATTAATGACATTATAAACACCGTCAAAGCTGCGCAATTTCTCCATCAAATCTTCCGCCGCCGCATTCAAATCCTCCAGGCTTTTTGAGTTCAGCACGTATTCTATCGGCGGTCCGCCGCCATTGTTTTGATACTCAACGGAGATCGTTTCCGCATCAGGAACATCGCCGATCAGCGCACGCAACCGCTCGGCAGTTTCTTTCGCCGTCAGGCTGCGGGTTTCGGGCGGTACAAGCTTGACTAGCGCCAACACCTGATTATCGCGCGAGCGCGTATACCAATTCTCGATCAATTCGCCGCCGCCGTCGCTTGAGGTGTTAACCTCGTCGACCAGTGCTTTTTCCGCGATCTGGATCTGTTCCAGGACCTCAAGGGTGCGCGCATAAGGCATTCCTTGCGGTAAATTCACCGTGATTTCGATCTGGTCGGATTCAATTTCTGGCATGAACGACGTGCGAACGATGCCATTCATCAATAGTCCGACAGACAATACCATCGCCGCAACAAAGCATGCTGCGGTCAGATATCGGCGTCTAATCGCTGCAGAGATAGCAGGTTTATATATATTTCTCGCAACCCAGACTACACTGTTGGCAATACGGTTTTGAAAGCGGGTGATCAGATGTTGTGGCTTGATGGGGTAAAGATGTGACAGATGTGACGGTAAAATTAGCAGGGTCTCAACCAAGGAAAATGTCAGCGCCAATACAACCACAAGGGAAATTGCTCGCGTAAATTCCGCGGTCGTGCCGCCGATCATCATCCACGGCGCGAAAAAAATCATCGTGGTCAGCACCGCAAAGACCACGGGCATGATTACCATTTTTGTGCCGTTGATCGCTGCGGCGACTCCAGTCTCGCCATCTTCGATCTTTGTATGGATCGCTTCGCCGACAATGATTGCATCGTCAACAATGACACCGATCACCAGCAGAAAAGCAAAGCTCGAAATCATATTGAAGGAAACGTTGAACAGTGGCAAAAAGGCAATGCCCCCGGCGAAGGCGATGGCGATGCCCATCGCCACCCAAATCGCAATAATCGGGCGCAGGAAAAGCAACAACGTAATGAAAACTAGAACGAGTCCGGTCAAGAAGTTTGACGTGATCGTGTTGATACGGCCGGTATAGGCGTCCTCCTGGTTTTCCCACACTGTTAGGGTAATGCCCTCTGGCGCATTTGGGCGCTCTTCTTCGAGATATGCTTCGACCTCACGGGATAATTTGACCACGTCCATCTTAGGCCCGCTCATCACTTGGACGAGAATAGTGTGTTCCCCATTGACGGTGGCGAGAAGATTGACCTCTTCAAATCCGTCTCTAACGGTTGCGACATCGTCGAGACGAACAATCGCGCCATTTGCCAGTTGGCGAACAATAATATTTTCGAAATCGCTTTGAGTGTCGGCGAGTTTGCGGGTGCGCAACTGCATATCGCCAAGCTCGGTGCGCACATTGCCGGCAGAGACATTCACGGAAGTCCCGCGAACGGCCTCAACGATATCAGAAAAAGTCAGACCGTACCGTCGTAGCTCGTCTTCGGATATTTCAATCGAAACCTCCTCGTCGCGCACGCCGAATAATTCGACGGAAGGCACGCTAGGCAAGAGTGATATTTCGCGCCGCAGTTTATCGGCATAGCGTTTCAAGACGCGCTCATCGACATCGCCGCGGACGGCGATACGCACCATTTCATTGCGACTGTTGAACAGACGCATCTGAGCAGGTTCAGCAGCGGCCGGAAAAGTATTGATGGAATCGATTTCGCGCTTCAGATCCTGAAGGAATTTCGCCTCATCAAGATCATCATCCCCGATCACCCAAAGCTGACCAAGACCTTCCGAAGCTTCCGCCCACATTTGGTCTATGCCGTCGATCCGACTGACAGCTTCTTCGACGCGCACGACAATTTGTTCCTCGATGTCTTGCGGCGAAGCGCCGAGCCAGGCGATCGAAATCTGTGCGCCGGGGGCCTCCACATAAGGCTCCAACTCGCGCTCGATAGTGGAGAAGCCGACGATGCCAGCAATGAGTATGCCAACCATGAGAAGGTTTGCAGCGACGCCATTCTTCGCCCACCAGGAAATAATACCGTTCATGATCGTCTCCTAGTTCGTCGCGTCAGCAACTGTCTCCGGGCCTTCTTCGGGCGCACGGGCTACTGCGATGACCATGCCGTCCGCCGCGCCGCGCACCGGTGATGTAATCACCTTCTCGCCAGAGCGCACGCCGCCGATCAGGACCGCCCGTGTGCGATCAGAACTGGCGACAACAACACGGCGGATTTCCAACGTGTTATCTTCCCGCGCGATAAAGACCTCATCGTTGCCGTGGAGCGCGGTACGCGGAACGATAACGGCGCTTTCAATAGCGCGTCCTTCAATTTCTGCATTTACAAAAAGACCGGCCGCAAGCGGCACACCGTCATCCGCGCCGGCGCCATAGGGGTCATCGACTTCTGCGTAAGCAAAGAGTACGCGCGTCTCGCGGTCATACCTGCTATTGGTTCTGACGATCCGGCCCCGCCATGTGTGCGGCTCGCCCGCAACAACAGCGGTAAACGCTACATTGCGGCCGGGATTATCAGTAGTTTCGCGAAAACCCACCTGCAGCCCCAACTGACCAAGTTCAGCATCTGTGAGCGGCAGGGCGATTTGCATAGTGTTCGTAGAAAAAATGTCACCAAGGTTCACGCCGGGAGTCACGTAGTCGCCGATATCGACGGACTTCGAGCTGATGCGGCCCTTGAATGGCGCCCGGATTGTCGTCCGCGCAAGCTGTAGTTCCGCTTCGTGAAGCGTCGCTTCCGCCGATGCAAGGAGCGCGGCGGCTTCAGCCATCTGTGGCTCACGCAAAGCGAGCGCAGAGCCCTCGCCTTTACCGAGCTCTTCCCAATCCTTGCGGGCAATTCGTGATTCAACCTCCTCGCTTATGTAGCGGCTGCGCGCCTGAGCGACACTTGATTTCGCTTGAACAATGCGGAGACTATATTCGGCCGGGTCAATGCGGAGGAGAACGTCGTCTTTCTCGAAGGCGCCGCCTTCGATGAACTTCGGCGATACGTCCATGATCTTCCCACTCACCTGCGGTGCGAGTTTTATTTCGCGTAGTGGAAGCGCTTCCCCCTGTGTATTCAACGTCAGACGAATGTTTTCTGAGACCGCTTCAGCGACAACAACCGGGGTCGCTTTAACGGCGTCTTCTTGTTCATCCGGGGTTGGTTTGAACAAGCCCATCACGATGTTGCCCGTGATTGCGGCCACAATAACCAGAGCGGGCAATCCGAATACGGCAAGGCGGCGAATGGCGAGTCCGATGTCCTCCGGTTTCTTCATCTTAAAACGCATCATTATTGTTCTCGTATTACTGTAAAACAACGCGGACCACCCTCGAGCAAGCTGCGCGAAGAGAGTTCGCTTCCAAAGGCCGGCGGTTTGCTGGGGTCCCGTGCGATTACCGGCGTCCGTTGCGACAGGCGTTCGATCTTTTCCGTCTGGCGCCCTTAACCTCTCTAATATGTACGTATTAGATGCGCCGCGATAGAGCGTCAGATCTCTATATCTGACGTTCCAACCGTGTTCCCGAACGGTTCGTCTAATATTGGTTTGGGTTAACCGAATTGCGAGCATTGCGCCTCCCTCGCTCATGGTTTTGGGGCTCAATCTGAGTCCTCCGCGTTCTGCAGTAATTGTTCCGCTGGACCGAGTAACAACTGGGAGTTTGAGAAATTGCTGTTCATCCGCATCTAGAAAACGGCAACCAATTCGGGGTTGGGGTCAGAGTCCATGAAATTAAAGCCGCCAACGCCAAACACCGGCACCGCTTTTGCGCGCGAAGCAGGTATTTCTAAGTCTCAACTGAAAGTCTGATGAATCCTCAAAAGCCGTCATTCATGATCGGACTGTTTGGCGGGAGAGCCTCAAATATTGCTTTGTCTTTGCCGGGAGGGAGTTTTTCGCCCTGCTGAGCCGATTCAGGACAGTCCTTCTTTGAAAACACGGGGAGCTCTTATCCCTACCGGAATGCATCCCCAAATGTGGTCTAAGGAATTAAGGGCTCGACACCGCGATCCCGTTGGAGGACAACGCCCGCGGTAAAGGGCTCGGCGTCACCGCCAATAACGAATACATAGCGATTAGAGTCGGCGACATTACCAAATGCCGCATCTCCCAAGTCGTCGGGCATATAGAACATTATATGGGGGGGGATGCTTGTTCATAGCTGTCGAAAGCATGTAGCTGAAGGAAAAGCCCTCTACGCGCGTAAATCGACCCTCGCGAAAACCGGCTTGCACTTTCTCTCTAATTTCTTCTGGCGGCGTACCAACGAGCCCAAGCTGTGCCCGGTAGAGTTGCATGGGAAGAATGACGCTGGCAGCCTCTGAATTGAGGCATTCTGGATCAATTGTCGTTGGATCATACGCAAGATCTGCGTTGAATGTAGACTCGCCCCACGACCGCAGCACGAGGCAGACGAAACCATTTGTGCCTTCGGCAACTATCTCGTAGCCGCCTTCGCGAAGCGCCATGACGGAAGCATCTTCTGAAACAAAATCAGGCGCAGCGCTTCTAGCGATGGCGACTTCTCTCGATTCCTCCATCATATATGCACTCACATCGATTACTTTGTTCGGCGCGTCAGCGGCACAAGCTATTGAAAGCGCGTTAGCAACGATCAAGACACTCATCGGTGCTGAGCAAGAAATGCTTTTCATTCGCCTATCCATTCAAGATTGCGGGCAGTGAAATGCGTACTCGGTCGCATCCCCTTCGTGCGAAGGATTGGATGCAATCCTGATCATGTTGCTGTCGAGCGTTTGCCAGGTGTCACCGTAGCGTTCGAAAACACTCACCATACGAAAGGCGTTGGTATCGACACGTCCGTCGGCATAAGTGTTGGTTTGCTCGTATGTCAGCCTCGCGATCGCCTTGTTGTTGATAATTCGAATCGAAGTCGGTTCAACAAAGGTGCAAGTGATCCGGTGGCCGTCTTGGTGGAATTTTGACCAAAACCCCACGGCGCTTTCTTTATCGCTCATGCGGCCCGTGCCCATCACATCCCAATGGGTGAAGTCCTCGTGATAGCGAATAGCGTAGGCTTCGATACCTTCATCGCGCAGCGTCGGCCCCATATCTTCCCAGAATTTGGTGACGGAGAGTTCTTCTTCTGTGAACTGCTGCTCAGCGGCAGCCGTTAAAGGCAAGAGCAAGAGATACAGCAATACGCAAATGCGCATGGGTCTATTCCTTTTTTCGATTTCGAGTCCATTCGATTGGAAGTTCGAGGCGATCATCTCTCCAAAACGGTTCGTGACCAGCAAAAACGGGTTGCAACACTCTGTTCTAAACCATACGCATGGACAGGCGATCGATACAGTGCCAGATTATATGCATTTTGACCGGTACAGATTGGCGGAGTGAGCGCTTTGAAATACCTTGATCTCGCATCGGCGATTGAACGCGCAATAAAAGAGGGCGCCTATCTCTTTGGGCAGAAGCTGCCGTCCGTGCGCGCCTGTGCGCGCGCGAAAGGCGTCAGTGTTGCGACCGCAATCCAAGCTTATCGAGTACTTGAGAGTCGCGACATCGTCGCCGCGAATCCCCGTTCGGGACACTATGTGATATATGTGCCGCCAAAGAGTAGAGCTGGCCGACAGCGTTTTTCCAATGTTTCGAGGTCCTTGAAACACTTCAACGACCTGATGCCAGAACTCTTAGGCGAAGCGGAGGCCGGCCCGCTTATTCGCCTCGGGCTCTCAAAACTTGAACCAGATCTCGTTGCCCGAGAGGAATTGAAACGTATCTCTCGCGGGCTCTTACGAGAGAATGACAATCTGCTTCTGGAGTATCCACCGCCACATGGACTGGCGGCGCTGCGACAGCGCCTATGCGGCCTGATGCAAGACCGTGGCGTCACTTTGGGGCCTGACGACATACTCGTTACAAGCGGCTGTCAGGAAGCACTTTGGATCGCACTGATGTGTGCAGCGGAAAACGGCGATACAATTGCACTGGAATCCCCATGTTATCCTGGCCTGCTCAAAATCATTCAGGCGATGAATTTGAAGGCAGTCGAAATCCCGGCGTATCAAGGTGCGGGAATAGATCTTGATCGCCTCAAGGCGGCTCTTAAATCGCATGATATTGCTGCAATCGCCGTTGCACCCAATTGTGGTAATCCCACGGGTCACGTGTATTCAGAAGAAAACAAAATAGCTCTTGTTGAATTGGCTGCAGCATCAAAGACCACCATCATCGAGGACGATAGCAACCGAGATCTCTATTTTGGTCGGCAATCCCCGCCGGCTCTCAAGGCGTACGACGACAAAGGGATTGTTTTCTTTTGTTCTTCTGTATCAAAAACGATTTCGCCCGCCTTCCGCATTGGATGGATGGTTTCGGGCGACAATTTAGAGAAAGCTGCATCGCTTAAATATGCCCTTAGTCTTGCCACATCGCCCTTATCCCAACTGGTAGTGGAGCGATTCATTTCCAGCGGAGGCTATGGCCGGCAAATTACGCGCGCAAAAACGGTGCTTGCCGACACGATGCAGCGGCTCTTGAAAATGTTCAAAACAGGAATGCCCGAAGTAGAAATTGAACCGCCGCGTGGAGGTTCGCTTGTTTGGATTGGATTCAACCGTGATCTCGATTCACTGGTGCTTCGGCAGTCATTGCTTAACCGTGGAATCAGCATTGCTCCGGGGGCGCTCTTTTCGCCCTCGAACGCGTACAAAAGCTACATCCGGTTGGGCTGGGGGGGGGCGCTTGGAGTATTAAGATTGAGCGCGCTGTAAAAACAATTATGGAAGCGGCCAATGGTGACGATTGAATCATTGTCGGTTTAGGCGGGCGATGGCCTTGATTTTATAGACTCGAATGTCCGCGTCTGCCCGCAAAGCGGGCGTTAACTTCAGACTTCGTGA
The DNA here is from genome assembly GCA_021776415.1 of Hyphococcus sp. Taxonomy (GTDB): domain Bacteria; phylum Pseudomonadota; class Alphaproteobacteria; order Caulobacterales; family Parvularculaceae; genus Hyphococcus. The sequence goes on from JAJFFY010000012.1 coordinate 22,689, forward strand.
TTTTAGCTTCTGGGATATTCCAGCCAAGTATGCAGGGCGCCGTGCTCTCAAATGGCACACAGCTGATAGTGTTGGGTCCAGGCTTTATTCAAGAAATGAGGGAAAGGCCGTGTTAAGCGTAAAAACCATTGAGTTATTTAAGGAAACCGCAGCCAATCCTGCATCGCCGCCCTTACCGCGTGGGCGACGTCAGAAACGCACAAAAGTTACAAAGAAAACGGCGAAATAGCTTTTATACTTTTCGCAATTGATTACGCATGTAAATGATCGTTTTTTGCGCTATAAAATGAAAGATACAGGCAATATATTACGTCCTGGGAAAATCATCCTACGAATAGTTTTTTATCCTATTTTTGTAACGCATTTACTTGGATTTTTGCGCTCAATGAGCTGCCCACAATATGTCAGTGGACAGGTGTTTCGTTGGAATCGGGGCTCATGGTGTCAATATTCCCCCAGATGTACTCAATTCTTGCAGCGCTGCGGGCTGAGCTTCGATGTTTTGCTTCGAACAAGCTTCGTTTTACCTTCGAACTACCTAGGATGGAGCTTCGATCGAGCTAGGGTCGACCTTCGATTTTGAAACGAGGCCGTTTTGCGAGCTTGGCGCGGGTGATCTACTAGATAGCGCAGATATTTGCATGCTTTACGGCTGCTCTGCGCGGACCGTCTATCGTTGGATGGCCGATCACAAGCTCAAACATTCAGGTAAGGCCGGACGCAATTATTTTTTTCGGAAGGATGCGCTTATTCGCTGGCACAACAAGCATCGCCCGCGACCAGGCAGAAACTTGGGGACTTAGGGAGTTGGCGACGAGCGTCGTCGCTGGCATCGGTGGAGTAGAAGTATGAAATGGCCCGCCAATGATAACGGAAATGAGCCCCAAATTCGGATTGAGGGGTTGGAATCGCCACCTGTGGCGGTCGTTGAAGTGGAAATCTTCGACGCTTTGATCTCCAATATCAAATTGCTGGTCGCCAACGATAATGATGCGCCGCCGTTAAAGGAGAAGATCCCATGATGCGTTGCGCCATATATGCTCGTGTATCGACCGCTAGGCAGGCGGAGCAGAATATCTCCATTCCAGATTAAATCCGGCGTTGCGTAGAGTATGCCGAGCGGTGCGGGCTGGAGGTGGTTTTTGAGTTTGTCGAGCTTGGCGTTAGCGCCCGCGATGACCGTCGCCCGCAATTTCAGGCGATGATTGAATCGACACGCCAAAAGCCAAAGCCATTTGATGTGATTCTGATTCATAGCTTTTCGCGGTTCTTTCGCGATGAAATTCAATTCGAGCTCTATCGCCGCCGCTTGGAAACACACGGCGTTGCGGTAATTTCCATCACTCAAGAGATGAGTGATGGACCGGGCGGTGAACTCACACGACGTATTATCGCTTTGATGGATGAAATGCGGAGCAAAGAGGACGCCAAGCATGTTAAGCGCGGCATGAAGGAAAATGCCCGCCAGGGTTTTTGGAATGGCGCAAAACCGCCATATGGGTACAAAGCCGTTGCGGCGGAAAAGCACGGCGACAAGATCAAGAAGAAACTTGCGCTTGATCCATTAGCAGCTGAAACCGTCAAGCTGATCTTTGATTTGTTTTTGAAGGGCGATGGTGAGAGCGGCCCGCTTGGCGTGAAAAATATCACCTCGTGGCTCAACGCGCGCGGTTATAAAACTCCAACGGGCAAGGTGTTTTATACCAGTCGCGTCCATGCGATTTTGACCAACGAAACCTATACCGGCAATGCGTGGTTTAATCGTAAGAACGCAAGCACCGGTGAAACCCGCCCACGAGATCAATGGGTTGGTTTTTCAGTTCCGATAATTATTCCGATAGAAACATTCCATCGCGTTCAAATGATGTTGAGCGACCGAAGGCCTACAAAAACGCCGCCGCGACTTTCAACGAGCAATGTTCTTCTATCTGGCCTCGCTCGATGTGAAGCCTGTGGCAAGCTTGTGATGATGACGACAGGCAAAGGCGGCGCCTATCGATATTATAAATGTTCAGGCAAGCATTTGAAGGGGGAATGCGCTGGCGGTCTGGCGACGACTATCCGAGAAGAAAAGCTTGATGATCTGATTTTAGACGCGCTGACGAGGCGCTTTTTGACACCAAAGCGGACCCAATCGATTGTCGCTGCCGTTGCTAAAAAACGGGCAGATGGAAAAAGCGATGCAAGTCAGGCACTCAACCAACTGCGTTGTCAGTTGGGCCAAGTGAACAACCGCATCCGCAATCTTCTGGGTGCGTTAGCTGATGGCATTGCTGGCGATACGGAGTTGTTTCGCGAGAAGATGGCGGGGGCGGAAAGTGAACGCGCCGAGTTGATCAAGCTGATTGATGCACAAGAAGCACAACTCAAAGAGGCGCTTACACCGATCACGCTAGACCAGGCCAAGATCGCTTCTGAGCATCTTAAGCGATTGTTGCAAGGCGCGCCTACCGATTTGAAGAAACGCTATGTCCGCGCTTTCATCACTGAAATCGTCGTGGGTAAGTCCGAGATAGTGATTTCCGGTCCAAAAGATGCGCTGGCAGATGCTGTTTCTGGCGAGCCTGTAACACACCTTGCAGCCGCCGCCGGACCGGTTCGCAGTTTGGTACGGGAATGGCGCGCCGGAGCGGGTGAAAACCAGTACTGGACTGCTAAACGGTTGAGAACCCGAAAAAGCATCTGATCTCCAGCTTTCCGCCCTAACAAATCCGCGAAGCGGACTTAAAGCGAACGCCGTTGTTTAGGGCTTTTCGGTCTTTAGAAGGAAGGCGCCGTCTATATACGAAAACCCTGTTGCAACATTAGCATAAATCGGCGTTGGCATCTTCTGCCAATCATATTTTTACAATCGTCGAACTGGTTTTGTCGCCCTTTGGGCGGCGCTCTTCGATTTTGTCGCCTGTCAGCACATAGTTTATGGACTCGGCAATATTGGTTGCATGATCGCCAACCCGTTCGAGGTTCTTGGCGACAAATGTCATCTGGCTGCACGCGTTGATATTTGAGTTGTCAATCATCATGCCGGATAGCAACTGCGTGAAGACGGTATTGCAATATTCGTCGATCTCCTCGTCGGCGTTCCAGACCTCAATCGCCTTTTCTACATCATGATTTTCAAAGGCCTGCATCACATCTTCAACGATTTTCACCGCGACGTAACCCATTTTAAAAATCTCTTCCATTCCTTCCAGAGGCTCTTGCTCGATAATCACCCTGCTGCGCTTGGCGGTGTTGCGGGCAAGGTCGCCAATCCGTTCCAGTTCGCGCGCAATTTTTAGGGCGGCTATGGTCTCGCGCAGATCAACGGCCAGGGGCTGACGCAACGCCAGGATACTCATGACGCGCTCTTCAATATCGTCATTGATGGCGTCGACTTGTTTGTCGTTCTTGCGAATACGCTTGGCGAGATTTTCGTCACGTCGCTTCAGCGCCTTTAGCGCGCCAATGAGCTGCTCACGCACCAGCGCGCCCATGCGAATCAGCTCCGACGAAAGCTCTGACATGACGTCATCAAAAGACGATACGATATGTTCGTTCATGGGTTCCTCGAGTTTTTCCTTAGCCGGTTCGGCCGGTGATGTAGTCTTGGGTGCGTTGGTCTTTCGGGTTCGTGAAAATAGTTTGCGTATCATCATATTCGACCAGGTCCCCAAGATGAAAAAATGCTGTTTTTTGTGAAACGCGCGCGGCTTGCGCCATAGAGTGCGTTACGATCAGGATGCAGTACTTCTCTTTTAGCTCGTCGATGAGTTCTTCAAGCTTCGCTGTTGCGATGGGATCAAGCGCAGAGGCCGGCTCGTCCATCAAAATCACCTCAGGGCTCACCGCGATTGCACGCGCAATGACCAGACGTTGCTGCTGACCGCCGGAAAGGCCAGTGCCCGGTTCTTTCAGACGATCTTTGACTTCATTCCACAGGCCTGCGCGCACCAGGCTCTTTTCGACGATGTTATCTAAATCGTTTTTTCGAAGCGCCAGCCCGTGAATGCGCGGGCCATAGGCGACATTATCATAGATCGATTTTGGAAACGGGTTTGGCTTTTGAAACACCATCCCGACCCGCGCGCGCAACAAAACAGGATCGATGTCTTTGCTGTAAATATCTTGTCCGTCCATCAGGATCTGGCCGGCAACACGCGCATTGGGAATGGTATCATTCATTCGATTGAATACGCGCAAGAATGTTGATTTTCCACATCCAGATGGGCCGATGAGAGCCGTCACGCCACTATCAGGCACATCCATGTTGATGCCATGCAACGCTCGTTTGTCACTGTAAAAGACTTCCACATCACGGCACTCGAATTTGGTCTTTGTAGTTTCCGTTGCTGGCGCGCTTGCCATCATTTCGATCACTTCTCCCATACTGGGTTTTAACCCGATACTACCGATATAGTTTGTTTGTGCCGCTTCCATCACTACCACCTGCGTTCTAATCGACTCCGGAGGAATATTGCTATCGCATTCATCGTGATCAGCACCAAAAGCAGCACAATGATCGCGGCGGATGTGCGCTCCGCCCATGCGCGTTCTGCGCTGTCGGACCAAAGAAAAATTTGGACGGGCAAGGCGGAGGCCGGCTCCATGACGCTGGTCGGAATCTCCGTGACGAATGCGACCATGCCGATCATCAACAACGGCGCCGTTTCGCCAAGCGCCTGCGCCATACCAATGATCGAGCCGGTCAATATGCCCGACGCCGCCAGCGGGACTTTATGATGAAACACAGCCTGGGTGTGTGAGGCGCCAAGGCTGAGAGCGCCGTCAATGATAGAGGGCGACACAGCGCGCAACGCCGAACGCGTTGCAATAATAATCGTCGGCAGGGTCATCAACCCCAAAACCATGCCGCCAACCAATGGTGCGGATCGCGGCAACCCGAAAAAATTCAAAAACACCGCAAGACCAAGCAAGCCGAACACGATAGACGGCACGGCGGCGAGGTTATTGATATTGATTTCAATAAAATCTGTAAGCCGGTTATGGGGTGCAAACTCTTCGAGATAGACGGCCGCGCCGACGCCGACCGGGACAGAGAGCATAAACGCAACGCCAAGCGCCATGATCGACCCGACGACGGCGCCGGCAATACCGGCAAGCTCGGGATCGCGGCTATCGGCGGAGGTAAAGAACCGCCAGTTAAATTCTAGCGTCAGGTCACCACTTGCAACCATTTGATCGACCCATTCGATCTGTTGGTCAGAAACCTTGCGCAAGTCTTCTGGCGCATCGCGATCGATATGGCCTTTGAGCAACTGATCAACATCGTCAGACGTGGGAACTGTAATCGTTATTTTGCGCCCCACCAGATCTGGGTCTTGGTAAACCATTTGCCGGACTTGATTGGTTGCCCCGGATGCAGAGACGGTATGGAAAAGCGAACGTTTGCCGCGCCGGTCTGTCACGTCCGGGAAGCGTGAGTACAGCGCCTGTTGTATGATCTTGCGGTAATTCGCCTTGCGTAATTGGTCAGCGTCTCGGGCGCCATGAGGATCAAGGTCGCTCTCGCTGAGCGTTACGGTAATCGTCAGATAGTGCTGGAAAAACGCCGTATACCCGGTCCCGACTAGGCTCACGACAAGCCAGCCGAGCATCACCATTGCGATGACGACGGCCGCGATGCCGGCGTAACGGAAACGATTTTCCTTGGCCTTGCGTTTAGCCAGACGTCCTAAAGCTTGGTCAGTTTGATGGATTGAGGTTTTTGCGTTGGCGGACATTTACTCGTACCTCTCGCGATATTTTCGCACGATTAAAAGCGCGATGACATTGAGAACAAGCGTAAAGACAAATAGAACAAGGCCGAGCGCAAAAGCGGCAAGCGTCTTCGCGCTGTCGAATTCCTGATCTCCAGTGAGCAATGATACGATCTGCACAGTTACAGTTGTCACTGCCTCAAATGGATTGCCGGTCAAGTTTGCGGCGCGCCCCGCCGCCATTACCACTATCATGGTCTCACCAATTGCCCGGCTAACCGCCAGCAGAAAAGCGCCGATAATCCCCGGCAGTGCAGCCGGGAAAATCACCTTGGTCATGGTTTCAGATTTGGTTGCGCCAAGTGCGAGCGAGCCATCACGCAATGTTTGCGGCACGGCGTTGATCACGTCATCGGAGAGCGAGCTGATGAATGGAATAATCATAACACCCATCACCGACCCGGCGGCGATGGCGCTTTGTGTAGGCACAGAAAGACCGAACCCTTCGGCAAAATTCCGGATTGCGGGACCAACGGTCAGCAAGGCAAAAAAGCCATACACAATCGTTGGAATACCAGCGAGAATTTCCACCAGCGGCTTAACCGTGGCGCGAGTGCGCTTGTTCGCATATTCCGACAGGTAAACTGCGATCAGCAAACCAATCGGTCCGGCGATAAATATCGCAACTGCGGTAATCATGAAAGTGCCGGCAAAGATCGGCACAGCGCCAAACGAGCCGGATTGTCCTATCTGGTCTTCACGCAAAGCCGTTTGCGGTGACCAATTCAGACCGGTGAGAAAATCTAATATCGGTACTTGGTCAAAGAACCGCAGGCTTTCAAATACAAGCGACAACACGATGCCGAATGTCGTCAACACGGCTACGCCAGAACAGATCATCAGCGCGTCGCCGACAAAACGTTCAACATGATTGCGAGCGCGAAATGTCGGCGTGAGGAGGCGATTGATGATGATGAAGCCGAGCGCTATGGCGCCCAGCATCATGGTGGGAAACATGAATTTAGGCAGAGCGCCGCTGAACGTGACCCAAAGGGCAATCACGCCAATGGCAAGCAAAGCCACAGTCCAGGCGGAAAAATAGCCGTGATAGGATGGCAAGGAATGTGCGCCTGCGCTATCGGCGGTCAATTGGGCGCGTGATGTCGCAAGTCCCCGGCCATATAGGAATGCTGTGACGACGCCTACTATCAGAAAGGCGCAGGTCATTATTTCAGGGGTTAAAAAGTGTTGCATTTAATACGACCTGTTGAAAAGCGGAAGAGACGGTGCAAAAGCGCCGTCTCAACTTTGGCTACGCAACTAACGTGGGTACGCTACTAAAATGTCCGCCTACTGTTCGTATGCCGTCAGATTCTCAACAGCAGAGCGATATTGTGCGCGGACATCATCGGGGAGCGGGACCAATCCGATTTCTTCCAGATATCCGCCAGGTCCCCAGGCTTCCTCTGAGGTAAACTCAAGAGCATATTCCTTAAGCCCTTTGGTCACCGCGACGTTGGCCTTCTTTATGTAGAAGAAGAGGGAGCGTGAGACGGGATAATTTCCGCCGGCAATATTCTCGAAGGTTGGCTTGACCCCGCCAATATGGGCACCTTTAATTTTGTCGGCATTCTGGTCGAGAAAAGAATAGCCGAATATGCCGACCGCGCTTGGCGTATTTACGAGCGTTTGCACAATCGCATTGTCATTCTCGCCAGCCTCAATCCACTTTCCGTCTTCACGCAGCGTGCGGGCGACCGCCTTAAACGCGTTTTTGTCTTCCTTGCGCAGGGCGGCGAGGCAAGTGATCTTTTTGGCGCCGCCATCCATGGCGATTTCAACAAATGCGTCGCGTGTGCCGGATGTCGGCGGCGGCCCGTATGCTTCAATCGTTATATTGGGCAGGCTCGGATCGATATCTGACCACTTAACGTGCGGGTTATTCTGCAGTGTGCAGTCATCATCGCTCTTGGGGGTTTGCTTAGCAAACGCCAGGTATATTTGCTTTAGCGTAACGTCAATTTGGGCGCTATTGCGTGCGTTAGCGATCACGATGCCATCAAAGCCGATTTTAACCTCGACAATATCAGTGACGCCATTTTTCGCGCATTTGTCAAACTCGCTCTTCTTCTGGCGACGTGAGGAGTTCGTTACATCGCTCGTGCCGGCGCCGACACCTTCGCAGAAGAGTTTGTGTCCGCCACCTGAACCGGTCGATTCAACGACAACATTGTAGCCGGTCTTATTTTTAAATTCCTGCGCGACTTTGGTCGAGAAGGGATAGACTGTTGATGAACCAACGACCCGAATTTCGCCGGCGGCGTTAGCCGTTGATATGGGGGATTTTATTTCAGCTTTGTCTTCGCCGCAGCCGAAGGCGAACAGTGCGCCGGCAACGCTCGCGACTATTGTCTTGAATTGCATGATTAACATCCTTTGGATCTTGGAGTTTGTTGATTAAAAATCGAATTGCGCGCGAAACATTACGCCAGCGACGTCTTCACTCGTTGCGCTGGCCGTCACGAGAGCGGAGAAGGCTGAATCGAGGCCGGGTGTGGAAGTTCCCAGGTCCGCATCGACATTGAAGTAGTTGACGCCGAGCCGGGTATATTTTGTCGCCCACCAATCAACGCCGATGGTGAAGCTGTCATAGCCGCCGCCATTAACGCCGGCGTCAGTCAGATCGATGGTGTCGTAACGCGCAACCAAGGCTAACGCGCCCATACCGCCATCGGTGACGGGGTGGTTCACTTTCGGGCGGTTAAATTTGCCGCCCTTGTAGCCGCGCTTGCCGCCGAATATGACGCCAACTTCGCCATAGGCGCCGTCGAGTGATGGATCGTCCGTGCAACCGGCTGCGGGCGTGCAGTCTGCGATAGTGACGCCATATTCGCCCGCCGCCCAGAAGTTTTTGAGAATTGCCGCCGCTTCTGCGCCGACAAAGACATCCGATTCTGCAATCCGCCTAGTGCTGATGATGCGGCTTGGAATGTGCGAAACCGGGCGCTGGCGATAGCGAAGGTCGCTCTGCGTGTCGCCGATGTTTCGGTAGCGCACCGACGCGCCAAGATGAACGAACACATCGTCGGTCTTGATTGGATTAAATGTCCCGCGCGCCGCAAGGGCGTAACCTTGTTGCTGGCTGTCGTCGTTGAGATTATCGCCAAAGACGCCCGCGGAGAATGTGTAGTTCCCGCCTTTTGCATTCAAGCTAACGCCGAGGCGGCGATTGAATTCAAATGCATCAGTAAAGGCTGCGCGTTCCAGTGTTGAGATAAACCGCGAGGAGGTTTGTTCATCAAGCGAGTTCGGCGTTTTGAACTGGCCGAGCTTGATATTCCATCCGCTGCTGGTCGGCGTCCACTGAACATACCCATCTTCAAGGTTAACGTCGCCGCTTGAATTGGTATTGATCTCCGCTTTGTATTTCAGATTGTCGCCAAATTTGCCGACTACGTTCAAACGCAAACGGCGCAATTCACCGGCGTTCCAATCAGCGCCGGATATATCGGTGTCAACAATCGAGTAATCGAGCTGCACTCTGCCGCCGACTTTAAATTCCCAGCCATCACCCTTGAAGGTTGGCGCAGCGCCCCACTTCGATATATGACCCTTGCTGTCGTCTGCCGCCGCACTGCCAAGTAACGCAGCGACCACGGCGACGGAAACAATCCCCAAATTGTATTTCATCTTGCCCTCTGAAAATAATAGCCCCCACCATGGCGGCGTTTCATGGCCCGCTCTTTGATGACATTTCATGACAGCGGTGTTTCAGATCGATGACAGATATTTGAATTTTATTTTACGGAATGATGAATATGTTCTGAATACGTACTATGTGCGCATAAATATGCACCATGTACGCATAATAGTCCGGGGTCAGTCGCCACAATTTTGAGGCGATGAAAGATTTTAGTGAAACGCTGGAAATTCTTGTAAAACTCTCTTTGGATTTGAAGGGCCGGTATCAGTGTGAAGCGCGCCGCCTTACTGGAGGGGCTGACGACCATCAACTCTCAACAAAAAGACTGCTCCGCTCCCATTATTTCCCTCACCGGAGTTTAGGTTTTTCCAGCTTCGTCACGTTGACGGGCTGGCTGCGCCAGCGTGATTGGTGAGCGTTATCGGCAATGTGTTGCCGATCGCGCTAGCCTAGGCTCAGGACCTACTAAACTTGCGTGCTGATACTAACGGTGATTCAAAATTGCAAAGGAGACTTTGCAATGAGCGATTTAATCTGGTTGTCGAAGAAACAGCTGTAACGGATCGAGCCGTATTTTCCACTTTCCCATGGTGTGCCGCGGGTTGATGACCGGCGGGTTCTTTCCGGCATAATCTTCGTTATTCGCAATGGCCTTCGCTGGCGCGATGCGCCATCGGCCTATGGTCCGCATAAGACTTTGTATAGCCGCTTCATCCGCTGGAGCCGGTTAGGCGTGTTTGATCGAATATTTTCCAGCCTTGCCGGGCAATCGGGCGTTCTCGAAACATTGATGATTGACGCTACACATTTCAAAGCCCATCGCACCGCCTCCAGCCTATTAATAAGGGGATGTTCCCCGCCATATCGGGCGCACGAAAGGCGGCCTGAACTCGAAACTTCACGCCGTTGTTGATGGCCAGTGCCGCCCCCTGATCATGAGCCTGACAGCAGGCCAAACCAGTGATCACATCGGCGCCAAGCTGATCTATCCGGCGCTGCGGGAAGGCGCAAAAACGCTCTTCGGCGACAAAGGCTATGACAGCGATGAGTTTCGTCAGGCCCTGAATGCCAAAGGCATTCAACCTTGCATTCCGCCCCGCAAGGGACGCCAATCCCCGGCTGATTTTTGTACAACCATCTACAAGCAACGACACAAAGTAGAGAACATGTTTGGCAGGCTCAAAGACTGTGACCCAACCCCTTTGAACGCAGCCACGTTTAGATAGTAAAACGGCAGCATCAAAGGAGCTTTGCGATGTCTGGGAAAAGATATTCCCCTGAGGAAATCATATCGAAGTTGCGTGAGGCTGAAGAGTATCTGGCTGAAGGCGTCACGGTCGGCGAAGTGATCCGGCGACTGGGCGTAAACAAGATCACATATTATCGATGGCGCAAAGAATATGGCGGCATGAAGATCGAACAGGCGAAACGGCTGAAAGATCTTGAGAAAGAAAA
>JAJFFY010000013.1 GCA_021776415.1 Hyphococcus sp.
CCATCGCCGACGCTTAGGACCTGACCGATCTCGGATACTTCGGCGTCCTTGCCGAAATCCTTGATCTGCTGCTTCAGGATGGAGGAAATTTCTGCAGCGTTAAGCTCCATTTGATTCAAGCCTCTTTCATCACTGTTCTTAAACGGTTGAGTTTTGTTCGGAGAGATGAATCGATCATCTGGCTGCCAATCTTGACGATCAGCCCACCGAGCAAATCCGGATCGATATTGGTCTCAAGATTGACGGCCTTGCCGACCATCGATTCAATTTCAAGGCGCAAGGCCTTAATCTGGTCTTCGCTCATCGCCGCGGCGCAAATCGCTTCCGCCGAGACCTCGCCGCGATCGGCGGCGGCGCGCGCGGCAAAAGCCGCGATCATGCCCGGCAGCGCGAATAAGCGCCGGTTGGTTGCGACAAGCTTTAGAAAATTGGTCGTCAGCGCGCCAAAGCCGGCTTTTTGCGCCAACGCCGTCAGCGCCTTGATCTGATCGGCGCGGTCATAGACCGGACTTTTGAGGAAATCGCGCAGGTCTTCAGAAGCATCAATCGACGCGCCGAGCGCCTTCATCTCAGCCTCAACCGCCGCAATCTCGCCGGCCTCTTTGGCAAGGTCGAACAGCGCGCCTGCATAGCGTCCGGCAACGCCGGTTGTCGGTGCGATTTCGCCTGCCACGTCGGCCCAGCTCCTGTTGCCAAAGACGCCGCAGCGTGGCGGCGCCCAAACCATTGAAATTACTAACAATTAGAACGTCTGGCAGACCTGTTCGCCAGCGCCCCTTTTAAGATCGCGCGAGGGGGTACCATGGGCCTCGCGGCAACGCAACAATAGCGGCTGCGGCGGAATGGCAAAAGGGGCGGGGTGAATTTAGACGGTCAGAATGTATAGCCGATACGCATGCCGGTATGATCGAGGCCTTCGTTTTCTGGGCAGAGGCCGGCGTTTGAAATATGTGACCAGTAAAACATCGCACTGAACCGCTCATCGATCTGGTAGCCAGCATTGCCATTAATGCGAAACAGCGCCCGGCAACCGAGAAACAGGGTCGTGGAAACACGAGCCGCATCAGCGATGGGGTCGAAATCATCGGTCTCGCCATCGTGGATCGCACCGCCCGCGCCGGCGGAAACAAAAAACCGCGGGCTTAATTGGAAACGCCACTCAAGGCCGCTGTAAAACTGGCTGGTGGCGCCGGTGTTGGTCGCGACATTGGCGCCAACCACCGGACGCGGCGATCCGAGGACCGACAAAACCTTCGGCGAGGCAAACACAATCTCGGCGTTGATGGCGACGCCATCTTCCTTGTTGTTTCCCTGACCGCAACAGCCTTGCGCCAGGATGCCGCCACGCAGCTCCTCTATGGTGATTTCAGCGCTGGCCGAAACCGGCGCAGCCGTGATCAGAATAACGGCGGCAAACGCCGCCCTGTAAATCAACATCACTATCCCCCCTTGGATAAGCCCCGACTCAAATATCCTACCGATATAGCGGCAACCGCACGCTTAGGCCAACGGTTGGCGCCCTTAAAGAAATGAAGAGGGGTCGATAGCGCTCACACGCCGAGCCAGGCCTTTACAAGCCGCCAAATATCAATGTTGCGCCGCACGCTGCGTAACACTTTCAGCGGTGACGGTCAGAATGGAGATGGAGAGTGTTCGGCGTTTGGATTCGGCGTCAGGCCATTTTTTGATGTCAAAATCATTATCACGTGAGCCCACGCAAATACAGTAATAGACACACTTAAGGGAATATGCTGGACTACACGACACTGTTGCAACCGGGGGCTAATGATGTTCGAAAAAGCAGCGATACGCAGGGTCTTGTTTTCATTTTTCTTGATTTTTTACTTTTCGGCGGGTGCAAACCTAAAGGCGCAGGAGTTCACCGAGCCGGCGCTATTTGGCGCCCTACCAGACATGGAAGAGATAACGATTTCGCCGGACGGCGCCACGGCGGCAGCCATTCAAAATTTGAATGGCAAGTCGCGAATTATGTTTTACAACCTTAACGACAGCGCCGCGCGACCGACCGGGATCAACGCGGAGGGACTGAACGTGCGCGATATTAGATGGGCGAACAGTGAGTACCTGCTTATTCGGATCTCGCAATCAACCACTGAGCAAACCTCATCCGGCGTCAAGGTGCTCGAGTTTTTCCGCTGGCTCTCTTACTCAAAAACTACGCTAAAACCCAAAAGGATTTTTGGTAATGATCCTGGATATTTTATCACCAGCGCCGGCACGTTGCTCGCGACGCCACGCGGTGAGAATGATACAGCGATATTCTCTCGTAATTCCACCAGCGGGCAAGCCAAAATCCCCGGCCTTGGCCGCATTGGCGACAACGACGTGAAACCCGCTCTTTCCCTGTTTTCGGTGAATCTGAAAACCGGCCGTCATCAGCGGATCGAGACCGGAAATGAAGACACACTCGATTGGATCGTTGACTCGAGCGGAAGCGCTGTCGCCAGAATCGACTACGATAAGCTCTCCTCAGGTCGCACTGTTTATGTACGAAAGCCAACTTCGAAAAGATTAAAAAGGGCCTTTTCTGTTGAAGGAGAAAAAGGCTATGGCGTTGATTATTCCATATTCAGTCTAACAAAAGATGGCCGGCAATTCATTGCCACGCGCTATGGCAATGCCGGCCGCCGTTCACTGGCCCTGATCAATCGCGAAACCGGGGAACGAGAGGGGGTTTTATACGAGAACCAGAAATATGACTTACTAAGACTGACCTATGATGCACGCACGGCGTCCGTCTCTCGCGTTCTTTATGCAGACGACATGCCCCGCGCCTTTCAACTGGACGCGGAAGATCAAAAAGTTCAATCACAATTACAAAAGGCCCTTCCGCAAGCCGCGGTGTCGATCACATCACGATCAGATAACGGGAAGCGTTTCATTGTAGAGGCGGCTTATCCGGATCGCCCCAAGCAGTTCTACTATTTTGATGCGCCGACGCGACAGCTGAAATTCATCGCGGCATCTTACGTTGATTTAGAAAATGCGGCGGTGGCAAAGAAAAAAAGATATGCCTATCAAAGCTCGGACGGCCTGACGATAAACGGTTATTTGACGGTCCCGGCCAATGCCAACGAATCAAAAATGCCGCTCATCGTGCTTCCCCATGGGGGGCCGGAGACGCGCTCCGATATGGCGTTTGATTGGTGGAGCTTTTTCTACGCCGCTCGCGGTTATTTGGTTTACGAGCCCAACTTCCGAGGCTCAAGCGGATATGGAATTGATTTCCGCAGCGCCGGATACGGCGAGTGGGGCCGGAAGATGCAAGACGACATTTCGTTCGGCGTTGAAAAGCTTATTGCTGACGGGATCGTTGATCCCGATCGCATTTGCATTGTTGGCGCCAGCTATGGTGGTTACGCCGCTCTCGCTGGAGCAACCTTAACGCCGTCTTTGTATTCCTGCGCTGTTAGCGTCAACGGCGTTTCTGTTCTCGCCAACATGCTGGGCGATGCGGCGCGCAACAGCGGTCTTAGCAGTGACTATTGGACCGTGCGTATCGGCAATCGGTTTCGCGATGCGAAGGCCATCGACGCCGTCAGCCCAGCCAGGATTGCCGACAAAGCCGGTCCGCCAATCCTTTTAATTCACTCAAAGGACGATATCGTCGTACCGATCCGCCACAGCATTGACATGCGAATTGCGTTGCAAGCGGCAAACAAAGAACATGAATATGTCGAGCTGGACGGTGAAGATCATTGGCTTTCCACAGGGGCGACCCGTACGGAAATGCTCCAGCGCTCGATCGAGTTTATCGACCGCCATATTGGAGAGTAAGATTTAGAATTTATGCGCATGGTATAGGCCGGCACGATTGAGATCTTCGGTGTCGGCCTCATCGTCAACCTGTCGAAGGGGCCGCTTTTTCACCTGGCTCCTTAAAGAAAAGAATACGGATCGATATCCACCACGCGCCGGATCGCGGCTTTGACTTTCACGTCGCCGATCCATGTCTTGATAAAGCGCTGAATATCCATATTCCGCCGCGCCTTAACCAAAAACCGAATTCGCGCCTCGCCGCGCAGACGGTAGATTGGCGCCGGCGCCGGGCCCCAGACCTCTATCCCATCGGCGGGAGGAATCGCGGCGCGGTGGGCCTGGGCGCATGCCTGAAGCGCCCGCTCGTCAGGCCCGCGCAGAATAATTGCCGCAAGCCGCCCATAGGGAGGAAAGCCGAGCTCACGTCGGCTGGTCGCTTCGGCGGCAAGAAACCCGTCCCGCTCGCCGTTGACCAGCGCCGCCAGAACCGGCGCCTTGGTCTGATAGGTTTGCAACAAAGCCCGCCCGGGCTTGGCCTCGCGTCCGGCGCGGCCCGT
The DNA here is from genome assembly GCA_021776415.1 of Hyphococcus sp. Classification (GTDB taxonomy): domain Bacteria; phylum Pseudomonadota; class Alphaproteobacteria; order Caulobacterales; family Parvularculaceae; genus Hyphococcus. The sequence continues at coordinate 4,338 of JAJFFY010000013.1, forward strand.
GACCTGGCTGAGCAACTGATAGGTCCGCTCCGCCGCCCTCAGATCGCCGCCGGACAGGCCGAGATCGGCATCAACTACGCCTACAAAAGTGAGGTTTGGAAAATGATGGCCTTTGGCGACAACTTGCGTGGCGATCAAAATATCAATGTCGCCGCCATGCATGGCGTCAAGAATTTCCCGCATCGCCCGCGCGCCGACGGTATCCGACGACAGGATCGCGATCCTCGCCTCCGGCCAGCGCTCACGCGCCTCTTCCGCGACCCGCTCCACTCCCGGCCCGCACGGCGCCAAACCATCGACGGCATTGCAAGCCGGGCAAGCCTTCGGCTTCGGCATTGAAAAGCCGGTATGATGACACACCAGCCGGTTTTCAAAACGATGTTCGACCAGCATGGTGTCGGAATTTGGCGCCGTCATTTTATGCCCGCAGCGTCGGCACAAAGTCAGCGGCGCATAGCCGCGGCGGTTGAGAAACAGAAGTGATTGTTCGCCTGCGGACAATCCCTCATTGACCGCCGCAACCAGTGGCGGCGACAGCCAGCGCCCCGGCCCCGCCGGCGTCGCGCGCATATCCACCAGCGCGATATCCGGCATAGCTGCGTCGGCAAAGCGCGCCGTCAGCCCGACCGCGTCATAGCGGCCCTCATCGACATTGACGACGGTTTCCAGCGACGGTGTCGCCGACGCCAGAATAACCGGAAACCGCGCCCGCGCGCCGCGCGCCACTGCAAGATCGCGGGCGTGGTAGATCACCCCGTCGCCCTGCTTATAGGCGCCGTCATGCTCCTCATCGACAATGATCAGCTTAAGCTTTTGGAACGGCAAAAACAGCGCCGAGCGGGCGCCGACCACCAGCCGGGCTGAGCCGTCAGCAACCCGGCGCCAGGTGCGCCGGCGCGCGGCGCTGGTCAGTTCTGAATGCCATGGCGACGGCTCTGCGCCAAAGCGTTTGGCGACACGTTTTAAAAATGGCAGCGTCAGCGCAATTTCAGGAATAAGGATCAAAACTTGCGCCGCCGGGTCGCGCGCCAGCGCGGCCGCAACCGCTTCCAGATAAACCTCCGTCTTGCCCGACCCGGTAACGCCGTCGATCAGCGTGGTTGTGTGTTTATTGTCATCGATATGCCGACGAATTTGCTCGGCGGCGAATTGTTGGTCATCGGAGAGGTCATAGCCCGGCCGCGCCAGGTCAGGCTCGAGAAATGGCGGGTCCGGATCAATTTCCACGCGCGTCAAGGCGCCAAGATTAGACAGGCCACGGACCACTGCATCGCTGACGCCGGCCTCCGCCGCCAGCGCCGAGGCGGCCCTCGGCTCGGCTCTAGCGGCATCCAGCACCGCCTGGCGCTGCGGCGTCATGCGAATGGGCGGCTCAGGGGGCGAGCCAAGCACATAGCCGGTCTGGCTGGCCGGGACGACAAGTCCGTCGCCCGACCGCATCACCATCCTCAAGACCGAGCCGGCGGGAAACATCGTGTAGCGGGCGGTCCAGTCAATAAAATCGATCAAGTCAGCACTCAGCGGCGGCGCGGCCATGACCTCAGCGATGGTTTTGAGCTTGGCCGCCGGCACGCCCTCGTCCGGCTCACCATGCCAAACGACGCCAAACACCGCGCGCGGACCGAACGGCGCCTTAACAAAAGCCCCGACCGGAGCCGTCGCGCCGGGCGGCAGAATATAGTCATAGGCTTTGAAAAGCGGCAGCGGAAACAACACCTTGACCCGCCCGACCGAGCGGCTGGGAGGGCCATCCAATGGGGGCTGGGAAAAATCTTCAGGACTTTTAGATACCGTCATGCTTACTCGCGCTTGATCCCGGCGTCAGTTTCGGCTGAATTACCGCTTCTTTTTTGGTAAATTGTAGGCAAAGCGCAATGCGTCTCTTCCTGTTTTTCGTATTCCTCACCTGCATCAGCGCCACCGGCGCCAACGCAAAATACTCATTCTGCAACAAAACCAGCTACGCGCTCTCCGCCGCGGTCGGCTATGTCGATGGCGACCGGCTCGCGACCCGGGGCTGGTGGCGGCTGCGCCCTGGCCAATGCAAGGTGGTCCTGACCGAGCAGACCAACCCCGGCCTCTACTTCGTTTATGCCGAAGCGATCCCCGGTCATAAAGGCGAATTGCGCACCTGGTCCGGCGATACGGCGCTTTGCGTTGAAAATTTCGGCTTTTTCAACCTTCGTAACCAGGATGTCTGCCGCGACGACCCCTTACGCCAGCGCAAATTCTTCGATGTTAGCGTCAGTGAGGACGCCAGCGGCAACTGGCAAACCGATTTCGCAGAGGCCAGCAACTATACGGTCTATTCTGCGGAGGTCGCCGGCGTTCAACGCCTGCTCAGCGACACCGGCGCCAAAATTCAACGCATTGACGGCGCCATGGGCCGCGAGACCCAGCGCGCGCTGGCTGGTTTTCGTAAGGAAAAAGGCCTCACCGAATCCAGAAGCATTGATGACGAGCTGATCGACACGCTAATCGAAGAGGCCAACGCCGCTGAAGCCAAGCTCGGGTTTTTCTATTGCAACAAAACCGACAATCCGGTCTGGAGCGCGATTGCCGAGCCCGAGGGCGAGGATGCCTATCGCTCACGCGGCTGGTGGCGGTTAGAGCCGGGCGACTGCGCAAAAATCATCAAGGGTGAATTAGAGCACGACCATTATTATATTTACGGCGCCACTGAAGAAGGTCTTAATGAACGCCAGATCAACAGTGGCGACAAGGCGTTTTGCGTCAACGCTGTGATGTTCAACGCCAAGACCGATCTGAGTTGCGCGGACCAGGATTTTGACGAAGCGATGTTCCGCCGCATCGAAATCGGCGGCTCGCCCTCCGCGACCTTTGAATTTCTGCCGGAAATGTTTACTGCGCCGCCGGCTGAGTAGCCCTATAGATTGTCACGCGGTCGAGCTCGGTTCGCCATCAGGCGGCGTTGCAGCGCGACCATTGTTCAAGCCGGGAATTTCTACTTTTGATTGATCTTCGACACATAGACGCCTGGGTGTTTGATCTCGACAACACGCTTTACGATGCCGAGTGCCAGCTCTTTGCCCAGATTGACGAGCGCATGACGGCGTTTATTCGCAACCGCCTTGATCTCGCCCACCCGGAAGCGCGGCGGCTGCAAAAAGACTATTATGTCCGCTATGGAACGACCATGAGCGGGTTGATGCGTGAACATAATGTCGAGCCGCAGCAGTTTCTCGACTATGTGCACGATATTGATCTGGAACCGATCAAACCCAATCCGGAACTGGCGGCGGCGCTCGCCGATTTGCCGGGAGAAAAGTATATCTACACCAACGGCTCGACCCGGCACGCGGAAAATGTCGCCGGCGCGCTCGAAATTCTGCACCTGTTTGACGATGTCTACGACATCAAGGCGGCGCAATACCGCCCCAAGCCCGACCGTGCGCCTTATGAGAATTTCCTCCGGCAGTTCGACCTGAAGCCAGATCGTGCAGTAATGTTTGAAGATCTTTCACAAAACCTCATACCGCCGCATGATCTCGGCATGACCACGGTTCTGGTGTGTTCCGACGCCGCCTGGCTCGCCGACGAGCCGGAGGAAAAACGCTCCGCAAGACCGGGAGACGGCGGCGATCACATCCATCATCAAACAAACGACTTGACCGCGTTCCTGAAGGCGGCGACCACATCGCAAAATCCGACTTAAATTCTTTGGACCTCATGACCCAAAAGACTGATCTCGAAAAAATTATAAATGACGCCTGGGCCGCGCGCGCTGAAATATCGGTTGCGACCCGGGGCCCGGTGCGCGACGCCGTTGCGTCAGCTTTGCAAATGCTTGATGCCGGCGAGGCGCGGGTTGCTGAGCCCGGCGCTGACGGCTGGATGGTCAATCAATGGCTGAAAAAAGCCGTCCTTTTATCATTTCGTCTGTTCCCCAACGAATTAATTCCGGGCGGACCGGCATCGGCGCATTGGTGGGACAAGGTCCCGTCGAAATTTGACGGCTGGAGCGCAGAAGATTTTGAGCGCAGCGGTATTCGTGCGGTCCCGCCATGCACGGTGCGGTGCGGCGCGTTCGTCGGGCCTAATGTGGTGTTGATGCCGTCATTCGTGAATATCGGCGCCTATGTCGGCGCAGGAACCATGATCGACACTTGGGCCTCAATCGGCTCGTGTGCGCAGATCGGCGCCGATTGCCATATCTCGGCGGGCACAGGGATCGGCGGCGTATTGGAGCCGCTACAGGCAAACCCGGTCATCATTGAAGACAATTGCTTTATCGGCGCCCGCTCAGAAGTCGTCGAAGGCGTGATCATCGGCGAGGGATCGGTTCTGGCTATGGGGGTTTTTATCACCGCGTCGACAAAGATCGTCAATCGTGAGACCGGCGAGATCACCTTCGGCGCGGTGCCGCCTTATTCGGTGGTTGTGCCCGGCGCGCTGCCGTCCGACAAAGGCGGGCCTAACCTTTATTGTGCAGTGATCGTCAAACAGGTGGACGAGAAGACCCGCGCTAAGACCTCCGTAAACGACCTTTTACGCGCCTAATAAGCCCGCCCGTCGCGATGCAGCGCCCGCCAGGCGCCGTCTTTCTTTTCAAACACCATATCAATATCAGGGTCGGTATAGGTCGAGACCTCATCGCGCGCGCGGGTTCCGACTTCGAGAAAAACCACGCCCTTGTCGCTGCGATTGACCAGCATGTGCCCGACCGCGACACCGGCTTTAAACGTCGCCACATCACCGGCGCGCAACACCGTCTCGCCATCATCTTCCACCAGCACCGCCTCACCTTCCAGCATATAGACCAGCTCATCTTCGTTTCTGTGCCAATGCTTTTGCGCCGAGGCTGCGCCCGGCGCGAGACGCGTGAGATTGACGCCAAACTGGTCAAGCCCGCCAAGGTCGCCGAGTGCAATCTTTGAGCGACCCTCGCAATGTTTGTTATAAGGCGGTGGATAGGCGCAGACGGTATTGGCAGGCGCGGAGGCGACATTGATCTTCGGCATTTTGCTCTGCTTTCCTTGTTAAACTTTCGCCTTTAGATTAGCCGACAATCATGGCTGAAATCGACCCCATAGAGCTTGCCCGAGCGCTGATCCGCCGTCCGTCTGTCACCCCGGCGGATGCGGGCGCGCTTGACGTCTTGGAGAGGGCGCTCAGCGGGCTCGGATTTGATTGCACACGCCTCAAATTTGACGATGTCGATAATCTGTTCGCCCGCATCGGTTCTGGGGTCCCGCATCTTTGTTTTGCCGGCCATACCGATGTGGTGCCGCCGGGCGACGCTGCGACCTGGTCGGCAGAACCCTTTAGCGCCGAGATCCGCGACGGCAAATTATGGGGCCGCGGCGCCGCTGATATGAAAAGCGCCATCGCCGCCTTCGTTGCCGCCGCCGCGCGCGCCATCGACAACGGCGCCGTCAATGGCTCGCTGTCGCTGCTGATTACCGGCGACGAAGAAGGCGCGGCGATCAACGGCACGCGCAAAGTCCTTGAGTGGCTCAACGATGAAAAAATCACGCTCGACCATTGCCTTGTCGGCGAGCCTTCCAACCCGCAAGCCATGGGCGAGATGATCAAGGTCGGGCGCCGCGGCAGCATCAATTGTTGGCTTACCGTCACCGGCAAGCAGGGCCATGTCGCCTATCCCGGCCTGGCGCAAAACCCGATCCCGGCCCTGATGCGGAAATTATTGTTCCTGACCGAGACCCCGCTCGATGAAGGCTATGAGCGGTTTCAACCGTCATGCCTTCAGGTCACCGACATCCATATCGGCAATACAGCGCATAATGTGATTCCGGAAAAAGCGACCGCGCGGTTTAACATCCGCTTTAATCCGACCTGGACCGGCCAGTCGATAGAACAATGGCTGCGCGATAAGCTCGACACCCTCGCCGCTGAGACCGGCGCCGTCTATGGGTTGGAGGTTATCGTTTCCGGCGAGGCGTTTTTGACGACGGATATGAATTTTCTGGGCCTCGTCGCCGACAGTGTTGAGGCCAAGGCCGGCCGCCGGCCGGAATATTCCACATCCGGCGGAACCTCAGACGCACGCTTCATCAAAGATTATGCGCCGGTCGCCGAATTCGGTCTTGTCGGCGCGACTATGCACCAGACCGACGAACATGTTTTGCTCGCCGACATTGAGCTGCTGACGGATATCTACCAGGAAATCATTACACGCTACTATATACAGTTCGGACACGGACAATGATCAATTTCGACTACGTCGCCCGGCACCTGCGCGGTGTGTGGCGCATGGCGTTTGGCGGCGACAGCGACGGCGGCGATATTGACCGCTCCATTGACGGCGTGTTTGCGTCGTTCTGGGCGGTGGTTATCGCCGCGCCGTTTGCTCTGGTCGCGTTTAGCGCCGGCAAACAGTGGGCGGCAACCACGCCGGACTATGCAAACTCCGTTTACGCCAAAGCGCCGCTGCCGGTATTGTTTACAGCTGAAATCATCGCGCTCGCGGCCTATTGGGGCGCCATCATCGCCGCTCTGCTCCTGGTTGCGCGCACATTGAACGCAACCCGCCAGGTCGCCGGGCTGATCGTCGCCTATAATTGGGGCCAGTTAATCATTTTTATGATTTCAGCGGCGCCATCGGCCGTTCTCATCTTTACCGGCGATCTAAATCTCTTTGCCCTGACGGCGCTGCCCGTAGGCATTGCCGGCCTGTTCATCAACTGGCGCATCTTACGGCAAAACCTGCCGCTCACAATTGCCGCCGCTGTATTTCTGATTGTGTTGCTGACAATCATTAAACTGTTTGTGAATTCGGTCGTGGTCCACGCGGTTGTGTGGTTCTACTTTTTGTTCGCGTAATCCGCCTGGATAAAATATAGCCCGTCCGGCGGCGCCACCACACCGCAATGGGCGCGATCGCGCGCCTCCAGCGCCGCTTTAAGGTCGCTGGCGCACCACCGGCCGCGACCAACCTCGACCAGCGAGCCGGTCATTGATCGCACTTGATGATGCAGGAACGAACGCGCCGCGCAGCGGAGGATAACCTCGCCGCCGACGCGGCTGACCGAGATTTCATCAAGCGTTTTCACCGGCGAATTCGCCTGGCAGACGACCGTGCGGAAGGTGGTGAAATCATGATTGCCCACAAGAATTTGCGCCGCCGCGTCCATCGCCTCAGCGTCGAGCCGAGACGCCACATGCCAGGCGCGCCCGGCGTCAATCGTCAACGGCGCCCGGCGATTGATGATGCGATACTCATAAGACCGACGGGTGCAGGAAAACCGTGCGTGAAATTCATCCTCAACAATTTCGGCGCCCACAACCGCAATCGGCGCCGGTTTTAAAAGATGGTTGAGGGCGTTCAGAACGACGTCAGCGGCGAGGCCTTTTGCAAGGTCAATATGGACAACCATGCCCAGCGCGTGAACGCCGGCGTCGGTGCGCCCGGCCGCTTGGGCGGAGACCGCCTCCCCCGACAGCGCCTTACAGGCCGCCTCAAGCGCCGCCTGAACCGACGGACCGTTATCCTGGCGCTGCCAGCCGACAAAAGGTTTGCCGTAATATTCTAAAACAAGCTTATATCTAGGCATGGGCTGAACTATGTGGTCCCTGATTGATGGAGGTCTTGTTGATGCTGCGAAAACTACCCTGGCGCGAAATTAGAGCGGAAGCGGTCTTCTTTGTTGGTCTCTTCGTCGCGTTCATGGTGTTCCGCACCACTGCTTACGGCATGTACCATATTCCAAGCGAAAGCATGCTGCCAACACTGGCCGTCGGCGACCGCATCGCCGTCAATAAATTCGCCTATGGCTATAGCCGCTATTCAACGCCGTTCTCGCTAGGGCCGGAGCTGGAGACGCCGACCGGGCGTATCTTTGCGCACTTGCCCAAGCGCGGCGACATTGTCGTTTTCAAACACCCGCGCACTGGACAGACCTATATCAAACGGGTGATTGGCCTTCCCGGCGACGCGCTTCGGCTTCACGAAGGACGACTTTTCATCAATGGCGCGCTGACGGAGCGCGACTATGAGAAATCCTATCGCTACCGCCAGCATGCAGGCGGCATCACCCTGGTCGGGCTATTCAACGAGGCGCTGCCGGGCGGCGCGGTGCACGAAATTATCGAACGCACCGATAATGGCTCGGCCGACGAATATGGCCCGGTCATCATTCCGGCCAACAATCTCTTTGTGATGGGCGACAATCGTGACAATTCCCTTGATAGCCGGTTCAGTGACCCCGGCGTTGGTCTGTTGCCAGTGAAATATCTCGTCGGCAAGGCGGAGCGGATTGTATTTTCCACCAACCTCACGCGGCGTGAGGACGGGCTGACAAAACATGCCGGTAAATGGCTGTCAAAACTGCAGTGAGATTTAACCGAAACGGTCACCAAGCTTGAGCTCAAACCCGCGCTGGAATTCCGCCGCGCTCTGAGGCCGCTTGCCGGCGCGCTGCAATGTCACCAGCTCAACGGCGTTCTCGCCGCAAGCCGCCATCAAGCGGCCATCGAGGCTAAAAATTTCACCCTGCGCCGCAGCAGGCGACACGGCGCCGGCTACCCGCGACATTAAAATTTTAACCCGGGCGCCTTGCACCTCTGACCAGGCGCCAGGAAACGGCGACAGACCGCGAATATGCCGGTCCACGATTGTCGCCGGCGCCGTCCAGTCGATCCGCGCCTCGTCGGAAGTGATTTTTGTCGCATAACTCACCCCCTCCTGCGATTGCGGAACCGCAACCAGTGTCCCGCGCGCAAGCGCCGCTAATGCGTCGGGGGCGAGTAGCGCGGCGATAAGCGATAAGCGGTCCTGCAAGCTTGCAGCGGTGTCGTCATCACGGATCGGCGTGGTCTGCGATAGCGCCACCGCCCCGGTATCGAGCCCTGCATCCATCTGCATCACTTGAACGCCGGTAATTTCATCACCCGCCATAATCGCCCGTTGGATCGGCGCCGCACCGCGCCAGCGCGGCAGCAACGACGCATGCAGGTTCAGGCATCCATACAGCGGTGCATCCAGCAACGCCTGGGGCAGGATCAGCCCATAGGCGACGACAATCGCGACATCAAGATTGAGCGCTGCAAACGCATCACGGTCCTCAGCCAGCTTAAAGTTTTTCGGCGTGCGCACCTCAAGCCCATGAGCGAGCGCCAGTCGCTCCACCGGCGATGGTTTGACTTTCTGTCCGCGGCCAGACGGTTTTGCCGCGCGCGCATAGACCGCCGCGACCTCATGTCCGGCGGTGAGCAGGCTTTTTAAAACCGGCGCGGAAAATTCCGGCGTTCCCATAAAGGCGAGGCGCATGGGCGAGGCGTCTCCTTTGATCATCGGTTGCGCGAATTACTCTGCGGCGGCGAGGCGTTGTTCTTTTTTGAGCTTTTTCAAAATCCGCTCGCGCTTCAGCCGCGACAGGTGGTCGATGAAAAGCACCCCCTCAAGATGATCGATCTCGTGCTGAATGCAGGTCGCCAGCAGACCTTCCGCCTCCAGAACTTGCGCCTTGCCGTCATAATCAAGAAATTTAATGCGGCATCCGGCCGGGCGCTCGACCTCTTCAAAAAATTCCGGCACCGAAAGGCAGCCCTCCTCATGGAGGTTCACTTCCTCGGCTGGATCGAGAATTTCCGGATTGACGAAATAAAGCGGGGCGGGCTCGTCTTCCTCGTCGGCGAGATCCATCACGATCACCCGGATCGGCTCGCCAATCTGGATCGCGGCAAGGCCAATGCCCGGCGCGTCATACATCGTCTCCAGCATGTCATCCATGAGCGCGCGCAAACCATCATCGACACCAGCGACGGGTTTTGAAACCTGGCGCAGGCGGTCATCGGGCGCAGTTATGATCGGGCGTATGGCCATAGGCTTCACCTATGGTTGCGGCCGGCCCGCGTCAAGATCGGCCGCAACCGGATAACGCGGCGTTGGTTAACGCTAACCCCTCGCTTTTTATCGGCTTTTTGCCTATGCTGGCGGCTTAGTGTTGAGTATCCGTGGGGGATGGTCATGCCATTGCCGCTACCATCGGTCCAAGAACCGGCCGCCGGGCCGGAAATTGCCGCCCAGCCAGCAGAGATGCTGGTCGCCGCGCCCCGACCCTTCATTGAAGGGCCGGATATGGCGTTATGGGTCGGATTCGGCGCTTTTATGACGATATTCCTGATTGTGCTGCTGCTCATCGTGCGCGGCCGGGTGATCGCGCCGGCGCGCCGCAAAGCAATGGACGCGACCTTCTTTGAGCCCGCCGGCGAGGATGCGGAAATCACCTTTGACGACCCGGCGGCGAGCGAATCGGAGCCGCCGCAATCGGCCCGGGACCGCCGTCGCGAGCGCCGCGAGCACAAACATGAAATTGAAGAACCGCTGGTGTTTTCACAACAGGAACACCCCGGCGCCAATGAAGAAACTCCGCCTCCTGACGATAGCCCAATTCCTGATGAGCATCAGGCCGATGATACTCCGGCGCCGGTTAAAAAACGGCGCTCGCCCTTTGCCGGACTGTTTGGCAAAGGCCGCCCGAAGGCCGATCAGGGCGATCTTGAACAAATGTCAGAGGACAGTTTCGCGGCGGCAGCAATCGACGAGCCTGATGATGGGCTCGAACGCAGCGCCGAAGAAGAGGCTCTACAACGCGCCGAGTTTGAACGCGCTGAGACAAATAAGTTGGAAGCAGGCAAGCTGGAGGCGGAAGAAGCCGAGCGCCTGCACGCGGTCGAGGAGCGCGACCGGATCTATCGCCAAGCCCGCGAGCAGGCCGAGCGCGAGGCCGAGCTTGAACGCGCCAATGCCGAAGCCGCACTTGAACAACGTATGCAATCGGTAGCAACGATGCAGCGCAAGCTTGCGGAAAAGGATGCGGCGCAGAAAAGCGGCGCCGAAGCGCAAACCTCAGAGCAGTTCAGCGAGACACTGGAGCAACGTTTTGCGGCCTTGTCGAGCGAGCTTAACGCCAAGCTTCAAAGCACCGCGATGACGGTTCACGCAAGCCCCATGACCGAGACCGCCCCCATCCAAAGGGAAGCCACGGCTGAATTGGCTGATTTTTTCAGCCGGGAAATCAAGGGCTTACGCGACATCACCGAAGATGCACTGGCGCTGCTCGCTTTTAAAGTCGACCAAATCAACGTCACGCCGGATGGCGCTGCGGAACTCTCCCGGCAGATATCCACGCTTAACGCATCGCTGGCGACACGCACTGCGCCATCGACAGCCGGGCGCATCCAGCTTGCCGATATTGTCCGCAATGCTCTGCCTACGGATCGCTATGCTTTCAGCCACAGGCTGGCAAGCGGGCGCGCCGCCGATTGCCTGATCCTTGCGCCGGACGCGACGTCTGATGCGATCGCTATCGACGCACACTATCCGGTTGAGGCGTTTGACGACTATGTCCGCGCCGGCGTCGGCGCCAGCGACAAGGCGAAGAATGAATATCGCCGCACCATCCTCCGCCATATTACAGCCATCGCCGAAACCCTGATCGTTGCCGACGAGACCGAGAATTTCGCGGTGATGTTTGCCCCCTCCGAGGCCATCTTCAACGATCTCCACACCAACTTTGCTGACGTCGTTCAGGACAGCTATCGCGCCAAAGTGTGGATTTTGTCGCCGACATCGCTGATGGCGACACTGCATATGATGGCCGCCATCGCTGGCGACGCGCGGCGCAAAAGCGCGAGCGCAGCGCCAGCCAATGACGCTCTGTTGTCGGAAATCGCAGAATTGCGCCGGCGCATGGCCAGCCTTGAAGAGGGGCGCGGGGCAGAACCAACCGGGCCAGAACAGGCGTTAACGGATGAAACAGAGCCGACCGCGCCCGGATTGTTTGACGCGCCAGACGACAACCCGGCGGAAGCGGCCCCTGCGCAAGACCTGGCGCCGGAAGAAAGCGCTTTTGAAGAGTTGCAGCGCGCCGAGGCGTGCGAAGAGGAACAACAAGCGCCAGTCGACGTAGGTGAACGCGCCGCAACCAGCAAAAACCTGCCGCCGTTTCCGCTGCGCTAAACTTAAGCGCCTGACTCAAACAGAAGTCCGCATTATCAGTGTTGTCATCACCGGGCCTGAATTGCTTGCTCAATCCAGCACGGTGATGACATGAGGGAGGGTTCACCGAAGCTAACGGACTGAAATGACTCCGTTCGTTTTGGAACAGTCTCTAAGACGCTTTTTTATCAATGTTCTTTTGGTTCGCCTCAGATAACAGCAAATCCTTGTCGGCGCGCAACACCCGGGGCGCGCCCTCAATAGGGCTTAGCTCTGCGATCGGCTCTTGCGCGCCCGGCAGCTCATAATCGGCGAATTTGCGCGCCCGCGGCAGGACGCGGCCTTCGACATTGGCAATCACGTCATTGTACTGCTTCACGGTGCGCTCAATCGATCGTCCGAGCCCGGACAGATTGTCGCCCATGCGCTTGAGACTGTCATAGAGATCTTTCGCCATCGCCGCGATCGCCTCAGCGTTCTCGTTCATCTTCTCCTGACGCCAGTTAAGCGCTGCCGACTTTAACATCGCGATTAAAATTGTCGGCGTTGCAATCAGAATTTTGCGATCAAATGCATCTTGATAAAGTTGCGGGCGCGCCTCCAGTGCGGCGGAGAAATAATTCTCTCCGGGCAGGAACATCACCACATAATCGAGCGCACCACGCAGCGAGGCGGCATAGTCTTTCGATGAAAGGGCTTTGACATGGCTCCAGACATCATCGGCATGGCGCGCCAGACACGCCGCGCGCACGTCATCGCTATCTGCTTCCATCGCATCGAGATAGGCGCCGAGAGAGACTTTGGAATCCACCACCACAACCCGCCCGCCCGGAAGCCGCACGACGAGATCGGGCTGCTTGCGTTTGTCGCCATCGTTATGGGAGACCTGTTCGGTGAAATCGACATAGGCGGCCATGCCGGCAATCTCTACGACATTGCGCAACTGCTCCTCGCCCCAGCGGCCGCGGATTTTCGGCCCGGCGCGCAGTGCGGTTGCGAGCTTTTGCGCCTCGAGACGCACATGATGGGTCGATTTTGAAAGCTCGCCGATATGCCCGGCCAGTTCGCCGCGAGATTTTTGCTGCTCATCTCGAAGCTCCGACAAGCCTTTCTCATAACGCACCAACGTCTCGCTTACGGGTTTCAATAGATCATCAAGCGCCTTGCGACGGCGTTGACCGTCGGCGTCAGCGCTTTCCTGGTAGCGCTCAAATGTATCTTTGGTCCGTGCAAAGAACGCCTTATTAGCATTGTCGAGCATTTCCGCAGTCGCCACCTTAAATTCCGCATCAAGCCGCGCGCGCGTTTCACCCAGCGCTTTCTCGCGCTCTTCAAGCTTGGCTTTCTCCGCGGCAAGCCCGACCTCCAACGCCTCGCGGCGGTCGCGTTCTTCGGCAAGGTCGCGGCCAATCGCATCCGCCGCTTCGGCGCGCGCCTCGATGCTGGCAATACGGATGCGCGTGTGCTGCAACCGCCGCGACAGGCGGACGGCCTGGGTGATGGAAACCGCAAGGGTTAAACCCAAGAAAAGAACCAGCCAGAATGCGGGCGCATCCGGCGCCAGGCCGGCATCGGTGAGAATACTAGTAATCATAGGCTGAGGATTAGCACGATTCGCGGTTTGTTCGCTTTTCTCATTTTCCCAATAGTTTGTTTTCGCTCGCGGCTATTCCTTGCTGCGCCCCATTATCGAAAGAGGGGACCTGCGCGGGCGCGGCGCATAAGCGCCGGGGCGCAGTCGCGCCCGTTAGAATCATCCTTCACATCAATCGGTAATAGTCGGCTCCAGCCTCGATAATCCTTTGTTTAGGGCTGGACTCTAGCCTTGGGAGAGACGGTGCGCCTCGGCAAACCGGCTCTATTGCTCACAAATGAGGACATCCCTGGCATGGCCGCGGTCGAAATCAGCCTTAATATCGACTGGGGGAAATACCGCCCGACGCGAAGCATCTTGTGGCGGGCGATTGGCGCCTGGGCGGGGATTTCGCTGGCGACGACGGCGTTGATGTATGTGCTGGTCCTGTCTGGGCGCAGCGACGCCGTCATCGGCGGGGATTTCACCGCGTTTCACACCGCCGCCAAAGCCGCGCTTGAGGGCGCGGCGGCGCAAATTTATGATCCGGCCTATTTCCGAACGCTTCTTCCGGCGGCGGCTGTCGCTGGCGAAGGAACGCTGAGCTGGCAATATCCGCCGAGCTATCTTTTGTTGATGGCGCCATTTGCGGCGCTGCCCTATTTTCTCGCCTTCACCCTGTGGTCGACGGCGACGGCGGCTGGCTATTACGCCGCCGCGCGACAAATCATCCGTGATCGGTTGATTTTATTCGCCATCATCGCCGGGCCTGCATCGTTCGCCGCCTATATCACCGGGCAGAACGGTTTCCTCACCGCCATGTTGTTGCTCGCCGCTTGCGCCTTACCAAATAAACGCCCGCTCCTGGCCGGTATTGCCGCGGGGCTGCTGACCATGAAGCCGCATCTTGGTCTTCTCATTCCCATTGCTTATCTTGCCGCCGGTTGCTGGCGGGCGTTTGGTGCGGCGGCGCTGACCTCGATCGGCCTTGCCCTTGTCAGCCTTGCCGCCTTCGGCGCCGAGCCTTGGCTTGCCTTTGCCACCGCCGCGTTTGAGACCTCGGGCCGGATCGAGGCCGGAGTCATGCCGCTGGCAAAAATGGCGACGCCCTATAGCGCGGCGTTGTTTGCCGGCGCGCCGGCTTTACTCGCTTATCTCATCTATGGGGCCAGCCTTGGCGTTAGCGCGATGTTTGTGTGGTTCGCCTGGCGGCGCATCAGCGATCCGCTATTGCGCGCAGCGGCGCTCGTCTCCTGCGTCTTCATGGCGGCCCCTTACGGCTTTTACTATGAGCTCATTATACTGACATTTCCGGGCGCTGTAATTATCATGCGCGGGCTGGAACGCGGTTGGCTGAGCTATGAACGCCCGTTGATCGCGCTGGCCTATGTGCTGCCCGCTTTCGCCACCACGTTTTCAGATTTCCGGCACGGCCTCAGCCTCGGCTTTATCGTGACGCTGATTATTTTTGGTCTGGTGCTGCGTCGCGCAATGCATGAAACGCCGGGGCTTTTTCGGTTGGGCCGAGAGCCGGTCAAACCGAGCCCAATTAAACCGGACGGCGCGCCTTCATAGCCGCGGCAAGCGTTCCCTCATCGAGATAATCCAGCTCGCCACCGACCGGCACGCCCTGGGACAGCCGCGTGACCGAGACGTTTGCGTTCTCAAGGTGCTCGGTGAGATAATGCGCCGTAGTCTGACCATCAACGGTGGCGGCCAGCGCCAGCACAATTTCGGTGACGCCCTCGTCGCTCGCCCGCATCACCAGCCCGCCAATGTTGAGATCATCAGGGCCGATCCCGTCGAGCGGCGAGAGCAATCCGCCAAGCACATGATAGCGTCCTTTATGAGCACCCGCGCGCTCAAGCGCCCACAGATCGGCGACATCCTGCACCACGCACAACACCGATTGCGGCCGGGTCGCGTCCGCACACACTGCGCAAGGGTCAATCGAATCCCAGTTGCCGCACACCGAGCAGCCCTGGACTTTGCTGGCCGCATCATCAAGCGCGAAGGCCAGCGGCCGCATCACCGGCTCGCGCTTCTTGAGGAGATACAGCACCGCTCGCTTGGCCGAGCGCGGCCCCAGCCCCGGCATTTTGGCGAGGAGATCAATCAGGCGCTGTAATTCTGGACCAATGGGAGAAGCGGGCATGAGGGATTTGATAGCCGGAGTTTTATAGCGAAATCAATATTCATTGATGTCGCTATCGTTTGTTTTCTCTCGCGGCTGTTCCTCCCCCGGGTCAAGTCCGGGGGAGGGCCTGCACGGGCGCGGCGCATAAGCGCCGGACTGCGGTCGCAGTCTTTTTGAAAACCGATTCATATTAAACGGCTTTCTTCTACCGCCAGCGGGGGTTTTACAAAAATTGTCTCAGCCCCCTCTTCCGGATGGCGTGGGATGAAAAAGGTCAGCGCCAGGGAACCACAGGCCATCAACGCACCGAGCAGAAAAACCAGCGCCGGGCTGACCAGCCAGACCAGACCGAAGCTCACCGGGATTAATACCGCCGCCACATGATTGATGGTGAAGGCAAAGCCTGCGGTGCCGGCCATGTCGGCAGGGTCGGCGATCTTCTGGAAATAGGTTTTGATCGCGATCGCCATCGCGAAGAACGCATGATCGACAATATAAAGCCCCGCCGCCGCCCACGGGTTTGACACAAATGCATAAGCCACAAAGACGCCGATCAGCCCGATATATTCAAACCGCAGCGCATGGCGCTCGCCAAACCGGCCGATCAACGCGCCGATTTTCGGTGCGAAGAAAAGATTGAAGCCTGTATTGATGAGAAACAACAGCGCAATCTCATGCACCTCATAGCCAAATTTCTGCACCATCAGCAACGCGGCAAAGACCGTGAAAATCTGCCGCCGGGCGCCGGACATAAAAGTCAGCGCATAATATAACCAATAGCGCCGGCGCACGATGAGCTTTTTATGCTGCGGGGTTTTCTCTTTGAAATAGGGAAACCGGCGCCAGACATAAACCGTGATAACAAGCGTGATCGCGCCGAAGAGTGCAAACACTGCTTCAAAACTGAGCGCGAAGCTTTTCCAGACCAGGGCAATCAATGCATAAACCGCAAGCTGTGCGCCGGCGGCGACCGCAATTAACCTGCCTAACAGTTTCGGCGCCTCCGCCTTTGGCAGCCATTGTAGTTGCAATGACTGATTGACGGTCTCGAAATAATGAAACCCGATCGACATCACGAAGGTGGTCAGCAAGAAGCCCGAAACCGTAGGGAAAAAACCGGTGATCGCGACCCAGACGCCGAGCACCACCAGCGAGATCAACGCCAAAGTTTGCTCGCGCATGAACAGCAAAACGTAGATCACCAGAAAAGCGAGAAAGCCCGGAATTTCGCGAATGGTTTCCTGCAAACCAATCTCGGCGCCGGTCATGCCGATGCCATCAACCGCAAAGTTTTTCGCCAGCGTGTACCAAGCCGCAAAGGAAAGCTGCGTCGCCGCCGTCATTAAAGCGAGCGCCATGAATGGGGAGCGGTTGTTGGTGAGGGATTTGATGAGAGATGTGGGAGTCACACAACTTGCCCAAGCATTTTAGTGGCGAGTTTAGCCGCCCCCCGCAACTCCAGATTAATTTTCAAGGGAAGCATCACTCTGCGGCTTTAACCCCGAGCTCCTAGATTTCTTGCAAGAGAAAAAAGCGGTAGTCAGCCCACGGTAAAAACCTGCCTCTTTGCATTAGCCAGTTCGTTGGCACAACCTTTCTGGCCCCATTTGCAGTGAGTTGCTGACTATCCACATTCACTGTTTCAAGCTCGAAACTAATCGCCTTTTCCAAAAGTGAATCCGGTAGAATGACCTGCTCGCTAACACTTACATATTTCAAAATGTCAGTTGGCGTTTCTGGTTGCTCACCAGATATAAGGTCAAGAATGCGATCTATTTCATCGCTCTCCAAACTGCCGAATTGCCCGGTTAATCGGTGCTCTGCAGAATAAGGGGGCAAGGAGGCAAGGCACCGGTCTCTTAATTGCGCAACATCGGGTTCATATGAAACAAAACCATCTGGAGTAAAGGCGCCTCTACCCCTCCTCAAAAAGAATATGTATTTTCGCCCGACTTCCAGGTCACCCATGCTCCCAATTTCCACAACCTCTCTTAATCCGGTGAGTCGTTCCGATACTTCTAATTTTACAACACTCCCGCATGTTTGATTAAGAAAGGTTCTTTGCTCTATGCCCCGCACCGTCGCAACCAAGATGATATCTATGTGTGAGAGATCGGCTGGCAAACGGACAATGCTTAAGCTAGCTAAAGCCGTACCAAAACATACGCACACCGCGCACAAAGCAATTATGGTTTTTCTCATCCCTGGCATCAAAACGGCAGCTTAAATCCAGGCGGCAGCGGCAGCCCCGCGGTCATGGCTTTCATTTGTTCCTGGGACTGAGTTTCCAGTTTGGCCTTCGCGTCGTTGATGGCGGCGGCGATGAGGTCTTCCAGGATTTCCGCGTCGTCTTCTCGCATTAGCGTGCGTTCAATCGCGACGGCTTTGGCGTAGCCGCGGCCGTTGATGATGACTTTGACCATGCCGGCGCCAGCCTCGCCGGTGACCTCAAGGTCGGCCAGCTTGTCTTGCATTTCCTGCATCTTGGCCTGCATCTCGCCGGCCTGTTTCATGATGTCGCCAATATCCATTACGCTTTCCTCGGTTGGGTCTCATCCATCGTCGCCAGCACAACGTCATCATCGGGGTCGACGGGCGGGTCTTCTTCCATATCGTCAGGCGCAGGCTCGCTTGCAAGGTCGGGCTCGCGGATGGCGGTGACCTCCGCGCCCGGGAAAAGCTCCAGCGCCTTCTTCACCAGCGGGTCGGCCATCACCTCCGCATAGCGCCGGTCACGCACGGTCTCCGCGCCCTCCTCTTTGGCCGTCACCACTACGACCCATTGCCGCCCGGTCCATTCTTTGAGGCGCTGGGTCAGCCGGTTGGCGAGCCCCTCGGGCGCATTATCGTGAAGGCGCAAATCAATCCGGCCTTCTGCAAAGGAGATAATATGGATGTAGGCTTCAAGCTCGGTGCGCAATTTCGCGTCGCGGTGCTTGCCGGCAAGGCGCACCACATCGTCAAAGCTGCGCAGCCATGGGCCGTCGTCGGAAGGGCGCTGGCTCAAAGGCGGCAAGATATCGATGACTTGCGCCGAGCCGGCGCCGCGCGCTGTTTGCGTCGGCGGCTGTGTTTGCTCCGTCTGCGGAGCACTCTCGCGCGGCGGCGCTACTGGACGGGCGGGGTTTGTTTCACGTGGCCCGTTTTCACGGTTTTTTTTTAACGCTCTCAAGGCCTCGTCCGGCGTCGGCAGATCCGCGGCGAAGGCGAGGCGAATAAGCGCCATTTCCCCAGCGGCGGCCGGGTCTGGCGCAATATTGGTCTCGGTCAGGCCCTTCATCAGCAGTGACCAGGCCCGCGTCAACGCGTTCATTTCAAACGCAGCGGCCATCTCTTTGGCGCGGGCAGCATCAGCCTCCCCGGCAGGACCATGGGCGGCGGCGTCATCCCCGGCGACCTTGGTGCGCGTCAGCAGATGCACGAGATCGAGCATGTCGCGCAAGATAACCGCAGGCTCAGCGCCAGCATCATATTGCGTGCGGAACCTGGCAAGCGCTGTCTTGGCGTCGCCAGTCATCACCGCATTCAAGACATCCCACACACCCGAACGGTCAGCCAGGCCAAGCATCTCGCGGATCGCCTCGGCGCTGAGCGCGACCTCATTTTTCTGCGCCGTATGCTGAACAATCGCCTGATCGAGAATGGAAAGCGCGTCCCGCACCGAGCCTTCCGCGGCGCGCGCAATCATCCACAAGCCGTCACGGTCAATCTTGACGGCCTCTTTGTCGGCAATGCCCGCCAGATGCTCGGTCAGTACTTCCGGGTCGATGCGACGCAAATCAAACCGCTGACAGCGCGACAGCACCGTGACCGGTAATTTGCGAATTTCCGTAGTGGCGAAAATAAACTTCACATGCGGCGGCGGCTCTTCGAGGGTTTTTAGCAATGCGTTGAACGCCGCCGTCGACAGCATGTGGACTTCGTCGATGATGTAGACTTTGTAGCGCGCCTCGACCGGGGCATAGCGCACCCCCTCGATCAGCTCGCGAATATCGCTGACGCCGGTACGCGAGGCGGCGTCCATTTCCAACACATCCGGGTGGCGGCTTTCAGCAATGGCGCGGCAATGGCGACCCTCCTCGGAGAGCTCCATCTGCGGGCCGTTGTCCTCGCCATTAGGCCCAACATAATTAAGCGCCCGCGCGAGGATGCGCGCCGTCGTCGTCTTGCCGACGCCCCTGACGCCGGTGAGGATATAGGCATGGGCGATGCGGTCAGCAGCGAAGGCGTTTTTAAGCGTCCGGACCATAGCGCCATGGCCGATCAGATCGTCAAAATTCTGCGGGCGGTATTTGCGCGCCAATACCTGATAGGCGGCGGCTTTGCCGTCCGTGCTCTGTTCCGCAATGTGCTCGCCTTCAGACATGCCCCTGTCCTATCGCGCCAAGCCCTCAAGCCGCAAGGCGCTTTAGCCCTTCTTCCATGCTCACCACTGGCCGATAGCCAAGTTCGGCGCGAGCTTTGTCGTCACGAATGGTGCAATCCCGGCTCATAATATGCGCGGTGAATCGGGTGATGGGCGGCGCCGATTTGGCCCCAGTCAGGCGCCACAGCGGCTCCAGCAGATTGGACAGCCCCCGCACCAGCCAGCCCGGAACCGAGCGCTCGCCAAGCGCGACGCCGGCGGTTTCGAGATAGGGCGCCAAAAAGCGCCGAAACTCCACCGGCGGGCCGTCGACCACAAAATACGCCTCGCCGGATTTGCCCGATGACAGCGCCAGGCCGATCGCATGGGTGAGGTTGTCGATATGGGTCGTCGATGTCATCAGCGCGCCGCCGTCGATCCAGGCAAACTTCCCCGCCGCCGCCATCGCCTTAACCACCGGCAGAACGGTTTTATCGCCCGGCCCCCAAACCAGACGCGGCCTAATGACGAAAGTTTCAAACCCCGCCGCCGGATCATTGGCCTCGCGCACGGCGAGCTCTGCCCGCGCCTTTGAGCGTGAATAGGGAAACGGCGAATTCGGCGCCAGCGGATAGGTCTCATTGATGTCGCGCATATGCTGGCCGTGAAACAACGCCGCTTCCGTGCCGATGTGGATGAACCGTTTAACGCCCGCCGCGCGCGCCGCCGCCAGAAGTCGCGTCGTGCCTTCGACATTGATTTTCTCATAGAGCTTTGGCGGGCCCCATTCCTCGACATAAGCAGCGCAATGAATAACCGCGCCGGCGCCCTCAAGCGCGCCGCCCGGCAGATCAAAAAGATCGCCGCGCCGTGGCGATGCGCCCAGGGCTTCAATCGCCGCATCGCTGCCGTTTGAGCGCGACAGCGCAATGATCTCATGGGTTGGGATAAGCGCCGTGATCACAGCGCCGCCGACAAAGCCCGATCCGCCGGTCAGAAAAATTTTCATAAGCGCCAGTATGCGGTGACGGGGACGGTGGAGCAAAGGTGAAATGGCGCCTGGGGAAAAAGGTGGAAGACTGAACGACCCGCGCAAAAACTCGTTGCGGCTGCTTCCTTCCGGATCTGACCGGGTTGGCGAGAAGCGCGTCCGCCAGCCTTCCATGGCGGAATATCTGCGCTTGTCGGCGTGATTGCAAGGGGTGTTGTTACCTCCCCGCGCCGGGCGCTTGCGCGAGCCAAGTCCCGGCGCGTAGAAGGCGGGCATGACCCGCCCCTACAATCCCAATTGGTTTGCCAACAATCCACTCCTTCGCCTCAATAACGAAAAAGACCACCGCGAATTCTACCATGCCAGCTTGAACGACCCGCAAAGCTTGCTTGTCCCATTGTGGCGCGGCGACCCGCTAATCGCCGGCGGCAAGGCGGCGTTTTTGTCGGCGGTGGCGCGCGAAGAATTTACCAAAGATGCGCAAGTCTTGCTGCTCGGGTTGAAAGACAACCGCACCTATTTCGCTATCGACGCCTCGCCCGGAGCAGAAGAACCCGCAGACGCGCCGTTCGCCGATATCGGCCAGTATATGCCGATCCGTGAGGCCGCAGACATCATCTCGCGCGACGACCTGGCGATTATCGGTCAGGCGCGCTGGCTCACCGAATGGCATCGGAGCCATCAGTTTTGCGCAAATTGCGGCGCCTTGAGCGAGATCATCGATGGCGGCGCCAAGCGCCAATGCCCGGCCTGCGAGCGGGTGCATTTTCCGCGCACCGATCCGGTGGCGATTGTCCTGGCGATCCATGAGGGCGCCTGCCTCCTCGGGCGCAGCCCACATTTCCCGCCCGGGTTTCTGTCGGCGCTGGCCGGCTTTGTCGAGGCCGCCGAGACCCCGGAAGAAGCCGCCAAACGCGAGATTTTTGAAGAGGCGGGCGTGACGCTCACCAATGTTCGTTATCAGTTCTCCCAACCATGGCCATTCCCGTCATCAATGATGATGGGGTTCATCGCCGACGCTGAGGATCGCGAGCTCACTCTTGATACGGATGAAATCGTTGAGGCGAAATGGATCTCAGCTGAAGTTGTCAAAGCGCTCCTCAACGGCGAGCCCCACGGCGACATATTCCTGCCGCCGAAATTCACCATTGCGCGACACTTGCTGGAGCGGTGGGTTGGCGGCGGATTTTAGCGTTAATTCTTTATGAATGAATCCGCCAATAAGGTGAGCCTACGCTGCATAGCCCTATCACCCGGTCAGGCGCGACACCTATGTCTTTATCAGTGGACCAATCGATTCGGAAAGCCCGACGGTGCGCCAAGGCGGGCGATGCGATTGAGGCTGGCGCGCTCTACACCGCTGTGCTTGAGCAGTTTCCGGGCAACAAACGCGCGCTGCAGGGGCTGAACGCACTTGGCGGGCCTGAGCGCCGGCAACCGGGCGCCGCGCCCGCGCGCAACAAGCTTGACGCGCTTATTGCTCTCATGGGCAAAGGTGAATTCGCCGCGGTAATCGAGCAAGCAACGAAGCTGTGCCGGCAGTTTCCGATGTCCTTTGAGCTGTACAACATTCTCGGCATCGCCAATGCACGCTTGGGCCGCCAGCTTGACGCCATCGCCCATTTCAAAAAAACCATCGCGATCAACCCCGCTTATGCCGGCGCGCATTACAATCTTGGCAATGCCTGCCGGGAGCTTGGCCGCCTGCAAGATGCGCTCGACTGCTATACAAGCACGCTCGAGGCGGCGCCCGGTTTTGTTGACGCCGCCCTGAACCTTGGCAACATCCTCAAACGCCTGGGCCGCCGGGAAGAGGCCATCGGGTATTACGAAAAAGCACTCGCTCTAAAGGCTGATGATGCGCGGGCTTATAATAATCTCGGCGACACGCTCATTGAGCTTGGCCGCTATGACGAGGCGGTCGCCAAACTAACCCGTGCGCTTGAAATTTTACCGGACTTTGCCGAAGCGCATAATAACCTCGGCAATGCGCATAAAGGCCTCGGACGTCACGACGACGCCGTGGTTTGTTATCATAAAGCAATCGACCTCAAGCCTAACTATGCAGACGCGCACAACAATCTGGGCGCCGCCATCACTGACCATGGCAGCCGGCAAGCGGCAATCGCCAGCTATGTCGCTGCGCTCCGGATCAATCCTGGATTTGCCCGAACTCATCGCAATTTGAGTACAATCAAGCGCTATGAAGAAGGCGATCCGCAGATCGGCGAGATTATAACATTGCTGGCCGAGGAATCTCTGCCGGTTGATGATCGAACCCAGTTGAATTTTGCTCTCGGCAAAGCCATGGACGACCTTGGCCAATATGATAAGGCCTTTGCCTGCTTTGCAGAAGGCAACAGCCTTCGCAACAAACAGCTGGGCTATTCGGCGGCGACAGACCGGGAGCTGTTTAATTCCATAAAGTCAGCATACAGATTAAACACAGCACCACTAGAGCCCCCGCCCCAAAGCCCGGGCAAAAACTGCCCAACGCCGGTCTTTATCGTCGGGATGCCGCGATCCGGGACATCGCTGGTCGAGCAGGTGCTAGCAAGCCATTCGGAAGTCCATGGCGGCGGCGAACTCAGCGCCCTGGAAGATGCGGTGAATGCTAGCGGCGTCCTGCAACCGGGGGCCTCGCCTGCGCGATTGGAAGAACTCGGGCAGCATTATCGGGCGAGCCTGGCAAAACTTGGCGTCAACAAACCCTACATCACCGACAAAATGCCACTTAACTTCCGCTGGATAGGTCTCATCCGGCAGGCGCTCCCGGAGGCGAAAATAATCCATATCCAAAGGGACGCCCGCGCAACATGCTGGTCAATCTTCAGGCATTATTTTGCAACTTGCGGAAATGCCTACGCCTATGATTTGAACAACCTTGCCGATTTTTATAATCTGTATAAAGGCCTTATGGATTTTTGGGAGGGTTTGTTCCCCGGAGGTGTCTATCGCCTCAACTATGAGCGGCTGACGGAACAGCAGGAGAGTGAGACCCGCAATCTACTGAACCATGCGGGCCTAGCCTGGGAAGGCCAATGCCTGGAGTTTCACAACACAGAGCGCGCGATCGCAACAGCCTCCGCATTGCAGGTCAAAGAAAAAATCTACACCGGCAGCTCTAAGGCCTGGCGAAACTACGAAAAATTTCTTGCCCCGCTGACAGTCGCGCTGTCAGCCAGTTGAAACCGGCGCAATCACCACGCGCAAGCGGGCGACCTAACGTTCGCGCGCCGCGCGCCCTTACTCCCCAAAGCTCCCGGCTGGACCGGGGAACACAACCGGGCTCTCGGCCCCATCCTTGGCCACACTTGCGACGCCGAAGAAGTAATTGTCGATTACGACATTGTCTAACGTGTATTCAGATACCTCGCCAACATATCGCGATGAGGTCCATTGCGCATCCGTTGTCAAACGCCAATAGACTTTATAACCCGCAAGGTTCCTCGCGGCCTTCCCGTCCGGAAGTGTCCAGCTTAGTTTTGTCGAAGGCTGCACAGCGCCTTCAATGGCAACGCCTGATGGAATTGGCGGCGCAA
This sequence comes from Hyphococcus sp., assembly GCA_021776415.1. Lineage (GTDB taxonomy): Bacteria > Pseudomonadota > Alphaproteobacteria > Caulobacterales > Parvularculaceae > Hyphococcus. The sequence goes on from JAJFFY010000013.1 coordinate 28,849, forward strand.
GCGCAAGGCCCGCCATGGTCACAATATTAAGGGCCGTCAGCTTGGCGGCATAGTCAAAATCGACGCCGTCAAGCGTGTCGCCATAGGCTCGAGCATCCTCGCTACGCAAATCTTGATGTTGACGATCATAATGCTCATTCGTCTCCATGATGCGCACGCCGGGAATACCTACCGCATTGAAGGGACGATGATGCCCGCCGCGACCAAACCGGTCGAGCCGGTAGACCATCATGACGTCAAGATTCGGGATATATTGATCGGCCATGCGATCGACATAGCGTGCGAGATTGCGAGATGGGCTGTCGACTTCGCCGCCGGTAAGGCGCCTTGTGCGCGCCTCTTCCGGCGTTTCCACATCGCGGGTGCCTTCGGAAAAAACGCGGGCGGTAGTATTGTTGGTGACGCCGTTGATCCCGGAGATATTGCCGATCATGTCATTGTTGAGGACCGCCTTGATCCGCCACCCCTCTTCCAACGCATGCGCTGCAACGATTTTGCCGCCAAACAGGCCCTGCTCTTCCCCGGAAAGACCCATATAAACGATTGAGCCTGGAAACTTATGCTGTGA
>JAJFFY010000014.1 GCA_021776415.1 Hyphococcus sp.
GGCTTTTTCAACCAGGCTGACAATATCGCCCATGCCGAGAATACGGCCGGCCATGCGGCCCGGTTCAAACGTGTCGAGCTCGTCGAGCTTTTCACCGACGCCGATAAACTTGATCGGCGCGCCAGTGACCGCGCGCATGGACAGCGCCGCGCCGCCGCGCGCATCGCCGTCAATCCGTGTCATGACGATCCCGGTGACGGGTACGCGGCTTTTAAATTTCTCCGCCGTCTGCACAGCGTCCTGCCCGGTCAGCGCATCAACGACCAGCAGGGTCTCAATCGGGTTGGTCTCGCGGGCAATGTCGGCGATCTCGGCCATCAACTGCTCGTCGATGGACAGCCGTCCGGCGGTGTCGAGCATGACGACGTCAAAGCCGCCGAGCCGGCCTGCTTCCATGGCGCGACTGGCGATATCGCGCGGGGTTTGGCCGGCAATAATCGGCAGGGTTTTCACCTCGGCCTGGAGCCCGAGAATTTCTAACTGCTCTTGCGCCGCCGGGCGGTTGGTATCGAGCGAGGCCATGAGGACGCGTTTTTTGTCGCGTTTTGTCAGCCGCAGGGCGATCTTCGCGGTCGAGGTGGTTTTGCCCGAGCCCTGAAGGCCGACCATCATAATCGCCGCCGGCGGCGTGGTCTGGAAACTGAGCGATGCGTCCTGATCGCCGCCAAGCATATCGGCGAGCGCATCATGAACGATTTTAACGACCTGCTGGCCGGGCGTCACCGAACGCAAAACTTCGGAACCAATCGCGCGCTCTTTCACCTTGGCGATAAAATCTTTCGCCACAGGCAACGCAACATCGGCCTCCAGCAACGCAACACGCACCTCGCGCAAAGCCGCGACAACGTCTTTTTCTTCGAGCGCGCCCCTGCCGCGAAGGCCCTCGAATATTTCGCCTAACCGATCACTAAGGCTATCAAACATGCGTAGTTCCCTACCGCCGTATCCCGCGGGCGAATGCCCGCAAACAAAAAACCTCGCGGCGGCAAAACCGTCACACCCAACAACAGGGGCGCAACACCCGCAGCAAAACGCAATTACCCGCCGCGAGGGCATTACCCCGGCGGCGGTGCATCCCCGGCCCCATCCCTGTCATCAGGGGATCGTGCCGGCAAACGCTGGAAGGCAAGCCTGTCCAGTGAAGTGGCCGGGATATAGCCGCCCAGCATGCTCAACGTCAAGGTTGGGCGCTTTCTTATTTGACCTATGCGCGACCAGCCGACAGGCTAGGCCGGGCGGACCAAAGACCGTGAGTATTCTGGGATACGCCGCGTCTTAAATGGCGCAAATTAAGGAAAACCAATGGCGCTCATCATTCAGCAAGACCGCTTTTCTGACGCCCAGCTTGAAAAATTCAGGCTCCATCAGCGGCGGTCATATGAGATACTGGAAGACTGCGCCGCCTCGCTCAAAGCTGGCATGAGCGAGCAGGACGCCGCGCGGGCCTTGCGCAAGGGCTTTCACCTTGCCGGCGCGCGCGGGTATTTTCATGTGCCGGTGGTGCTGTTTGGCGATCGCACCGCCTATCCCGGCGCCTTTGGTCCGTTTGAGGCGATCTCGACCGACCGCATCCTGAAAGACGGCGATGCGGTTATTCTCGACGCGGCGCCGATTTTCGACGGCTATAAGGTCGATACCTCCTATGCGTTCAGTTTCGGTCAGAACGCCACGTTTGACGCCGCAGACGCCGCTCTTGTTCAGTTTCGCGACTTACTCATCAAGCTGATCAAAGACGGGCTATCTTATCGCGAGGTCGCCTGGAAAATTGACGACCGGATTAATGAGGCCGGTTTTGAAAACTGCCATAAGAAACATATTGGCGCGGTGCTCGGCCATCGTCTTTCCTATGCGCCGCAATATCCGATCCGCATGCCGAAAATCTGGGGCCTGGCGCCGCGCCAGGTGAGCTGGTTTTTCTATAAAAGTTTTCAATCTCGCCTCGGCGCGCCGGCGGCGACGCCGAACTGGAACGCCTCGCGTCAATGCCGGACAAAACCAAGAGACGGGCTGTGGGCGATGGAGCCGCACATCGCGCGTGACGGTGTCGGCGTCAAGTTCGAGGAAATTCTCGTTATCGACAACGACAACATCTACTGGCTCGACGACGACCTGCCGCATACGAGGCGGTGGGCCGCGCGCAAGCTCGCGGCTTGAATATTACGACAGCGGCCGCGCCCTGAACACGTCTTCGTCCAGCTCGCCTTCCCATTTGGCGACGGCCGTGGCGACGGTGACATCGCCGGTGACGTTGGTGACGGTGCGCATCATGTCGAGGAGGCGGTCAAACGGGAAGATAAAGCCGACAACGAGGGCTGTGTGCTCTGGCGTCACCTCAAACACTTCCAGCACGATCGCCAGCAGGAACAACGACGCGGAGGGAACGCCCGCCGTGCCGATTGAGACCAGCGCGCAAGTGAGGGCGATCAACACATAATGCTGCGGCTCCAGCGTGTAACCGAAGACTTGCGCTGTAAAGAGCGCGACGATGCCGAGATATAGCGACGTCCCATCCATATTGATGGTCGCGCCGAGCGGCAGGACCGAGCCGGCGACAGATTTACTGATGCCGAGATTTTCTTCTGCGGCCCGGATCGTGACCGGCAATGTCGCGGAAGAAGATGACGTTGAGTAGGCGACCATCATCGGGTCAAGAATACCGCGGAAGAAATCCACAAAAGGCAGATTCAACACAATACGGACGAGCCCGCCATAAACGATCAGCATATGCAATGCGGCGCCAAGATAAACCGCAATCGTCAACGAGAAGATCGCCGTGAATGTCGCAACGCCTTGCGTGCCCGCAACATAGGCGATGAGTGCAAACACGCCGAAAGGCGCAAGCTCCATGATGATATGCGTCATCTTGAGGACGGCTTCGGCGACGGCTTCGAAAAACTTGCCCGCCGCCTTCCCGGCCTCTCCGGCCATTAAAATGCCGACGCCGAGCAGAAGTGCGAAAAAGATCACCGCAAGGATGTCGCCCTCAACCAGCGCCTGGAACGGGTTTTCAGGAATGATGCCCATCAGGCGATCGCCGATGGGTTGCGCCTCGCCCATTTGCTTGGGTACGGCGCCGCCGAGATCAACGCCCTTTCCGGGCTGAAAGATCGTGCCCATGGCAAGACCGATGAGGTTGGCGAAAAATGTCGTCAGGAGATAAAGGGCAAAGGCTTTAATACCGATGGTGCCAAGCTTCTTCGGCTCGCCCATAGCATAGATGCCAGAGACTAGCGTGAAGAACACCAGCGGCACGACGATCATCCGTATCAGGCGGATAAAGATATCACCGATGACTTTGACTTTAACAAGCAGCGCCTCGCCAGCTTCCGGCCCCATGCTTTGCGTGACCGCAAGACCGAAGGCGACGCCGAGGACCAGACCCAGAAAAACGCGTTTCCATAATTTTGTGCCAAACCACCAAGCCATGTCGCCGCTCCCTATTTGTTGTCTTGCGGTCTATTATAATTGCACCGACCGCGAAAGCCCTACCGCGATTTTAGGCCCTGTCGATCGGTGCAAATACGATTTTACTCCGCTTCGCCCATCAGCTGGCGGACGAAATAGATATATTCAATCGCGGTGCGCCGGGCGAGTTGATCCTGGTTCGCCGTGCCGCCATGACCGCCTTCGATGTTCTCATAATAATAAAAATCATAGCCAAGCTCAGTGAGCCTGGCCGCCGCCTTGCGCGCATGGCCGGGATGGACGCGGTCATCCTTGGTGGAGGTATAGAACAAAACCTTCGGATAGGGCTGGCCCGCCTCAAGATTTTGATAGGGCGAATATTTGGAAATATAGGCCCACTCTTCTGGGATATCGGGATTGCCATATTCGCCCATCCACGATGCGCCGGCGAGCAGTTTGTTATATCGTTTCATGTCAAACAGCGGCACGCCGATATCGATCGCGGCATAAAGCTCCGGCCGCTGGGTCAGCATCGCGCCCATCAACAAACCGCCATTGGAGCGGCCAATAATGCCGAGCTTTTGCGGGCTGGTGACGCCGGTCTCAATGAGATGTTCTGAGATCGCAATAAAATCATCAAACGAACGCTGACGGTTTTGTTTCAGCGCCGCTTCGTGCCAGCGCGGCCCATATTCCGAACCGCCGCGAATATTGGTCAGCACCATAACCCCGCCACGCTTGACCCACATCAGCCCGGCCAGCGCGCCATGTTGCGGCCTTGCCGGGTCTTCATAATAGGTCGGCAGGATCGCCCCCAGAAAACCGCCATAGCCATATTGAATGGTTGGGGCATTGCCCTGCTTCAGGACCGCGTCCTGGCCCATTATGAAATAGGGAACCTTTGTTCCGTCTGCGGAGATTGCAAATCGCTGCTCCACCATGACGCCTGTCGCGTCATAAAACGGCGCCGTCTCGGCAATTTTTGATACCTCATTCTTCGCCGTCACATAAAAAAGCGAATCCGGCGTGGTCATGCTTTCAAATGACAGCATGGCGTCGTCGGTCCCGCCTCCGGCCGAGACCAGCGCAACAACGCCATTGGCTGGTAATTTTAAGTCTTTAGATTTCCACCCGCCTTTTTTACGGCGCGAAAGGCGCGCGGCCTTTCCTGAAACGTCATCAAGATATTGAACAATAAGGCTCGACTTGCCGACGCCGACGTCTTCAATCGATTGGCTCTGGCTTGCGGCAAATACATATTCAGCATCGCCGCTTTTGAGGTCATAGCCGATCAGCGCGCCTTGCGCATAATCGTTCCCGCGATAGGCCCAGTCCTCGCGCAGAAGAAAAATCGCGCTGCCGTCAAGAACGCCTTGCATATCGGCATTAAGCGGCAGCGGTAGCTTGGCGAGGGCGCCGTCAGCGCCGATCTGGTGATATTCACGCTCAAAGAATGACGGGCCGCGCAATATAAATTCATAAGTCTCATCGCCGTCATGTTCGACGACCGGGAACGCCCAGACATCATCGACGCCAACCGTCATAATGATCTCGGCCTCGTCCTTTGACGCCCCGCGGGTCCACCGCCGGACTTGCCTTGGATAGCCCGATGTCGTCAGCGCGTCAGCGCCCCAGTCGGTCCCCACAAGCAGCGTGTCCGCATCGACCCAGGAGAGCCAGGATTTTGCTTCCGGCAAATAAAATCCGCCCTCGACAAAGGTCTTGGTTTCAAGGTCGAACTCGCGCCAATAGGCGGCGTCTTTTCCGCCATCGGAAAGCTCGATCATGCAGTGGCGATAGTCTGGAGACAGGCAGGCGATATCTCCCTTGATCCAGTTCTCACCCTCAGCCTCGGCCAGCGCATCAAAATCAATCAGGGTTTCCCAATCCGGCGCGCCGTCGCGATAGCTCTCAACATCCGCCCGTCGCCACAGCCCCCGGACATGGGTCTCGTCCTGCCAGAAATTATAGACCTTGCCATTATGGATCACTCCATAAGCAAGACGCGCATCAGAGGTTAAAACCGAAAGCGCATCTTTGTAGAGACCCGCAAAACGCGGATCGCTCTCCAGCTCATCTAATGAGCGTTTGTTTTGCGCGCGCGCCCAGTCGAGCGCTTGCTCGCTTTCAACCTCTTCAAGCCACAAATAGGGGTCGGTTGCATTTGCTGTCGTCATTACCGCCATCGCCCCAGTCATTGCTGCGGCCATTGCGGCTGCCATTATTTTGTTCATGTTGTGAAAACTCCAGAGATTGATACGCGCCCCGTCTGTTGATTAACCATACAAAAGCTTGTCCGCCCCCGCAAACCCGCCATCGCCGGGGCCCAATAAATTCGCGAAGATCGATAAAAATGTATCTTACCTTTTAGAGAAGGTTTGAACGCTGGCCGATAGTTTGCAGCTACTGGCAAGGCTATGTCTCTATTAGGAAATTTATCAATGGCGAAACCCAACGCCCGTCGTTTCAAGCGCGTTAGCCTCAATATGCCGGCGCATATTGTCATTAACGCCGTCGATGAGTTTGAGGGGCGGCTTTTGAATATCTCGCCAGGCGATATGGCGCTGATCGCTGAAACGAACGCCGCGCCGGGCGACGCCGCCATTATCCGGGTCAAAGATCTCGACGTGATCGAAGGAACAGTGGCGCGGACCTTCCCCGATGGGTTTGCCGTGTCGTTCATGTTGTCAAAAAAGCGGCGCACGCAACTTACCGAAAAGCTTATTTTGCTCGCCAACCAGCCCTTTGCTGAAGGGCTTGGCGATCGGCGCACAACGCTGCGGCACCGCCGGTCGGACGCGCGCACCAGCAGCCGCCTTGCCGACGGCACCTCGCTCTATGTCAGGATTATCGATATGTCCGTGGACGGCGTATCTGTCGAGGCGCCGCGGCGGCCGCCGATTGGATCGGAAATTCACATCGGCCAGCAATGCGGCGTGGTCGTCAGACACACGCCGCGTGGGTTTGTTGTGGTCTATGAATCCAAGAGCCAAAAACCACACGCAATCTTACATGCGGTATAATCAGCCTTAATAGCCTGCGCCCACCGGCTGATCGCCCAACACCACTGGCCCTAAATTGGCGATGACTTCACGCGCGGAAAACGCCCGCGTGTCGTCTTCAGGTTTTTCACCGCGATACATAGCCACAAAAGCAACCGCAGAGTAACGGGTGATCTCGCGCGAATAGCTGTCATAGGGATAGCCCCAACCGAAGCCATAGGCATAATACGGAAAGGCGTAAGATGAACGGTGGAATGGATGTCCATAACCATAACGTCCGTAGAACGCCGGGTAGGACGATGAACTGGAATAACTTGTGCGCGCTTCGGTCTCGTTCTCAACCACCACAAAATAATCGTACCCGCCCTGCACGGTTAACTCCGCCGCCCTGTAGAGCAGTGAGTTCTCTACCGTCTCGCGCGCCGTCGAGGAATTGCCGCGAAACGTAATCCGGTATCGGCCGTCTTCTATCTGCTGTTCTGAAAATCCATAACCGCGATCGCTTGAAGCAGGCGCATATGGCGTTGCGGTCACACATGCCGCCATTAAAAGCGCTGCTCCGCCTATCGTCAAAATTCTGATCATCTTTAGTCTCCCGACTATTCACCGCACTTAGCCCACTATGAATATAGGCCAGCAGGGGACCGCTGAAAAGGCGTAAACTTGCGTCAGACTAACCCTCGCGGGGATTTGACATCGGCGTTATTTGTTCATTTTCAAGGGCGTTGCGCAGGGCCTTGGGCGCTGATTTTATGTGCAAATCGCGCTGCGGGAACGGGATTTCGACGCCTTGTTCCGCCAGCATATCCCAGATCGCCAGCAATACCTCGCTGCGCACATTGGAGGTGCCGTTGGCGGCGTCGTTAATCCAGAACCGCAGATCAAAATTGACGGAATTATCGCCGAACTCCATCAGATTGCAACGCGGGACGGGTGATTTAAGAACCCGATCAACGCTCAGCGCGGTCTCCTCAGCGCGCTTGGCGAGGCCGCGCAAATCTTTGGTGCTGTAGGAAACCCCGAACGGCGCATGCAGACGAACCACCCGGTCGGAGTGAGACCAGTTGGTCACCCCCTCATTGATAAAAATATCGTTCGGGATCAGATGCGCGGTGCCGTCACGGGTGCGGATCGACACATAACGCGAATTCATCTGCGTCACCCAGCCATAGGTGCCGCCAACTTCGATAACATCGCCGGGTTTAATCGATTTATCTGCAATCAGGGTAAAGCCGGCAAAGAAGTTCGACACCGTGCGCTGCATCCCGAGGCCGATGCCGAGGCCGATGGCGCCGCCGAAGATCGCCAACGTCCCGAACGGAAAGCCGACAATCTGCAACGCTGCGATCAGCGCAATGATCGGCAACATCACATCAAGGATTTTTGACAATAACGCCTTAAATGAGACCGTCAGCTCATCAATCGCGCTGATGCGGCCTTTGACAAATTTGCTGGCGAAACTTGCGCCCCAAAACAGCAGCGCGAAAATCGCCAGGGTGCGGACAAAGTCCAGCGCTGAGAAATGTTGTGCATTACCGGCTTCGTCCGTTCCCAGCGGTATGGAAAACGCATCAAGCTGGCGTACGACATCGTCGAGGACGCCGAGAATATCCAGCGCCGCAATCGGCCAGGCGACAGAAATCGCCACCCGCGACCAGAACGGCGAGCGGATCACCAGCGCCACCAGCCGGATCACAATCCAGGCGCTCAGAAGGCTGACCCCAGCCTCAACAAGCCCGCTGGAAATGCCGACCCAGCCGAGAATGCCGACCGCCGCTTGCAAGGTGATAAGCAATGCAATCGGCGTCGCGATATGTGCAAACGCGTTTGCCGCACGGCGCAGGATGCCGAACGGCACGCGCGGGGCAATCTGGCTTTGGATCAGTTTTTTGAGCTGCGGGCCAAAAATCGTCGCCGGGACCAGCGCAAAAAAGATGATGCCCGCCTGAATCGCGACATCAATGGAAAGTACCTGATTTTGCAGCCCGGCGATCCACTCAGCGGATTTGTCGCGCAACTCATCGAAGCCGACCAGGGTTTCAAGCCCCGAGACGTCGGGCTGGCCTTCGGCTGGAGCGGCGTCTTCCTGAAGCATTCAAACTCCTCTTGGGGCGTGCCCTGTCGCGCTTAGCACGCGCCGCCGCCGGCGCACAAATCCGCCGTAGAATGTCGCCCGCCAATCAAATCAGCCGGCAATTTCCACCTGCATCTTTGAGATTGCATCGCAGCCATCTTTGGCAAGCAACAGCAGCGCCGCAAATTGCTCCTCTGTGAACGGATCACCCTCCGCGGTTGCCTGCACCTCAACCAGCCCGCCGGAACCGGTGATGACAAAATTGGCGTCCGCCTGGGCTGAGGAATCCTCGTCATAATCAAGGTCAAGCGCCGGTGCGCCGGCGACCAGACCGCAGGAAATCGCCGCAACCCGGTCGCGGATCGGGTTGGTTTTGATGATCCCTTGCTCTAGCGCCCATTTGCAAGCCTCGTTCATCGCCACCCAGGCGCCGGTAATCGACGCAGTACGGGTGCCGCCATCAGCCTGAATGACGTCGCAGTCGACAAGGATCTGGCGTTCGCCGAGCACTTTGAGATCAACCACCGCGCGCAGTGAGCGGCCGATCAGCCGCTGGATCTCCTGGGTGCGGCCGGACTGGCCGCGCTTGGCCTCGCGCTTCATGCGCCCGCCGGTAGAGCGCGGCAGCATGCCATATTCCGCCGTCACCCAGCCGCGCCCGCCGCCGCGCAGCCATGGCGGCGTGGTTTCATCCCAGCTCGCCGTGCACAGCACATGGGTGTCGCCGCATTTCACCAGGCACGAGCCCTCGGCATGTTTTGAAAACCCTGGCTCCAGTTCGATGGAACGCAGTTCATTGAATGTGCGGCCGGACGGTCTCATATATATCTCCAAGATAAAGTATGGCGTTCCTAACGCTGCGCACACAGGCTTGTCGACCCGCAATCGCGGTATATCTCGCTCCCGGGCCAGCCCCTTTGAATGTTTGCGCAACACCGCCTATTTTCCGCCAGACGCCATATAACGGGTACAAGTTCAGGCCATGGACGTATTAAACGATATTGACGAGCGCTCTCGCGATATTTTTCGCCGGCTTGTAGAAACTTATCTCGCAACCGGCGAGCCGATCGGCTCGCGCACACTCAGCCATGATCAAACCATCCCGTTCTCAGCCGCAACTATCCGCAACGTCATGGCGGACCTGACCGATGCCGGGCTGTTGCATGCGCCGCATGTCTCCGCCGGTCGGCTGCCGACGGAACGGGGGCTGAGGCTGTTTGTCGATGGGCTGATGCAGGTCGGCGAGCTGACCGGCGAGGAGCGCCGCGCCATCGAGCTGGAAGCCCGCAATGACGATGTCGAAACCGTGCTGGCCCAGGCGGCCGCGCAACTATCGGGTCTAACCCAGGCGGCGAGCCTGGTGCTGACGCAAAAATCCGACGCGCCGCTGCGCCAGATTGAATTTGTCTCGACCCAGCCCGGCAAGTCACTGGTGATTTTGGTGTTTGAAGATGGCCGGGTTGAAAACCGGCTGATTGAAACCCCGGACAATCTTCCCTCCTCGGCGCTGATCGCCGCCGGCAATTATCTCAATGCGCGCCTGCGCGGCCGCTCCCTCAATGAAACCCGCGCGCAGATCCTTGATGAGGTGCAAAACAACCGCGCCGAGCTTGATGCGATCACCGCCAAGCTTGTCCGCCAGGGTGTCGCGGAGGTCTCCGGCGGCGAGGACTGGTCGCTGATCGTACGCGGACGCGGACGTTTGATTGAGGACAGCGCGCTGCAAGATATCGAGCGGGTGCGGATGCTGTTTGACGACCTTGAGCAGAAACGCGACGTGATTGAGCTTTTGACCGCCGCCAAAGACGGCGAGGGCGTTAAAATTTTTATCGGCTCGGAAAGCAATCTGTTCTCGCTGTCGGGCTCGTCGGTGATCGCCGCGCCCTATCGTGACGAGACCCGTAAAATCGTTGGCGTCCTCGGGGTGATCGGGCCAACCCGGCTGAATTACGCCAAAGTCATCCCGATCGTCGATTATACCGCCGAAGTTGTCTCGCGGATGTTGAAATAATCGCAGCGGAGCCGTAAATGGCGCCTGCCCCGTCGGCGAAACAGTCAAAAGAATTAGAACCCTATTATGAGTGATCACGATTATCCCCCGAATAAAGACCAGAACCCCGCCCATGGCGACAAGCCCGTCGACCTGACGGAAGATGACCGCGCCGTCGCCGACGAGATCGCCAGCGCAAACCAAAGCGATGCGCCGGGCGATGCAAAAAAGGGCGATGGCGACAAGTCATTGCGCCATGAGCGGCAGCTGGCCGAGCTGAATGATCGGGTGTTGCGACTGGCGGCGGAGCTGGAAAATACCCGGCGCCGCGGCGAACGGGAAAAAGCCGATGCCGGGCGATATGCAATCGCCAGTTTCGCCCGCGACCTTCTTGGCGTCACCGACAATTTCGAGCGCGCGCTTGAGGCCGCCGGCAGTGACGACGCTCCCGCCTCAGCCGAGGCGCTGTCGGGCATCGTCGCCGGTCTTCAGATGACGGAAAAAGAGCTGCTCTCGGTGATGGAGCGTCACGGCATTCGCCGGCTGTTTCCAAAAGGTGAAAAGTTTGATCCCAACCTGCACCAGGCGGTTGCGCAAATTCCGGACGGGTCGGTGCCGGTCGGTCATGTTATCGATGTCGCCCAACCGGGCTTTACCATTGGCGAGCGGGTGTTGCGCGCGGCGATTGTGACCGTCTCCTCGGGCTCCGGGTACAATCAAGATGATGATGACGCCGCGCCCGGCCCAAGCTTCGACACTCGCGCCTAAGGGTTACACTTTCGGCGCAGCCGCTATTACCGCATCATCGACATAAGGCTCAAAGATTTTAAAGTTCTCGACGAACATCGCCGCGAGCTTTTGCGCCTGTGCGTCGTAAGCGGCAGGGTCGTCCCAGGTGTTGCGCGGGGTTAAAATCTTGGGATCAACCATTGCAACGTCGCTCGGCACGGCAAAGCCGAAAATCGGATCAAGCGTCATCGGCGCATCATTGAGAGAGCCGTCAAGCGCGGCGGCGAGAAGCGCGCGGGTCGCCTTGATCGGCATGCGCATACCCGTCCCAAAAGGCCCGCCGGTCCAGCCGGTGTTGACCAGCCAGCAATCAACATCATGCTTGTCGATTAACGAGCCCAGCAGTTTGCCATATTCCGACGGATGACGCGGCATAAACGGCGCGCCAAAGCAGGTGGAAAAAGTCGCCTGGGGCTCCTTGCCAAGGCCTTTTTCGGTGCCCGCAACCTTCGCGGTATAGCCCGACAGGAACATATACATCGCCTGCGCCGGGGTCAGTTTTGCAATCGGCGGCATCACCCCGAAAGCATCGCAAGTCAGCATAATGATATTGTTCGGATGCCCGGTGCGGCCATCAAGGCTGGCATTGGGAATAAAATTGATCGGATAGGCGCCGCGGGAGTTTTCCGCAAGGCTGGCGTCATCAAGATCAAGCTCGCGGGTCTCTGGGTCCATCACCACATTTTCAAGCACGGTCCCGAACCGCTTGGTGGTGGCGTAAATTTCAGGCTCCGCCGATGACGACAGGCGGATCATCTTGGCGTAACAGCCGCCTTCAAAATTAAACAGCCCGTTCGGTCCCCAGCCATGTTCATCGTCGCCGATCAATGTGCGCTTAGGGTCTGCGGAGAGCGTTGTTTTACCGGTGCCGGAAAGGCCGAAGAAAATTGCCGGATCGGCGCGCTCGCCGACATTAACCGAGCAATGCATCGGCATCACGCCTTGTTCGGGAAGCAGAAAATTCAATATGGTGAATACGGACTTCTTCATCTCGCCGGCGTAAGAGGTGCCGCCGATAAGCACGAGGCGGCGCACAAAATCGACCGCAATCACGGTCTTGCCGCGACAGCCATGCACCGATGGGTCGGCTTCAAAACCCGGTAAGTCGACAACCGTGAAATCCGGCGCCTGGCCGCGCTCGTTCATTGGCGGGCGCACCAGCAAATGCTGGATAAACAGGCTGTGCCATGCATATTCGGTAAAGACGCGCACATTGATCGCGTATTTTTTATCCGCACCACCGCGCAAGTCCTGCATGAAAAGCTCGTGATCGACCGCATAGGCGAGCATGTCCGCGTGGAGACAATCGAACTGCTCCGGGGTGATCGCCTGATTGGCGTCCCACCAGATTTTGGCGTCGATGTCGTCATGGCGGACAATAAATTTATCCAGCGCCGAGCGGCCGGTATGTTCGCCGGTCTTGACCACCAAAGGTCCGTCTTTGGCGATGCTGCCTTCGCCGCGCTCAATGGCGTGCTGATAAAGCGCCGCCGCAGTCAGATTTGACAGCCGTTGCGGCGCACAAAGCTCAAACGATCTCGCAGCGCCTTGCACCGGCGAAACAGAAACGCTCATTCATCTTCCTCCCGATGCCTCAAAATCGAGGCGGTGCGCCCATCCTGGGCCGCCCGAATACGCATTCGAACCCATTCCGGCCACATCACGGCTATTAATCCAAAAATCGGGCCATGACCACAGGCGGCGGCGGCGCGAGGCGTCATATTCAGCTTGTCTCAAAGCGCCGGCCATGCAAAATCGCGCGCTAACCATAATGCGGAGGAGTTCGATGATGAGATTCAACCGGTTGGGGATATTAGCGCCCTGTTTCGCCTTGGCAGTAGCCTGCAGCGCAGAGGTCGAGGCGCCCGATGCTGAGGCCGTCGCAGATGCTGCGCCTGCGAGCAAAACCAGCCCTTCTATCACCGGAGATGATCTTACCCTCCACATCAAGACCCTCGCATCGGACGAATTTGAGGGCCGCGCGCCGACAACGCCGGGCGGCGAAAAAGCGCGCGCCTATATCGCCGATCAATACACGCGCCTCGGCATGAAGCCGATTGGCGACAGTTTTTTTCAGCGCGTCCCCATGGTTGAGGCGACGCTTGATCCTGATACGTCCTATTTCCGCATCAACACGCCAGCGGGCGTACGCGATCTCGAATATAAAAAAGACGTCGTCTACTGGACCAAGCGCGTTGAAGAGCATCTCGCCTTTGAAAATACGGAAATGGTGTTTGTCGGCTATGGCGTTGTGGCGCCAGAGTATGGCTGGAACGATTATGACGGCGTCGATGTTACCGGCAAAACCGTTGTTATACTGGTCAACGATCCGGGCTTTGCAACCCAGGACCCGGACCTGTTTAACGGCAACGCCATGACCTATTACGGCCGTTGGACCTATAAATATGAAGAGGCCGCGCGCCAGGGCGCCGCCGCCGCCATCGTCATTCACGACACCGCGCCGGCCGCTTATGGCTGGAGCGTTGTTGAAGGCTCGTGGTCCGGCGCACAGCTTGACCTGGAGAGCCCCGATGGCGGCGCCGGGCGCGCTATCGCCGAGGGCTGGTTCTCCAATGCAGCCGCGCATGAGTTGTTTGACGCGGCCGGGCTTGACCTTGATGCGTTAGGTGCGAGCGCCATATCAGCAGACTTCCATGCCGTCGCCATGCCCGGACTGACCGCATCGGCTGCGCTCAACACCGCCATCCGGCGCAGCGAAGACGCCAATGTCATCGGCGTCATCGAGGGATCACAATATCCTGACGACTATGTTCTTTACATGGGGCATTGGGACCACCTTGGTATTAATCAGACCACGGAGGGTGACGACAAGATTTATAATGGCGCGGTTGATAACGCCACCGGCGTCGCGGCGCTGTTGGAGATCGCCGAGAAATTCGCCAATGCCGACGAGCCGCCGCTGCGCTCGGTTATCATTGCGGCCGTCACAGCAGAAGAATCCGGGCTCTTAGGCTCCGCCTATATGGCTGAAGACCCGCCCGTGCCGCTTAAAAATATTGTCGGCGGCGTCAATATTGACGCGATCCTGCCCCTCCCGCCGACCAAAGATATTATCGTCGTCGGCTATGGCGCGTCGGAACTTGAAGATATTTTAAGCGCCGTCGCCGAAAACCACGATCGCTATTTGCGTCCCGATGCGGAGCCGGAAAAGGGATATTTCTATCGCTCCGATCATATCTCGCTGGCGAAAAAGGGCGTTCCCATGCTCTACGCAGATAACGGGTTTGACCTTCGCGAGGGCGGCGAGGAAGCCGGCAAAAAATACGGCGAGCACTATGTTCAAAATAACTATCACGCGCCGAGTGATGAGTTTGACCCCAGCTGGAACATGGAGGGGATGACCGAATTGGTCGAGATTCTCCATGAGACCGGCGCGGCGATGGCCTATTCCGACGACTGGCCGAACTGGTATGAGGGCAATGAATTCCGCGCCCTTCGCGACGCCCAACGCGCCGAGTAATAGCGCTACGCCTACTTATGCAGCGCGTCGCCAGATAATGGCGGCGCGCTGATTTTATTCAGTATTTGTTCATAATCTCGAAGCAATTTTTTAACCCTGACAGCCTCAAATCTCCTATCGAGGAGACCGGCCTCATGGAAACGATTTTCGACATTTTGGCGGCGCTTTTATTCAGCGCGACGGCGGGCTTGTTTTTCCTGCGTCGGCGCCATGAGATCCCGCCGCTTACGCCATATGCGCTGGTTGGTTTCGTCGGCATTGTCGGTAACTGGCTCGGCAATAATGGCGGCGGGGTCGCCGCTGTCGCACTGTTGATCGCCGGCGCGTTTTTGACCCTCCATCTCGCCAGCGAGCCCTACCGCGAGACGCGGGAAGAAAAAAACCAATAAAGTGCGCAAGGCGCCCTGAACCACGACCGCGAAGGCGGTCGAATATTAGTGAGCGCGCCTTCGCGCGCGCGGGCCGCAATTTCAATTTTGATCCGCGGTGCAATATGTTTAGGTTTCGAACGATATTGCGATAGCGCGATAGTGGAGCGCCTTTCCGTTGGACCTGTCCGCGCCGAACAAAGCCACGTCTGAAAAGCATATCGTCGATGTGCTGATTGAAGAGCGTGCGGAAAAACTGACGCGTTCGCCATTTTGGCCGCTCTATAAGACAATCTTGTATCCGGTCTTGCTGCATGGGCCGGCTGTGCGGATGGCGGACGCCATCGCCGCCCTGCCCGCACGCCGCGTCTTCGATCACGTCAGCGATCTTCTCCATCTTGATCTGGAGACAACCGGGCTTGAACATATTCCCAAAACCGGACGCGTGCTGATTGCATCGACGCACCCCACCGGCATCCCCGACGGCGTGGCGATGTATGACGCGCTTAAAGCTCGCCGCCCTGACATGACGTTTTTTGCCAATCGCGACGCGCTTCGTGCAGCGCCCGGCCTCGATGAAATGGTTATTCCGGTGGAGTGGGTCGAACATAAACGCACCCGCATGCGCACGCGCGAGACTCTGGTTTCCGCCATCCGCGCATTCAACGCCGAGAAATGCGTGGTCCTGTTTCCATCGGGCCGGCTGGCCTTCATGAATGACGACAAAGTTCTAACGGAACAGGAATGGCTGCAATCGGTTGCGGTGTTCGCCCGCAAATATGACTGCCCGATCGTGCCGGCGCATATCACCGCGCGGAACTCGTGGCTTTATTATTGGTTTTGGAAAATCAACCCGGAATTACGCGACGTCACTTTGTTCCACGAATTGCTCAACAAGAAAGGCCGGCCCTACAAGATCGCCTTTGGGCCTATGATTTCGCCGGACCAGCTTAAGGGAGATCCGGTGGAAGTCGCCGCGGCGCTGCGCGCGCATGCAGCCCACGATGTGCTCGCGGGCAAGCCCTGGCAGGCAATAGAATAAATATTCAGGCAACTTTTTTGGTGGTCTTGTAGGTCAGCTCAAGGAAGACATCTTCAAGGTCCGCCTCAACCGTTGACAGGTCTTTAACGCCGACGCCGGCCGATGAGACCCGCTCCAAAATTTCCGCAACCTGCGCCTTGCTCGGCTGATAGGGGATCGCCAGGCGCCCGTCCGGGGTTAGCTCCGCCGCATAGGGAGAAAGGTCCGGCGCGGCGGTAAGCTCTTCCAGCGGCGTCACCATCAGGGTTTTGCGGTCAAGCGAGGCAATCAGCTTCTCGGTGGGCTCGCAAACAACCACATCGCCCTCATGGATGATGGCGATTTGATCGCAAAGCTCCTGCGCTTCTTCAAGATAATGCGTAGTCAGAACAATTGTCACGCCGGCTTCATTGAGCTCCAGCACATAGTCCCACATCTGCTTGCGCAGTTCGATATCGACGCCCGCCGTCGGCTCATCAAGCACCAGGATCGGCGGCGAGTGTACCATCGCCTTGGCGATCAGGAGCCGGCGCTTCATCCCGCCCGATAGCTGGCGCACATAAGCGTCGGCCTTATCATCGAGGCCGAGCGCAGTAAGGATTTCCATAGTCCGGCGATTTTGCTTCGCCACGCCATATAGCCCGGCGTGGATCTCCAGCGCCTCCTTCGGCGTGAAGTAGACATCCATATTAATTTCCTGCGGCACGATCCCGATCGCGGCGCGCGCCTGGCGGGGGTTTTTGTCGATGTCGAATCCCCAGACCGAGACCGAGCCTTCGGTTTTACGAACCAGCCCAGCGAGAATATTGATGAAGGTTGATTTGCCCGCCCCGTTCGGCCCCAAAAGCCCGAAGATCGAGCCGCGCGGGATCATCAGGTCGATGCCACGAAGCGCTTCCTTCGGAGGTGACTTCTTATCCCCGGCATAGATTTTTCTGATGCCGCGTGCGGCGATGGCGTAATCGCCGGTATCGGAGCTTTGGCTCATGTGGGCGCTTTCAAACTGTTGTCGGGGTCATATCATGGCGCGGGGCGCGAAGGTCAACGTCGCGGCGCCCTTGACGAACCGATTTGACGTCTGCAATGCAGTTTAAACAACAGAAATGAGCCGCGTCATGAGCGATACGAAACCCACCCCCGCCCCGGACCCGGAAATTATCTATGTCGACAAGCGCCGCATCTCCTGCGACGGCGGCGGCCCGCTTGGCCACCCACGGGTCTGGTATTCCCTCGACGACGGCGAAGCCGAATGCGGCTATTGCGACCGTAAGTTTATCTATCGGCCAGCGGGTGACGCTGCGCAGTAGGTGGATCACCTCAAAGGCTGGATGAAGCAAATATCTTATTAGTGCGCCGTGCGTATGATGTTGATGAGTATGGGCAATCCAGAACTGCCGTTACCAGAAGTACAATAGGCTGAGGACAGACCTTCAAGCTTTACTGCATTATCAACTGGGACAGCACCCTGCCCCGATGGATCGGAACTGTTATACAAAGAAATAGCGCCTTCAATGTCTGACGCTCTAAATTGGCTTACATATGTCCCGCCGTCATAATCTACGACGAACGTCCATAGGTTTTTCTCGTTCATAATTATGGCCTACCCGAAAACTCTGAACGGATGAACGGTGTGAGTGCTTCCTACAGTTAAATACCTGGGGCGATACTTATCAATCCGTCAAATTCTCGCCGAAAACGGACGCCTATACTGCTTCAAAGAATGTCTGCGTTGACCTGAAACTGGCCGGCATTATTCACTCAGAAACTCATCTAAACGCTCAAAGTAGGCGTCGGATTCTTCAATCCATGGCCGGTGGGCGCTATTTTCAAACACAACGATTTCAGCGTTGTCAGCACCGAAAGCATTAAAAAGTTCAAGCGCAACTTTTGGGGTTGCGACACGGTCATAGCGGCCAACAGCAATTAAGACCTTTGTATCAATCTCAACAAGTTTTTGGCGGGGATCAAACGTCGCCATAGGGCCGCCCACTTTCCACTCAGGATCGTCGCCCAAAACTGCAAAATATACGTCGCCATTGAAGGCGTCTTCTGGTTGCCCAGAACGAAAAAGTAGTTTTCTTTTCCCAAAGTCATGCCAATAGAGATCTCCTAATGCGCCGCCATATGGATTGGCATATGCATCGGCCGAGGAGAGGGCACCTTGCTCGCGCATTTTCATAAGGCTCCGCCACACTTCCGGAAACTGATTGCGTGCAATATTGTTTGCGCTGTCAATATTTTGTTGCCAACCTTCTCCACTATGAATTGTGTCGGAAAGAACTAACCGCGTTAGCCTGTTGGAATACTTTACCGCATAGGCAAGAGCGGGCATCCCACCATATGAATGCCCAATGAGCGCGAATTGTTCAATTCCAAGCGCCTTGCGCAACGCTTCAATGTCTTCTGCGTCTCGCTCCACTGTATACATAGAATTATCTACCAGCCGATCAGATCGGCCGCGTCCAATATTGTCAAAATAAATGACAGTGTGATCGTCTGCGAGGCGTGAAAACCATGGATGAAATGAAGCGTGCCCGCTTCCCGGCCCGCCGGCCACCAACATAACAACCGGTCCCGATCCTTCGGATTCGTAATAAAGCTTTCCGTGAGCCGTTTCGACATATTCGCCAGCGCCATGCAGCGCCAACGCTGTATCATTCTCAATATCTTGATCCGCGAGCGCTGTTGTCGAAAGCTGCGCCACCGCCGCAACAGCCGCAATTAAAATTAATCCAAAACTTTTCATCGTTGTAAAACTTTCCTGGGGCCGCGATTAAAATCAAAAAATTTGTTGGTCGGTCATACGCGCCAACAATCTATTCTATGATATTTTTCTGGATATTAGAGTCTGAGCCCAATTTAGCCCATTTCCCTCACTTTATCTAGAGGCCTGACCGAGGCGAGAGCATTTTGAAACACCAGCAGACAGGTTTAATGTATGTGTTGCTGCTTTAATGTATGTGTTGCTGCGACCGGTTGAGACCACAAGTTTAGACAACAGAAATGAGCCGCGTCATGAGCGATACTAAGTCCACCCCCCGCGCCGGACCCGGAAATTATCTATGTCGACGAACGCCGCATCTCCTGCGACGGCGGCGGCCCGCTTGGCCACCCGCTGGTGTGGTATTCCCTCGACGACGGCGAAGCCGAATGCGGCTATTGCGACCGCAAGTTTATCTATCGGCCAGCGGGTGACGCTGCGCAGTAGGTATTTAGTAGGCTGACGGGTATTCGCCGGAAGCGGACGTAGAGCCACTATGATTGCTTCGGCACTTTCCGCCTAACAAGAGACGTTAGGATTTTGGGTGATAATCCTGATTATTGATGGTACATTCTCTCTATAACTTTGAAAGGTTCAACCGTGGATTTTGCAAAGTGCGTGGCAATTGTTGCTGTGCTTTTCTTAGGCGGATGCGACACATTTTTCGTCGTGCGCGGGACCGTTATAGACAGCACAACCAGCCTCCCCATCGGCGGCGCCGATGTGGAGTTGGTGCTTGACCGAGGCGCTGGAGAACCCGATCAATTGACGGAAACCAAGCCAGACGGAAGCATAGAACTGTGGATGAATGAGCCACGCTCGGCTTGGGCAACTCTAACCATTCGAAAAGACGGCTATGAAACCTGGTCCCAACAGTTTCGAGGCAGCCCGAAAAATGGTTTGGAGATTTACCTGCGTCCCCAAAATAGTAATTCTGAAGATTAGAGAATTAGGTACTAATTGTATTCGGCTTATGTATCTTTCTGACTAGAAGCAGCATCAAATCGGTCATTCGCTAGATAGTGCTGACTGGCAACTAAGGCCCAACACCGGACGAAGGCGGCCACTAAGTCGTCTCCTTCCTCGCCAGCTTCCAGACTTCGCGGATTTTCGGCGGCGAGGCTTGCAGGATCGCCTGGCGGAAGATCCGCCCCATGATCCGCATCAGGAAGATTGTGAAGGCGAGCATCAGCGCGGTAGCGCCGAGAATTTCCCACATTGGCGGATCGGCCGCCGCCCGCATCATCACCGCATAGGGGGTGTAGATCGGGATCCATGTGAGAATGGTGGCGACCAGACCATTGGGGTTTTGGAAAACCATGATCATGAATGGCAGGGGCGCAAACACCAAAAGCATCACCGGCCCCATATAAGATTGCGCATCCTGCAAGGAGTTGGAGACCGCGCCGATCGCCAGAAAGATCATCGAAAAAATCAGATAGGCGCAGAGGAAGTAAAACAGATAGATCAACAACAAATTGGTCGAAAACAAGGTTTCAAATGCGACCCCCATGACATTGGCGGGGCCGCCCGTGGCCCCGGCCAAGGCCAGACCACCGAGCAGGAAGATCGTCGGCATGGTCATGCCGACCGCAGCAATGCCGATGAGTTTGCCCATCATCAACTGGTTGGCGGTGACCGATGAGAGCAGGATCTCGACGATCTTATTGGACCGTTCTTCAATCGTATTGGTCAACAGCAAATTGCCGACGCCAAAAATAATCACCAGAAGCATATAGGTAAGCACGGCCGGCAGCGCGGTTTCAATTCTGTCCTTCATGCCAAGCTCGGCCTTGCCCGGCGCCCGGTCGGGCCGAAACGCCGAGACCGGCGCATCAATCGCCGCTACTTCGTCAAGCGCCTCGCGCGGCAGTCCGAAATCAATGATCGCCTGGCGCTGCAACGCTGAATTGAGCGCGGATGTGACGATCGCCTCCAGCGCCTGATCGGTGAGATTGCGGCTCCAATATTGCGCTGGCGCTGCATCCTCATCGGCGCCAAAAGTTTTCGGAATGAGTATCGCTGCAAATAACCGCGCCGCATCCCCCTCGCCCATATGCGCCAGGCGTTGCTC
This sequence comes from Hyphococcus sp., assembly GCA_021776415.1. Classification (GTDB taxonomy): domain Bacteria; phylum Pseudomonadota; class Alphaproteobacteria; order Caulobacterales; family Parvularculaceae; genus Hyphococcus. The sequence continues at coordinate 20,966 of JAJFFY010000014.1, forward strand.
AAGAAGGTAAGGCCGCAGCGCTTCTTCTACTGAAGCAAGACTGGTCGCGCTCGCCACATCCGCCGGCAGCTCAATGCGGCGAAACAACAGCTTTGGCTGCGAGAATGTCGGCGCGCCCGCCTTTAAAAACGGCGCCGCCGCGGCCGCTGCCGCATCAAATCCGCCCGCCGCTTCAAATGCGCTAACGCGGCGGTCGGTCAAATCCGGCGCAAAAAAAGGTTCCGGGATAGAGCCCGCCTCGAGCGCTGTGGGTTCGGCATTAACGCCAAGATACATATCCCAGACGTTAATTGACGATCGCAAATGGCGACGGGCAATTTCCCGATCGATATCATCTGTATACAATCCGGTTTCATCATAAACGACAAAATGCCGGGTCGGCTTGGAGCTCTCCAACAGGCCCATGGCGCCGCCGATGAGAACCATGCCCAGCGGGAACATGAAGAGGAACAGCAAAAACCCCCGCGAGAACACATATTGCTTGTATTCGCGCCAGGCGATGAGGCGGACCGCGTTCATTCCGCGGCCGCCTTGTGCAAGGTTGCTGACGCTGCTTGCGCGTCGTCCTGCTCATCGCCGGCAAGCGCCACGAAAATATCATGCAGCGTCGCCCCGGCCTGCTCAAAGCGGGAGATAGCAATGCCCGCCGCTATGGCTTTTTTTAAAAACTCCTGCGGATCGGCGCCGTCTTCAAGCTCAATTTCGTAAGTCGTCTCCTCGCCTTCCCGTCCGGCCTCTTCAACGCGAATTTCCAGAACCCCACCAAGCGCCCTTAACGCCTGCACAGAAGCGTCAGTGCGCACATGCAGGCGCTGGGCGAAGGCGGCGCGCGCCTCGCCAAGCGTGCCCTCAAACCGCTTTTTGCCCTCAGCGATAATCAGGAAACGGTCGCACAAACGTTCGGCATGCTGCATCACATGGGTTGAAAAGATGATTGTGCGCCCGCTTTCACTTTGATGTTTGATCAACTCTTCCAGCGTCTGCTGATTAATCGGGTCGAGCCCGGAAAACGGCTCGTCGAGAATAAGCAGCTCCGGCTCATGGGCGATAGTGGTCAGCAGTTGCACCTTTTGCGCCATGCCTTTGGACAGCGCTTCGGTTTTTGACCGGGCGAATTTTTCCAGCCCGAACTGTTCGAGCAGTTCATAGGCTTTCGAGTAGGCCTTCTTTTTAGGAACCCCGCGCAGCTGCGCAAAATAGGCAATCGATTCGGCGGCTTTCATTTTCCGGTATAGCCCGCGCTCTTCGGGAAGATAGCCAATCCGCTGGCGCACGGTGATGGCCGATGTCGAGCCGAGGATTTCCAAGCCGCCAGAGCTTGGGCTGATAATATCGAGCATCATCCGCAAGGTTGTGGTTTTGCCGGCGCCGTTGGGGCCTAAAAATCCGTAGATTTCGCCTTTCGCCACCTCAAATGAGAGATCATCGACCGCCGTGAAGGCGCCGTAGCGTTTGGTGACGTTGTTAAGAGAAACGGATATTTCCGTCATCGATAAGCCTTTAAGCGTTACAGTTTTTATCGGCTGATGCGTATGAAAGAAGCAATAAAGAACTCGTCCAATATTACCAGTTTCCGGTGTTTTCCATCTCCGCCCATGGCGCCGCGGGGCTTAGCGCCGCGCCCTTTTGCAGGAGCTCGATCGAGATGCCGTCGGGCGAGCGCACAAACGCCATATGCCCGTCGCGCGGCGGCCTATTGATGGTGACGCCGCCATCCATCAGTCGCTGACACGCCTCGTAAATATCATCGACCCGATAAGCGAGATGGCCAAAATTTCGCCCGCCATCATAGTCTTCCGTATCCCAATTATATGTCAGCTCAACCAGCGGCGCGTGATCGTCTTTGGCGCGGGCGACATCATCCGGCGCGGCGAGAAACACCAGCGTGAAGCGCGCATGTTCATTCTCATAGCGATTGACTTCCACAAGGCCGAGCTTGTTACAGTAAAAATCCAGCGAAATATCGAGATCGCGAACGCGGACCATGGTGTGAAGAAATTGCACGAAAGCCTCCTACTTACTCGCGGGTGCGGATAATCTCATCGCGCAGATAGCCCGGACGGTGGCGATGAAAACGGCGCATGAAAAACGCGACTATGCCAAGCCAGGCAGCGAGGACGCCGAAGAAATAATAAAACCCGGAATACGCCTCGACAATATCGAGTTGGCACATAATACCACATTCCCACGGCTGCAGCTGTTCAATTTCTCCAAAACGAACATATCGTACGACTTCCACTGGCTCAGGCACTATTCCTGCTTGCTGCGCAACCCAGAGGGCGCCCACAAGAAAACCTAAGGTCACCGGCAAGGAGGCAAAGAACGTCACCGTCATCGCCAGCACGTAGCCCGGAAAGCGCGGCGTATGCACGAGAGCGTATATCTCGCGGAATTTTTCCTCGCTTATGCCGGCCAAAAATTCCGGCTCATGTTTTTGCAGATGCGCCCATTCAAACGCCGCGCCTTCAGCAACCTCGGCGTCAATCACGCGCCGCCAGCGCCAATAAAACACCGCCGCACCAACAAGCGGGATCGTGATAATGACAAAGAACCAGACCATTTGAGGATTACCCGACAACGAATACAAACTTTAGACCAGAACAGCGCCCGGCCCAAGGCGGCGAGGATAGTCGCGCCGGGGCGCAGGGGCAATTGTCGCCACATCGAAACTTTACGCCCGCGCGAGTAGCGCTATGGTCACCGCGCAGCACGAAAGACCAAAAAGCCAATGTCCCGGAAAATGACCAGAGCCAAGGCAGATGCGTTATTTCAACGCCTGGCGGAGATGACCCCGGAACCGCAGACCGAGCTTTACTATAAAGACCCGTTCACCCTCACCGTCGCGGTCGCCTTATCGGCGCAGGCGACCGATGAGGGGGTCAACAAGGCCACCAAAAAACTCTTCGCCGTCGCCGATACGCCGCAGGCCATGGTCGCGCTCGGCGAGAAAAGGCTTGGCGATTACATCAAAACCATCGGGCTTTGGCGCAACAAAGCCAAGAACGTCATTGGCCTGTCAGAGATGTTGCTGGCCGATTATGACGGCGCCGTGCCGCAGGACCGAGACGAGCTGGAGCGCCTTCCCGGCGTTGGCCGCAAGACCGCCAATGTGGTGATGAATGTCGCCTTCGGCGCGGAGACCATCGCCGTCGACACGCATATTTTCCGGGTATCGAACCGAACCGGCCTGGCGCCGGGAAAAAACCCGCTGGGGGTCGAGGCTGGCCTCGAGAAAATCACCCCACCGGAGTTTAAACGCCACGCCCATCACTGGCTGATCCTTCATGGCCGTTATGTCTGCAAGGCACGCACGCCCGATTGCGACGCCTGCTCAATTGTCGATCTTTGTCTTTACAAAGATAAAGTCTTTAAAAGCGAGACTAAAAAGCCGACAAAACCCAAACGCAAAATGGCCGATGCGCCAAAGCTCAAACCCGCCCGGCCGAAACGAAAAGTTAAAAAGAAAGCCTCCACATGAGCTCCAATACCCGCCTGATCATCGCCCTTGACCTGCCGACAATTGAAGCCGCGCACGAGACGGTTGACGCCATCGGCCCGGCTGGCCAGTTTTATAAAATCGGCTATCAGCTGATGCCGATCGGCGGGCTGGCGCTTGCGACACGCCTTTCCGCCGAGGGCAAAAAAGTGTTTCTCGATTTCAAGTTCCACGATATCGGCGCGACGGTGGAGCGCGGCGTAAGGAGCATTTGCAAACTTGGCGGCGATTTTCTCACCGTCCATGCCGAGCCGGATGTCCTTAAAGGCGCCGTTGCGGGGCGCGGCAACGATCCGCGCTTGAAAATCCTCGCCGTCACCGTCTTGACCAGTCTCAATGAGCAAAGCCTTCGCCAATCCGGCATTGATATGACGGTTGAGGCGCTGGTTTTAAAACGCGCAGAATTCGCCGCCGAGGCTGGCGCCGACGGCGTTATCGCTTCTGCGCAAGAGGCCTCCGCCATCCGGGCGCGGTTTGGCGATGCGTTGACGATTGTCACCCCCGGCATTCGCCCCGCTGGCGCGGACGCCAATGACCAAAGCCGCATCGCAACGCCAGCCGACGCCATTCGCGCCGGCGCCGATTATCTGGTGGTCGGGCGGCCAATTGTCGCCGCTGACGACCGCGCCAAGGCCGCCCGGGCGATCCTTGCGGAAATCGAGGCTGCCGCCTGATCACCCCCCCCTCTTGATCACCCCCGTCCTTACTCGCTTGTCAACCTTTACGCGCGCGCTGCTGATCGGCTACGCTCAGTGCGACTATGAAAGGCAGGACTTATGGGCGATCCCATCAAGCGCATTGAGCGCCGATCAAAACGAACGATCTTCTCCGCCTTTCTAACCCGCGCCCGCAAAAGCGGCGGCGGCGCCGTCGCGCTGATCGACGGCGACGGCAAAGAGTTCACCTTTAAAGAGCTGACCCGCGCGTCTTTCGCCCTTGGCGGGGCGATGGCGCGCAAGATGGCGAAAAAAGAGCGGGTCGGCGTCTTGCTGCCAACCGGCGCCGGTTCGCTGATTGCATTTTTTGCGCTTCTGTCGCGCGGCCGCGTGCCGGCGATGCTCAACTTCACCTCTGGCGCCCGCAATCTTCTGCTCGCCTGCAAGGCAGCCGAGGTTAGCCGCATCGTTACCGCCAGGAAGTTTATTGAACTGGCCAATCTGCAAGATTTGATCGATGAGCTCGGCCAGGCGGTAGATATCATCTACCTTGAAGACCTCCGCGGCGAGCTCACCAAGCGCGACAAGGCGCTGGCTGTGCTCGGGCCATATTTGCCCAAGCTGCTCGCCGCGCAACCGCATTATGATGAGCCCGGTGTGATTTTATTTACATCGGGTACGGAGGGAACGCCGAAAGGGGTTGTGCTTTCTCACCGCAATCTCATCGCCAATACCGAACAGATTTCAGCGCATGTGACTTTGCTGCCGACCGATATTTTCTTTAATCCGCTACCGACCTTTCATTGCTATGGCCTTACCGCCGGCGCCTTATGGCCGATCCTCAACGGTCACCGCGTGGTGCTCCACCCCTCGCCGTTACAGACCAAAATCATCCCTAAACGGATCTTAGAGACCGGCTCGACAGTATTATTTGCGACCGACACTTTTCTTTCGCAATATATGCGCGCCAGCGCCGATGGCGCGATGTCGTCGCTGCGCATATCAGTTTGCGGCGCGGAGCGGGTGCGCGATGAAACCCGGGCCGCGGCGAAAAAGCGTTTTGGTTTTGAAGTTTTGGAAGGCTACGGCGTCACTGAAGGCTCGCCGGTGCTGGCCGCCAATCAACCCGGCGACATCCGCTCCGGCACGGTCGGGCAATTGCTGCCGGGCATTGAATCTCGCCTTAAACCGGTGGAAGGCCTTGAAAATGCTGGGCGATTGCAGGTCCGCGGGCTCAACATCATGAAGGGCTACATCACCTCGGATGAGCCCGGCGTCATCAAACCGCTCGAAGATGGCTGGCACGATACCGGCGATGTCGTCGCTATCAATGGCGACGGATATGTCTCTATTCGCGGCCGGGTGAAGCGCTTTGCAAAAATCGGCGGCGAGATGGTGTCGCTGGCGGTGGTTGAAAATTGCGCCTCCGCCGTCTGGCCGGACAATCTCCACGCCGCGGCGATTTTGTCTGACGCGAAGAAAGGCGAGCAGATTATTCTGGTGACGGATTGCACATCGGCGCCGCGCGAACTTCTTCTCGCCTGGGCGCAGTCGCACGGCGTTGCCGAACTTGCGGTCCCGAAGAAAATTATCTGCGTTGAAGAAATGCCGGTTCAGGGCACCGGCAAGATAAACTTCCTGAAAGTCAAAACCCTCGCAGAAGAAGGCCTTGAGGCGCTGGCGAAAGCCAAGGCAGAAACTCAGCCGGAACCTTCCAAGCGCGAGCTGAAAAAACGCGCAGCGCAAGAACGCGACGAACAAAAGCGCGCCGAACGCGAGGTAAAAGCTGCGGAGAAAGCAGCCGCAGAGATCGCCGAGAAGGAAAGCATTGAAGAGGGCATCACTGAAGACGAAACCATTGAAGACGGTGTCTCTGAAAACGGTGTCTCTGATAATCGGGTCGTTGAAGATGGGCCCGTTTCAACGGCGGCCAATGACGATAGCGAAGACCTCAACAAGGACGCCGCTGAATAGTCCCGCGCAACCGGCTTAGCTCTACAAAACTTTTCTGGCCGCGGCGGCAATGCGTTCAACATCTTCGTCATCGGCCATAGGCTCATCCCCGTCCTGCGAGGGCTGCGACGCGGCTTCGTCTGTCGTCGCCGCAGATGTCTGGGCCGCAGATGTCGAGGCCTCCTGCGCATTTTCTTCCGCATCGCCCTGAACCGGCACTACATCTGGCGGCGCCGCCTCTGGTTCCGCTGGCGCTTTTGGCGCTGTCAGGAGGCGGATCTCTTCAACTGAAACCCCCGCTGCAATATCTTCAAGCGGCGGCGGCGCAAGGCGCGCAAAATCCATATATTCGCGCACCAGCCGGGCCCAGCCTTCACGGGTGATATGAAACTCACCCTCAGCGCCAGGGCGCGGATCACGCGGCGCGGCCGCGGCGCGCTCCAGCCAGATACGCGCCTCATCCTCGCCGCCCAACCCGCCGACCGCGCTCGCCATCAGTGAATATTCAAGCGCCGTCGGGGCGCCGGTCAATAACGGCTCCAGCACCTTGATCGCACTGGTCCATTCACCGACAAGGTTGTCGGCCCGCGCTTCGAGAAGCTTGGCTTCGCGGCAAGACGGGTTCTTAGCAGCAAGCTTGCGCAAACGCTCGGCTCGCTTTTCCGCACTTTCATCCGTATAAAGCTTATCATAGACTTGCACATAGGCAGGGTGCGCCTGCGCTGTAAAAGCCAGCTCAATGATTTTTGCCGCCTTGCCGGCCTTCCCGGCGTCGCTAAAAAGCCGGGCGGCAAGCACAGCTGCGGGGGCAAAAGACGGCGCCAGTTTCAGCGCCGCTTCCACATCGGTTAGCGCGGCTTTCTTGTCGTCGCCAAGAGACGCCGCATATGCATCCGCCGTTAACAGCGCCGCCGTCGCGCGGTCGGCTTTGTCGGCGGCAATTATATTGTTGCGCCGGCCACGGGCAATCGCATCGCGGGCCTCGCCCCAGGCGCCGCGCTCCAGCCCAAGCTCGATGACACTATCAAACGCCCAGCGCGCATTGGAACGCAGACGAAACGCCCGCTCAGCATGCTCGCGCGCCGCCGCCCGGTCGTCCTTCGCCATCGCCTGCAGGTAGAGCCCTTTAAGGCCCAAAAATTCCGTCTCCGGCGCCTCCAGCATCGCCGTATAAGCAATTCTCGCCGCCGCCTCGTCGCCGCTTAAATGCGCAGCCTGAGCGCCAAGAAGCCGGGTCAGCGCCAGATCATCGAGATGGCGCTGGGCGACTTTTGCGTGATGCGACGCATCCGCCGCATCGCCGACCGCCACCGCCTCAAGCCCTCTTGTGAGCGCGGCGATGCCGCGATTGCGCCGGACCTCTTTGTCGCGGGCCCTGACCTTTGCCGGCAGCGCCATGATGTCTTTGATCTTGTGGGTTATGTAAATCACGATCAGGAAGGCCGCAAATAAGCCGCCGCCAATCAATCCCGAAGGCCCGTCAAATTTGTAGCCGAACGCCTCGCCCGCAACCCGACTGTCAAGGCTGGCAAAATATGTGATCGATCCCGCAAACAGGATAATCATCAGTAAAAAGATTAATATACGGATCATAAACTCGCCGCCTATTTCCCGTTCGCTTGCGTGAAGCGCTCGCCCAATGCCGCAACCGCCGCCTCTGCCGCTACGCGTGCGTGCGCCTGCGCCAACCACTCGCCCATCGCCTCGCGCGCGGGCTCTGGCAATGGCCTGAGCTCATCTAACGCGCGAGATATGTCATTTTGACTAACCGCACTCTCGGCTCTGGAAATAATCGCCGCCGGGCTGTCACCAGCTTCCGGTTTGGCGGGACGCACGCTGATAAGGCCCATCAACCGCGCAGCAATAGCCCCGTGTTTTTCCTCGCCCGCCGCCGCCAGGCCGGCGCGCGCCGCCGCGCCAAACCCATCGCGCAGCACCAAAAGCGCCGGAACGCCGCTTTCGGCGTGGGGCTGCAAAATGCGGATCGCTGGCGCATCCGGCGCAATCTCGGCAAGCAAGGCCAACTCGCGCGCATATGGCGCGCCCGCCTTCACCGCCCGCTCAAGCCCGCCAAATGCGACCACGCCGGCGGCAAACTGCGCCGGAGCAATGCCGTCAATATTCTGGATCTTGTCGAGGTCGGCGCGGAGCGACGACCATTGCGCCGCCGCACGCTCATCACGTTCGCCAAGCGCGGCGGCAAAATCTTGGCGCAGCGCGGCTACCTCGTCTTCCAGCGCTGCCGAGCGCGCGCGTTCCGCCGCCAGCGCCGCAACGATATCCGCGGTTTCCAATCGCACAATTTCTTTGATGGCGCCCAAATCATTTTCGATTTTGGCCGCATCTGTGCCGGGCGTAGTGACGTCAGGGGAAATTGCGGCTTCCTCAATCAAGGGCTCAACCGGTTCGTCAATAATTTCCGGGCCATCAGTCGGATCTACAACGCCAGCATCTGGCGCAAGCGCATCCGCCTCAGGCGAGAGTGCGTTGTCGTCCTCAAACTCAAATGACATCGGCGCATCCTGCGGCGTCTCAACATCACGCTCAACCGCCTCGCCGGGGGCCAGAAGCGCATCTTTTAAATCCTCGCCCAAGGGCTGCGCGTTTATTTTCCCGTCGTCAGAAAGTGGCGCCGAAGGCATATCATCCGTCTGCTGAGTATTTGGGCCGATAACCGCCTCACTTGCGGCCTGTTTTGCTATATCTACGCCATCATTGGTTATCTTTTCCGGATCGACGCCGTCAGTTTGCGCCGCTGGCGGCTCGCTTTCTGCCTGGTCCGGTGCTTCTTCACCCTTATCGGCCTCAACAGCGGCGTCGTCTTCCTGCGCCGCCACAGGCGGGGGCGCGGCGGCCTCGTCGCCCGATTGCAGGCGCCAAGCCACAACAACAACCGCCACAACCACAAAGACGGCGAGCAAAATCACCCCTGGCGTCAGCCATGATTTCGGCGGCGCCGGGGCGGGGCCGTCTGCCGTCGCCGCATCCGCGACGGCCTCGTCGCCATCATCAAAGCCGGCGCCAAGCCGAGACGCTTCGCCCTCATCGACAATTTCAGCTTCCACTTCTGGAATCGACGAAGCCGCGTCAGAGGGCGCCTCAACGGGCGCGTCTTCGTCTCGTTTTTTCTTATCGTCGGTCATTACCCGCCTTTTGTCTTGCCGCCGAGCCTGAAGCCTTGTTACGCGCCGCGCGATTGGCCCTCAAGCATTGTCCTTCATCAAATCGATCATCGCCGCAGAATTGCGCGAGCCAGCGACATCGATCGACCGCCACGCCAGCGCGCCCGCCGCCTCGGCCACCGCGTCGCTCAAACATGCCGCGCGCATATTACCGAAGCGTTCGCCTGCGCCGGCGCTATGGGCCAGCCTGGCAAACAGCGCCGCCGTGCGCGGCGAGAAAAACGCCGCCCAACCCGCATCCGGCGCCAAATCCAAAAAAAGGGCGACCGGCGGCAGCGCCTCAACCTCGCGCATAGTGTAAAGCGTCATCCGCCGGGCGGCGATATTTTGCGCCTTCAGCGCCGCGACCAAGTCGCCGGCGCGCGCGGCGCCGGCAATATGAAGTACTGCGCCCGAAATCATCTGCTTATGGCCTGAGATAAGGCCGGCAAGCGTTTCAACATCACCACCGGCGGTTTTAACTTCACAAAAGCCGGCGTCAGCGGCGATTTGAGCCGTCGCCTCGCCAACAGCAAAAACCGGCAGGGTTTTGTCAGTACTGTTCGCAAGATAGGTGCGCACGCCATTGGCGGAGGTAAAAGCCAACGCACCAACACCCGCTAAATCGACCGCAGCATCTTCAAAAGCCACCTGCATAAGCGGACATAATATCGGCTCCAACCTATTTTCCCGGCACAGCGCAGCAAACTCGCTTGCATCCGGTTCAGGGCGCGTTACCAAAACTTGCATCATAGTCCTTCGCCGCTGCTACCCTCAAAGACGTTTTACCGCCGCACTCGTTTTATGCCCGGAACAAATGCCGCAGCGATGAAATCAGGCGCGCGGGCCTTGCTTTCATAGCAATGACGCTGTTCATGCCCTCATTCACTCGGAGTATCATAGGCTGTCTGTTCCATCCGCATATAAAGACTTGGTCGTTCTCGGGATTGAAACAAGTTGCGATGATACCGCAGCTTCTGTTGTGCGCCGCGAGAGCGGCGGCGGTTGCCGGATTTTATCCGACGAGGTCTGGACCGATTACGACGATCATGCGGCCTATGGCGGCGTGGTGCCGGAAATTGCCGCGCGCAGCCATGTTGAGCGCCTTGATCTCACCATTGAAAAAGCGGTCCACGCTTCTGGCCTGTCGTTTAACGACATCGACGCCATCGCCGCCACTGCCGGGCCGGGCCTGGTCGGCGGGGTGATGGTTGGCCTGACCACCGCAAAAGCCATTTGTCTGGCGCATTCAAAACCGCTGATTGCCATCAATCATCTGGAAGGCCATGCGCTGTCGGCGCGTATGACGGAGGCGGCGGGCTTCCCTTATCTGCTGCTGCTCATTTCCGGCGGCCATACCCAGCTGATCTGGGTCGCCGGGCTCGGGGATTACCGCCGCCTGGGTACGACCATCGATGATGCAGCCGGCGAGGCTTTCGACAAGACCGCAAAATTGCTCGGCCTCGGTCAGCCTGGGGGCCCGCGCATTGAGGCCGCCGCCGCGAACGGTGATGCCGACCGGTATGACTTTCCCAAACCGCTGCAACGTCGGTCCGGATGTGATTTTTCTTTTTCCGGCCTGAAAACCGCGGTGCGCGAGGCGACGCAAAGTATGACCGCGCCGAGCGAGGCAAATATCGCGGATATTGCCGCATCTTTTCAGTACGCCGCCGCGCGCCATCTGACGCAGCGCACGGAACGAGCGATGGCGATGGCGCCGGCCGATGAAGCGACGCCGCGGCTGGTTGTCGCCGGCGGGGTCGCCGCTAATGGCGTGATCCGGTCAATACTGAGTTCGCTTTGTGAACGTAGTGGCTGGACGCTGATCGCGCCGCCGGCAAAATACTGCACCGATAATGGCGCAATGATCGCCTGGGCTGGGGCTGAGCGATTGGCCGCCAATTTGGCGCCGCCCATGGACGAGGCTCTGGCGCTGGCGCCGCGCGCCCGCTGGCCGCTGGCGCCGCCGCCCGAGGGCGCGGCGATTGGCGGTGGGCGCAAGGGCCCGAAGGCTTAAGCGGCCATGCTGTCGGCTTTGATGTCCTTGACGATTTGCTTGAGGCTGGCGACCGCTAATGTGTCGAGGAAAGCCGCCTCAGCCGCATCGGTGACACGGCGCAGCGCCGGTTGGACATTGCGCCCCACCAGACAACTCTGGTCCGCCACACTGCGCGGCGGCGCGACGATAGCGGGCTCGTCCATGGCGCGGTAAATTTCTAACAGGGAAATCTTCTTTGGCGATCTCGCAAGCATCGCGCCGCCGCCCTTGCCAAGTTGCGACAGGGTCAGACCGGCGCGCGCCAGGTCCGACAGCAGGCGCCGCACCACCGCAGGGTTGGTCCCGACACTGGCGGCAATTGCCTCCGACGCAACCGGTTTGCCGCGCTGCAGCGCCAGCGCCGCTAAGATGTGAACGGCGACACAAAATCTGGTGGATGCGGCCATACTTTTTGGTTCCGTATTACGTAACTAGATGTGTAACACAGTTGTAGCTCAGCTTTCCAAATTGTTGGTTAACCGCTGATGCGGGAATCTGGCGAATGCGCAGCAAGGGCGTCATCCCAGATTTAAAGCCAAAGTATGACCGGTATAACCCGGCCGCCCGGCAAAATAGCTGGCCCTACTTACGTAACTTGCACAGTTACACTATGGAGCCGCAGCGCCAGACGAGATCCTTCAGCTCTCCATGCCGGAACAAAAAAAGACGCGGAAACCGGGGGGCGGTTTCCGCGCTTCTTATTCGCTGCGGCATAGGGAGGTGCGTCCAAACAGGGGGAGGGGACAGCAACCGCAGCGACAGGGGTCTTGTTGGGCCGCCAGTTAGGCGACGACGCCAGCGGTGGCGAAGTCAGCAAAACCGAACAATGCGGCGCCGAGAATTCCAGTAAGCGTCAGGGAAATAACGGCTTTGAGGGCGAAATCTTTAAAGGAGGATGTCATGGCGTAATCTCTTTTCATTCTGATCTAGTCGATCTTGTCGTTTCTTGTTTTTCCGTCCCGGCAGCCCTGCGATCAGAACCCCGCGGCGATGAGAGGGAGATAGGACCTCACTGAAGAATTGTCAATGAACGATATCGTAAATATTCATTTTTCAGTGCTGTTTTTTCTGAATCGTGAGATAGATTTACTGAATAACAATATTATCAATGAGTTAGAGGCGATAAAAGAAAGAAATTATCTTCTACGCGGACGGCGCAATGGCATATTACATAGAAAAACAGCTAGGATCTGCTGCCAAGAGAGGCGGTTTTGCCTTGTTCCCCATGGGCTGAGCGCCAGGCGAAACCGTCCAAAACCAGGTCAATGACGCCATTGAGCTCGGCGGCGAGCACTTCATCGCCGCTTTCGTGAAACAATGCCGGGCTAGTGAAGCGATAGGCGGCGTTTTGTAAAATCTTCGTGATCGCTGGCACATCGTCAATTGCAAAGCTGCCATCGGCGTTGCCTTCGCTAAGAATTTCCCCAAGCACCCGCCCCTCTGCGTTCTCCCACTCAAGGGCAACCTTCGGGCGCTCTAAAATCAGCTCCGAGGAGAGTTCAAACGCCTTGGGTTTGTCGTGAAATCGCTCATAGGCGAGCTTGAACTTCAATAGAAAGAAATCACGGACCTTCTGCGCTGGGCTGCGGCCGGGGGCGTCGAGCACCGTGCGCAGATTGTCGACCTGCTCGCCGCGCAACACGCGGACAAACATTTCAGCAATATCAAGCTTTGACGGAAAATACCGGTAGAGATTGCCGGACGACATGTTGCAGTCATCCGCAATCTCCGACATGGTCGTTTTCTTGTAGCCGTAATGAAGAAACCGGCGGCTTGCGGCGGCCAGGATCTGTCTTGCGGTTTCGTCTAAATTTGTAGTCGGCATATGATATTTCTTCTAAGCCTGACTAATATATAAACTGTTCAATCGTCATTTTGCA
>JAJFFY010000015.1 GCA_021776415.1 Hyphococcus sp.
CAGCGCCGTCAACCGGTTGCGTAACGGGACCGCCCTTTGAAAAGCACCGGGCGCTGTCACGGGTCCGAAAGGCCCGGTTGGAACAGCCGGCCGGGCAAATAGCGTCCGTCCGTAGGCGCGGCGCTCTTTAATCCCGAGAACCCCGCCGAACACCTGCCCGCTCGCCGCGATCCGGATCATTGAGGAAACGGTAGGCCTCACGCCTCTCCATATCCGGACTGCATGCAGTATAAGGCCGCCGGAATCGGTGAGGATAACTTTTCACCAAATATAGATTTTATGGCCAACTACCCTCTCAGGGTTGCAAAATCGAAGATTCGATTCGTGTTGTGGTTGTTTGGATTTATGCGGTTTTCGTTCGACGTCATCCCGGATGCGATGCAGCATGCAATGCTGCTTCGCTGGTCCGGGATCTCTCGCCGCGGGTTGGACAATGCCGATAGCGATCCCGGACCAGCGAAGCGGTGTTTCACACCGCAGCGCATCCGGGATGACGGTGGAAGAGAGCCTCCTCTGTCCATCTCAGCCCGTTAAAGCTGGGCCAAAGTCGGCGTGGTTTTTTTCTCGCCGAGCCAGGCGTCCTTGAACAGCGCTTTTGCGTATTTCGCGCCGTTCTTGTCGCCTTGAGCCGCATAGCTTTCTGAAAGCCCATAAAGCACCCAGGCGTTGTTGGGCGACTGGGTTAAGGTCTCGAGGAAAAGCTGTTCGGCGCGCTCGGTCTTGCCGGCCTGGAGCAGCATTGCGGCCAGGGTTTGCTTGGCCGGATAGTACCAGTAAGGCGGCTCGGTATAGGCAAGGCCTTCTTGCAGGGCGACCGCTTCTTCCATCGCCTCAATTGCCGTGCCGAAGTCGCCTTGGTTTGCCGACATGCGCGCGATCACCGTAAGCCGGGCGATGTTGAGAATGTCGATTGCCGGCACGCCGCCATCCGTCAGATCGCTTAGGCCCTTTTCAGCAAGCAGTGTACTGATGGCTTCGACCTCGCCCATGGCTTTGTCGTTCTCGCCAAGTTTAGCGTAAGCCTCGCCGCGGGCATAATGCCAGGCGCCGCGCAGGAACGGCAGCGCATCGCCGGGATCGGCGAGGGCGAGCGTGTCTGCGGGGTCGCCATATTGCACCATCGCATAATAAGGCGCGGCCTTGATCGGCTGCACCCAGGGCGCGGCGGAAGCCATCTCCATCGGGAGTTTTTCATCAAGGCGTATCGCCATGGCGAGCGCGGTCTCAGCATCGCCAGCCATTTGAGCAGACGTCATCGCGAAATGAATGTTGTGCGTGTAATAGCCATATTCATAAAGAATGCTGGCGTCCGCCGTCTCAAGGTAAGCGGCGTCAGCATCTACGGCGACGATGTTATGGTCGAGCGATTGTTTGAACCGGCCGATGCGGTAATAAGTGTGCGACGGCATGTGGATCAGATGGCCGAGACCTGGCGTCAGCGCCGCTAGGCGGTCGGCGTGATCGGTCGCTCGAAATGGGTCGAGCGAGGCTTCGGTAATGTGAATGTAAAGATGGATTGCCGCTGTGTGGTTTGGGTTGCGCGCAAGCACGCCTTCCAGAAGCGATACGGTGCGGGCGGTGCGGCCCTTGGCGACGCGTCCGCCATCGGCCCAATAGTCCCAGGGTTGCGTGTCCATATTTGCTTCCGCCGCCAGCGCCAAGATGAAATCATCGTCAGGATACTGATTGGCGACATCGTCCATGGCGTCGGCAAACGCATTGTCGAGTTTTGACCGGTCGGCGATCGGCTCGGCCTGATAGCGATAGCCGAGCGCATTAATCAGGGCTTTTTCCTTGTCGCTGGCGCCATCACGACGATCGAGCGCCTTTAAGATGGCGGCATATGCCGGCGCGACGGCCTCATCGCCCATGGGCGCATTGATGTTTGGCCCAAGCGCAAACGCTTCGGCCCAAAAACACATGGCGCAGTCGGGGTCTATGCTTTGTGCGCGGCGGAAGGATTTGATCGCTTCTTCATGGTTGAAATTATAGCTGAAGGCGAGCCCTTGATTGAACCATGCCTGCGCTTCGGGATCATTGGTTGAAATCTCATAGCTGATCTCGCCAAACGGCGCCATCAAGGCCTGAACGCCGGGAGCTTCCTCCTCGAGTGTAGCGGCATAGGCCTTTGCGGCGCGCACAAAGAAGGCGCGGCGTTTGGCAAGCTCGTCGCCGCCTTTGCCGCATAGTGAGCGGACGATCATCAACGGATGCATGAATGGCGCGCGGGCCTCATCTTGCAGACCCGGCGCGACGGTCATGGTCACGCCGCCAAGAACCATGGCGCCGGCAGCCGCGCCCATAAGCAATTTCAGTTTCATGTTATCTCTCCCCGTCAAAATTAAAAAAAGCGCCGCCTGTATCATCGAAGCAAGATTGGCCGCGATAGTTCCAGCCGATACGCATTGGATACTGACTTAGCTAACAAAAGTCGGCGCTAAAACACCGACAAGCAGTTATCCCATTCCTGCTTATATACGCCCGCAAATTGTGCTTTATGCCGCTTATGGTGGAATCAAAAATCGGCAATGTCCATGAATATAGCGTCTCGGAGCTTTCCGGGGCGGTAAAACGGGCGATTGAGGACAATTTTGGCTTTGTTCGGGTGCGCGGCGAGCTTGGGCGCGTGACCAATGCCGCCTCTGGCCATGTCTATCTCGATCTCAAAGATGAAAAAGCCGTCATTTCCGGGGTGATGTGGAAGGGCATAGCGGCGCGGCTTGCGGTGCGGCCGGAACAGGGGATGGAAGTGGTGGTCTCCGGGCGGATGAGCACGTTCCCCGGACAGTCGCGCTATCAGCTGATCATTGATGCGCTGGAGCCGGCCGGCGCTGGCGCATTGATGGCGTTGTTTGAAGAACGCAAGAAGAAGCTGGCCGCCGAAGGGCTGTTTGCACCGGAGCGCAAAAAACCGATCCCGTTTCTGCCGCAGGTGATCGGCGTTGTGACCTCGCCCTCGGGCGCGGTGATCCGCGACATTCTCCATCGCCTGCGCGAGCGTTTCCCGCGTCACGTAATCGTCTGGCCGACGCTGGTCCAGGGGCGCGGCGCGGAAGCGAAGATCGTCGCGGCGATTGAGGGCTTTAATGCGCTTGCGCCCGGCGGCAATATTCCGCGTCCGGATGTTTTAATTGTCGCGCGTGGCGGCGGCTCGCTGGAAGATTTGTGGTGCTTTAATGAGGAGGCGGTGGCGCGGGCGGCGGCGGCGAGCCAAATTCCGCTGATCTCGGCGATAGGCCATGAGACCGACACGACGCTGATCGATTATGTCGCCGACAAGCGCGCGCCAACGCCAAGCGCGGCCGCGGAAATGGCGGCGCCGGTGCGCGCCGATCTGTTGGCGGAAGTGCAGAACAAAGAGCGCCGCATCACCAGCGCGTCAGCGCGATTATTTGAAACCCGCCGCGCCAGCCTCCTTTCGGCGGCGCGCGGGCTTGGCCGGCCGGAAGATATTCTCGGCGCCGCCGGCCAGCGGGTTGACCGTGCGTCGGACCGGCTGCGCGCCGCCGCGCGGGCGCGCACCGATAATGCGCTGACATCGATTGCGACGATTGGCGGGCGGCTCAACAAAAACCTTCTGGCCGCCGGCTTTGCGGTCAACGCCAACAAGGTTGCCGCCAACTGGTCGCGCATTGCGGAACGCGCGCAGCGCATTTTCACCGATCGCAAGACCGCGCTTGCCGGTGCGGCGCGGGTTTTGGAAACCGTCTCTTACGCCCGGGTGCTGGAGCGCGGCTTTGCCCTGGTGCGCGACGAGACCGGCGCGGTGATCCGCCGGGCGAGCGATGTCGCCGCCGGCGCACACGGGCAAATCCAGTTCGCAGATGGCGCCCGCGGCGCGACCTTCGATGGCGACGCCAAGGCGAAGCCCGCAAAGCCGGCTGCCAAGAGCGCTGCAAAAGCGAAAGCCACACCCCGCCAGCCCCCGCGCCAAGCAAGGCTTTTTGACTAGCATCCGTCGGATGCGCTAAAATTTCAAACTGACAATAGAGGCTACAAATGAACCCGTTCGATTCCGTCAGCGCCGCCAAAGAAGCGGTGGTTGAATATGGCGATGCAGAATTTCACATCGTCGCGCCGGGCTCGTATGTGACCTGTGCGATCACCGGTAAACAGATCAAATTAACCGATTTGCGCTATTGGAATGTAGATAGCCAAGAGCCCTACGCCGATGCCGATGCGGCGATGAAGGGGTTTGGATATGAGGTGAGGTCGTGATGCGTTTGGTTGGTTTTGCCGTATTGTCTTTTGTCGCCGCATGCGCTGTCGCCCCGGCGCAGGAAAGCGCGGGCGCTGCGACGTCTGCGGAAGTCTCGCCGCCGCCGCCGATTGCGCTGCCGGTTGATCGCAAAGCCGCAAACATTGGCGTCAGCGACGAAGAGATGCGCGCGCGCCGCGCCAATTACGCTGAAGCGATGCTCGATGTCGCCGAGCGCCAAAAAGTCTTTGACGATGAGCCGACGCGGTTTTCCCTCAGCGGTTCATTCGTGCAGGGAGGGCTGGTTTTCGGCCAGACCGAGCCCGGCGCGACAGTGCGGTTTGACGGCGACGACGTTATGGTCGGTCAAGACGGGCGGTTTGTTTTCGGCTTCGGGCGCGATAGCGCGCTGACATCGCTGGTGGTCGTCACGCTCCTCGACGGCGCGGTGGAGCGCCATGCGGTGGAGATCGAGGACCGCGAATTTCCGGTGCAGCGCATTGACGGTCTGGATCAGTCAAAGGTCTCCGGCTTCACCCCCGAACAGCTGAAAAAAATCGCCGCCGATAGCACTAAGAAAAAGGCCGCGCGCGTGAACACTCAAAGCGCAGCCGACTGGGCGGCGGGATTTAACTGGCCGCTGACCGGGCGGATCAGCGGTGTTTTCGGCTCCCAGCGGATCCTCAATGGCGAGCCCAAGCGGCCGCATTCCGGCGTCGATGTCGCCGCATTGAAAGGCACGCCGGTGCGCGCGCCGGCGCCGGGAATTGTCACCCTGGCGGAAGAGGGGATGTATTTTGAAGGCGGTCTGATCCTCCTCGATCACGGCCACTGGCTCGAAAGCGCTTTTCTGCACCTCTCGAAGATTGACGTAAAACCCGGCCAACGCATTGAAAAAGGGGATGTAATCGGTGAGGTCGGGGCCACCGGCCGGGTCACCGGGCCGCATCTTCACTGGTCCATGAAATGGTCCGGGCGGTTGGTCGATCCACAGCTGACGGTTGGCGAGATGCCGGTGGCTGAGAGCGCTACGTCTGGCGGTTAAGTCTTTTGTAATTGACAATCATTATTAACTGGACCATCTATTCCATAGGCGGCGCAGCCTGTTGGCGCGCGCGGCTGATTTTGAGCGGGCCGGACAAAACCGATGTATATCTGCATTTGCAATGCGTTGAAGGACAAGGAACTGGCGGCGGCGAGCAGCAACGCCCGCACGGTCGCCGATGTCTTTCGCCGTTGCGGCAGCCGCCCACAATGCGGCAAGTGCCTGCCGGATGTGGCGCAAATCATCGAAGATGTGCGCGCGATGGAAGATGATCAGCTCCCGCTCGCTGCCGAATAATTTTTGTATTAATAACAACGTTCTCTAAAAACAGAGCGAAAAAGAGTAGATGGCCCCCTTCGTCGGCTTCGCCGCCACTTCCCCCGTAAACGGGGGAAGAAGGGAAGAATAGGAAGCCCAATCTTTTTCCTCCCCCGTTTACGGGGGAGGTGGCCACGAAGTGGTCGGAGGGGGCGAGTGCAACCGATGAATAGCTTGTTGCGTATCAGATTTTAAAAGACTGTATAATATTCGCGCTCGCCGGACCGCACGTAGCTGAGAGTCGCTTGCAAAGATAATCCTTGGACCCCGCGCGGCTTGCTTTATTTTGGAAACCGTAAAATTCAAACGGAGAACAATGCATGAAGGGCGATCCAAGGGTCATCGACCACCTCAACAAAGCGCTGAAGCTGGAGCTGACCACGGTCAACCAGTATTTCCTACATGCGCGGATGTTTAAGAACTGGGGTTTTGAACGCCTCGCCAAGATCGAATATGACGAGTCGATCGACGAAATGAAGCATGCGGATGAATTGATTGAGCGCATCCTTTATCTCGAAGGTCTGCCCAATCTTCAGGACCTCGACAAAATCTATATCGGCGAGACGGTGAAGGAATGTCTGGAAGCCGATCTCGGGGCCGAACAGCGCGCCCACCCGCTATATCTCGATGCTATTCAATATTGCGAAGAAGTGCGCGATTTTGTCAGCCGCGATATGTTCGCGCGGATCTTGGAATCTGAAGAAGAACATATCGATTTCCTCGAAACCCAGCTTGAGCTGATCGAAAAGGTTGGCGAGGAGCGTTACATGCAGTCGCAGATGCAAACCTCTGGAGGCTAAGATGCGAATTCTTGCGGGCTTGGCGTTGTTCTTGTTGATTGCCGCTTGTGCGCCGTCGGCGGGTGCGCCCGGCACGCCCGGAAGCGGGGCAGAGGGTAGCGAGCCGGTGATCGGCGAGCTTGGCGGCATGTGCGGCGGCATCGCCGGCTTTCAGTGTGCGGATGAGGGCGACTATTGCAAATCCGAGCCAGGCATCTGCGTTGAGGTTGCCGACTATGCCGGGGTCTGCACCAAAAAGCCGGAAATCTGCACCATGCAATATGACCCGGTCTGCGGCTGCGATGGTAAAACCTATGGCAACGCATGTTCCGCCGCAGGCAAGGGCGCAAGCGTTGCGTATAAGGGCGAGTGCGTGGCGGAGTAGGCGCGCCAGCGAAATGTTCCAATGATTTTGTTTGTTCAAAAATGATGCTGCGATTTTTGTCCGCCATAGTTTTTGTCGGCCTGCTGCTTTCCGGCTGCACCACGCAAGGCGCGCGGGAGGATGGCGCCGCCAAGGCTATGCACGCCTATTTAGCTGGCATGCCCAAAGCCGAGTTGCATTTGCATCTTGAAGGCACGCTCAGCCCCGAGACAATTGTCCGCATCACCCAGCGCAATGGCCTTGATTATTTCACAACAGTCGAAGAGGTGAAGCAGTCGCTAACCAGCCGTCCGCCGGGCCTGATGGGTTTTCTGGACCATCATTTCAAATCCCAGGAAGTCATGCAGACGCGCCAGGATTTTTACGATGCAACCTATCAGCTTGCTGAAAAACTTGCTGACAACAATATCGTTTATGCTGATGTGTTTTTTGACCCCCAGGCTCACACCACCCGGGGCGTAACATTTACGGATATGTTCGAGGGCATCGATACGGGCCGCGTTGATGCTGAGGCGGCGTTTGGCGTCACCATCAATCTCATCATGTGCATCCAGCGCGAACGCAGCGTGGAAAGCGCGCTTGAAATGCTCGATCAGGCGTTCCCCTTCCGCCCCCGGATCATCGGCCTCGGCATGGATTCCGGGCCGGAATATGGAAATCCGCCAGTAAAATTTCGTGCAGTCTACTCCCGTGCGCGCGAAGAGGGATATTTTCTGACCGGGCATCATGATGTCGATGTTCGCGATTCGATTAAGCACATTTGGCAATCCCTCGATGTCATCGGCATGAACCGGATCGACCATGGTTTGAATGCGTCCGATGACGCCGAATTAACAAAAGAACTGGCGAGGCGGGGAATTTGTCTCACTGGCAGCCCGGTTATGCGCAGCACCGACCCGGCGCCTCAAGATGTTGATCGGATTAGAACGCTGGATAGCGCCGGGGTTTGTATTTCCCTCAACAGCGACGACCCGGAAGAATTTGAAAGCGGATATCTGACCAATATGCTCATCCTGTTTCAAGAAGCGAGCGACTATTCAAAAGCGGATATGACGCGCCTGATGTTGAACGCGTTCAATTCGATCTGGGAGCCGGCGGCGGAAACGAACGCGTATGTCGCAGAGTTAAAAAACTACGCCGCAGCCCATGATGTTGCATGGGGCGAGGTGATGTATGCGGATCATTCCGAGCTAGGGGCGGAATAAGGCGCGCACGGTTGACGCGCCGGGAGGCACGATACTTATTGCGGCGCATCGTGACATGAGCGGTGGGGACTATTTGCTGGGGTAATGCGCCGCTTTGCACATTTCATTAGGATCCATAATAAGGGCAGGGCCCTACAGGATCGCGATTCATCGTTGAAAAGCTGCAAAAAAGCGGTAAATGGAATCGCATGCGGGCAGTATTGGCGCCATAATGGGCGCTGCTAGATACGAAAATGGCGGGCACGATAGAGGGGCGCATATCATGGGACTTATTGGAAAAATTCTTGGGGGGCTGTTGCTCCTGATCATTGCCGCGGCGTTTGGCGCGTTCACCTGGTTCTGGTGGAAGCCGGTCGGGGTCAATAATTACATCAACAAAGCGACGATCGAGTTGTTGATCGATTCGCCGGAGCTGTTGACCTCGCTCGGGATGATCGACAACACGCCGCTCGATTTTCACAGCGGCACACTTGCCGACTACACCAAAGAACAAGACGATAAATCACTCGCCAAGCTGCGCAAGGCGCGCGCCGGGCTCGACAAATACGGACCGGACGGACTTGAAGGCCAGGAGCTGTTGAGTTGGGAGATCACGACCTGGTTTTTCGATGATTTGCTGCGCCAGGCGGAATTTGAATATAGCAGCTATCCGGTCAATCAAATCTCAGGCGCCACGGTAAACCTCCCGCAATTCCTGACCGATACGCATTCGATTGTCAGTGAGAAAAGCGCCAAGCGTTATATTGCCCGCGTCAATGAGTTTGGCCGGGTGTTGCGTGAAGTGAGAGTTCGGGTTGAAGATCACCGCGATCATGGCGTCGTGCCGCCGGATTTCATCATTGAAAAAGCCCTTGTGGGCATGCGCTCGTTTATCAAAGGCGGCGCTGCGGAAAATCCGTTGGTAGTTACACTGCCCGCAAGGCTGGACGAAGTTGAAAAGCTCAGCGCAGAGCGCAAGGCCGAATTGATCGCCCAGACGACGACAGCTGTTGAAGAACAGGTGATCCCCGGATATGAGGCGATGATCGCGCTGTTTGAAGAGATGCTGGAGAGCGCCAATCATGACGCCGGCATCTGGCGTATTCCTGATGGCGACAAGATTTACGCCGCAGCGCTAAAATCTAACACCACGACGGATTTCTCTGCGGAGGACGTTCACCAGATTGGGCTTTCCGAAGTTAATCGTATTGTACAAGAGATGGACGCAATCCTGATTGCGCAAGGGCGCACAGAAGGCACGGTTGCAGAGCGGGTTACGCAGTTGATGGAAGATCCCGCGTATCATTTTCCGAATACTGATGAAGGTCGTCAGCAAATGCTTGATTATCTGGTGCAGTTGAACGCTGAGCTGATGGCGAAGGCGGGTGATTATTTCATCACCTTGCCGCCGCAAAAGCTGGAAATCGTCCGTGTACCGGAATATTCGCAAGATAGCGCGCCGGGCGGCTACTATAATCCGCCAGCGCTGGACGGCTCGCGTGACGGCCGGTTCTATATCAATCAGAAAGACACAGCCGATAATCCGCGCTGGACGTTGCCGACGCTGATGTATCATGAAGGCGCGCCCGGCCACCACTTCCAGCTATCGGCGGCGCAACTGATTGAGGGCGTGCCGTTCTTGCGCAAAGTCTCGCCCTTCACCGCATACGCCGAAGGCTGGGCGTTATACGCTGAACGCATCGCCGCGCAGGATATGGGCATGTATGACGATAATCCGTTGGGCGATCTCGGACGTCTGCAGGCGGAGATGTTTCGCGCCGTGCGTTTGGTTGTCGATACCGGCATGCACGCCAAGCACTGGTCACGCGAACAGGCGATTGACTATATGATTTCCAATACCGGCATGACCGAGGCGGAAGTCACGCGTGAGATTGAGCGTTATGTGGTCTGGCCGGGCCAGGCGACGGCGTATAAAACCGGTCAACTCGCGATCTTAAAAATGCGCACAGATGCAGAAGCGGCTCTTGGCGACAAATTCGACCTTAAAGAGTTCCACGAAACCATTCTCCTCAACGGAGCGATGCCGCTTGGCGTTCTTGAAGACGTGGTCGAGGCGTGGGTCGACGAGCAGAATGCGAGCTGATTTAGAAGGCCTAGGGTAAGGGGTGCATCACGACAGATATGGTGCGGCGTCCTTACCCTTTCGCTCGCTTTCCCCAACGCCGATGCAGCCACAGCCATTGTTCTGGTCTGGCGCGGATGTCTCGCTCTAAAAATTCATTGATCTTTATGGTCAGGGCTTCGACGTCGGCGTGGAGATCGCCGGTTGGCTCGAACGCGATCGGGTTGTGGTTGGTGACTTTGAAATAGGCGCCGTTTAATCGCTCGTTTGAAATCGGGATCACCGGCAGGTTGAACCGCACCGCGAGGCGCGCGGCGGCCGGCGCCGTCATTGCGCTATGCCCCATAAAGGGAACAGGAATGCCGCCGGTGTTGAGTTTCTGGTCAGCCAGAAACGCAATCGAATAATTATCCTTGAGCAGATCAATCATCGGCCGCGCGCCATCCATGCCTTTGGGTATCTGCCGGCGGGTCATCACTTCGGCGCGCTTGTTTATAATCACTTCATCGATCAACGGATTGTTGAGCGCGCGGTAGACCACGCCAAATGGTACGTCCATCTGGTGTGCGGTGATGCCGGTGACTTCCCAGTTGGCGAAATGGCCGGTGACGAACACCATGCGGCTATGGGTTTTGTAAACCTTCGCCACTTTCTCGGCGTCAGCGCAGATGATGCGCGGGTTGTCGCCGTCAATATGCAACTTGTCGAGATGGGCGTATTCGGCCGCCGTGCGGCCAAGATTTTCCCAGACATCGGCAATCGTCGCGCGGATTTTCTCGTCCGGCCAGTCCGGGAAAATCATCCGCAAATTATCCTCGCCGCGTCTGGACAGGGTGCGGATTATTGGCCCGACAAAGCGCATGGCCTTGCCGCAAAGCGCCGAGGCGCGGTCGATGCCGAGCAGGCGGAAAAAACCCATCAGTGCAGAGAACACGACAAATTCGAAGCGATGGCTGAGCTTGACCGGGCGGTTTGAGCGCCGTCCCGGCAGGGGGTATTGAGAAGGGTCCGGCGCTGTGTCGCTCATGACGCTTTGCCTGCGATTGCTGCGCGTATCGCCTCGATAAGAAGCGCCGGTTGATTGATTTTCATGGTCACGGGAAACACCGACACATCGGCGCGGAAGTCATCCGGCAAGCGAGCATAGTCCTTTTCAGTGGTGATCAGCGGCGCGCCCTTAGCGGCGGCGATGCGCGCCAAGGCGAAGAGGTCCTGATCGCTGAAGCGATGATGGTCGGGAAACGACGCGGTCTCGGCAATGTCAAACCCGGCGGCGGCAAGCGTTTGGTAGAATTTTTGCGGCTTGCCAATACCGCTAAAGGCGACGACGCGGCTCGCCTCCGGCGGGTTATGCGGCGCCAGCCAGGCGGCGAACGGCGTGTTATTTTTTTGTGCGGCGTCCGCAGCGGCGGTCTCATCGCCGCCGACATAAACGACAATATCGGCGCGTGCGCGCGCGCGATCCAGCGGTTCGCGATAGGGGCCGGCGGGAAAGATTTTGCCATTGCCGTCGGCGCCCGCCGCATCAACTAACAAAATCGACACGGTCTTTTCAATTGTCGGGTTTTGAAAGCCGTCATCCATGATGATGAGTTTGGCGCCAGCCCTGGCGGCGGCGTTGGCGCCAGCGGGACGGTTTTTAGAGATCCAGACGGGTCCATGGCGCGCCAGAACCAGCGCTTCGTCGCCGACTTCACCCGCATCATGCGTAGACGGATTAACGCGCATCGGCCCGCTTAAATTCCCGCCATAGCCGCGGGTTAAAAAATGAGCTGCATCGCCCCCAAGCAGGCCGCTCAAAGCAATCGCAAACGGCGTCTTGCCGACGCCGCCAAGGGTTGCGTTGCCGATGCAGATGATTGGAACGGGCGCGCGTTTTGGCGACGTCATCCGCCAGTGGGCGCGCTGGCCCGCATCGTATAGCGCGGCGACCGGCGCAAGCCCCAGCGCAACGGCGCGCGCAGCAAGGGTTTGCTCGCGCCAGAACCATGGCGCGCGCATCATGAGCCCGCCTTTTCCGGCATTTTCTCCATCAACACATCGCAAATTCCGACCAGCACTTTTTCCGCATTGGTCTCCGCGCCAAGGCGCGCCGCATCGATCATCGTCTGTCTGGTTTTATCGTCCGAGAGCAGCCGGCGCACAGCGGTCGCCAGTTCCCGGTCATTGCGCACCAGCGCCGCACCGCCGGCCTTGCGCATATCATGATAGGTCTCGACAAAGTTGAATGTATGCGGCCCGTGCAGGATTGCAGCGCCAAGGCGGGCCGGTTCAAGCGGGTTGTGTCCGCCTTTGGGCGTGATGCTGCCGCCGACAAAGGCGATATCGCTGAGCCGGTAGAAGATGCCCAACTCGCCAAGCGTATCGGCGATGTAAAGATCGGTCTCGTCGGTGATCGGCTCGTCCAGGCGTCGTCGCGCCGTTATCAATCCCTGTTCTCTGGCGAGCTGTTCGACTTCCTCGCCGCGTTCGGGGTGGCGCGGCGCGATGATGGTCAGAATATTGTCGAACCGGCGACGCAATTCCTTATGCGCAGCCAGCGCAATTTCCTCTTCCCCCGGATGCGTGCTCGCCGCCAGCCATGTGGAGCGATAACCGATCTGTTGCGACAAGCGCTCGATATCGTCATCGTTTGCGGGCAGCGGCGCGGCGGCGTGTTTTAAATTGCCGAGCATTTCCACTGGTCTGCCGGAGAGCGTCATTAATCGTTCCGCATTCGGATAATCCTGAGCGAAGATGGCGTCGAATGACGACAGGATGAATTTGATGGCGTTGGGTTGGCGGCGCCAGTCTTCAAATGAGCGCGGCGAAATGCGCGCATTGACCAACGCCATGAACGGCATGCGCGCGCGCGCGCCGAGAATAAGGTTGGGCCAGAATTCGGATTCCACAAAGATCGCGGCATCGGGGCGCCAGTGATCGAGAAAGCTGCGGACAAAATCAGGATGATCGAGCGGGACATATTGGTGAAACGCGCCCTCGGGCAGGCGCTCGGCCATCAGCCCGGCGGAGGTGATGGTGCCGGTGGTGACCATGAATTGAAGATCGGGGCGTAACTCGCGCAGCCGCCGGACCAGCGGGATGATCGACAGAGATTCGCCGACGCTGGCCCCATGGATCCAAAATAGCGGTCCGTCCGGTCGCGGGTTTGAGGCGATGCCGCGGCGCTCTTTGATACGGCCGGCGTCTTCCTTGCCAGCTTTAAGCCGGCGCTGGAGCGCGAAATTGGCTACCGGCTCGGCGGCGCGGCTTACCGAGCGATAAATTTTCAGGCCAAGCGGCTCGCGGAGGGTAGGGGTCATAAAGTTTCGCGCCGATCAGCTTTGCGGTGGTTCGGCGTCTTTGCGCCCCGCCAGAGTATCGGCTGTTCGCGTGACGCTGGCGAGGGCGTTTTCCACTTTCCGGCGCGTGCTTTCAAGCATTTCCGCGTCATTTTCCGGCCCCACCCAGATCGCCGGCCCAGCAACGTAAAACGCGCGCGAGAATGGCGCAGCGAAAAGGAACCGGTCCCAGGTTGAAAGCCTGCGTCCGCGGGCGCTGGAAATCCCCGCAGGGATGATGGGCGCCCCTGACATCTGGGCGAGCTTGATAATGCCGGGCTGGACTTTCCCCCCGGGGCCGCGGGGGCCGTCCGGGGTGACGCCGACAACATTGCCGTCGGCCAGGACGGCCATGATTTGTGTGACCGCCGAGGCGCCGCCTTTGTTCTTCGTCGGTTTTTTCGGATTGGCGGCCGAGCCGCGAATGAACTCAAGGTCAAAGGATTTTACAGCTTTAGCGATGATTTCACCGTCGCGATTGGCGGAAATCAGCATGAACACCTGACGGTGGGTTTCCTGACACAGCCGCGGCGACATCATCAACCGGCCGTGCCAGAAGGCGACGATGACGCCTTTGCCGGCTTGATCGGCGTCATCGAAATAGTCCCGATCGACGATCTTCCAGCGGGCCGTTGCGTTGACCAGACGGATATAGGCGCCGATCACGCTTGTGGCGAGGCGGGCGGCGAAGGCGGATTTGGCGAAACGCTTGAACATCACCGAAAGGCGTTCCCTATTTCTCATTTTGCGTCAATAGCTTGCCTATAGTAGCGGCGCCCGCGATGATATCGGTTGATGGTCGGGGCAAGGTCAGGAGCCAAGCGTGGACGCCAGGAATTCTGCAACAGACGGCGATACTGCGACGGCTCTGACCTCGTCTTTCGCCCTCGCCCGGCGTTTGTGGGGTGATTATCTGTCGCGCTATTGGCCGCGGCTGGCTCTGTCGCTGATCGCCATGACGGCCTATGCGGCCTCGGCAAGCCTGATCCCGCTGGGGGTTGAATGGATCAATGCCGGGCTGGCGGGCGGCAGTGAACGGTTCTCGCCGGGCTTGCGCGACGTAATGGTGTTCGGACCGCTGGTGATCATTGCGCTGGGCGCCATCAACGCGATCGCGCAATATGTGCAGACGCGGCTGACCGTGGGTGCGGCGCTGTCGAGCTTGCGCGATCTTCAAAACGATATGTTCGCGAAGTTGATGGCGATGGATTTTGCCCAGCAACGCACGGAGGTCTCCGGTCAGATCATCTCGCGCTTTACCAATGACACGCTGGTGCTGCGCGACACGCTGACCCGCGCCGCCAACGCAGTGCGCGATATCGCGACGCTCGCCGGGCTTTGCGCGATGATGATCTATTACGACTGGGCGTTGTTTTTGGTCATCATGGCGGTCTATCCGCTGATCGGCGTGCCGGTTGCGCGGATCGGCAAGTTTTTGCGCAAGACGTCGTCAAGCGCGCAGGAGCAGGCCGGCGATGTCACCGCGCTGATCGGCGAGACGGTGACCGGCGCGCGGATGGTGAAGACCTATCAGATCGAACCGCTTGAACGCGTGCGTGCGGCGGATGCTTTTGACGATCGCCTCGCCCTGCTGAAAAAGATGGCCTATGCGCGCGGCCTCAACGAGCCGTTTATTTTCTTTGCCGGTTCTCTGGCGATGGCGCTGGTGGTGGCGATTGTCGCTATGCGAATTTCCGCTGGCGCGCTGACCGTGTCGGAATTTGTTGGCTTTATCATTGCGTTGTTGCTGTTATCGCAGCCAGCGCGCGGGCTCGGCACGTTGAACGCGGTGATGCAGGAAGGCTTTGGCGCGTTTGAGCGGATGCTGAGTTTGATTGACGCCAAACCGGCGATCAAAACCGTTGATGAGGCCGGTGATTTGCCTTCGGGGCCGGGGGCGGTCCGGTTTGATGCTGTCAGCTTTTCCTATCGGGGCAAAGCCGAGACCGACGCGCGGGCGCTGGACGGCGTTACGCTGGATATTCCCGCGGGCGCGATAGTCGCGCTGGTTGGCGCTTCCGGCTCCGGCAAATCGACGATGATCAATCTTCTACCGCGGCTCTATGAGCCAAATTCCGGCCGTATACGGATCGATGGTCATGATATCGCGCAAGTCACGCTGCGATCCTTGCGCGCGCGCATTGCCATGGTCAGCCAGGATGCGGTGATCTTTAATATGTCGGCGCTTGAAAACATCGCCTTTGGCCGGCCCGGCGCGTCGCGCGCGGAGATTATCCAGGCGGCGAGCGATGCGGCGGCGAATGATTTTATCGCCGCTCTGCCCAATGGCTATGACACGCCGCTCGGCGAGGGCGGCGGCGCGCTTTCCGGCGGACAGCGCCAGCGCATTGCACTGGCGCGGGCATTCTTGAAGGATGCGCCGATTTTGCTGCTCGACGAGGCGACCTCGGCGCTAGATGCGGAGAGCGAAACCAAAATTCAGGCGGCGCTCACGCGGCTCACCAAAGGGCGCACCACACTGGTCATCGCCCATCGCCTGTCAACGGTGAAAGACGCCGACCTGATTGCGGTCCTGGACGATGGCCGCATCGTCGAGACCGGCAAGCATGATGAGCTAATCGCCAAAGACGGCGCCTATGCACGCCAGGCGCGGCTGCAATTTTCCTGAACCCGCGAACTATTCAGCCGCATCTTCCTCATTGGCAAACAGCCACGCCATGCCTTGTCTGAAGGCTGCGGGTGCGGCGGAGAAATGCGTTTCTCCTTCAAGCGTTATGGTTTTCAGCGCCCAGGGTTTTGTGCGCGCGCCTGACCAATAGGCAAACCACGAAAGCGCCGGTTCGCGGAAGCGTTCATCGTCATCGGAGCCACTGGAGGCGAAAACTTTTGTTTGTGTTGTGGGTGCATCTGCGAAATCGAAGTTTTGAAAGAAATCGAGATTGCGATGGAGCGCCGGGTTAGAGGCGATATGCCCCCAGAACAAATCAGGGCGGGTCAGCGCTGTATAAAGAACGAACTGCCCGCCAAGGGACTGACCGAAGATAATCCGACGGCCCGGGTCGGCGCGATATCCGCCCTCGACCAACGGCAACAATTCTTCTTCAAACATCTGTTGAAATTTTGCTGCGCCGCCATAATGCTCTCGGCTCGCCGCTGGGGCGGTAAAATCCGAGCCGCGATAGTTGCCGTCTTCGAAATTATCCGCGCCATAGGAAATACCGACAAGAATCATGTCGGGAACCTCTTCGCTGAACCGGAGATAGCGATAATAGCTGGCCAGCATCGGAAAGGTTATCCCGCCATCCAGCAGATAGATAACCGGATAGTGGGCCGATGCATTTTCTTCATAGCTTTCCGGCAGGCGCACAAAAATATGCAATGGCCGGCCGAGGATTTCAGAATCCAGCTGATGATAGTCGGGACTGTTCAGCCCCTGGAGCTTGTCGAAGTCTGATGCGTGGGCGGATGCCGGCATGAGGGCAAACCAGCAGAAAATCACGGCGAGCAGGAATTTATTCATGGCGCGGCTCCGGGTTAGTCGAGCTCACAACAAGAAAAGTTTCCGCAACGCCGGTCAATTATTTTGGCTCTGTCGCCCGACCAACCGACGCCATTTTGCGACCAAGCGAGGCTACTCCCGCCGCAACACCTGGTCGGTGAGGAAATTCGCCCAGCCGCGGCTGCGAAATTTCTGTTTCAGCTCTGCATGGTCATAGGCGTCGTCGACCCATTCAAAAAAATCGCCCACTGACGACAGAGACTTGCCGTTGGCGTCCGCATAAGCGAGGTAGTGCGCAAAGGCGAAATCAATCACCCCGGTTTTGCCTTGTTTGATGTGGCCGTATTTAAACGAAAGCTGCTCCAGCGCTTGGTCGAGCGGGCGGCCTTCATGGAAGAAAAGATATAACACCGCCATCATGCCGGCACGGTCCGCACCGGACTTGCAATGCATGACGGCAGGGTATTCGACGTCGTCAAACAGTTTGCGCGCGCCGTGGAGAATTTCCTTTGACGGCGCTTCGCGCGAATACACCCGGAAATTGACCAGCGTCAGGCCAAGTGTGCTGCAGGCGTCTTCTTCAAGGAATAAAAATCCGCTGGGATTGTCGCCGCGCAGGTTGATGACGGTTTTAACGCCGCGCTGTTTCCATTGTTGGAGTTTGGCGGGCGAGGGCTGATACGTGCGCCACATTTCCCCCGGCGCAATCTCATGAGTGTTGTCGTAGAATTTGCGCAACACCCCATGATCGCCAAGCATCAGCGCGCGCCATGCGCGTTTGCGTCCTTGCGGCGTTGCAAATTCTTTGCGGGTGAGTTGGGGCTTGCCCACCGAAATTAAAACTTCCCGTCGCCGTCAGGGTCGAGGAGTTTGTGCATATGGACGATAAAATATCGCATATGCGCGTTATCAACGGTCTGTTGCGCTTTCGCGCGCCAGGCTTTTTCTGCGGACGCATAATTCGGAAAGACGCCGACAATATCCAGCGCGCCCAAGTCGCGGAAGTGGCAGGCCTCAAGGTCGTCAAGCTCGCCGCCGAACACCATATGCAAGAGTTGTTTGTCGTCGCCGTGGTCGTCAGACATCTCAGTCTCCAGAACTTTAATCGCCCGCAATCGTCATGGACGCTATTAATATACTCGGTGCGTTGGTTGAGCCAAGAAACTCAAGATCGTTCGCCGG
>JAJFFY010000016.1 GCA_021776415.1 Hyphococcus sp.
CTACGCGACAGGATCACTGGTCTACGGCGTGCAAAGCGAACAGGCTGAGGCCCGCAAAAAATCAAAAGAGCTGAATGAACCCAAAGGCTGTGATGCGGCATGCGTTGCGAGGACGAAGGCCACTCTTGCGCAATTTGAAACCGTCAATGAAGGCCAGGCTGATATCATTATCAGATGCGCCCACCGGATTGAGGCGAAAAACGAAGACCGGCGTGACAGCTATAATGAAGATGTTGACGCCTATACCAACGAATTGATGCGCAACTGTCGTCAGGCATTTCATGTCAACAAACCTACGACCGAAGAGGTTTGCAAGGCCAGTGTAGTTCGTAGAATGTTCAAGAATATGTGCCGGAACTGATGACGGTGTGGCGCCTTCACGGCTAGGATCGGCGCCATGAACGCACCCATCCTCTATTCCTTCCGCCGCTGCCCTTATGCGATGCGGGCGCGCATGGCGCTTGCCATCGCCAACACGCCGGTGCGGCTTCGCGAAATTGCCTTGAAGGACAAACCCGCAGAGATGCTCGCCGCCTCGCCAAAGGGCACGACGCCGGTGCTGATCGATGGCGACGAGATTGTCGGTGAGAGCCTCGCCGTCATGGCCTGGGCGCTCGCGAAAGACGACCCGGAAGGCTGGCTGGCGCATGATGATGACGCGCTGATCGCGGAAAATGATGGATCGTTCAAACACCATCTCGACCGCTATAAATATTCAACCCGTTATGAAGGCGCCGACCGCAAACAACACCGCGACGCCGCAATGGCGTTCATCGAAAAGCTTGAGGCGCGCCTTGTAAAATCCGCCTACCTAAGCGGCGACAAACGCACCCTCCCCGACATCGCCATCTTCCCGTTCATCCGACAGTTCCGCATCGCCGACCAGGCATGGTTCGACGCCGCGCCAATCCCCAAGGTGCAAGCCTGGCTGAAGGAGCTGATGGCTGGCGACTTGTTTCAATCGGTGATGAAGAAGTATCTGTTGTGGAAGGATACTGGTGAAGAGTTTAGGTTTCCAAATGACAGCTAGAAAACCATGACAAAAACTAAATTCGCGGATATCCGGCTTATTCTGACCACGGAGAAAGAAAAACCGGCGCAAGTCGTCATAGACCGGTTGCGCAAGCAGCTGAGCTTCGAGCTAGTCAGCACGCAACCCTACCACAAAGGCGGTTTTGAAGCCTGCTTGCGACTGCCGGTTGTTGGGCAAACCTGGCCCGATCAGATCTATTCCGTACTCTGCTCAGCCCAAATTATCGGCCGACAATGGCGCATATTGGGATCGATTGAAGAAGAACTCGATATGGTCACAGATGATATTCCGCAAAGCGGCGTTGAATTTGTTTCAATCTCGTACCGGCGTGACTAATCAATTGGTGATGAAGAAATATCCATTGTAGAGGGATACTGGCGAAGAATTTGAATTTCCCGCACGCCACAAACATAAGCCCATCGAAAACTATGCAGTACTGCGCTCCCGAGAGATTGATAATGTGGCCCGCCGCCATTGTTGGCGCCACATGAATACTACGCTATTTGTTATAGATTAGCGCCAAATATAAAACAAATGGGTGGGCCAAATGAGGAAATTACAGACGGTTACGATCGGCATCATTGCTGTTACTGCTGCGGCTTTTGGATACGCTCGCGCTGAAACGGCCGTGGAGCATAATTTTCTTCAACCGATCGACATATTCAACATCGAATATGGCGATGACCCTCAAATTTCACCGAACGGCGCACAGATCGCGTATGCGCGCAAGTCAAACGACATAATGAAAGACGCCACAAGGTCGAATATCTGGATCGTCGATGTCAATGGCGCAAATCACCGTCCGCTGTTGTCTGGTCGTGCAAATTATACATTTCCCCGATGGTCTCCCGACGGCAAACGCATCGCTTATATTTCCTCTGTGGAGGGTTCCCCGCAACTTTATGTTAAGTGGTTAGATACTGGCGACGAAGCATTGCTCACAAACCTTACTGAGGCGCCGCACGATCTGGCTTGGTCGCCGGACGGCAGCCTTATCGCCTTCGCGATGAGCGTCAAATCCGAGACTAAACCCTTTGTCAAACCGCCGGCAAAACCTGAGGGAGCGGAGTGGGCTGAGCCTTTTAAATATATAGACGACATACGTTACCGTTTTGACGGCAAGGGATATTTGGAGCCGGCCTTTGAGCACATATTTGTCACACCGGCGGATGGCGGCACGCCTACGCAGTTGACCAGCGGCGACTTCAATCATGAAGGCCCGCTGTCATGGACACCCGATTCAAAAAGCATCCTGTTTTCTGCAAACCGGCATGACGATTGGGAACGTGAATCAGTCGAGGCCGATATCTATTCTGTTTCAATTCGCGGCAAACTTCGGAAACTTTCCAGCAAAAGCGGGGTGGAATCGAACCCGATCGTATCGCCGTCAGGCAATCAGATCGCTTTTGTCGCCGCTGAAAACAAAGGTTTGGCTTTTCGGGTCTCACAACTTTATGTCATGGGGAAAGACGGAAAAAACGTCAAAGCCCTAACCGAGAACCTCGACCGCTCCGTCGCTCAACCTGTCTGGGATGCTTCCGGCCGCGGCCTCTACTATCACTATGATGATCGTGGTGAAAGAAAAATCGGATATGTCCGTTTAAACGGCACACCCCAAACCATCGTTGAAAAGATTGGCGGAACGGCAAATTCACGACCTTATGTGAGCGGCAGGTTTTCAGTATCTAAAAACGGCTCTATCGCCTTCACCAGGGGCGCCGCGGACCGGCCCGCCGATATCGTGGTAAGAAGAAATGGACGAATCCGTATACTGACGGCTTTAAACGAAGATGTTCTCGCAACAAAAAATCTCGGCGCGGTTCATGACATCACCTATACATCGTCAGTAGGCGACGTTGAAATTCAAGGGTGGTATGTAACGCCGCCGAATTTCGATCCTAGCAAAAAATATCCGCTTATTTTAGAGATTCACGGCGGCCCACACGCCGCCTATGGCCCACATTTTTCCCTCGAAATCCAACGTTATGCTGCGGAAGGGTATGTCGTATTCTATGACAACCACCGCGGCAGCCGGGGCTATGGGAAAGACTTTGGGCTTCTCCTGCAATACAAATATCCGAGCCGGGATGATTTCGCTGACCACATGTCCGGCGTAGACGCCATGATCGCCAAAGGGTTCATTGACGAAGACCAGCTCTATGTCACCGGCGGCTCCGCTGGCGGGGTATCAACCGCTTTTCTGGTTGGTCTCACGGACCGTTTCCGCGCCGCCGTCGCCGCCAAGCCGATCATCAACTGGACGAGCAAGGTGCTGACTGGCGACATTTACACGTATCAGATCAGGCACCAATTTCCCGGGCCGCCCTGGGAGGAGTTCGAGCATTATTGGGAACGCTCGCCCCTGTCTCTCGTCGGAAACGTATCAACGCCGACAATGCTGATGGCGGGAGAGGAGGATTATCGCACGCCAATTTCCGAATCCGAGCAATTTTACCAGGCGCTGAAGCTTCGCGGCGTCGACACAGCGCTTGTGCGCGTCCCCGGCTCCAGCCACAGCATCGCCTCTAGGCCTTCCCGGCTGATCGGCAAAGTTGAACATATTCTCGGTTGGTTTGAACAATACTCCATTGAGAATTAGTCTGCAGTCAGGCTGTGTCGCAGTTGCGCCTCTACCTGACCACCTTTGAAAACACCGACGCCGTCACTTTTTAAGGCGCACCCGCACAGACTTCGCATGGCTAGCCAACCCCTCCGCATCGGCAAGGCGCGCAGCGGCCGGGCCGATTTTGGCGAGCGCCGCTTCGTCGCAACCAATTATCGACGTTCGTTTCATGAAATCCATGACGGATAAGCCCGAGGCGTATCGCGCGGCGTGCGCCGTCGGGAGCACATGGTCCGGCCCGGCGACATAATCGCCGACCGCTTCCGGCGTATGGCGGCCAAGAAAGATGGCGCCGGCGTGACGGACTTTGGCGAGCAGGGTTTCGGGATCATCAACCGCCAGTTCGAGATGTTCCGGCGCGATGCGGTCGACCAGCGCCGGGGCATCTTCCAACGATGCGACAACGATTATCGCGGAATTATTATTCCACGTGGCTTGAGCAATTTGCTTGCGCGGGCTCGCCGCTAATTGTTCTTCTACCGCCACGTTGACCTTATCGGCAAAGCCAGCATCATCCGTGATCAGAACGCTTTGCGATGATGGGGCATGCTCGGCCTGCGACAGCAAATCCGCGGCAATCCATGCCGGATCGTTTTTACCGTCCGCGACAACGAGAATTTCCGAGGGTCCGGCGACGCTGTCGATCCCGACATAGCCGAACACCTGACGCTTGGCCTCGGCGACATAGGCGTTGCCTGGCCCAACAATAACATCCACCGGTGCGATGGCCCCGGCGCCAAAAGCCAGCGCCGCGATCGCCTGGGCGCCGCCGATACGGTAGATTTCATCGACGCCCGCGCGTTTGGCGGCGCCCAGCACCAGCGGGTTCATCTCACCCTTTGGCGAAGGCGTCGCCATGGCCAAGCGCCCGACGCCGGCAACCTTCGCCGGGATCGCGTTCATCAATACGCTCGACGGATAAGCCGCCCGCCCGCCCGGCGCGTAAAGCCCCGCCGCATCAACGCAGGTCCAGCGCCAGCCAAGCGTCACGCCCATATCATCGATATAGCGCTCATCACGCGGCATTTGCCTTTGGTGATAGGAGCGAATGCGCGCGGCGGCGAAATCCAGCGCCGCTAGATCATCAGCGTCGCAAGCCGCCTCGGCGCGATCGATCTCGTCGGCGCTGACTGCGATAGTCGCATCACTCAGCTCAAAGCCGTCGAACTGTTGCGTATATGTTTTTAGGGCGGCGAGCCCGTCAGCGCGCACCGCAGTGATGATATCGCGCACTACCGCAGCAACGTCCGCAGCGCCCTCACGATCCTGCGTGATGAAGGCGTCAAAGGCTTGTTTGAACTTTAAGTCTTTCGAATTCAGCCGCGTGACCATAACAATTCACCATCATTCCGGGCCAGCATTGCATCATCAAAGTTGCTATAGTGCATCCGGGATAACCCGTTTTAGACTTTATGCTTCGGCTTCGCCCGCGTGCGCCATGGCTCGGAGATATC
The DNA here is from genome assembly GCA_021776415.1 of Hyphococcus sp. GTDB lineage: Bacteria > Pseudomonadota > Alphaproteobacteria > Caulobacterales > Parvularculaceae > Hyphococcus. The sequence continues at coordinate 5,111 of JAJFFY010000016.1, forward strand.
CGACATATAGGCGTTGATGCTTTCAACCTCGAGGCGCACTGCGCCGCCGCCGGCAAAATCCAGAATGATCGCACCAGCGCCATCATCGACCGGCTCAAACCCGATCGCCAATAGCTCCACCACCGCGTCCTTGGCGTCCTCACGCAAATTTTGAAATTTCACTGACACTACATCATCAAAATGAACCCCCGCGCGCACCCGCGCGAACGGACCGGCGCGGCGCCCGCCGACGCATTCCCAGACAAAGCGGTTGACGACAAAAGCAAACCGCCGCTCGCCCGGCAGAAAAGCAAAATCGCCGAGCTTGGCGACCGCATCCTGCAGCACCGTGGAAATCACATCGAGATCCGCCGCATCGCCGGCCATTAGCCCGAGGGCCGTGTAGTCTTTAAGGGAACTCGCCAAGGGGCTTACGCCTTTCTAATCCTTCACGCGCTCAATCAGCGCGCCGCAGTTCTGCAGCTTTTCTTCTAGCCGTTCAAAGCCGCGGTCAAGATGGTAGACCCGGTTGACCATGGTCTGGCCCTCTGCGGCAAGGCCTGCAATCACCAGCGACATCGAGGCGCGCAGATCGGTCGCCATCACCGGCGCGCCTTTGAGGCGGGCGACGCCGCGCACCGTCGCATTTTGTCCGTCAACGGAGATTTTGGCGCCCATTCGCGACAGTTCCGGCGCGTGCATGAAGCGGTTCTCAAAAATCGTTTCCTTGACCGACGTCGCCCCTTCCGCCGTCGCCATCAGCGCCATGAATAGCGCCTGAAGGTCGGTCGGAAAGCCGGGATAGGGCTGGGTGACAATATCCACCGCCTTGCAGCGCTCTTCGCTCTTCCTCACACGCAAGCCTTTGTCTGTTTCGTCAATTTTCAGGCCAGCCTCTTCAAGGACCGCCAACGCCGCGCCGAGCAGCTGTCCGTCCGTCCCTGTAAGCGTCAGCTCACCGCCGGTCGCGCCCACCGCCATCGCATAGGCGCCGGTCTCAATCCGGTCCGGCAATACCCGGTGCTCGGCGCCGTGCAGACGGTCAACGCCCTCGATGCGGATGGTCGAGCGCCCGGCGCCTTCGATCTTCGCGCCCATGGCGGCAAGACACTTGGCAAGATCGGCGATCTCCGGCTCGCGGGCGGCGTTTTCAATCACCGTCACGCCCTTGGCCAGCACCGCCGACAGCATGGTGTGCTCAGTCGCGCCAACCGACACGAACGGCAAGGTGATGTCGGCGCCCTTCAGCCCGTCCGGAGCCTCGGCGATGACATATCCTTCATCAAGCTCAATCTCCGCGCCCATGGCCGCCAATGCCTTCAGATGCAGATCGACCGGCCGCGCGCCGATAGCGCAGCCGCCGGGCAGCGAGACCTTCGCCTTACCTTCACGCGCAAGCAATGGCCCCAACACATTGAAACTCGCACGCATTTTACGCACCAGATCATACGGCGCCTCGGTTGAGACAATATCCTTGGCGTGCAGCGTCAGCGTGCCATCGTTGAAATCTATCAGCGCCCCATGCTGGGCCAGCAAGCGCGCTAGCATATCGACATCGGCGAGCTGCGGGACATTGGTCAGCGTCAGCTTCTCATCGGTTAACAGCGCCGCCGCCATCACCTTGAGTGCAGAATTCTTCGCGCCGCTAATCGCCACCTCACCATAAAGCGGCCGTCCGCCAATGATCGCCAATTTGTCCATGGATTACTCTTTCTCGTCCTGTTGCTGCTTTGCCGCTTTGCGCCGGCGCAGGTTTTCCCGCAGCGCCTCGGCAAGGCGGTCCTCGCGCTCATCGCTGGCGGTTTTTGGCTTACCCGCCGGTTTGGTCTTTTTCGCGGCGGCGGCGGGGCGGCCTTGTGATTGTTCGTCTTCAGGCATATCGGTTGGCATGGCGGCGGACCATAGTCCGAGGCGCAGCGCGGTCAAGTTGGGGCTCTTATGTTAGCGAATTTGCCGGGAATACACATATGAGCGAACCTACCCCGCTGGGCGGCAACCTATCCGGCGCGCATTCGTTTGAGACAGCGGCAATGCTGACCCGCATCGCGGCGGAGAGCGATATTGACGAGCTCGGCCATGTCAACAATGCGGTCTACCTCTCCTGGGCGCAGGATATCGCCACCGCCCATTGGCGCCGCCTGGCGAGCCCCGCCCTGTTACAGAAATATGTCTGGGTCGCGCTGCGCCATGAGATTGACTATCGCGACCAGACATTCGCCGGCGAGACCGTCGAAATCCGCACCTGGCTCGGCGCCGCCACCGGCCCGCGCTATGAGCGCCATGTAGATATCCGAAAACCCGGCGCATCACGCCCGGCTGCAAAGGTCCTGACCATCTGGTGCCTGATTGACGCCGAGAGCCGCAAACCCCGGCGCGTCGGCCCGGAGATCCTGGAACCGTTCGGCTTTTCCGGGTGAGCGGTTATTTTGCCCCCGGCTGCTTCCCATCGGCCAACACCCGCGCTATACCGCCGCCACTTTTCGGGCGTACCGACACGCACCGCCCAAATGCTGCCGTAGCTCAGGGGTAGAGCACTCCCTTGGTAAGGGAGAGGCCGAGAGTTCGAATCTCTCCGGCAGCACCACGAAAACGATGACCATTCACCCGGCAAATCAATATAGCAATTTGCTATAGCACGCCTTGACATGACCATAGCAAATTGCTATATATTAACAGTGGCAATGGTTGTTGAATATTCAAAGTCAGCCCTGAAGGCGCTCCGCAAGATTGATGCGGCCACTGCCGGAAAGCTGATGACGAAGATCGATACTTACGCAGCCAACCCGGCCGGCGAGCATGCTTGGGCGCGGGCCTTAACTGGTGTTGAAGGCCTGCGCATTCGTCAAGGCGACTACCGTGCAATCTGTCAGATCATTGACGGTGAAACGGTCGTTTTCGCCGTCGTCAAAGTCGGCCACAGAAAGGACGTGCACAAATGAATATGGAAACAAGCAGCATTGAACGGCTTATCAGCCGCAAAATTGCGCCCTTAAAAAAAGAGATTAAGCGCCTCCGCGCAGATCTCGATGCGATAGAAGACACCGACGCCATTCACATTCTCAACAATGCGCCGGACGAGGAACGTTTCCCCGCAGACGTCGCGCGCCGCCTGGTCGCCGGCGAGCATCCGATTAAAATATTCCGCGAGCATCGCGCATTGACGCAAAAGGAATTGGCTGATGCCGCCAACACCAGCACAGCATATATTTCACAAATTGAAAGTCGCCACCGACAAGCCAGCAGAGATATGGTGCGTAGGATCGCCGAAGCGCTCAATGTCGATACCGACGATCTTTGATTTAGGGGGCTACTGACTAAGCGGCTATTGCTGCATCTGTTTGATTAAATTCGCGGCGTCTGTGCATCTTGCAGACGCGCATAATTTTCTTGCTTTCCGGCGCCAATACACAAACCTGATGCGATTTGATTTAACTCATCCACTCAAAGCATATGAAGTCCATGGCGCGGAGCAGGAGCATGCAGTATCATCTGGTGAGGCGGCCCTATCGGCGAAGGCGATTATGAACACACGCCCGCCCGGCGGCCGGTAGGCCCTATCGCCACAGGCCTGCCGCCTCAAAACTCCCGGTTTCCGCCATATCTCTACAATGTGATTGGTGAAAAACGCCGATTCAGATATAGGCCAATCGGGGGGCCGCGCTTTGATCGAATTCTCACAGCAAGCGAGACGAAACCATTGTCCTCTAACGCCCTCAAACCACACAACGACCAATCCGGCGCCAACTCCCGCCCGGCTGATCCTTCTGCCGCTGATGATACCCGGGCGCTTGCGTTACGGCTGGCGCCGCTTCTGAAAGCCTATGGCGCGGACACAAAGCGCAGCGTGTTGCAGCTGACACTCACACTCGTTCCGTTTTTTGCGTTGCTCGTCATCATGGCAGTCGCCGCCGCCCAACACATCTATTGGCTGAGCCTGTTGCTGGCGGCGCCGAGCGCGGTTCTTCTGGTGCGATTGTTTATCTTTCAGCATGACTGCGGGCACGGGTCTTATTTTACCTCGCGCGCCGCCAACGACATTCTCGGCCGTTTTATCAGTGTCCTGACCTTCACGCCTTATGACCAATGGAAGCGTTCTCACGCCTATCATCACGCCGCAAGCGGCGATCTGGATCGTCGCGGGCAAGGCGATGTGGTGATTATGACCACACGTGAATACAGGGCGGCGCCGCGATTGCGTCGGCTGGGTTATCGGCTTTATCGCAACCCCATCATCATGATTGCACTGGGAGCGCCGGTTAATTTCCTGCTGTTGCAGCGCCTACCCCTCGGCCGATCGTTTCGCGATGGCCCGTCGGTGCGCAGCATCATGGGGCTGAACCTGGCATTGCTGATCGCTTTCGGGGCGCCCATAGCGATGATCGGCGTTTGGCCGGTGCTTGTCGCCTATTTGCCAATGATCATTATTGCGGCCTGGATCGGCGGATGGTTGTTTTATATCCAGCACCAGTTCGAGGGGACTTATTGGGAACGCAGTAGCAACTGGAATTTTCATCAGGCCGCCATTGCGAGCAGCTCCTATTTCGTTCTGCCGCCGCTGTTGCAGTGGTTTACCGGCAATATCGGCCTTCACCATATCCATCATCTGTGCAGCAAGATTCCCAATTACCGGCTGCAGGCGTGTCTCGACGCCTTCCCGGAATTACGCAATGCCGCCAGGCGAATAACACTGCGCGGAAGTTTGAATTGCTGGCGGCTGGCGCTTTGGGATGAAGACCGCCGCCGGTTGATCAGCTTTCGCGAATATGGTCGGCAAAAACTGGAATTACATTAGGCGAACCCTGCCGCTTCACATTTACCTGCACCATATGAACCGCTAGCGTCTGGTGATGAACCATCACAATGACAAAAACCGTTATGCGCTGGCGATCGGCCATGCGGCTATCGAGTGGAACTACCTTGAGCATGACCTGCAACAGCTTGGCTTCAGTTACCTCACCGTCGAGGCTGATGTCGCGGCGCATATCTTCGCGTTTATGGGCAATGTGACGAAGGCCGAATTTGTCCACTATCTGATCGACAGATTTGAAACCAACGATGCGATCAAAACGCATGTTTTTCATTTTCTGAAAATCTACAACCGGTTGCGCGGCAACCGAAATGTTGTTGAACACGGGATCCCGGCGCTGACGCCATCGGGCGCCTATCTCGACAATATAATCAAGATCGACCGGCGCGGCGACGCCCTGCCCTTCGCCGCATCGCAGGAAACACTTGATGGGTTCTTAAAGGACCTGCGCACCGCGCGCGACTATGCTCGGCAGATCAAACACATGATCGACATCCTCGCCGAGGACGAACCGGCGGAGCGCGATCCCGAAAAGCTGCCCATGCCGCCGCTGCCGGACCGCTTAAACGCACTGCCGTTTCGCAAACAATAAACCGCTTACGCCATCATCTTTTCAATCGGCAGCACGAGAATGGCGCTGGCGCCGAGTTTTTTTAACTCTTCGAGCGTGTCCCAGAACACGCTTTCGCGGCACACCATATGGATCGCGACTTTGTCTGGATTACCGGCAAGATCGAGAATCGTTGGCGCTTCCGCGCCCGGCAGAAATTCCGTAATCGCAGCAATCGCGCTGCGCGGCGCATTCATCATCACATATTTGGCGTCGCGCGATGTCAGAACGCCGTTGATGCGTTTCATCAGCGCGTCAAAGATCGCTTGCTTGGCGGCTGAAAAACCCTTCGCATTGCGGATCAACAGCGCCTGGCTTTCAAACACCGTCGCCACCGGTTTCAAACCGTTAGCGTCGAGCGTTGCGCCGGTGGAAACAATATCGCAAACCGCGTCGGCGATTTTAAGACGCGGCGCAACCTCAACCGAACCCTTCATGGTCACAACGCAAGCGCTGACGCCATGGCTTTCAAGCCAGGCTTTGGTCAGGCCCGGATAGGAGGTGGCGATGCGTTTGCCCGCAAGCATGCCGGCGCCGTCAAAGCTCCAGTCCTTGGGCGCGGCCAGCATTAATTTGCACCGCGCAAAGCCCAGCGTACGCACTTCGCGCGCCGGCGCTTCCCGCGTCACCGCCAGTCGCTCCTCTTCAAAAACATTCTGCCCGACAATGCCGATATCGCAGGCGTCATCAGAAACAAATTCCGGGATGTCGTCATCGCGCAGGAGCAGCACGTCGATCGGCATTTCCTGCACGCGGCCATAAAGCTTGTCCTTGCCGCGAGAAATCGTCAGGCCGCAGCTTTTTAATAGCTCGATACTGCCCTCTGACAGGCGGCCTGATTTCTGAATGGCGATTCTCAGCCTCTGTTCCGCCACTTTCGCTTCTCCTATACCTGTTGGTTCATCTTTCATTGATGTTCGGTAGTGATATAACGTATTAACACGCTAATACAATCAAAAAAATTACATATGACGTAGTTGTGATGGGTGCGTTGTGCTATTTGGCCTGCTTTCGAAAACGGTCGAGCACCAGACGGTAGCCCTGGTGGTCTTCATCGCGCAAAAAACGCGCGACGCGCCCAATCGTCGTCGTTGATGCGCCCGTTTCCGCCGCAATTTCTCGATAAGAGCGCTCGCCTACAGCCGAACCTTGCCAACCCACAACCAACCCTTGCGCACTGATGTCATATCAGCCATCGTCATCGTTATACTGTATTAATACAGTAATACAATACACAAACTCGTGTTCTAGAGCGTAGGGCGAAAAAGTGGGCCCTTCGGCAGGCTCCCGGTGAGGCCGGTTTTTCGCACCCGACCTCGAAAGCTGTAAGATCATAATCAGCGCCCCTTCGGGCCCGGGCCGACGCGCAACAAGAAATCTAGAGTATCGGGCGACAGGATGATGCCGCCCTGCAGGCCGTGTTATCTACGCAAGCGATCGAGAACCAAGCGATATCCTTGATGCGTTTCCTCGCGGAGAAACCGCGCGACACGGCCGATTGTCGTCGTCGAGGCGCCGATCTCAGCGGCGATATCGCGATAGGAATGCCCGCCGCCGTCCAGCATTCGCGCAATCCGCCAGCGCTCGGCAAAAGCCTCCAGCTCAGCCGGCGTCGCCAAGTCGCGCAGAAACCGCGCCGCCTCGGCGCCGGTTTTCAACTTGGCAAAGGCGTCAAACAACGCCTTCTCATCCTTCGCGCGACTGGTGCTGAAATTCCTGTTCGCCGGTCCACGCATGTTCAAAACTCCTTCACTCCGCCATTTGTTATGATAACCATGCTGAAATCTTTTTTGACGATATCATTTTGATAAACGGCGTTGCCTTGTTTGTTTTAATGTATTAATACACTAGGCCGTCCAATGCAAGCCAAGAAAGTAGCGCATTGCGCCGATAGCGTAGGTGATGTTCTGGCAGCACGATAACGCATCGTGAGACATGCGCGCCAAACTCTAGTAATTCTATATCGCAAATTTAGATTGCATCGGCGCCGTTGCCTTAACGTATTAATACATTACATCACCATAGGCAAGCAACATGTGAAGCAGCGCGAGCGTTGAGGGAGAGTCTGTTTCTTTTGTTGTCATGTATTAATACAGTAACCCAATTCATGTAAGCCGTGAACAATGCAGAATTTCAGACCCGTTGGCCGACGCTGTTGTAGGTCAGTGATCGAGGGGCAACTGCCCGCCCTACACGACGAAGCCGCTACTTAAAAAGGAAACAAAACCTGATGCCTTGATCAACACTGAAGCCACCCGCAGCAACTATCTCTGTTTTAAATATTCGCTCTCACCGTTCACACCTTCGTGATATAAACCGCGAAATAAACCTCACCGCTTGGCGTAAAATTTTCTTATGCTAACGATCAATAAGGTATAGTTTAAGGGGCAATCAATGAGCTTTAATCCAACACATAAATTAAATCGGCATGGCTGCAAATTAGAAATCGACAAGTCTTCGCGTAAAATGTTGATTAAACCTTTAGGCAAAGCAGAACGCATTTTCGATTTTGACGACATTATAGATTGGAAAAGAGGCATGAAAGTTGGCGGCACCGGCGTTTTAGAAGGCGCCGTCGCAGCCAGTAAATTTCTCGTTTTCACGGTGAATGACCTAGATGCCCCACTTTGGGAGATCAAAATTGCCAACAACAGGGAGCGAGAAACTTGGTACGCCCGTGTTACGGTCGCTGTGAAGGGCCGTTAGGCTCAATTAAAACACTGCTTGCGCTCACCTACCTCTGACTCGTGGACTGCCCCGCCTGTAACAACAGGCTCACTCATGCCGTTCATCCAGAGGATATATTCCAGCATATGGCTTCGCCGCGTAGGGCGGACTTTAGCTCGCCATATATTTGCATTCGTCAAGGTATCGCAGGATTCCAATCCTCAGGCGGAACATTGATTGGGCGCGCCTTCTCAGCTTTTCATTTCACCCATGCCTGATACGGTCAATGCTAGGAAGTTTTTTCGCACGATATTGCGCTGTTCTAATGTATTAATACGATAATTCACCCGTAACGAGCGAACAGCGGCCTGCTTTCGACTATACGATAACGTCCTACAATCAGCCCGCTTGCGGACCGATATCCGCCGCGATCGAAGTCCTTGCCGGTCCCGCCGCGTATTCGACCGTCCCGTGCCACATATAGGACGGAAAAATTACGCCCGTGCCGGCTTGCGGCTTGACAAAACGCTCGGGCGCCAGCGTCGGCGATGTGGCGCAGCCCGGCTCGCCAAGCTTCAAACAACCAGCATTGGGGTTGGCGGGATCATCGGCAGGCGGACGAATATGACAGGCGAAGGAAAGCCATCCCTCGGGATGGACATGGTTCACATGAAACCCCTTTGGGGAAAGCTTTATTGACCACGCGCTGATCACATGAAAGCCGCCCTCATTGCGCCTGCGCAGCGGATCAGCACCCTCGCCAAGGCGGCTGATATATTCGGTTAATGGCCCATGCGCTGCTTCTTCAAATGCGCCCATTGCGGGGCTATCGGACAGGTTTATGGAAGAAAGCTGACTGCCATGACGCACCGATTGGAAAAACGGATGCTCAACATAACTATGCGCCTGGTCCAACTCTTCAACGAGATCGTCGAGATACGCCGTCAAGGTTGACCACCCATTGGGCCGCGCCATGGGCGCGGCGCGAACAAATGCGTCATAATCGTAAAGCTCGCCATAGCGATCATCACCCAATAACCGCCAGGCCGTGGCTTGCAGAGCAATCACCAGCTGATTGTCCGGATGATGGCGCCGCAGATCCGCAACAACGCTTTCAGCGGTCTTCGCCTCGCCTAGCGCCAGTAACGCCTCGATATAAGATGCAACGAACCTGACATCATTGGGATAGGCCTTCGCCGTCTGCTCCCCATAAACAAGGGCGGCCTGGAACTCTCCACAATTAAGCGCCGCTTTACAGACGAAATGCGCAACCTGAATGTCGCCGCCCGCAGCTTTCAGGGCCTCCGTAATAAGCAAATACTGGTCTCTCCGGTCACCCATTTGGCCAACGATTTCCGCCTTCAGAACGCGCAAGAAAATTTCACCGGGATTTGCCGCCAGCGCCGCATCCATAGCCACAAGCGCCGCCTCGCGGTCCGCAGTTCTCATCCACACAAGCTGCGCCAGCTCGCGATGAGCTTCGACATTCACAGGGCTTTTCTTCAGAACCGTGCGATAGGCGGCCTCACCGTTCTCAAAGTCCAGGATCCCCACCAGCGCGCGGGCGTAAATCAACCAGCTTTCAGGGGCGTCAAGCCCTTGCTTGAGGGCAGGCTTTAAGACGGCGGCGGCCTCCTTGTAGCGTCCGACATCGCCAAGCGCCGATGCCAGGTTGTGTTGGGTTATTAGATCGCCTGGCTGCGCCGCCACAGCCTCCTGAAGCACATCGACCGCCTCAGCATTGCGACCCGCAGCCCGTAAGGCTCTGGCCTTTTCTTGCAATTGTTTATGCGACGCTTGCGCCATTTCACTGGCCTTCCATGGAATCAACGGTTTTCAAGGATCATATCCGCCTCGCGCTTAGCGCTGCCTGAACCCGCAACCGACCTCGCCTGCCAAGCTCAGTCTAGACGCTTACAGGGTTGATTATAATACGACAAAATACCCCGCAATACCGGCTCCTTAACAGCTTGCGTGGGGCCTGCCTTTCCTCTATAGACCGCCGCTCATTCAGGATTTTTCAGCCGCCGTGAGGGCCCGACGCCCGCGGCAGCTTTTTGCATTGAGGATGCCCTATCCATGGCCGACGCAGACGTATTTTATTGTGAACCGCGCAAACGCACCGGCACCGGCGGCGCCCGGGCGGTCCGGCGCGATGGCTGGATTCCTGGCGTCCTTTATGGCGGCGGCGAAGAGCCAACACCTGTGCGTCTCAAGCAGAAAGAAATCATGAAGGCGTATCTGAGCGGCCGCTTGCGTCCGCAGCTGGCGATGATCGATGTTCCGGGGCAAGACAAACACCAGCCGGTGATCCCGCGTGATTTTCAAATCCACCCGGTCAAAGGCACGCCCATCCATGTCGACTTTATGCGGGTTGACGACAAAACTCGGATCGACGTTGAAATTCCGGTGCGCTTTACCGGCGAGGAAGAATCGCCCGGTTTGAAGCGCGGCGGCGTCCTCAATGTTGTGCGCCACACGATTCACGTTTACGCGCCGGCAACCGCGATCCCCGAATTTTTCGAGTTCGATATTTCCGAAATCGACATTGGCGATGCGGTCCACATCTCCGCCGTGGCGATACCGGACGGTGTTAAGCTGGTGACGACGGACCGTGACTTTACCGTGGCGACCATTGCTGCGCCGTCAGCCGTCCGCTCGGCTGGCGAAGAGGAAGAAGACGAAGCCGAAGCGGAAGCAGCCGCCGAGGGCGAAGAGGCCGCCGCAGAAACAGAAGAAGACGGCGCGAAGTCTGACTAGGCGTCTTCTCGTCGCTCAGGGTTTTGTCTGCTTGTCTCTGCGCTGCTTAAAACGGAGCGCGTCATGATCGTTCTCGTAGGCCTCGGCAATCCCGGGGAGAAACATGCGCGCCATCGCCATAATGTCGGCTTTATGGCGGTAGACGCCATCGGCGACGCCCATGGCTTTGGCCCTGCCCGTGCAAAATTTAACGCGGAAATCCGCGAAGGCTTCCTCACCGGCGCAAGCGGCCGGATCAAAGCGCTAATTGTCAAACCACAGACCTATATGAACGAGTCCGGTCGTGCGGTTCGCCAGGTCGCGGATTTCTACAAGCTGGAGCCGCAGGACTTCGTCGTCTTTTATGACGAGCTTGATCTTGCCTCGGGCAAGCTGCGCATCAAGACCGGCGGCGGCGCGGCGGGCCATAACGGCATCCGCTCGATTGACGCCCATCTCGGAAACGACTTCCGGCGGGTGCGCATCGGCATCGACCACCCCGGCGACAAGTCGAAAGTCACCGGCCATGTGCTCGGCAATTTTGCCAAAGCCGATCAGGAATGGCTTGGGTTGATGCTGGATGCGATTGCCAGCGCGGCGCCATCTTTGACCACTGACGATCTGCGCTTTGCATCGGATGTCGGCCAGCGCATGGCGCCAATACGCCCCGAAAAAGCGCCCCGCGAGGCTTCGTCAAAGCCGGCAACAGAGACGAAGCCGAACAAAGGCACCGCCTCTCCGCAAGGCCCGTTCTCAGCGCTCAGCAAATTCTTTGGCCGAGGCGACAGCGAACACTGACGCAAAGAGATATCTTTGATCGGGCCCATGGGCTGATATTTTCGGTGTATCATCGTTACGATTCGTTTGGAGAATCGCATGGTGGAACTTGAACATCTGGCGTTGATCTGGATCGGTGTTTTTATCGCCGTGTATTTCGCGCGAAAAACACGCATGACGCCGGTCCTGTTTTACCTCGCCGTCGGCGCCGTCTACGTCAATACCGGCCTGCTGCCCGAGGAGAGCGATCCGTTCATTCGCGGTTTCGCGGAAATCGGCATCATTCTGATCATGTTCGCCCTCGGCTTTGAGGAGAACACGCAAAACTTTATCAACAGCGTAAAACGCAGCTGGGGCATCGCTCTTTTTGGCGCAATCGCTCCGTTTTGTGCGGCTTACTCGATCATTTATTATTTCTGGGGCGACGCCAGTGTCGCATTGATTTCCGGCCTCGCGATGATGGCGACGGCGGTCTCGCTGACGATGGTGTCGCTGAAAAGCGAGGGGCTGCAAAAATCAGCGGCGGCGACCGGCATTATGACATCCGCCGTCCTCGACGATATTGCGGCGCTGGCGCTGGTAGCGATCCTGGTGCCCATCGCTAGCGGCGATACGGCGCCTTCCGCAGCGGCGATCCTCTGGATCATTTCAAAGGCGGCGCTGTTCTTTGCCCTGATCACCATCCTTGGGGCGTGGGTTCTTCCCCATGATTTCGCAAGCAAGGTTGTCCGGCGCCTGCGCTTCCTTAGCGGCTGGGGCGTGCGCGATCTGTTTGTTTTCGACAAGGGCCGACACGCCATATTGGCCGTATTGACGCTGGCATTGCTGGTCGGGCTTGCCGCCCACGCCTTTGGGTTTCACCCCGCCGTCGGCGCTTATATGGCCGGGCTGATCCTCAAACAGGACTTCTTTCACATCATTCCAGACCAAACTGAAGCGGCTTATGAAAACGTCAAAGTCGTTGTCGACAATGTTGCGTTCTCGTGGATCGGCCCGGTGTTTTTTGTTGAGCTTGGCACAAAGATTGTCTTCGACGCCGACCTGATCATCTCAGTCATCCCGCAAACCGCGGCGCTGGTCGGCGCCATTGTGGTCGCGCAGATTCTCTCGGCGGGCCTGGCGGCGCGCTATACCGGATCGTTTTCATGGCCCGAAAGCGTGATGATCGGCTTGGGCATGCTTGGCCGCGCGGAGCTTGCTTTCGTCGTCCTCGATATCGCCTATGTTCAAGAGCACATCATCTCTGAGGCGGTATTTTACACGCTGATGCTGACCTCGTTCTGGCTCAATGTCACCGTCCCTATCAGTATCGCCTGGTGGAAGCCCTACTATTCGGGCGAGCGCTCGCTCGGGTTCCTGGCCCCTCCAACCGAGCGCCGGCGGCTTTAGAGTTTTTGCTGGTTTACCCGCTGATGGTTCTGCGTTAGGCCCCTCGCCAAGCAGGAATGGTTTGGTGTTATGGGTTTCAAATGCGGGATTGTCGGTCTGCCGAATGTCGGCAAATCGACGCTTTTCAACGCACTGACAAAGACGGCGGCGGCGCAGGCGGCGAACTATCCGTTCTGCACCATCGAGCCGAATGTCGGCGATGTCGCGGTGCCCGAGCCGCGCCTCAAAAAGCTCGCTGAGATTGCCGGCTCGGCGGAAATCCTCCCCGCGCGGATGCAGTTTGTCGATATCGCCGGTCTGGTCAAAGGCGCCTCAAAGGGCGAAGGCCTCGGCAATCAGTTTCTCGCCACCATTCGCGAGGTCGACGCCGTGGTTTATGTGCTGCGCTGTTTTGATGATGACGACGTCACCCACGTCACCGGGACAATCGATCCGATTGCGGATTTTGAAGTGGTAGAAACCGAGTTGATGCTGGCCGATCTTGAAAGCCTGGAAAAACGCCGCGCCAATCTCGAGAAAAAAGCCCGGGGCCAGGACAAGGAAGCAAAAGCGATGCTGGTGCTGGTCGACAAGGCGCTGGAAGTGTTGCGCGAGGGCATTCCTGCGCGCAGGGTGGAAATTGACGAGGAGCACCAAAAGGCCTGGCAAGGTCTACAACTCCTGACCTCCAAGCCGGTGTTGTTTGTCGCTAATGTCGATGAAGATGCGGCGGCAGACGGCAATGATTATTCCCGCTCAGTTGAGAAAAGCGCCGCAGCAGAAGGCGCTGCGACGGTGGTGATCTCGGCCAAGATCGAATCGGAATTGGCGCAATTGGCCGATGATGAGCAGGCGGAATATCTGGAATCGCTTGGCCTTGAAGAGCCCGGCCTCAACCGCCTCATCCGCACCGGCTACGATCTCCTCGGCCTACAGACCTATTTCACCGCAGGCCCCAAGGAAACCCGCGCCTGGACAATCAAACGCGGCGCCACGGCGCCCCAGGCCGCCGGCGTCATCCACACTGACTTCGAACACGGCTTCATCCGGGCCGAGACGATATCTTACGACGATTATGTCTCCCTTGGCGGCGAACAAGGCGCCAAGGAAGCCGGCAAAATGCGCCTCGAAGGCAAAGAATACATCGTCCAGGATGGCGATGTGATGCATTTCCGGTTTAATAATTGAGGGGCGATTTTCGCCAAAGATGGACATAAAAGCGATCACGATGACTGGCTGCATTTGGCGCAACGGTCGTCTATCGTTATATCAGTTACGATTGTGTTGGCAGCAGGTCTGCTTTGCCATCCAATATAGAAGGCCTCGGCACATCATTTAGCTTTGGTAACGGCTGCTCCTTATCGGCTGCTACTACGCATGCCTCGCGCCACTTCATATCCCAAAGGTATAATTCGGCTGTAAACAGCTGCTCCAAGAGGAGTGAAAAACTCCATGCAAATCCGCTGTAAATAATAACGGAAAACCAAACCTCATCGCTGATCACCACATCCGTATTGTCGGCTATAGCAAAGACGATTGCGGGCGGAATAAACACGATAGCGGCAGCCAATTCCGTAAGAACAAAACCAGTTGCGAATTCTGTTTTATGTGACTGCGCAACGGTGAGCCCGCGGCGAATTGGTGTCTGATGACTTTCCCAGGCTATCGCAGGGAAGATCAGGAATGCGATCATTCGGACACCCTTCTTCAGGGCATCAAAGAATGCAGCAGAAATAGAAAATTTCCCACCGCCGCCTAGGGTTCTTGCAATATTTTCTGGGGTTGCCTGCTTATCGGTTCCAGAACCTTTACGCCTAACAAGCATCTCCACAACCGTAATCAGAAACCAAATGATTGCCCACGCAAAAGTAATTGGCAACGCACGCCATACATTTTTGAGCCCCACGCCAATAGGAGATAGCAACCTCATGCGTTGCCCGGTTTCGATCAGCCTGATTTGTTCAAGCAGGATGAAGCACGATACAGAGAGCAATACTGAGACCGCAAGTATGAACCCGAAAACAACAGCTAGCCCCTGAAATGCCGTCGCGGAATCCCAATCGAAATAGAAATATAGATATATGACCATTGGCGCGTAAATCGCCCAAACCAACATCAACGGCAGAAGAAACGCAGGGTAGCGAACCGCGGCCTTAATCACCGCACCGAACAGCGCGGTTGCGTTCTTTATTCCATCAAACATCCCACGATAATAAATGCATCATACTTATCTTCAAGCGCCAACAATTTGCGCGCTCAGCTGCAACACTCGCTTGCCTTAGCTGACAGCGCCAAAAGGGCCAAAACAGCCCCTTCCCTCACCCCTTCAAAACCCGGCCCGCCACCGCGGATAGTTTCGCTGACATCTCCGGGTCGCGCCTTTCCGGCGCGGTGATCACCGCGAAGTCGAGACATGTTTCAATTCCGAGCGGCGACGGCGTTCGTGTCGGGCCCAACAGCGTCGCCAGTTTTTCAATGAGGCGCGCGCCGTTTGCTGTGTTCTGCCGCATGATCTCAATGATATGCGAGACCTCGACCGGTCCCGCCGTCTCATGCCAGCAATCATAGTCGGTCACCATCGCCACCGTCGTATAAGGCAGCTCCGCCTCGCGGGCGAGCTTTGCCTCGGGCATGTTGGTCATGCCGATGACGTCGCAGCCCCAGGAGCGATAAAGGTTCGACTCCGCAAGCGATGAAAACTGCGGCCCGTCAATCGCCAGATAGGTTCCTCCGCACGCATGGGAAATATCGAGCGCCTTGCAGGCAGCCTCGACGGCGTCGCCCAGCGCCGGGCAGACCGGTTGCGCCATCGAGACATGGGCGACAAAGCCGGGGCCGAAAAACGATGACGCCCGCTTGGTCGTACGATCAATATACTGATCAACGATGACAAAAGTTCCGGGCGCCAGATCCTCGCGAAACGAACCGCAGGCCGAAAGCGAGATGAGATCGGTGACGCCCGCGCGCTTCATGGCGTCAATATTGGCGCGGTAGTTAACATCGCTTGGGGGAATGGCATGGCCTTCGCCATGGCGCGCCAGAAAAACAACGTCGACGCCACAAAGCCGTCCGCGCACCAACGGACCCGACGGCGCGCCCCAGGGCGTCGCGCCCGAGGGCGTTTCAATCGTGAGACGCTCAATATCTTCAAGCGCATCCATGGCGTAAACGCCGGAACCGCCAATGACGCCGAGAATGCGTTTTTGTTGATCCGTCACTTTGCTCTCCAGACATGAAAAACCGGCGCTGCAGTTTACGCAGCGCCGGCTTAATCTCAAAACGCAATTCTGTGATCGGGCCTAGATCCAGCCTAGTGCTGATCCGACCACACCTTGCGGTAGGACCAGTAAAGCAGGCCGGCGAGGATGACCAAATAGATCAGTGACATCACGCCGAGCGATTTGCGCGCTTCCAGCTTCGGCTCTGCCGCCCACATCAAGAACTCCGTCACGTCGGCGGCATATTGCTCAACCGTCGCCGGTGAGCCGTCGCCATACTCAATCATGCCATCAGACAGCGGCGGGGCCATAGCCAGCACGCCGCCAATGGGGATTTCAACGCCCTCATGGGCATGTCCGTTCTCGTCGAGAAATTCCGTCCGCAGCGCTTGCGACATGTCGCCGTGGAAATACGGGTTGTAATATTGGCCGGGGCTGACCTCTACGGTCGCCGGCGTCTCTTCATAGCCGACCAGCAGGCTGTAGACATAATCCGGACCGTGGTGGCGCGCCTTGGTGATCAAGGACAGGTCAGGCGGCAGTGCGTTGTTGTTCGCTAGCCGCGCTATTACCTCGTTTGCAAAAGGCCCGGGAATACGGTCCGACGGCATCGCCGCGCGCTCAAACATATCACCGCTATCATCGGGTCCATCGGCAACCTGAAAGCGATATTGCGCCGCCAGTGCTTTGACCACCGGGTTTTGATTTGGATTGGCGCAATCGACCGTGTCGGGAATACCGGCCGGGCAGCTATCCAGATGAAACGGACCGCCCTTTTGTCCGAGATTACGAAATGAGACCTGCTCAAGCCCGTGGCAGCTGGAGCATACTGTCTCGTAGACTTGATAGCCGCGTTGCAGCGCATCCTTGTCATAGGTCCCGAACGGACCGGCAAAATGCCAATGGCCATGGATTGGCTTCTCAGCCGTACTGCCGCTGGCCGCAGCGCCGGTTACGCCAACCAGGCCAACAATAGCGGCGACCATAAGAGTTCGGATCATAATCATCGGCGTCATGCCTTTTCCCCTATTGCGCTGGCGCATTATGCGCCCCCGCGGTCGTTGCGTCGCCAGCTTTGGGTGTTTTTAAAACAGATTCAGCAATCGAACGCGGCAACGGCTTCGGCGTTTCCATAAATCCAAGCAAAGGCAGGATGATCAGGAAGAACGAGAAATAATACGCTGTGGCGATCTGCGCGTAGAAGACGTAGGAGCCTTCCGCTGGTTTGCCGCCGAGATAGCCGAGCACCAAGCAAGCCGCGATGAAGATAAAAAAGAACATCTTCGCCGCCGGGCGGTAACGCATGGAGCGCACCTTGGAAGTGTCGAGCCATGGCAACACGAACAGCACCAGGATCGAGCCAAACATCGCCATCACGCCGCCGAGTTTTGACGAGATCGGACCGATATCAAATGTGATCGCCCGCAAGATCGCGTAGAACGGAAGATAGTACCATTCAGGCACAATCGAGGCCGGCGTCGCAAGCGGGTTGGCTTCGATATAGTTATCCGGATGGCCAAGCCCGTTCGGATTGAAGAACACAAACGCGGCGAACAGGATCAAGAAGACGACAATCGCGAAGCTATCTTTAACCGTGTAATAGGGGTGGAACGGCACGGTGTCTTTTTTGACGTCCTTGACTTCAACCCCGGTCGGATTGGCGTTGCCCGGAATGTGCAGCGCCCAGATGTGCAACATCACCACGCCGGCAATCGCGAACGGCAACAGATAGTGCAACGAATAAAAACGGTTCAGCGTTGGGTTATCGACCGAGAACCCGCCCCATAAAAGCGTTCTGATATCTTCGCCAACCAGCGGGATCGCCGAGAATAAATTGGTGATGACGGTCGCGCCCCAATAGGACATCTGACCCCATGGCAAAACGTAACCCATAAACGCCGTCGCCATCATCAACAGGTAGATGACAACGCCAAGCATCCACAACACTTCGCGCGGCTCCTTGTAAGAGCCATAATAGACACCGCGGAACATGTGAATATAAACCGCGAGGAAGAACATCGACCCGCCGTTGGCGTGCACATAGCGCATCAGCCAACCATAATTGACGTCGCGCATGATGTGCTCGACGCTGTCAAACGCCATCGACGTATGCGGCACATAATGCATCGCCAGAATGACGCCGGTGATGATCTGGATGACCAGACAAATCGCCAGGATGCCGCCGAAAGTGTACCAGTAGTTGAGGTTTTTCGGGGTTGGGAAATCGACAAAGCTGTCATGGGCGAGGCGCACAATCGGCAGCCGGTCGTCCAGCCATTTATCAAAGCCGGAGGCGGGTTTGTATGTAGACGGATGGCTCATGGTTGTTTCTCCCCTAACCTATCTTCACGACAGTGTCGGAAAGAAACTCATAGCGCGGAATTTCAAGATTTTCCGGCGCGGGTCCTTTGCGGATGCGTCCGGCGATGTCGTAGTGCGAGCCATGGCATGGGCAGAACCAGCCATTATAGTCGCCGCGATTCTCGCCAGAAGATGTGCCAAGCGGAATGCAGCCGAGATGGGTGCAGATGCCGACGACAATCAGCCATTGCGGCCGCGCTTCGCCGTCGCGTGCGGTCACGCGCGCAGCGTCGGTCGCATCAACCGCTTCTGCAAGGTTATCATTACGGGAGGCGTCATCTTTCAGCGCCCCCATCGGCGTCGCCTCACCCTCGGCGATTTCCGCTTCAGTGCGGTGGCGGATAAACACCGGCTTGCCTTGCCACATCACCTTGATCGCCTGACCAAGGGAAATGCTGGAGAGATCGATCTCTTTGGTGGACAGCGCCAGCACCGAGGCGTCGGGGTTCATCTGATGCACCAGCGGCCAGATCGTTGCGCCGGCGCCGACGGCGGCGGTCGCCGCTGCGAAAATATGAATAAAGTCGCGCCGGGTCGGCTCACCATCCTCAGATGGTCCCGCGTCTGAAATTTCCGTCGTCATGGGTGTTTCGCCTTAAGGAATGCGCCCGAGAGCAATAATCGCGAGGCTGTTTTGCATGTCTCTTGTACAAAGTCTAGGCGGCAAAGTGCTGCGTCCAAGTGTCCAAAATCCGAAATTCGTCAACCTTTTCAAATCCCCGAAACGAATTTCGGATTTTGGGACACTTGAATTAAATGGACCAAGCGGGGCTTAAAGGATTTGAAATTCGTGCAAGACGGCCGCCTTTAATGAGAATTTCAAATACGCCCCGCGGGGCGTCGCGAGGGAGCAGGCGACAAGGCCGGAAACATGTGCAAAAACAGCCCCATGCGGCTGGCTTTGTATCAACCTGATATTCCCCAAAATGTCGGCGCGGCGATTCGGGCTGCGGCCTGTTTCGGCGCCGGACTGGATATTGTCGAACCTTGCGGATTTCCGCTTGATTCGCGCGAGATCAAACGCGTGGCGATGGACTATGGCGCCCTCGCCCCGCCGGTCGCCCATACGGGCTGGCAGGCCTTCCAAAAATCGCTTGGCGGCGCGCGACTGATACTGCTGACGACAAAGGCGGAGCAGTCGATCTGGGAGTTTGAATTTCGCGAGACCGACACGCTGCTTATGGGCCGCGAAAGCGCCGGCGCCCCCGACGAAGTGCATGAGGCGGTCGCGGCGAGGCTCTCAATCCCCTTGGCGCCGGGCGCCAGATCGCTCAATGTCGCCGTCGCCGCATCGGTGGCGTTAGCGGAAGCAAGACGGCAGGTTGGATGGAAATAATGCGCCACGACGTATGCGAGAACCAGTCGAACACGCAAGTGTTCGAAAAGCGCAACTGCGCGCCGGCCGGTCAGGCCGCCCTCCCTCTTCAAACGGGGGCGGAGGCATTCGCGCAGCGAATTGCCGCGAGATCAATATGAAACAATCCATCGTCCATATTGCTCTCGTCGTTAGCGACTATGACGAGGCTATTGAATTTTACACCAAGGTTTTGAATTTCACTTTGGTCGAAGACACATACCAACCCGAGCAGGACAAGCGCTGGGTGGTGGTGGCGCCGCCGGGCTCAACCGGAACAACGCTGTTGCTGGCGAAGGCGTCCAAGCCCGAACAGGAAGCCTTCATCGGCAATCAGGCCGGCGGCAGGGTTTTCCTGTTTCTCAATAGCGATGATTTTTGGCGCGATTATAAGGCGATGAAAGCCAAGGGCGTGCGGTTCGTCCGCCCGCCAAAAGAAGCCGATTACGGCATGGTGGCGGTGTTTGAGGACCTCTATGGCAATCGCTGGGATTTGTTGCAGCTTAACAAGGAACACCCGCTCGCTTTATAATTTCGAGGCGTCTGATTTATAAAAATGCGCACTGACAAGTTCCACAGAACAGTTAACCAGACAGCGTGTATAAATGACGGATCGATTCACCCGGCTTCTCGCTTTCAGCAAGATGCTCAAACAAACGCGCGGTTGCGTTACAGGCCGCGGCGGCTTCTTCATCACTTTGCGGCTTTTGCCCACCAACGGTGAGTAACCCGATTAACTCCTGACCAAGCAATTCATTCAGAAGCTGTCCCGCTTCCACTAAGCGCGCCTGCGCTGCGTCCACATCATATGACGGAATTTCGTCAAACGCATTTACAATAACGTCTGCGGCAAGTTCCTGCTGTCTGCTCTGTCTGTCAGCGCCCATCTTAGCCTTAATATCCTCCAACGACATAGTCGCTAGAAACATTGGGTCATAGTAAAACCTATGACAAAATTGCGGCTCGTACTCAGTTAAATAATCCATCATCTCGATCATAAAATTTGTGAACGCGATGAGATCCTCGTCGCGACCCCGTTTGAGATAATAGATGAAACGGCTCCCAGTCAGATCCTTAATTACCTTAAAAGCCCTGTCCCTGACCTTATCAGCTCGGGTCTCAGTCTCTAAAATTTCTTTAAGTGTCGCTCGCAGCTCACCTTCACGCACCGGCTCTTTGGCAAACAAAGCGGTCAACATCGGGTCTTCGCGCGCCTCAGTCAGAAACGCGTCGAGAACCTCATCCTGCGACGCAGGTTGCGGCAGATATTGACCAATATACGGTTTGAGCAGTGGTTCGGCGACATTTATGCCGATCACCACAAACGCCACCGTTAAAATGGTTGTCGCTGTCTGCGCAAATCGCGTCCGCCGGAACGGCGTCGCTAGAAGCGCGCCCAGAAGAGCACCCACCCCGCCGCCTATGGCGCCATAAATTGCCGCTGCGCCAATTTGTTCCCACATATTGCCCCCGCAATTGTTATATTGGTTCAACCCATAACATCACACGTAAAAACAATAGAGCAAGCAAAAAATGTCAGATCTATCTTCACAATTACTGGAAGAGCGAAAACAAACAGCCCGTATATGGTTTGAAAAGCTGCGCGATGATATTTGCGCATCATTTGAACAGCTCGAAGATGACGCCGGCGCGCTTTATGGCGATATACCCGCCGGCCGGTTTGAACGAACGCCGTGGAAAAGGGGAGACGGTTCAGAGGATCAAGGAGGCGGCGTGATGTCCCTGATCCATGGCCGGGTGTTTGAAAAAGCCGGCATCCACACATCGACCGTATACGGTGAATTCTCTGAAGAGTTTCGCAAGCAAATTCCGGGCGCGGAGGAAGACCCACGGTTTTGGGCGTCGGGTATTTCGCTGATAGCACATACGCGCAACCCGCATGCCCCAGCCGCCCATATGAATACCAGGCTGATCGTCACCACCAAAAGCTGGTTCGGCGGCGGCGGCGATTTAAATCCGATGCATCCGACCTATCGCACCGAGGCCCACGAGGACACACAAGAATTCCTGGCGGCAATGCGCGAAGCTTGCGAGCCTCATGACGCAGACTATTTCCCGAAATTCAAAAAATGGTGCGATGACTATTTCTTCCTGCCGCACCGGAACGAGCCGCGCGGCGTCGGCGGTATTTTCTATGACCGCCACAACACCGGCGACTGGGACAAAGATTTTGCGTTCACGCAAGATGTCGGCCGCGCATTTCTCGGCGCCTATCCAAAGCTGGTCCGCAAACGCATGGACCAGCCATGGACCCAGGACGACCGCGAAGCGCAACTGATCCAGCGCGGGCGCTATGCGGAATTCAACCTGCTCTATGACCGCGGCACCACATTCGGCCTTAAAACCGGCGGCAATGTAGACTCAATCCTGTCGTCGCTGCCGCCGGAAGCAAAGTGGCCTTAGGGGCGCACCTATCAATAAAATTCGTCATCCCGGATGCGATGCAGCATGAAATGTTGCTTCGCTGGTCCGGGACCCCTCTCGGTAAATGCGACCCTGCTGCAACTGATCCCGCACCAGCAGTGCATCACTGCGTGACGCAATGCATCCGGGATGACGCTTTATTTAGTCGAGGTCTTTAATCTAAATATTCCGGCGCCTTTGGTAACTCCGCCATATCCTCAAGCGAATGTTGAACGACAACCCGCGCGCCGGTCTCTTCCGCGAACGCTTCAAACCTGTCCATCGAGCGAAGGGTTTCTTCCTCATCGGTATTAAACACTGGAACGATACGCTTTTCACGTGACTCCAGCAGATGATAAAGATCGCCGGTTAAAAGCACTGGGCCGGAATTTTCAAGATTGACCATCAGTGAGGTATGGCCGGGCGTGTGACCGGGCATGGCTAGGATCATCACCGAGCCATCGCCAAAGACATCATAGTCGCCGTCGAACTCTGTCGTCTGCGCGCCTTCAAGCGGCGCTACCAGTGCAAAACTCTGTTCATCCGCACGCGCATCGTCGCGGAACATATAGGCGCGCTCGTCGCTATCGACGAGAAAGGTCGAGCCGGCGAACATCCCCGCATTGCCCACATGATCGAAATGCGAATGCGAGATTGAGAAATATTCAATGTCGCCGGGCGCAACATCAATGCTGGCAAGCTGGCTGGCAAGCGTTGTCGGCACGGAAACATGGAACGGCCCGTTGGTAACGCCGTCCGCGTTTTCGTTAAGCGCGTCAGGCAGGCCGGCGTCCCACATCAGATCGCCTTTCGGATGGCGAATTAGGTAACACATATCCGCGGCTTGATTCTGACGGCCCGCATAAGCGCCGTTGCTGGAAAACAAGCCAAGATCGAGCATGTCGATGCGCCCGCAGTCAAACGCATAAAGCCGCAGCGCCTCGTCGCTTGCTTCAGGCGCCGGCGCAGTGGCCGTCGCGTCTTCAGCTGGCGGCGCTTCGTGCGCCTTCTCGCCCGGTGAACAGGCGGCCAGGCTGACAGCACTAAGCCCAAAGGCGGCAATGAGAATGAAATTTTTCATGGTGTATATCCCCGATGGCAAAACAAGCCATGCAATCTAGTGAAGTTTTGTAGCGCTGTTAACCCGCCCGGCGCACCGCAAGTTCCAGCGCTTCGAGAAAACGCGAGCGGTCTTTCTTTGAAAACATTGGACCGCCGCCGGAGATCTCGCCCATTTCGCGCAAGTCCCGCGACAGCGAGCGCATCGCCATACCCATGCCGATATTATCGGCGGTGAACGGTTTGCCGGTTGAGCCCACAACTTGCGCGCCGGATTTCAGGCAGCGCTCGGCGAGCGGAATATCACTGGTGATGACAACATCGCCCTCGCCTGCCCGTTCGGCGATCCAGTCATCGGCGACATCAGGCCCCTCGGCGACGATCACCCGGCGCACATCAAGCCCCACCGGCAAGCGCATGCGAGCGTTAGAGACAAAATGAACGCAAAGCTCGTGGCGATCCGCCACGCGCACCACCTCGTCCTTCACCGGACAGGCGTCAGCATCGACAAAAATCTCCGTCTTTTTCATTGCAGCCATTTCGCGTTAGGATCGTTCATGTACGGCGTTATCAAATAACATAGAGAGATTCCATGACAGATTTTGAAGCGCCTTATATTCTCGCCATTGATCAAGGCACAACGTCAAGCCGGGCGATTGTGTTTGACGGCGCCGGCAAGGCGGTCGCTACCGCGCAACAGGAGTTTGCGCAACACTATCCCGCCGATGGATGGGTTGAGCATGACCCGGAAGACATCTGGCGAACAACGCTCGCGACCGCGCGCGAGGTTTTCCAAACAGTCGAAGGCGCCGGCTGTGAGATCGCCGCGATCGGCATTACCAATCAACGCGAGACGACAATTTTGTGGGACCGCGCGACGCTCAAGCCGATCTATAACGCCATCGTCTGGCAGGACCGGCGCACCGCTGATGTCTGCGACCAGATGCGCGCCGACGGGCTTGAAGCCGGGATCACCGCCCGCACCGGACTGCTGCTTGATCCGTATTTTTCAGCATCGAAAGCAGCATGGATTTTAGACCATGTGGACGGCGCCCGCGCCCGCGCGGAGAACGGTGAGATCGCCTTCGGCACCGTCGACAGTTTCCTCATCTCGCGGTTGACCGGCGGCGCGGTGCACGCAACCGACGCCACCAATGCAAGCCGCACCAGCCTATATAATATCCATACCGATGAATGGGACGCCGGGTTGTTGGAAGAATTCCGTGTGCCGCGCCAGTGTCTTGGCGATGTGCGCGATTGCGCTGATGATTTTGGCCACACCGATCCGGAAATCTTCGGCCGCCCGATCCCGATTTGCGGCGTCGCCGGCGACCAGCAGGCGGCGGCGTTTGGCCAGGCCTGCTTTGAGGTCGGCGACATCAAGAGCACTTACGGCACCGGCTGTTTCGTCATGGCCCATACCGGCGCGGAGGCGCTCACCTCAAACAACAAGCTCTTGACCACCATCGCCTATCGGCTTGGCGGCAAGACGCGCTATGCGCTGGAGGGCTCGATATTCATCGCCGGCGCCGCCATTCAATGGTTGCGCGACGAATTGGGGATTATCAAAAACGCCAGCGACACCGCCGTGCTCGCCGAGACTCTCAAGAGTAATGAAGGCGTCTATATGGTTCCCGCTTTCACCGGCCTTGGCGCACCGCATTGGCGCGCCGATGCGCGCGGCGCCATCTACGGTCTGACCCGCGGCTCTGGCCGCGCCCATCTCGTCCGCGCCGCGCTTGAAGCGGTGGTCTATCAGACCGCGGACCTGATCGACGCCTTTGCCGCCGACGGAGTTGCGCCCCGCACCTTGCGCGTCGATGGCGGCATGGTCGCCAATGATTGGACGATGCAGTTTCTTGCCGACATCTTGGACCTGCCAGTCGAGCGACCGCGCATCCTGGAGACCACGGCGCTGGGCGTTGCTTATCTCGCCGGTCTGCAAATCGGCGCCTATAATAATGTCAGCGAGATCACCGAGCGCTGGCGCCTCGACGCCCGCTTCCAGCCGGCGATGGCGCCGGATGAGCGCAGCCGCAATCTTGCCGGATGGAGCGAGGCGTTGCGCCGGACGCTTGGGTGAGTGGACGTCGCATTGATTGTTTAGGAGGCAAGAGCCCCCTTCGACCGCTTCGCGGCCACTTCCCCCGTAAACGGGGGAAGAAAGAGCTCTACCTCAAGCACAACATAATTCCTCCCCCGTTTACGGGGGAGGTGTCACCGAAGGTGACGGAGGGGGCCCTTGAGCCCAATAAATCCAAACAACCACAACACGAATCGAATCTTCGATTTTACAACCCTGAGAGGGTAGTCGGCCATAAAACCTATATTTGGTGAAAAGTTATCCTCATGGATACGAGGGCCCTTATACTCTCAAACGGTCGGAATATTGGAGAGGCGTTGAGCTCACCGTTCCTCAGTGGTTCCGATCGCGGCGAGCGGGCAGGTGTTCGGCGGTGTTCTCGGGATTAAAGAGCGCCGCGCCTACGGACGGACGCTATTTGCCCGGCCGGCTGTTCCAACCGGGCCTTTCGGACCCGTGACAGCGCCCGGTGCTTTTCAAAGGGCGGTCCCGTTACGCAACCGGTTGACGGCGCTG
>JAJFFY010000017.1 GCA_021776415.1 Hyphococcus sp.
CCCTAAACCAGGCCTTCACGCTGCATCCGCTTGCGCATCAGCTTACGGGCGCGCCTGATCGCTTCCGCCTTCTGGCGGGCGCGCTTTTCGGACGGTTTTTCGTAGAATTTCCGCCGTTTCATTTCACGAAACGTGCCCTCGCGCTGCATTTTTTTCTTAAGCGCTTTAAGGGCTTGCTCGACATTATTGTCGCGGACAAAGATCTGAACCAAGGCGGTACGCCTCCCTTTCAAATAAAAACGCCACGGGACCCAGCCGCGTGACGCGTAAAACCAATCCAGCTCACCACCACCTGTTTTCTGCAAGTGGGTGAGGCGACGCGGCCTATACCAAAGCTCCGCGAGGCTGTCTATATAGGCGCGTAACATAAGAGGCGCCAGTGACGAATAGCTCTAAAACCGCGGAAAATAGTGGAAATTCGGTCCAAACCGACGGTTTTGAGGCCGCGCGCAAGGCGATCTTGCCCAAAGCGCTGGAAATGGCCGCCTTCGACGGCTGGACAGGGCTCATGTTGGACTCAGCGGCGAGAGAGGCCGGGTTTGGCAATGGAGCGCTCCGCGCCACCGTCAGGACCGCATTTCCAGCCGGCGTCGTTGATCTGATCGCTTATTGGTCGGCGCTTTGCGATGATGAGATGCGCGCGGCAATGCAGGCGCCAGATTTTGCCGGCCTCAAAATCCGTGAAAAAGTCACGTTTGCCGTTCGCGCCCGGATTGATGCGCTGCGCCCCCACAAAGAGGCGGCCCGACGCGCAGCTGCTCATTTGGCGTTGCCGCAAAACGCTGCTCGCGGCGCAAAGCTCGCCTGGGCCACGTCCGACGCGATCTGGCGCGGGCTCAACGACAAGTCGACCGATTTCAACTTCTACTCCAAGCGCGCAATCCTGACCGGGGTGTGGACATCGACCTTCGCCCGCTGGCTGGCGGATGATAGCGAAGACGAGGCCGCGACCGGTGCGTTCCTTGATGCGCGTATCGAGAACGTCATGCAGATCGAAAAGTTCAAAGCGCAAATGCGCAAGACCGGCTTTGACCCAAGCGCGCCAATCGCTTTTCTGGCGCGACTACGCTATCGCGACCCCACGCGCGAGGGGGCGTAGCTAGCTAATCCGCGTCACATGCCCCATCTTGCGGTCGGGGCGGGCTTCGGATTTGCCATACAGGTGAAGGCAGGCATTCGGCTCGGCGGCGAGCGATTGCCATGCGGCGGCCTCGCTGCCGATGAGGTTTTCCATGACCGCGTCTGAGTGGCGGGCGGGATCGCCAAGCGGCCAGCCGGCGACAGCTCTGATATGCTGTTCAAATTGTGAGATGGCGCAGGCGTCGCTGGTCCAATGGCCGGAATTGTGGACCCTTGGCGCAAATTCGTTGACGATGAGCTCGCCATTGCTCAGCACAAAGAATTCAACGCCGATGACGCCGACATAATCGAGCGCGCTCAGGATCGATGATGCAATAGCGGCGGCTTTTTGCGCCGTCGCCTCGGTGATGGCGGTCGGTACGGTTGAGGTTTTCAAAATGCCGCTGCGGTGAACATTCTCTACCGGATCATAGAGCCTGATATCGCCATCCGCGCTGCGGGCGCCGATGATCGATATCTCGCATTGGAACGGCACAAACCCCTCAAGGATCGACGGCGCGGCGCCGACCTCGTCCCAGGCGAACTGGATCGCCTTGTCATAGGCGCCTGGCAGGTCCTGGTCGCTATCGGTTAGCGTTGTCTGACCCTTGCCGTCATAGCCGAGGCGGCGGGTTTTCAAAATCGCCGGACGGCCAACTTTTGCAAGCCCCGCCTCCAGCGAATGAAGATCGTCAACGCCGTGATAGGCGGCGGTCGCAACACCAATCTGGTTGAGGAAGTCCTTCTCATGCAGCCGGTCCTGGGCCTTTTCCAGGGCCCGCGCGCCGGGGCGCACGATCGCGCCGCACTCGGTCAGGAATGAGACGGTCTCGGCTGGGACATTCTCAAACTCATAGGTGACGACATCAACGGTTTTTGCGAACTGGCGCAACGCGGCCTCATCCGTATACGGCGCGTTGGTTATGGTGGCGCAGACATCCGCGGCCGGACAGCGCGCATCCGGGCAGAAGATGTGGGTTTTGTGACCAATTTGCGCCGCAGCCATGGCCAGCATCCGCGCCAGCTGGCCGCCGCCAAGGATACCGATCACACCGCCGGGTTTGGCGATGTTTGAAGGGGCGTTGTACTCAGTCATTGCGGTCGGTCAGTCTTTGACGGCTTCAGCGACGCTGGCCGTTTGTTTGGCGCGCCAGTCATCGAGGCGTCGGGCAAGGGCGACGTCATTGACCGCGAGGATCGCGGCGGCGAAAAGCCCGGCATTGGCGGCGCCGGCATCGCCAATCGCGACGGTCGCAACCGGCACGCCTGCGGGCATCTGCACAATCGACAGAAGGCTATCGAGACCTTTGAGGTTTTTTGAGGCGACCGGCACGCCGATCACCGGCAGCTGCGTCATCGCCGCGGTCATGCCTGGCAGATGCGCCGCACCGCCAGCGCCGGCAATGATCACTTTCAGGCCTCGGCTTTTTGCGGTCTTGGCGTATTCGCTAAGACGATCGGGCGTGCGATGGGCGGAAACCACTTTGGTCTCATAACCGACGCCCAAAGCGTCCAGCATCTCAGTCGCGCGCTGCATCACCGGCCAGTCCGAGCGTGAGCCCATGATAATGCCAACTGGAATTTTCTGATCGCCAGACATTAAGCGCGCTCCGCCGCTTCGAGACGCGGCGCTTATAACAGGAGTTGAGCGCCCCACAAGCTGGACGTCACGGCAGGGCGTCGTCGATGCGGGAAGTGGGCGGAAATGAGGAGACGCCGTCTAACAGACGGGGGCGCGATGGACGGGCGCCTCC
The DNA here is from genome assembly GCA_021776415.1 of Hyphococcus sp. GTDB lineage: Bacteria > Pseudomonadota > Alphaproteobacteria > Caulobacterales > Parvularculaceae > Hyphococcus. The sequence continues at coordinate 2,874 of JAJFFY010000017.1, forward strand.
TCATACCGGACGCGGGAGCTGGTCGCAGCAGAAGGGACTTAAGTGCAACCTGATCCGCACGATCGAAGATGGGCGTGGGCGCGCGCCGTCTCAAGGGCGAAGCGATAAAGCGTGTGGGCTTTGCGCCGAATGGAACAAAGCCGTTGCTGGGTGTTAAGGTTTGCTTTTTGCTGTGTTAGATTTGGCGCCAACACCAGCCTGGCGCCGCAAATCTGCGCTATTATCTGCTAGGCTGAGAGCTGCAAATTGCAGTAAAATAGAAATAACCGAATCACTGTGTATTAGAGATGCGCATAAAGGTCTGAACGGATGAAAATTGGGGACGTAAGATCAACCACCCGGACTTCGCGTGTCGCGGGCAAGAAATCCGTTGGCGACGGTAAGGCGACAGCGTCTCCGGCCTCGCCGGTCGATCAGGTTGTGCTGATGGGCATTCCGAGCGTGGAACTGACGCCCAAGGTTCGCACCGCTTTGATGACGCTGATGGCTGAGGTGCAGGAACTTCGCGCCGAATTGAGCGGCGTGCGCGCACGGATCAGCGATCTTGAAGAGCTGGCCGATCGCGACCCGTTATTGGATATTTACAACCGGCGCGCATTTGTTCGCGAGCTTGACCGGGTGTTGGCGATGATCGACCGCTATGGCGTCCGCGCCAGTCTGATTTTCGTCGATCTCAACGATCTGAAAAAAATCAATGATGGCAAGGGCCATGCGGCGGGCGATGCGGCGCTGGGTCTGGTCGCCGAAGTCATCACCACCAATATCCGTCAGACCGACGCTGTCGGACGGCTGGGCGGCGATGAATTCGGCGTATTGTTATTGCAGTCCGATCAGACGCAGGCGGAAAAAAAGGCGCAGCATTTGTCGGAAGCTCTAGCCGGGAAGATCGTCAATTGGCGCGAGGGCGCATTCGGGATCGGCATTTCCTGGGGCGCGGTGGAGATTGTCAAAGGCGTCTCCGCCGAACAGGCGATGGAGCACGCCGACAGCGCCATGTATAAAGCCAAGCGCAGCAGGACCCGGTCTTAGCCCCGCGCTAAGCATGTTTGCTACAATTGCGGTTTCCAGCTGACGGCCCAATCCGGGCGCAGCGGATCGTCTTCAACCTCTTGGATATAATCGAGCATTACTTTGTGCAGCTTGGCCGCCTTTTTAGGCTCTGCGTTGAGAAGATTGTCCAACTCAAACCGGTCAGCGGCAAGATTATAAAGCGCCATCGGTTTTCTTTCTTTGTCGGCCAACAGCTTCCAATCGCCATCGAGGATGACGTAGTTCGGCCCGTTTTTATCGGCTGGAAACGCCCAGAATAACGGGCGCTTGCGTTTCAGTTTTTTGCCTTTGAGAAGTGGTGAAAGATCTATCCCGTCGATTGCCCGGTCTTCAGGCATCGCAATATCCGCCAGCGTCGCCAGGGTGGGCATGATGTCATAGCCGTTGACCGGCGTATCAGAGACCGAGCCCGGCTTGATGTGTCCCGGATAGCGAATGATCCCCGGCACCCGGATGCCGCCTTCGTAAAGATCGGCCTTGCGTCCGCGATAGCCGCCAGTGTCGCCGTAAAGATTGACCTCCCACCAGGCGCGCCAGTCCGTCGTTACCGGACCGTTGTCGCTCAGGAACACAAGGATGGTGTTTTCCTTTAAACCGGCTTCGTCGAGATAGTTCAGGAACCGTCCGACCTGGTAATCGAGATGATTGACATTGGCGTAATATTCCCCGGGCCCGCGCGCCTCCACGCCGTCCGGATAGGTGTCCGAGCCATTCACGACCGGGATCGGCTCGCCTTTTGTGTAGCGTCCATATTTCTGCAGAAAACTTTCCGGGCTGGCTATTGTTCCATGGGGCTCGACGAAAGGCAGATAAAGAAATATCGGCGCTTGCTTATCACGCTTGTCGAGCCACTGGATCGCTTCGTTGACAACGATCTCGGCGGTGAACCCTTTGACCTCGCCCAACGGCTTGCCATTGGCGTGAAAATTCGTCGGGTTGTGCTGATGCGGAATCGGGAAGGCGTGCAGCACATAGGAATGGTCAAATCCGTGATCGGAAGGTTGGGCCTGATCTTTGCGGTTGAGCCCGCCATTGAGGTGCCATTTGCCGATGATCGCGGTTTGATAGCCATAGTCCTTAAACAACGTCGCGATGGTAATTTCGTTTTCGGAAAGATAAGCGTTTGTGCCTTGGGGTATCCAGCTTTCAATACCGGTGCGGTATGGGGTGCGCCCGGTGAGCAACGCGGCGCGTGACGGCGAACATAGCGGCGATGGCGCATAGAACGCGGTCAGTCGCAGACCTTCATCCGCCAGCGCGTCAAGCACCGGCGTTTCAATCACCGGGTGGCCATAAGCGGCAAGGTCGCCATAGCCGAGATCATCGACATAAATAAGCACAATATTCGGGCGGGTCTGGGCTTCAGCAGGCGCCTTGGCCATGGCCGCTGTGGCGGAGATGACCAACGCTGTGAGGAGCTGTAATAAAATCCGCATGGTTGGTCCTTGTTGTGGGTCTTGGGAGTAGGGCCGGCGCCATGCATAGCCAGATCGTCAGGCGATAATGTCGGGTAGCATGGCGTCCTTGATTTTCTGGATTTCGTCCTTGAGCTGAAGCTTTTTCTTCTTGAGCCGGGCGATTGTCAGGCGTTCATAGGGTGTGGTGTGTTGCATCGCAGTGATGGCGGCGTCGAGATCGCGGTGTTCTTCTTCCAGCGTCGCCAGGCGGATCGCCTGCGCCTCGTCATTGGCGCCGACAAAATCTTCATCATGGGCCGCAAAGCGTTTGCCTTCGATGATTTTCAAGTTTGGCGCCTGGAGATCGGAAGGGTCAAAAGGCGGTTCGCCGTCATTCATTGCGGGTTCCTTGCTCGCTGTCACCAGCGATAGTTGGCCCAAGGATATTGCTGATCAACGGGTGAAGCAATGCGGCGTTGAGGCCTTTCTTGTCACCGGCCCCAAGTAATGCGGCGTAACCGTTGAGATTTTGGTGCGCGCGGGCGCGGATGGCGTTGTCAAGGTGGTCTCCGGCCGGGGCGAGTGCGCGGATGGCGAGATCTTGCAGGCGATGTTGTTCAACTTTTTCGGCGTCAAGTTCCGCCTGCTTCACATCGTTACGCAGATCAGCAATGTCTTCGGGGGCAATGTCCACATCGCGTGTTTTCATATAGCGGCGCGCGTCTCGAAGTTTGGCGGTGACCTCGGCGTTCCAGCCCGCGATAGCGTCGATTGCTTCGACAATCACTGGTTCCGGGATGGCGTCAAAATGCTCCGCACACCAACATAGCCACAGCAAAATATTGACGCTGCAGTCAAATCTGTCCTGAAGCTGGAGTAGCGCTGGCTCAACGCCCGGACGGCCATAGCGCGCCAGCGACCATTGCCAAAAATCATCTGCACGCGCCTCGGTCATCGGGTTTCCAACAAGTTTAAACACCTCGCTCCGGCGCGCTTTTGGGCGGCGAATGAAAGTATAACAAACTCAATTGCTTGGCGTCCAATACGAAGCGTTGGCATTAATAAAACGTGATTGAGTATGGTTGATTCGCCTTAACTGACTATGCCGTGACAAGGGCCCGCAAAATGTGGTTATATAGGTCATCTTCAAAAATAAGGAGGTCGACCATGGCAACACAAGCTCAGATGAATACGCTGGCGAGGCGCCATCAAGAGCTGGATGCGGAAATTTCCGCGGAGAGAAAACACCCCGCATTTGATGAAATGCGCGTGGTCGACCTGAAGCGTCAAAAACTCCGCGTAAAAGACCAGATTGCCGAAATAGATTTGGATGTTAATTCGGGTTAGAATATTTTGGCCGACAGTTTGCTAAGCGGTCCGACTGTCGGTGCGTGTACATTTTCATAAGACCGCAATAATGATTAGCGAAACGCTTGTCACGGCGGCGCTGGCGACAGGTGTCGCCGTATATTATTCAGGGCCGTTTGTTTTTCAGGGCCGTCTATTTTTCAGAAAGGTATAATTAATGCCCAGCCGATCCGTGATTATAACGGGGGCCGCGCATGGCGTTGGCGCCGCCTGCGCGAAGAAGTTTGCGGCGGCCGGCGACAGGCTGGTTCTGGCGGATGTGAATGAAGAAGCCGGACGGGCGATTGCGAGCGACCTGCGCGAGGCCGGCGCGGAGGCGGCTTTCGTCCATGCTGACGTTACCAACCGCCTGCATGTCCACAATATCGTCGCCGAAGCGCTTGACGCCTATGACCGTATTGATGTCCTCGCTCATACGGTGATGGAAAAATTTTCAGCGCCATTTTTAGAAACCAGCGAGGAAGATTTTGAACGCATCGTCGCCGCCAATTTGCGCGGAGCATTTTTGATCAACCAGGCGGTCGCAAAACATTTCACCAAGCAGGCGGCAAATGCCGATACGGGCGCGCGGCCGGGCGTTATCGTCAATATCGGGTCGGTGGAAGCGGTCACCGCCGCGGCTGACCATGTCGCTTTTGCGGCCTCGCAAGGCGGATTGCAGCAACTCACCAAAGCCGTTGCGCTGGCGTTATCGCCCCATGGCGTGCGCGCCAATCTGGTGGGCGTTGGCGCCATCAAAGGCGAGATGGATCAACATGCCGAGCAAAAGAAAGTCCGCGCCACGACGCCGTTAAAACGCATCGGCGATCCGGAAGAGGTTGCCGATGTGGTGTTCTTCCTCGCCAGCGACGCGGCGTCCTATGTTACCGGCCAATGCCTGTACGTCGATGGCGGGCGCCTGGCGCAAACCGATTCCAGTACAGAGGAAGCGGCGAAAGAGTAAGAAAACTCCCGCGGGCTTTCCACATTCTCAATTGTTCAATTCTGCGAATGCCTCGTGGGGTGTATAACAATGTATGTATGGCGGCTTTTTATGCTATTTTGGCGCGGTTCACACACGCTGCATAAAAAGAAAGCTCAGTAGATGAGATTATTTTTCGCCACCCTCTGCCTGATTGCCCTTAGCGCATGTGTTGAGCCTGAAACGAAAAATGACGTGGCGTTGCCTGGGCAAGGCGTGACGATCTATATCGCGGATGCAATCGTGACGCTCGAGCCTGATGCGGCAGGCGCCACGGATGGCGCTACAGGCGTTGCCGTTCGCGACGGATATATTGTTGAGACCGGTAAGGCTGAAGACTTATCTGCGAAATATAGCGGCGCCGAGTTTGACACGACCTTCGCTAATCACACCATCATTCCGGGCCTGATTGACCCGCACATCCATATGGCGCTGTCGTCTTTGCAATATGCAACACCGCTGATCCCGCCATGGGCGATGGCGACAGGCAATGGTATCGTTCCCGGCGTTGAGACCCGCGAGGGATTTTTCCAGCGCGCGCGCGAAATTGAGGCGCTAGCGCCTGCGGGCGAGCCGCTGATCATTTACGGCTTTCATAATTTGGTGCATGGCGATCTGACCAAGGAAGATCTCGACGCAATCACCACAACTCGCTCGCTGATCATCTGGCACTATTCGAGCCATGACTTTTACCTAAACACCGCCGCGTTGGAATGGGCGAATGTGGATGCAAGCCTTCACGAGCAATTTGAAGGTGTTGATCTCGGTGCGGATGGAGAACTGACCGGCCGAATTTATGAAGACGCCCTCGGTCATCTCATGCATTCCGTTGGACCGATTTTGCTGGCGCCGGATCGGCTCGCTACGGGACTTGATGAATTTTCTCAATTGCTGCGTTCCGCCGGCGTCACCACCGTTGCTGATCTTGGCTACGGCATCTTTGGCAGGGGCGTTGAAGATGCGCATATCGCGGCAAACTGGCGTGATCCTCAACAGGCGGGCTATCGTCTTTATCTGACGCCGGAACATCGCGCCCTTACGGCCGAATTTGGCGATGGCGCCGCCGCTGCTGCGCTGGCCATGGCGAAGGGCGAGATGCCGGCCTCCGCGCCGGTGCTGCCGCAAGTGAAGTTTTTTACCGACGCTGCGTTCTATTCACAAACCATGCGCATCTCATCGCCAGGCTACTTGGCGGGCCAGTCAAAAGGCAGCGAGGGGCTTTGGGTCATAAAACCGGATGAGCTGGTACAAACAATTCGCCCCTATTGGCAGGCTGGTCTCGGCGTGCGCATTCATTCAAATGGCGACGCTGCACAGACCGCGACATTGGATGCGCTAGAGGTGTTGCGGGCGAGCAATGCAAATCTGCGTTTTATAGTCGAGCATGCCGGTCTGTTCTCTCCCGAACAAATTGAGCGCGCTGCTGCACATGGCGCCGGTATCTCCGCGGCCAGTCATTATGTTTTTTACTTGGGCAATGCCTATGTCGAGCCTTTGGGAGAGAAACGCGCCGCCTGGATTACGCCGCTTCGGTCTTTGTCAACAGCCGGCGTTCCGGTAACCGTCCATTCAGATGCGCCGCTCGCGCCGCCGATGCCGCTTCTGGCGGCTAGCGTTCACATGACCCGCACAACGCGCGAGGGCAGTGTTTTTAATGCGGATGAAAAACTATCGGCCATGGAAGCGTTGGAAAGTATAACGCTTGATGCCGCCTATGCGCTGGGCCTGGAAAGCGAACTCGGCTCGATCGCGCCTGGAAAACGGGCGGATTTCACTATTCTCGACGCCAATCCGCTGGCGACGCCCGGCGAAGATTGGAACGAAATTGGCGTATGGGGTGTTGTTCTGGACGGTGTGAAGCACCCGGTTCCATAAGTCCGTGGCTGGGGCTTACGGCTGGGACTAACCGCAGGACCAGCGATTTTCGATTGCTCTGTAGGCGAATGGGTTATTCGGCGAAGGTGTTGCCGTTAGCCTTCATTATTGTCTGGCGCGCCTGCTTCTTCCGTATCGGCGAACACTTTAGAGAGGTCGACCTTGTCGGCGTTCTCTTCAGTCGTTGGCGCAACTTCGGGCGCAATTGTCTCGGCTATGGGTTTGAGGCTTGGACCGGCGTCAGGATTGGCCGCTTCCAGCTTGGCGCGCTTGGCGGCGGCTTTGCGCACCACGGTGTCGAGATCGATCTGCGTGCACAGGCCAAGGCCGACCGGATCTTGCGGCTGAAGGTTTGTTGAATTCCAGTGTGAGCGATCACGCACCGACTGGATCGTGGTTTTGGTGGTGCCGAGAAGTTTTGCGATTTGCGCGTCGGAGATTTCCGGGTGATTGCGCACTACCCAGGCAATCGCGTCCGGGCGGTTCTGGCGTTTGGACACCGGCGTATAACGCGGGCCTTTGCGCGGGCGCTCGGCGATGACGGTTTTGGGCAGGGAAATCTTGAGCTTGTATTCAGGGTCTTGTTGACCTTTTTCGATTTCATCGCGCGTCAGCTGATGGGTTGTGATCGGGTCGATGCCGCGCACGCCCCCGCCAACATCGCCATCGGCCACGCCGCGCACTTGCAGCGGGTGCAGACCGCAGAATTCTGCAACCTGGTCAAAGGTCAGCGATGTATTGTCGATCAGCCACACGGCGGTGGCGATTGGCATAAGCGGATGGTCGGCCATCAGTCGGTCTCCAAAATTTGTCATCGTTCGAGCGGCGTTCCCCAACGGCCAAAGAAAATCGGCCGGCGACCCTTTCGGGACGCCGCGCTAACGCCCGCAATGTCGGGGAAAGCGCTCACGTGAAGAACGCGAATGAGGGGGCATATAGAACGATTGGGCCCTCGCGCCAAGCCACATCAGCCGATTTTCAGGACAATTTTCCCGATATGCGCGCCAGATTCCATGCGGGTATGGGCCTCAGCTGCGTCTTTGAGCGCGAAAACCTCGTCGATCACCGGTTTGATCTTGCCGGCCTCGATCAGCGGCCAGATGGTCTCGCGCAGGCCCGCAGCGAGGCGGGCCTTCTCTGCCGGCCCACGCGCCTTCATGGTCGAGCCCGAAAGCCGCAGGCGCTTGCGCATGATGGCGAGAATACTGATGTGTGCGGTCGCACCGCGCAAAAAGGCGATCGAGACATGGCGCCCGCCATCGTTAAGGCATGCCAAATTGCGCTCCACGAAGTCGCCGCCGGCTATGTCGAGCACAATGTCGGCCCCGCCGCTGGCGGCAATGTCCGTATCCCACGCATCTTCGGCGTAATTATAAGCCGCGTCGGCGCCGAGCTTCAGCGCCGCCTCACATTTCCCCCGGGTTCCGGCAGTGGCGATGACCTTGGCGCCGGTGGCTTTGGCCATAGCGATCGCCATCACGCCGATGCCGCTTGTGCCGCCATGAACCAGTAAGGTCTCGCCGGATTTCAGCCCCGCGTCGTCAAATACATTCGCCCAGACAGTAAATGCGGTTTCGGGGAGTGAGGCCGCTTCGCAAAGCGACAAGCCCGCCGGGATCGGCAAGCATGAGCCGGTGTCGGCGGTTGCATATTCGCCATAGCCGCCGCCGGTCAGCAGCGCGCAGACCTTGTCGCCGATGTTCCAGCCTTTGACCTCGTCGCCTATCGCGACGATCTCGCCTGCCGCCTCAAGGCCGGGCACATCGCTGGCGCCGGGAGGCGGCGGATAAAGCCCGAGGCGCTGGAGCACATCCGGCCGGTTGACGCCAGCATAGGCGATGCGAATGAGCACGTCTCGCGGGCCCGGTTGCGGCAAGGGGCGTGTCGCCAACGTCAGGACCTCCGAGCCGCCGGGCTCGGTGATCTCAATTACAGTCATGGTTTCGGGCAAGCCGCCGGGCGCTTGGTTCATGGGAAGACCTCGAATTTTCTCCACCAATGTTGAACTAGCGGGCGGAATTTCGCAAACTGCGGGCACTGCAAAGAGGAGCGCGCCGATGGAAGATGTACCGCTAAATGAAAAGCCGGACCTGACCTTGGCCTATCTCGTCAAGCAGGACCTTTATGCGCTGTCCGTCGGCGACCTTGAAGAGCGCATCGCCGCGCTAAAGTCGGAAATCAGCCGCTGCGAGGCGGCGATGAAGGATCGCGGCTCGACCAAGTCAGCCGCGGACAAGCTGTTCAAGATTTGAGCAGGGCTCAATCCTCCGGCAACGGAATAAATTCGCTCTCGTCCGGCGGCAGCGTAAATACCGTGTCCTTGAAATCGTTTTCCGCCGAGGCCATCCAGTCGGCCTTGGCCTGTTCAATCCGTTCGCGCGTCACGGCGACGAGGTTCCACCAGATCAGGCGCTTGCCGAGTGGCGCGCCGCCAAGCAGCATCAGTTTTGACGCTGCGGTTGTGGTGATGCGGGGAGCAGAGCCCGGTTTTAACACCAGCATTGTCGCATTTCCGAACGTCTCTCCGTCAACTTCAACGCCGCCCTCGGTGATATATAAAGCGCGTTCAACGTGATCTTCCGGCAAGGGAATGGCGGCGCCGGGCGCGGCTTCGACGCCGAGGTAAAACATCTCAGAAAATGTCTTGACCGGAGAGGTCTCGCCGAAAGCGGTTCCCGCAATCAGGCGCATGAAAGCGCCGTCCTGCTCGATCACTGGCAGGCTCGCCTTAGGGTGATGGTGGAATGCGGGCGCCGTTTCGGCCGCGTCCTCAGGGAGGGCCAGCCAGCTCTGAATGCCGTGGATTTTCTGACCCTCCGCCCGGCGCGCATCATCGGTGCGTTCTGAATGGACAATCCCGCGGCCGGCCGTCATCCAGTTGACGTCGCCGGGCTTGATGACCTGGTCAAACCCCAGGCTATCCTTATGGCGGATCTCGCCGTCGAAGAGGTAAGTGACCGTGGCAAGGCCGATATGCGGGTGGGGGCGAACATCAATGCCGGTCCCGGGGGCAAACTCGGCCGGGCCCATTTCATCGAAGAAAACAAACGGGCCAACCATACGGCGCTTGGCGTAAGGCAGAACCCGGCCGACCGTGAAACCGCCGAGATCGCGGGTGCGCGGCGTAATAATGTTTTCAATCGAGCTCATTGGCGGCAATCCTTGTCTCTCGGTTCCGTGATTTGGTATTGGCCCGATACGGTAATATCATGGGCCACTCAAGAGCGATCATAGGGAATGGATCATGCCGTTTAAATCACTGCTTATCGGACTTTGTTTTTGCGGCGCGATTATGTCGGCGGCGAGCGCTGCTGACTATCCGCCTTCCTCCGAGGCGACGCAGGAGAAACTCAAACAATTGATCGCCAGTGATAAACGTCCGGCAAAACAAAAAGCCCGCGATAAATATCGCCGCCCGCTCCAGACTTTGACCTTTTGCGGCATCGAGCCGGACATGACGGTTGTCGAAATCTGGCCAGGCGGGCAGGGCGCCTGGTACCGGCGCATCGTCCGGCCGCTGGTCGAGGATGGCGGCGGCGCCTATTATCCGGTGGGCTCCAGAAGTCAATTCCCCGCGAAGGTCGACAAAGTTCCCTACGGCGAAGCTGATATGGTGCTGGTGTTCCGCGCCCATGGGTTCATGATCTACAAACAGCCAGCGCAGACATATGTGAATGCGGTCTATGAGATGCTGCGTCCGGGCGGCGTTTTGTGCATTGTCGATCACGCGGGTGATGAGGCGATCGCGCAGGACCCCACAGGCGACAATGGTTATGTCAATGAAAGCCATTTCCGCATGCTGGCTGATCGCGCTGGGTTTGAATTTATTGCAGCCTCGGAACACAATCGGAACCCGAAAGACGACAAAGACCATCCGCGCGGGGTCTGGTCGCTGCCGCCGTCGCTTTCCGGCTCACTGCCGCTGACGGAGGAGCGCAAGAAATATCTCGCCATCGGCGAGAGCGACCGCTTCACGCATAAATATTATAAGCCAGAAAAGTAGGTGTTATAGCTCGGCGTTCATGACTATCTTTTCGATCAATATACGGATGTCATGCTCGGCTGCGGCAATTGCGGTATTGTCGTCGGCGACAACACCGATAAACAACTTATAGCCCTCTTCAAGGCTGGAGATCTGCAACGTTGCGCGACGAACCTGGATATGATCGAGCTTCGGATTGGCGGCGCGTACGAGGAAATAGATGAACCGGCCATTGGCGCGGTAGAAATAACGAACAGTCGCGTTAGCCTCCTCGTCGCAGGCGGCGTATCCCCACATATGGAAGAAAAACCGGTGCGAGTGCCGGGCATTGCGAACATAGGCTTCCATGACATCAAGGAGGACCAATAAAGGCTTGTCCCGATTGGCCGCATACAGGTGGAGATGCTCCTCGACATAGTCGGAGAGCGTTTCATACAGCATCGCTTCGAGCAGCGAGCGTTTGGTCGGGAAATGGTAGGTCAGGTTGCCAACCGCGATCCCGGCGGCGTCGGCGACATCACGCTGGGTCAAACCTGCGTGACCAAGCTCGGTAAATACCTCACGCGACGCCGCTATAATTTTTCGTATGGTTTCGCCTGCTTTTGCGGTTTTTCCATTTGCCAAAACTATAGATGGTCGATTACTGCGCAATTCTTCAAGATGCGCAATAATCAAGCCACTGTCTGGACGCTTTTCAGCATTTAGTTGCGATTGCAACATAATAAAAAATACGCCCCCGGTGGTTGACGTCGCTATAGCTAGGGCTTACATCACCGCCGCTTTAGGACTACAGACCTAAACAGATATAGTGATGCTGAACAAGGCGTCCGACAATGGTTTTAGCCTATATACCTGATTTGCAGGCGAATAGGCGCTGAAAATCCCGGTTGTGTGGCGATCTCCCCCTGCTGCACGTCTGGGGGGCCGCAGTGAGGAAACTCGCTGCGGCCCACTTTTTATCAGCCGCCACAATCAGCTTTCATGGTTGGAATGTACACCCTCTAGGCGGCAACTCGATGATTCTTCAACCAGTTTTCCACATCAATTAGCGCCCGCGCGGAGATCGCGCGCTTTTTTGCGGCGCCCTTCTCCTTGCCCTTCAACCGCCGCCCATCCGCATCTGCCCTTGGAACCTCGATGGCCGGAAATAGCCCGAAATTGATATTCATCGGCTGAAACGCCTTCTTTGAGCCGGCCCCGCTCGACATGTGCCCGCCAGTAATATGCCGAATAAGGGCGCCGAGCGCAGTGGTCGCCGGCGGCGAAGGGATAACAGCGCCGCGCGCATCCGCAGCCGCAAATCGCCCGCACAGGAGCCCGATCGCCGCGCTCTCAAGGTAGCCTTCAACCCCGGTAATCTGCCCGGCAAAGCGCAATGAAGGACGCGCCTTCAGTCGCAAAGCCTCATCAAGCAGCTTCGGTGAATTGAGGAAGGTATTACGGTGGATGCCGCCGAGGCGGGCAAATTCCGCATTTTCAAGCCCCGGGATCATCCGCCAGATATGCGTCTGCGCGCCATAGGTCAGCTTGGTCTGAAACCCGACCATATTATAGAGCGTGCCCAGCGCGTTGTCCTGGCGTAGTTGGACGATAGCGTGGGAGCGCTCGCCGGTGCGCGGATTGGTGAGCCCGACCGGCTTCATGGGCCCAAAACGCAGGGTCTCCGGTCCGCGCTCGGCCATCACCTCAACCGGTAGGCAGCCCTCGAAATAGGGGGTGGATTTCTCCCAGTCTTTAAACTGGGTTTTCTCACCATTGTTCAGCTCCTCCAGGAAAGCCGTATACTGAGCTTCATCCATGGGGCAGTTGATATAATCCGCGCCGTCGCCGCCGGGGCCTTTCTTATCGTAGCGCGACTGAAACCATGCGGTGTCAAAATCGATTGAATCCTTGTGGATAATCGGCGCGATCGCATCGAAAAAGGCGAGGGCTTCCTCGCCGGTAATCGCATGGATCGCCTCGGCCAGCGGCGCCGATGTGAGCGGGCCGGTGGCGATGATGACATTGGACCAATCTTCCGGCGGCAGACCGGTGATTTCCTCGCGGTGAATTTCAATATTGGGATGGGCCTCAATCGCTGCGGTCACGCCGGCGGAAAAGCCGTCACGGTCAACCGCCAAGGCGCCGCCCGCCGGTACTTTATGCGCATCGGCCTCGCGCATAATTAACGATCCGGCACGGCGCATTTCCTCATGCAACACGCCGACGGCGTTGCTTTGCGCATCATCAGAGCGAAACGAATTGGAGCAGACCAGTTCGGCAAAGCTGTCGGTCTGATGGGCGTCGGTCTGTCGCAAGGGGCGCATTTCATGGAGGACAACACGCGCGCCCGCATTGGCCGCCTGCCAGGCAGCTTCCGATCCGCCAAGGCCGGCGCCGATGATATGGACAGGATTATTCTGGGTCATCAAAACCTCTTCTAGCGGTTTGTTTTGCAAGCGCAAACCGGGCTTGCAGCGGATTTTCGATTGCCGGACCTTTATTTAGCCTATAGCTTGACCATTAGGGGCAGGTTTGGGGTTTTGAGGGGCAAAAGCCAATGCAGTTGCGTATTTTATCAGTCTTGGGCGAGGCGCTGAATTTCGGCGGCCGCCGCATGGCGACGATCATGCGGGTTGCCTGGCTCGCGGTCTTGCTTCTCCTGATCGTCGATATGGCGAGCGTTTACGCCTATCTGTCGGTGATTGCCGAGCGGGTGATCACTTTCGCAGAAGTCGGCTCATTTCTAACCGCTCAGCAGCTCTTCGGCCGCTTTGCTACGCGCGGCTGGACCGAGCACTGGGAGCTGATGGCGGTGATTACCGCCGTCAGCCTTTTCGTTCAGGTTATTTTAGTCTCTACTTTTATGGCGCCGTTAATCAGGCTGGCGGGCCTTGGCGAACGGCCGGGGCCAGGCTTGGTGCGGCTGCCCTTCGGTCCAGACCAGTTGCGCTTTATCTTCGGCTTTTTGTTCAGCGCGCTGTTTGTCGGCGTGATTATTTTGCTGCCGATGATGACGACGTCGTTTTTTGCTCTGAAATATATTGGCGCGGCGATGTCGCAGACCATGGCGTCTTTCCCGGACGCTAATTCTCTGCACACCATTAAGCTGATCACCGCCGAGGAAGGCCTTGTCCAACGCGGCGCTGAGTGGGTATTCGGGCTGGCGGTCCCGCTTGCGGCGGCTGCGCCGTTTGTTTTGCTGACCTGGCTGGTGACGTTTTTCCATTTTAGCCCGCGCAACCGCCCAAATGCGACCGGAAAGCCCAACGCATTTTTACGGGCATTGGTAAGTTTTGTCGTTGTCGCGGTTGTTTTCGGCGCAGCGTTCTTTTTATTGCGTCCTGAGATATTGCAAATCCTGAAATCAGCATCAGCGGTCGGGACCAGTGCCGGCGCGGATATTCCGACATCGCCGGTCACTGCAATTTTGCTCATCGCCACCGCGGGCTATATGCTGGTTATTTATCTAAGTTTGCGTCTTTACGCTTATCCGGGAATTGCAGTTTGCCGGCACTCGCTCGGCCTTGGCGGCACGCTTGGGCTTACTCGCGGCTGGAATATCATTCGTATTCAAATTATTCTTCTGGCCGTCTCCGGGTTTTTCTACGTTCTGCACATTTACATTATCAATTCACTTTTTCTCACCACGCTCTTACCTCAAGTCATAAGCCTCCTTTATCAGGCGGTGCTGGTCTCGACCAAGCTGGTCAATAGCGGGGTCGGCGCTGATTGGGTGTTGCCGCTTTTCATCTGGATATGGAACGGCATTAAAATCCTCGCCAATGTGTTCTGGGCGTTCTTCTCTTATGGCGTCATTGCAGGGCTTTATGGACGCTTATACCGCGACAGCGAACGCATCGCAGACGCGGCGTAGTCGTTGGAGCGCGCCCCGGATGGTTTGAATGCTCACGCCTTCTGCGTTATCAACTGATGTGGAGCGTGTAACAATTTGTTCCACGGTTACAACGGCAATTCCTTTAACCGCTAGAATTTCACAAACCCATCATTTCGGATGGCTGTGATTGATTTGCTTACATGCTTGTTGAATTTGTTGTTTCACTGCGAATAAAACTGCTTGACTCTGTAGTTACTACAGATGCGATGCTCGATTTTTCTGCGATCAACCAAGGGGGTTTTTGTATGAATATGCCCAATGGCAGGCAGCCGTTAGGTCAACCGAGCCTAGTTGCAATTGCTCTTTTGTTTATCTCGCTGAGCCTTGTCTGGCTTGGCGTCAATGCAATTTGGGGCCTGACAAGCCCTTCGCCAACGGCAGCGTCGCAATGGATGTCAAATTTCGCACCTTTAACTTATTGGTTTGGTTGCTCACTAGCCTTGTTGGCTCTTATTGGATTCACAAGTGGGTTTTTCACAAAACAAAACCTGGTCGTTCCAGTTAGTATGTTGATGGCATTTGTCATTGGTGTTGCGGGCGCCGAATACGCACAAATTTGGGTTGATCCACAAGGACCAATCGTGCACCGATTATTTGTTTTATACGCGGCAATTCCAATGATAGGCGTGTGGCTCGCATTTCCGCAACACCGCGCACAATACCCTCTGCGGATTGGCGCATGGACCCAGAGAAATAGCCGCTGGCCCCTTTTCGTAACTGCTTTGTTCATAGCTGCGATCGCTGTGCTTTGCGTTCGGTTAGCGATTGACCTTAATCTGCTGTCTGACGAATGGTGGCCGCACCCAGCAACAATAGTAGCTCTTTCGGCTTTAAACGGGTTTACAGAGGAACTCTTATTTCGTGGGTTGATTTTTTCGGCTCTTGCCATTGCAGTTGGGCTGAGATGGGGAATTATTTTACAGGCATTGTTGTTCGGATTTATTCATTTGGGATCAAGCGAGGCTTGGATAGGTGAGCTTTTTGCGGCAATTTACCTCGTGCCGCTTGGTGCATATTTTGCCTTTGCTGCTTACAAACGAAATGGCTTGGCGTGGGTGGTTGGCATTCATGCATTACTTGATGTCGGCAGCTTGTCTCTTTTATCGATGTCACAAGGCTGAACAAAAAGTAGCTGAGCCGTGAAACTCGCTTTACAGGCAAAAACTGGCCAGAGTAGTCGCGGGCAGCTTCTCTATGGATTTTGCTCGGGTGATTGCTTTGCTCCCAAGTCCGTCAATCCTCATGGCAGCGGTTCGAAGTTTTTGTCGTCTAGGCCATATGGGCGGCAAGCGCCGGATTTGCGGCCTTCGTTAAGGATAAACCAAAATTCAGCCCAGTCAGGCCAGTAAATTCCCGCGCTGGTTGCTGGCATAAGGGTTGCTCAGAAGGAGGTTCAGAAGCTGTGTTTAAACAGCGCAATGATCCAAAATGTGGCGGGCGCTCGCTTGCCACCTCTCCTCGGGGGCGGCATCTTGCGCAAAAGCGGTACTGGCGGGATATGATAGTGGTTAAGGCCGAAGACGATATACAGGGTGAAATTTCCGGCGCGGCGACGTTCGTGCAGTCGGAAATGTTTGGGAGAACCTTCAGCGAAGGCATGAGCCTGGTTGAAGAGACCGCCAATTACCTCGATGGGGAAGGGCGCAACGCATCCAAAAACCTCAGCCGTGACGCGGCGCTCAGCTATGCCGGCGCATCGATGCGGCTCACCACCCAGCTGATGCAGATTGCGTCCTGGCTTTTGGTGTTGCGTGCGGTGCGTGAGGGCGAGATGGCGCTGGCTGAAGCGGCCGAGCCAAAATACCGCCTCGACAGCAGCGATGAGCCTGATGCCAATCTTGCCGGTGAGGGATTGCCTGAAGCCTTGATCGGTCTGGCTGAAGAAACCCGACAGCTCTATGGCCGTATCCGCCGGATTGACGCCGGGCTTTTCCCTACAAAGGACAGTAAGGCGGAGGGCTCAGACGCAGCCGCCCAGCAGGCGGCCTTGCTCAAAGCATTTGGCGGCCCATCTTAAAACGGCCCGCCTAAGCAGCTCAGCCTATTTCTTGAGGCCGAAAGCGCCAAATTTCTGATTAAATTTCGATACCCGACCGCGATCAGAAATGCGCTGTGGTCCGCCAGTCCATGCGGAGTGGCTGGTTGGGTCAATATCGAGATTGAGCGTCGCCCCGGGCTCGCCATAGGTCGAGCGGGTTTCATAGCTGGATCCGTCGGTCATCACGACCTTGATCATGTGATAATCGGGGTGGATATCTTTTTTCATCTCGGCAACCCTTTGCCCCGCCAGGGGCCAATTCATACGGCAAATCAGGCGGCATTCGCATGCTGCGCAACAAGAGCCGGGCGTATACGCGCGATCAAGTGAGTTCGCAACCCCGTGAGCGGAGGTTTTCGCGCCTAGCGGGCGCCTCACAGCAATGTTATAGGCTGTCGCAAGACAAGACGTCGAACATTTTAAACAGTCCCCTCTCACCCGGTATTTGGCAAATACAGTATGCGTTTCGCCGCCTTTATCATTGTCTTATTGGTTCTTGCCGGCGCGGCCGCTTACGCGACCTTGAACTCCTTTCGTCATTTTGAACAAATCGAGCGCTCTTTCGCCGGGCAGTGCACGCCGGTCGCCGGCATTGCCGGGCCGGAAGATATCCAGATCGACGCCGCCCGCTCGCGGGTGTTTATCTCGTCGCTGGACCGCCGGGCCAAGGACGCCCGCGGAGCGATCCACGTGTTTGATATTGCCGATCCGCTTGGCGCGGAGGGCTGGCGCGATATGACCATGGGCGCGCCGACAAACTTCAAACCCCTCGGGCTCGACTATTATGAAGATGACGAAGTGCGCCGTCTGTTCGTGGTCAATGAGGCGAGTAAGTCAGTTGAGATGTTCGATGTCGGGGATGACGGCATGCTTGTTCATATTGAGACATTTGACGAGCCCCGCCTGACCAGCCCCAACAATGTCGTCGCCGTCGGCCGTCGCAGCTTTTACGTCACCAACGATGTCCAGCCCGGCCGCAACACGCGGATCGGCCGGATACATTTTCTGACCCGGCAAGCCTCCGGGCAGGTGTTGTTCACCAACGGAACCTCCTGGCGGGTGGCGGCGGAGGGTTTGCGCTTTGCTAATGGCATTGAGGCGAGTGCTGACGGCGCCCATATCTATGTCGCCGAAACCGCGGGCGGCGCGGTCCAGGTCTATGACCGGGATCAACAGACCGGCGTGCTCGCTTTGGCCGAGACAATCCGTCTGGGTGCATCACCCGACAACATCACTATTGATGACGCTGGCGCACTTTGGGTCGCCGCCCTGCCGCAGCCATTGGCGCTGCCGGGCCACGCGGCCAATCGCAAAAAACGCGCGCCGTCAGAAGTGATCCGCATTGGCGCGGATGGGGCGCCGCAGACCGTCTATCGCGATGACGGGAGCGAGCTTTCCGCCGCCACCTCAGCGGTCCGGCTTGGCCGGAGGCTGATCATCGGCGCGCTGTATGATGAGAAATTCCTCATTTGCGATTTGCCCGCAGGCGAAATTTAGGCCAAAGCGGGGCCATGAATTACATTTCCACGCGCGGACTGGCGCCGGGCGCCGGTTTTGAAGAGGTGCTGCTGACCGGGCTTGCGCCCGATGGCGGGCTCTATGCGCCCGAGACGTGGCCAGCGCTGACAGCGGCGGAAATCGCCGATTTGCGTGGCCGCCCCTATGCTGAAGTCGCCGCGCGCATCATCGCACAGTTCACCGGCGAGGCTTTCAGCCATGCGCAGCTTGTAGACATTGCGCGCAACGTCTACGGACGGTTTGACCACGCAGATGTCGCGCCATTGACCCAAGTTGGCGCCGAGGACTGGATCCTTGAATTATTTCACGGGCCGACGCTGGCGTTCAAGGACTTTGCGATGCAGTTCCTTGGGCGGTTGTTTGACGAAGTGCTGGCGCGCCGCGGCGAACGGTTGACGATCATCGCCGCTACCTCCGGCGACACCGGCGCCGCAGCGATTGATGCGTTGAAGGCATGCGCCCATGTGGATGTTGTCGTGCTGCACCCCGAGGGGCGGGTGACCGACGTTCAGCGCCGGATGATGACAAGCGTTGACGCAGCCAATGTTCAAAATATCGCTGTTGCCGGCTCGTTTGACGATTGTCAGGCGATTGTCAAAGAGCTGTTCGCCGACCGCGAATTTGTCAGCGCGGTGCGGCTCGGCGGGGTCAACTCGATTAACTGGGCGCGCATCGCCGCGCAGACGGTTTATTATTTCACCGCCCATGCGGCGATTGCTGAAAATGGCGAGGCGATCAGCTTCGTTGTGCCCACCGGTAATTTCGGCGACATATTCGCCGGCTATGCAGCCAAGAAAATCGGCCTCAATATCAACCGTCTGGTGGTTGCGACCAACGCCAACGACATCCTCCATCGCGCCATCACTACTGGCGACTATGCGCCGGCCGGGGTCTCGGCGACGATCTCGCCGTCTATGGATATTCAGGTAGCGAGCAATTTTGAGCGTTTGTTATTTGAAGCCTCAGGCCGCGATGCGAATCTATTGCGGGTGAGGATGGAAGGTTTTAAACGCGACGGCGCAATGCGCCTTAGCGCTAGCGAGCGCCAGGCAATCAGCGCTGACTTTGTGTCCTATGCAACCTCGGAAGCCGAAACCATTGCAGAAATCAAACGCCATTTTGAGGTGACCGGCGATCTCATTGATCCGCATACGGCGGTGGCGTGCGCCGCCGCTCAGGCGCTTCGCCAAAAAGGCGCGCTGAGCGGCAAGGTGGTTTCCTTATCGACGGCGCATCCGGCGAAATTCCCTGATGCGGTGATGCAAGCGACCGGCAAGACGCCAGAGCTGCCGCCGGCGCATCGAGATTTATTTGACAGGCCCGAATTTATGACTAACGCGGCAAACGATACCGACGCAATCAAGCAGGTGATCCTCGCCAGCGTCAGACGGAAAGAGTAGTATGAGCCAGTTGTACAGCCTCAATAACGGCATCCGCGTTATCATCGATCCCATGCCGTCGCTGGAGACCGCCGCGCTCGGTGTCTGGGCGCAGGCCGGCTCGGTCGATGAGCACGAAGAAGAACACGGCATCGCGCATCTGCTTGAGCATATGGCGTTCAAAGGCACCAAGCGGCGCAGCGCGCGGGCGATCGCCGAAGAGATTGAAAATGTCGGCGGCTATCTCAACGCCGCAACCAGTCATCAGCGTACGGGCTATTATGTTCGTCTGCTGAAAGACGATATCGCGCTTGGCGTCGATATTATCGCCGATATTTTGCAAAATCCGGCATTTGCCGAAGACGAACTTGAAAAAGAAAAGGAAGTCGTGGTTCAGGAAATCGGCGAGGCGGCCGATATGCCTGATGATGTGGTGTTTGAGCTGTTGCAGGAAGCAACCTGGCTAGGCGACCCGCTGTCGCGGCCGATTTTGGGCACGCCGACGTCAGTGCGCGCGCAAAGTCCGCTTTCCTTACGCGGCTTTATGGAGCGATGTTATCGCCCGGAGACGCTGATCATTGCGGCGGCGGGGAGAATTGATCCCGATACATTTCTACCGCTGGTGGAAAATCAGTTTGCTGACTTTGGCCCAGGTGGCGAAAGCCCGGCGCGATCAACGCCGGCGTTCAAGGGCGGCGTGCGCCATGATCCGCGCGCCATCGAACAAACCCATCTGGCGGTCGCGTTGCCCGGCGTTTCGTCCCGCGACGATGATTTTTTTGCGGCGAGAATTTTCTCCGACGCGCTTGGCGGCGGGATGTCGTCGCGGCTGTTTCAAAAAATCCGCGAGGAGCGCGGGCTCGCCTATTCGGTCTATGCCTTCGCAGACGGCTATAATGACTGTGGGCTGATCGGCGCTTATGTCGGCGCGGACGCCTCGCAAATATTGGAAGCGGCGCATTTGATCCGCCAGGAGATCGAGGCGATGGCGGCGGGTGCGACACAGATCGAAATCGACCGCGCCCGGGCGATGTTGCGTTCGTCGCTGATGATGAGCCTGGAGAGCCCGGCGGCGCGCATTGAAAGCGCCTCGGGGCAATTGATGACCTTCGGCCGGGTTCTGACGCCTGAGGAAATCGCCGAGCGGCTCGACGCCGTCTCCACCCGCGATGTAGAGCGCTGCGCGGCAAGGGCGCTGGGCGGCGGGGCGTCTATTTCCGTTGTCGGGCCAGGCGATGCGTCAGAAGTTGCAACCATTTTTCAAGGCTAAGCGCCTAGTCTCTTCTCAATGATCGGAGCGGCTTGCCGTTCTATCAGCCCGCCCGTAATCTCCCGCCAGTACATCTAGACTGCGTTCACTTTTTGTCGAATCGGGAACGCAGTCTAGATTCTTTAGTTGTCGCGTGTTCGAACCCAAAAACCGCCTACACTTTTTGTGAACACGCTCTAGTCAAGGAATCTTCAATGTCATATCGCGCCTCCGCCGTCAGCATCCTCGCTTTATCAATCGCCCTTGCCGCTTGTTCGCGCGAGCCCGATGCGGCGCCCGGTCCGGAGGCGACGGCTTCTGAACAAGCTGCAGAACACACAGCCGTCTACCCCGCGCCCACGGAACAGCCGATCGATCCGTTCACCTACGCCAATTACCGCCAGATACGCGTCAGCCACGTTGATCTCGATCTCGATATTTTATTCGACGAGAAAGTTCTCGACGGCGTTGCGGTGCTCGATCTCGTCTATGTCGACAGCGATGCGACCGTTCTGGTGCTGGATGCAAACGATCTCGATATCAAAACTGTTGAAGCGAACGCCAACGAAGCGTGGAGCGCGGCGCCTTATACGCTCGGGCCTGACGAGCCGATCAAAGGCTCGGCCTTGGAGATCGAGCTGCCGGACACCGCCAAGCAAGTGCGCATTACCTATCGCACCAGCCCTGAGGCGGAGGGCCTGCAATGGCTGGCGCCGGAACAGACCGCGGGCAAAGAGCATCCGTTCCTGTTCAGCCAGTTCCAGCCGCTTTATGCGCGCACCATGGCGCCCTTGCAGGATACGCCCGCCGTGCGCATCACTTATTCAGCGAAGCTCAAGACCCCGCCGGAGCTGATCGCCGTGATGAGCTCTGCGCAAGACCCCGACGGGACGCGCGACGGCGATTATTCCTTCGATATGCCGCAGCCGATCCCGGCCTATCTGCTGGCGCTTGCGGTCGGCGACTTTGGCTTCAAGGCGATCAATGATCACATCGGCGTCTATGCGGAAGATTATATCCTGGACGCCTCTGCGGCGGAGTTTGAAGACACGCCGCTTATGGAGCAGGCGATTAACGACCTTTACGGGCCATATAAATGGGGCCGCTTTGACATGATCGTCCTGCCGCCGAGCTTTCCTTTTGGCGGTATGGAAAACCCACGGCTCACCTTTCTGACGCCAACGCTGATCGCCGGCGACAAGAGCTTGACCAATGTGGTCGCTCATGAGCTGGCCCATTCCTGGTCGGGCAATCTGGTCACCAATTCTAACTGGCGCGACGCCTGGCTGAATGAGGGTTTTACCTCCTATGTTGAGAACCGGGTGATGGAAACGCTTTACGGTGAGGGCCGCGCCGTGATGGAGCGCAGCCTGGATCTTGAGGCGTTAAAGCGCGCTGTCGCCGAGGCCGAACGCCCGGAACTTACCGCACTGAAAATGCCGGCGGACCTCGCACACCCCGATGACGCCTTCAGTCAGGTGTCATACGCCGGCGGCATGTTCTTTCTGAAATTTCTGGAGACACGCTTCGGCCGCGAGGCGTTCGATCCGTTCTTGCGCAGCTATTTTGATCACTTCGCTTTTAAAAGCGTCACCACGGAAGATTTCCTGAATTATTTTGAGGATAATCTTTGGATGGACAATCCGGATGCGGTGACCAAAGAAGAAATCGATGCCTGGGTCTATGAGCCCGGTATCCCTGATACGATTGAGGCGCCGAAATCGGACGCCTTCGAAAAGGTTTCAGCGCAACAGGGGCTATGGCTGACCGGCGAGATTTCCGCCGCCGATCTGAAAACCGATCTATGGTCAACCCATGAGTGGTTGCATTTCCTCAATGCACTGCCGGGCGATATGATCCTGGAATTGTTCGCCGATCTCGACAGCGCCTATGATCTCTCTAACAGTCAGAACGCCGAGATAGCTTTTGCATGGTACATGAAAGCGATTGCAGGTGGATATGAGCCGGCGCTGGCGCCGCTTGACCGGTTCTTGATGTCTGTGGGGCGTGGCAAGTTTATCTATCGTCTGTATGCGGCGTTGATTGAGTATGACCGTCGCGACTGGGCTGCGGAAGTCTTTGCGCGCGCCCGGGCCGGCTATCACCCGATCGCGCAGCGGCGCATTGAAGAGGTTTTCACTGATGCCGGTTAGCCCGCCGGGCAGACCATGACATGACCATCGAACACGGCGCCGACGATCAGCGTATCATCCCACACTGCGCCAGCCGACGAGGCGTTGATTTCGCCCTCGGTTGAAATGAACATATCCCGGTTGTCGCCGGTTTGCGGATCGATGCGCACCACATGCGATGGCGCAATCGCGCTCGCGTCTTTGGCGTGAGCGAGGAATTCAAAAGCCTTTGTGTGCCCGGCAACCCATAGTGCGCCGTCTTGCGCGATTTCAATATTGTCCGGCCCGGTATTGACCTTGAGAACGCCGCGTTTTGTCAGCGCCCCGGTTTGCGCATCACGATCAAACACCGCGATGCGACGTTTTAAAAACTCAGCCACATAGACCGTTGCTCCGTCGGCTGAAATATTAATGCCATTCGCGTAGGTCATTGACTCGGCGGCTAAAGAACCATTCTCACCGTCGAAATATGCAACGCTCGAAAACGGCAATGCCATATAAGCCTCGAGCGTCGCCATCACGCCTTCCTCATAACCGCGATCATTGGTGGAGTAGAACTGGCGCGGGCCGACGCCGACGACATCATTTGGCGAGTGCATGGCGCCGAAAGAAACGCTGTCGAGATGGGTGAGGACGCCGCCTGCGCCAGCGTCAAAAATTTCGACGAATTCCCCGCCCTTGGGAGGATGATTGACGACGAACAAGCGCTTTTCGCCATTGTCGCCGCGCCACAGGCTGATGCCATGGGGCAGGAAATCAACGATATATGGCGACACCCGAGTGACCGTGTCTGACCCGTCGAGGCTCAACGTATAGATGCCGTTTTTCGGATTAACGCCGCCGCCATCATTCTCGTTATACCAGCCGCGCCGGTCGGCTGCGGAAATGAAGGCGAGGCCGAGTTCAGGATCGATGGTGACGTCTTCGGTCCCCGGCGCGATATCGACGCGGCGGCACTCGCCCACCAGCATCGGCTCAAGATCCACCAACATGCCCGAGGCGGGGATGATATGGACAAGAAACCAGCCAAGGGCGCCAAGCAGCGCCATGGCGACGACAGTGAAAATTAAACGCATGATAAGGCCCCTCCCGAAAGTCTGGCGAAGCGTGTCAAATTTGATTGGCCCATGCAAGCGCCCTATGCTGTGCGTGAATTACAATTGGGGCCCGCCGATGAATTCCGCTATATTTTGCAAGCGCTTGTCCGTTGCGTCTTCCGCCGGTGGCGGGCGCAGATGACCAAGCAAATCATCGCAACGCCTAGGCGGTTGCCCGGTGCGCTCGCCGGCATGTTAAAAATGAAATATGACGTTCGCGAGCCTGATAGCGAGGTGATATCGAACGCCGATGAGTTTGCCGCGCTGGCCGCCGGCGCCGGCGCGATCTTCGCCACCGCGTTTGACGAATTGGATGCAGCTATCATCGCCGCCCTGCCGGCAAGCGTGAAACTCATCGCCTCGATCGGCGTCGGCGTCGATCATATCGATCTTGACGCGGCGGCGGCGCGGGGGATTGCGGTCTCCAACACGCCGGGGGTGACCACCGCTTGTCTCGCGGACGCGACCATGGGGCTGATCATCGCCGCCTGCCGGCGGTTTCGCGAAGGTCTCGACATTGCCAAAACCGGCGAGGGCCGGGGCATGCTGACGCCCGACAGCTGGGGCCAGCGCGTCACCGGACGCACCCTTGGCATTATCGGCATGGGCAATGTCGGCCGCGCGGTCGCCAAGCGGGCGCAGGGCTTTGATCTCAACATCATTTACACAACCCCGCGCCCGACGCCGGAGATTGATCAGGCTTACAATGCGCGCGCGATCAGCTTTGATGA
The DNA here is from genome assembly GCA_021776415.1 of Hyphococcus sp. Classification (GTDB taxonomy): domain Bacteria; phylum Pseudomonadota; class Alphaproteobacteria; order Caulobacterales; family Parvularculaceae; genus Hyphococcus. The sequence continues at coordinate 27,528 of JAJFFY010000017.1, forward strand.
TCTAATCAAGACCGCCGACATCATATCGCTGCATTGTCCGCTCAAGGATGAAACAAGACATCTTATCAATGCGGATGTCCTGGCGCGGATGAAGCCATCGGCGGTGATCATCAATATTTCCAGAGGGCCGGTGATTGACGAGATCGCGCTGATCGAGGCGCTGCAATCGAAGCAGATTTTTGCCGCCGGGCGTGATGTTTTCGAGTCCGAGCCGGGATAAATCAGGCACGAGCTGCGCGATCTGCCCAATGTGTTCTGCCTGCCGCATATCGCCTCTGCGACCTGGGAAAGCCGCGCGGCCATGGCGCAGCGGGTGTTGGCCAATATTGACGCCTTTTTCGAGAACGGCGCGCCGATTGATCGGGTGGTTTGACCGCTTCACCGTCGGTGGTGTGTTCAGATTCTTTCACAAATATATCTGTGTTGGCGTGCGTTAATCTTATATCGTGTCCGCCATCTTTTTAGTATTATCGCGAATGTCCAGGATTGCGAAAATCAATCCGAACGTCAAGGTTGCTACAATAAAACCGAGTATACAAAACCCAACAAGGAAAAGTATCGGCGCAAGATCTCCGCCCCACCATTCGTAGTAGTTTTGTCTCCCCAATAGCTTACCCATATTCCAACCAGAAAATCCGAAGCTAATGATGATTGCGAAAAACCCGATCCAGACGACCTTCGCAAAAAGATTTGTGACAAGTGATCGCATGCTATTCGTCTCCTGGCTAAGTGGTGTTGAACGAGAACTAGAATGTTGCAGTGAGCTAACGGGCGCAGCTTTTTGTGACCCTTTCAAGGTCAACAGGCATATAAAAAAGCCAACAAAAGCCGCGTAAAATTTAATTAGCCAAACTGTATTTAGAACCTGATTTGCCGCGTCGATCTTCTCTTTCGGTGAATTAACAAGAATGTCGTTCCATACAAAATAGTTCTGGACAAAGTAGGTATCAAAAAACCACGGGTTTGTTACGGTTAAAATTAAAGCGCCAAATAAAAACAAACGTCCAGAGTTTGAAAAAAGAGCATCCCTGATTGCCGTTAAAACAAGAAACAGCGTGAGAATAAATTGCAGGGGTATAATGTTTTTCCATATGAAGACGCTGAGCGGTTCAATTTTTGTTGCCGCAGATACGGTTGCAATAATTAATATCGAGACTACTGCGTAAAGCAGAGCGGATTTAATCCCGAAACGCGCATTTCTAACGTTCCAAAGGAACATGATCGAAATTATAAAAGTTAGAAAAAAACCAATTACAGGGATAAGGCTATCAAGCTCAAGCCCAGAGAATTTTTCTAGATTTTGCTCTATCGACCCCATGCACCCCATACGCACTAACACTTTTGTGTTAGTACTGCGCCCCTCATAATCTGCCCCTACTTAAACCATTGACCATATGCACCGTACTGTAAAGGATAAAAGCATCACTTTAAGTTTACATGTGTACCTCCTATTGATGCGCCGCTCTTAGTTGGGTCTCTTGATGGTAGAATTTCTAATATCGGCGGGGCGCGATGGGCGCATCTCCGTTCAATTTGTAAAGCAGCTTTTCGTGTGAGAGAGTGCTGGCTGTTAATAGAGACAGCATGGCGCCATTATCAAATCCGTCCTTAGTTCTTGTCGTTGGCGCTGGCGGCGTGCTCGGGCGAGAGATTGTCCGTATACTGCGCGGACAAGGCATTGATGTTGTCGCCGCCTACCGAACACGGCGTGCGGGGCTCAAAGAAACACTCGCTGGCTGGGGGGCAAAGCCGCTTCAGCTGGATATCACCGATGCAAGCGCGTTGCGACGAGCGCTGGAGCAGGCCGATGCGGCCATCTTCACGCCGATCCTGACGCTGTCACAAAGCGCGGCGCCTTTGCTTGGCGAGAACATGCGCGCGGTCTTCTTCTCCAGCAACAATGTCGCCATCGACCCTGATGCGGAGGTCTATGCTCGCCTCGCAGGCGCCGAACAGGCGGTATTGAACGCAGCGACCGGCGCCGTGATTTTGCGTCCGACCATGATCTATGGCTATCCGGGCGACGGCAATATGAGCCGTCTGATCCATTGGATGCGGCGCAGCCCGGTCATGCCGCTGCCGGGTAACGGCGCCGCATTACAACAGCCGGTATATTACCGCGACCTTGCAAAAGCCGCCGCACAAACGGTTCTGGATACTGCGCCGAGTGCGCGCAGATACGCCGTCGCCGGGCCCGAACCGATCGCCACGCGCTCTCTCTATGACACCGTCGCCCGCGCGGCCGGCGCCAGACCATTTATCGTACCGGCGCCATTTTCAGCATTTGCGCCCATATTGCGCGGTGCAGAGGCCATCGGCCTGAAACTGCCCATAAAGGCAGCGCAACTGGCGCGCGCAGCGAGGGACAAAACCCCGCCGCCAGAGACTGCGGTTATTCTGGGCGATACCGGCCTCGATCAAGGGCTCGCCGCGCTCACAGCAGCCCTTGACGATGCCCGGCGCGGCGCCTAGCTAAGGCCCACGGCGCAGCGCCAGTAACAGGAGACTTTTCGTCATGACCGCCAACCCCGCAGAGGCCGATATCAAGGCCAAAATTGATGCAAATCCCGTCATGTTGTTCATGAAGGGCACGCCGCAATTTCCGCAATGCGGTTTCTCGTCGACGGTGGTGCAGATCCTCGATCACCTGGGCGTCGGTTTTGGCTCGGCAAATGTTCTGGAAACCGACGAATTACGGCAGGGGATCAAGGACTATTCCGACTGGCCTACCGTCCCGCAACTATACGTCAAAGGCGAGTTTGTGGGCGGCTGTGATATCGTGCGCGAAATGTTTGAAAAAGGCGAGCTGCGCGGCTTTTTTGAGAGCAAGGGCGTGGAGCCCGTGGCGCAAAGCGCGAGCTAAATTTTCTTTGCTGCCCGGCGGCGTTTTGGCCGCGGGCGGTCTTCCTCAACCTCATCAATCACAGATGCATCGAGCATCTGCGGCGCGCGCATCAGCGCGTCGGTGATCTGGTCTTGCTTGGTGAAGCGTAAGCGCCTGAACAGCGCTTCTGCGCGCGCACTGCGCGAGTGTGAGGTTGTAGCCAGACGCTGGAATATATCCTGCGTCGTCAATTCAATTTTACTCATCGCCGCCCCGGCTCGGTAATTTTCCCTGCCGCAAAGGTGATTCGATATGGTTAATGAAACGTTAACCATATGCGCTAGCGGCTCCTCGAAAGCCTTTAAATTCGTCGCTGCATGGGGAAATCGACAGTCCGCTCTGATTGCGCTAATAAAAAGGAAACTGAGGAGTTTAATATGGCCCCGCCCGAAGCAGTTTCGGCGCCTTCCCCCGAACATTTCGATGTTCTGATTGTCGGGGCCGGATTGTCAGGCATTGGCGCGGCCCATCATCTTCAGGTGCGCTGTCCGGGTAAATCCTACGCCATTGTCGAAGGTCGCGGCGTCAGCGGCGGCACCTGGGACCTGTTCCGCTACCCCGGCGTGCGCTCCGACAGCGACATGTACACGCTCGGCTATCGGTTCCAGCCCTGGCGCAAAGCCAAAGCCATCGCCGACGGGCCGTCGATCCTCGATTATGTCCGCAAGACCGCTGAAGATTATGGCATCGACAAGAAAATCCGCTTCAACCACTGGGTGACGGACGCCGCCTGGTCGAGCGAGGATGCGCGCTGGACGGTGACCGCAATGCGCGACGGCGAGGCAGTGCGGCTGACTTGCAACTTCCTGTGGATGTGCTCGGGCTATTATCGTTATTCGGAAGGCTACACGCCGGAGTTCAAAGGCGTCGACGATTTCAAAGGCCGGATCGTTCACCCCCAGCACTGGCCGCAGGATCTCGATTGCACTGGCACACGCGTGATCGTGATCGGCTCGGGCGCGACCGCAGTGACGCTGATCCCCTCGCTGGCGGATCAGACGTCGCATATCACCATGCTGCAACGCTCGCCGACCTTCATGTATTCGATGCCGGCGGAAAGTCCGTTTGCCAAATTTCTGAGCCGATTCCTGCCCGCCAGCGCGACCTATGCCATAATGCGCTGGCAGCGGGTGATATTGCAGCAATTCTTTTTCAAAATGGCGCGCGCGCGGCCGCAGAAAACCAAAGACAATCTGATCGAGATGACGCGCTCGAAACTGCCGAGCGATTATGATGTCGAGACGCATTTCACGCCAGGCTATAATCCGTGGGATCAACGTCTGTGCCTGGTGCCTGACGATGATTTGTTCGAAGCGATTTCGAGCGGGCGCGCATCGGTTGTCACTGATGAAATCGAAACCTTTACCGAAACCGGCATCAAGCTGAAATCGGGCAAGGAGCTAGACGCCGACATTATCGTCACCGCGACGGGGCTGATACTGGAAGCGCTTGGCGGCGCGAAACTGTCGGTTGACGGGCAGGATATAAAATTTGGCGAGACGTTCAGCTATAAGGGTATGATGTATGACGGCGTGCCGAACATGGCCTCGGTGTTCGGATACACCAATGCATCATGGACGCTGCGGGCGGACTTAATCTCCGAATATGTCTGCCGGCTGATCAACCACATGGATAAAAACGGCTTCGCGCAAGCCATGCCGCACAATGATGATCTGGCAATGGAAAAACACCCCTATCTCGATTTTTCATCGGGCTATGTGAGGCGGGCGGAAGACATTCTGCCGAAGCAGGGGTCAAAAGCGCCCTGGCGCCACCCGCAAAATTATGCGGCTGACCTGTTTGGCCTGCGCTATGGCAGGCTGGAAGACGGGGTTATGGAGTTTAAAAAACGCCCCAGCGCCACCGCCACAGCGGCCGATGATCGATCGCGTATTGCCGCTGAATAGCGAATTATATCAACGATCTAGGACTTGACCTTCACATAGGTTCCCGGCGCATCCTCAATCACCGCGAGTTTGCCGTCGCCGGGTGTGCGGGCAGGGGTCATGTCGCTGCTCACCTGATCGAGCCATTTGATCCAATAGGGCCACCACGAACCCGGATGACGCTCGGCGCTGGCTTTCCAGTCCGCCACCGTTTCCGGCAGTTCGGCATTGACCGAGTGATGGTATTTGTTCTTGTCGGGGTGGTTGACGACGCCGGCAATATGGCCGGAGCCGGCGAGCATATAGGTGACGTTGGCGTTGTCTTTGGAGGCGAACAGGCGGGCCGATTTGTATACGGAATTATGCGGCGCAATGTGGTCGGTCTCGCCGGCCTGCATAAAGATCGGAATATCGACGTCGCCGAGATCGAGGGTCTCGTCATCGATTTTCATTTTGCCGTTGGCGAGGGCGTTCTTCTGATAGAATTCGCGCAAGTAAAAAAGATGTACATTTTTTGGCATCCGTGTGGCGTCGGAATTCCAGTATAACAGGTCGAACTTCGCCGGGCTTTTGCCCTTCATGTAATTGTCGATCACGAAAGACCAGATCAAATCATTCGAGCGCAGCATGTTGAAGGTATTCGCCATGGCGCGCCCTTCGAGCACGCCGCCGGCAGCTTCCATCTGTTTTTCAATAGCGTCGAGTTGTTCGTCGTCAACAAACAGAAGTAGATCGCCAGCCTCGGAAAAGTCCGCCTGGGCGGTGAAAAACGTCGCGGAGTTGACGCGGTGGTCGTCTTTTTTGGCCATCAGCGCCAAACTCGTCGCCAGCGTGGTGCCGCCGATGCAATAGCCGATGGTATCTGCTTTTTTCTCGCCCGTCGCCGCTTTAACAGCGTCAAGCGCCTCATAAACGCCTTGATGAATATAGTCCTCGAAGGTCTTGTCTTTAAGGTCAGAATCCGGATTGACCCATGAGACGATGAAGACCGTGCGGCCCTGATCGACCAACCATTTGATGAATGAGTTTTGTGGCTGCAGATCAAGGATATAAAACTTGTTTATCCAGGGCGGGATAATCAGCATCGGCAATTTAGCGACGTCTTCCGTCGTCGGCTGATACTGAATCAGCTGCAGGATTTCATTTTGAAAAACCACCTTGCCGGGCGTGGTGGCGATATTCTCGCCGAGTTTGAAGTGCTCAAGATCAGCCTGCCGGATCGCCAGCTCGCCATGACCGCGGTCAATATCTTCAAGCAGATTCTCCAGCCCTTTGAGAAGGTTCTCGCCCTTGCTGGCGATGGTCGCCTCAACCACTTCCGGATTGAGCACGGCAAAATTGGTCGGCGCCAGCGCGTCGATAAATTGCTTGGTGTAAAATTCCGCTTTGGCTTTGTCGTGGGGTTCCATGCCGCCGAGCTGCGCGGTGGTGGTCTCCAGCCAACGCGCAAACACCAGATAGGATTGCTTGACGTAATCCAGCATCGGGTTTTCATTCCACGCCGCATGAGTAAAGCGCTTGTCGCCTTGCTCGGGCGTGATCGCCGGCTCGACGTCTTCTCCGGCCATGCGCCGGGACATGGTCGCCATCAGCTTTGCGTAGTCGCCCCAGAGGTTGAACTGACGCTGCATGACCGTGCCGGGATCGGCGGCCAGGCCCTTCATCATCTCCTGAAACGCCTCGCCGACATTCAGCGGGTCGGCCGCTTGCTCGCCGCCGATCTGTTTGATCGCCGGATTATTGGCGAAAAATGCCTGCACCACGTCCTGACTTTTGCCGGAAATTTTTGAAAGATATTCGGCCAGTGCGTCAAAATCCTCATAGAGCGACTTCGCCTGCGGCGGCGCCGCGTCATGGGCCTGCGGCGGCGGCGCGTCATGGGCTTGCGGCGCAGCCTCATTGGCGTTGGGGGCCTTCGCCTTATTGGTCCTGGGGGGCTTCGCCCCAGTGGCTTTGGGCGCGTCAGCCGGCGGTGTGGCGGCGGCTTTCGCTGCGGCCTTCTTTTTCCGCTTTTGTTTGCGCTTTTTAGAAGCTTTGGGATTGTCTTCTGCTTGCTTCATTGGGCCGGTTGGGGTTTTAAAGGGGGTTGATGGCCGACTATAGGCGGCTCTGAGGCCGGGTGTAAGACCGAATGGTAAAAGACCTCTTTGTGTTTGCGGCCGTGCTCCTTGTGGCGGGGTGCTCTAGCGTGCAATGGCGCCGTCTGGCGCCGCCGGGCATCCTGAAATATGAGGAACTCGCCAGCGAAAAACCGCCCAATCCGGTGATCGATGAGGAAATTGCGCAGCGAAAAGACGGTGAAAAGACGCATTTTCCAAACCTCTCTCTCGCGCCTTCGCGAAGCGACCTTCCGGCCGAGCGTAGCCAAGATGAACTCAAAGCCGAGATGGACGAGCTGACCGCAGCGCGCGATGGGCTCGCCAGCGAGGTCACCGATGACCGGGAAGCCGTAGATTTAGCACGCGCAACGGTCGACGACATCGTTGCTGCGGCTGATAAATTGGCCGACCAAGTTAGTGAAGACGAAACCGCAGTGACCGACGAGCGCGCGGAACAATAAACCAGAGACTTATTAGCGCAGGCTAAGCCTCGCGCCTGAAGGGATTAAAGAACGCATGGCAGTTGAAGAAGCATATCTGGACCGGGTCCTGACCATGGAAGTCGGACGCTGTACGGAGGCCGCGGCGGTCGCCGCGTCGACGATGATCGGGCGCGGCGACAAGGAAGGCGCTGACCAAGCGGCTGTGACCGCGTTGCGTGAGGCGTTCAACAAACTTGAGATGGACGGCACGGTCGTCATCGGCGAGGGCGAGCGCGACGAAGCGCCGATGCTTTATATTGGCGAGAAAGTCGGCACCGGAATGGGGCCGAAAATCGATATCGCCCTCGACCCGCTGGAAGGCACGACGCTGACCGCAAAGGCGATGTCAAACGCGCTCGCGGTCGTCGCCATGGCCCAAGGCGGCACGCTGTTGCATGCGCCCGATGTCTATATGGACAAGATCGCCTGCGGGCCCGGCTACGCCCCCGGGGTCATCGATCTCGACGCTTCGATTGAGGACAATATTAGCGCCATCGCCAAAGCCAAGGGCGAGCCGACCTCGGAAGTCACGCTGTGCATACTTGACCGCGAACGCCACCTGCCGCTGGTTGAGGGCGCACGCAAAATGGGCGCGCGGGTGTTCCTGATTTCCGACGGTGATGTCGCGGGCGTCTTTCACACAACCGAGGCCTCGACCGGGATCGATCTTTATGTCGGCCGCGGCGGGGCGCCGGAAGGCGTGCTGGCGGCAGCGGCGCTCAGATGCGTCGGCGGTCAGATGCAAGGCCGCTTGCATTTTCGCACCGACGACGAGCGCGCACGCGCCCAACGCATCGGCATCACCGACCTCGAGCGCAAATATGGCCTGCTTGATCTGGCTTCCGGCGATGTCATCTTCGCGGCGACCGGCGTTACTGACGGCACCATGCTCGAGGGCGTCAAATGGGAGCGCGGCTTTGTAAATACCCATACCGTGGTGATGCGCTCGAAAACCTCAACCGTGCGCTATATCCGTGCGCGGACCTGTCGATGAGGCGGGTGCGGCGGATATGACTGCGTTGCTGACAACGCCGGCGGACCAATCGGCGGCGTTTGCAGATCTCGCTCTGCCGCCGATCGCGCAAACCGCGTCCGGGCGGCGCTGGCATTTGCGCGAGGCCGATGGCCGTGAGGCGCTGGCGATGGCGCAGCAAGCCGAGATAGAGCCGCTGCTGGCGCGGGTTCTCGCCGCGCGCGGCGTTACTTGCCAAAACGCGCAGGCCTATCTCAATCCAACGCTGCGCGACAGCCTGCCTGATCCTAATGTCTTGAAAGACATGGAGGCGGCGACATCGCGGATTACCGGCGCTATTATCGCTGACGAGCGGGTCGGCGTGTTCGGCGATTATGACGTTGACGGAACATCGGCGGCGGCGATCCTGAAACAATATTTCAACGCCATCGACGCGCCGCTGGAAATCTATCTGCCGGACCGCATGAGCGAAGGTTACGGGCCATCCATCGACGCCTTCCTGACGCTGAAACGACAAGGCGCCAAAGTCATCATCACCGTCGACTGCGGCGCGGCGGCGCATGAACCGATTGAACAAGCCGCCGCCCAAGACCTCGACATCGTTATTCTCGACCACCACATGATGAACGGCCCGCCGCCCACTGGCGCGGTTGCGACCGTCAATCCGAACCGACCGGACGATATTTCCGGGCTGGAAAATCTCTCTGCGGCAGGCGTCGCCTTCATGACCGTGATCGCGGTCAACCGGGCGTTGCGCGAGGCCGGTTATTTTAAAGACCGCGCCGAGCCAAATGTGTTGCAGCTGCTTGACCTGACGGCGCTGGGGCTGGTCTGCGACGTGATGCAAATCACCGGGCTGACGCGGGTGCTGGTGGCGCAAGGTTTAAAAGTGCTGGGGCAGGGCGGTAATCCGGGGCTCGCCGCGTTGGGCGCCCGCGCCGGCATGAAAGGCCCGCCATCGACATATCATTTAGGCTTCTTGCTGGGGCCGAGGATCAACGCCGCCGGGCGCATCGGCCATGCGCGTCTCGCCTTTGAGCTTCTGACGACAACGGACGATACGCGCCGACAATATCTTGCAGAAAAGCTCCATGTGATGAACGTCGAGCGCCAGGCGATTGAGGCCGCGGTGCAGGAAGAAGCGTTGCGCGCGATTGAAACAGGTAAGCTCTATCAAGACGCCGCCATCATTGTCGCCGGCGAGGGCTGGCATCCGGGCGTCGTCGGCATCGTCGCCGGACGCCTGAAAGAAAAGTTTGACCGGCCAGTGGTTGTCATCGGCGTCAACGACGGCGCCGGTAAAGGCTCAGGCCGCTCCATCACCGGCGTCGATCTCGGCGGCGCCATAAGCGCTGCAAAAAATGACGGGTTGTTGATCGCCGGCGGAGGTCACGCCATGGCGGCAGGGCTGACGATTGCGCCGCGCCATGTCGCCGCGCTGCGCCAACGGCTCAATGATGCGCTGGCGGCGGATGTGGCGGCGGCGCGCGAGAACCGGACGCTTGAGATCGACGCGGTCATCGCGCCCGGCGCGGTCAGCAAAACCTTCGCAGAAATGATCGCCCTGGCCGGGCCCTATGGTCCGGGCAACCCGGAGCCGGTCTTCGCGCTCACCGATATGCGCGCCGATTATGTGAAAACTGTCGGGCAAAACCACATCTCGCTGACCCTGAAAGGCGACGCCGGCCAAAGCGTGCGGGCGATCGCGTTCCGGGCCGAAGGCGAGGCGCTGGGCGAGGTTCTGCGCGCTGGCGGGCGCATTCATATCGCCGGCCGGGTCAAGGCCGATGACTGGCGCGGCGGCGACGCCGGCCAGCTTCAGATCGGCGATGCGGCGCCCGCACAATGATTTTTGCCGGATGAGGCGTTAGGGGCTTGCAAGCCCCCGCATCCCTCGCATATACAGCGCCTTCGCCGCTGCGGCGAGCCGGTGCGGGCCCTTCGTCTATCGGTTAGGACGCCAGGTTTTCAACCTGGAAAGAGGGGTTCGATTCCCCTAGGGCCTACCAGTTCTTCCAAACTGAATTTCAATTAAACTGCACACATGGGAGCAGAGCCCTTCACGCCGATGCGTGCACAAATAGTCTGAGCAATAAGCATTTCGTTTATTAATCAATTTGGCGTGAAATTATGCTCGATAAAGGGGTAGCTTATCGATCATGGTTTGGCGCTGACTAAGGCGACCGGAAACCGGGCCGGTACATGCACAGCAGATTGAAAGACACATCTATGGCGCCTCTACTCTCAATAAAAAAAGCCTTCGGGTTTTGCCTGACAATATTGGCCGCGCAATTCACGAATAGCGCCGCGCAAAGCCAGACGGAACAAATCGGCATGCTTGAAGGCGGATGGGTTCTCGCCCGGAACCAGGCCCAGGGCCGGTGCGTGGTTCAGTCGCCATCGCTGGGCCTGGTGGTTGAGCCGTATGGATATGACAAGGGCTTTATGCTGATCAATATAAAAAAGGCAAATCCGCGGGAGCTGGTTTTCACCTTTTCACGAGAAGAATGGACCCCATCGAGTGAAGAACCTGGCGAAAGCGATGGCATGCTTTCCATTCATGCCAAGACATGGACGCTGGGGAATAGTGATCTAATCGACGACCCAAAGAGTGGCCTATATGTCAGCAGCTTTGATGATTTTGATTTCCGCGACCCCATATGGTCCGCGTCCACTGACGAGAACAACTTACAAGCGTATCACTCGTCGCAAGGAAAAACGGTTTTTATTACAGCTGTAGCGTCGAATTCTTCAGGCAAGCACCCGGAAACTGGCGAGGCGGTCACCCTGTTTACTTTTTTGACCGATCAAAAATATTCAACCGATAAAATGGGCTTGATGTTGGAATATAAGGATACGGCGAAATTTGTAGAAAAGGGAGTTCCCGATTTCACCATTCCATTGAGCAAAATTCCAGACCTCTCCCCACTGCTGCAATGCATTAAGTGATAACGATATACTGGCGGAGAGAGATGTTACGAACCCGAAGGGTTCGCAAGGGCGACCGCCCGCCGCCCGGTCAGGGCGCCCTATCGGAGGCCATCGCGAAGCGATTGGCCGCGAGATATATAAAGTGGCGGAGGGGGTGTCCGTTTTTTTGTTGTTTTATGAAATCCAAGACTGTCCAAAATAATTAATATTATCAGTGACCTATTGAAAAACATAATCCAATGACTATTGATGAAATCCTGCACTATCTCGCATCAACTGTGGGGTGAATTGTGGGGTAAGAATATGGCGGACACTCGATCTCATCCTCAAAATTCACTCACCGTTATGCGCGCTAGAAACATCAAACACCCGGGTCGCTATGGTGATGGAAATGGCCTCTATTTGGTGGTCGATCCATCGGGCGCCAAGCGATGGCTATTGCGCACAATGGTGCAAGGGCGACGACGGGATATTGGGTTGGGCGGTTGCCGTGTGGTCGGCCTCGCAGAAGCGCGCCAAAAGGCTGCAGAGTATCGAGGTATTGCCCGTAGCGGCGGCGATCCGTTGGCAGAAAAACGAAGAAAGCTAGCGTTAGTTCCATCGTTTATTGAGGCTGCAAATAAGGTTCATAGTGAGCGATCAGCGGCATGGAAAAATCAAAAGCATGCAAAGCAATGGATCAACACTATCAACAAATATGCAGCGCCGGTTATTGGCGAAAGACGTGTGGATCAAATAGAAACTCCGGATATTCTTAAAATCCTTGCGCCGATCTGGTTGGTGAAACCAGAAACCGCGCGACGGCTGAAGCAACGGCTATCTGCGGTCTTCGATTGGGCGAAGGCGGCAGGGTATCTCCAGGGTGAAAACCCTGTTGCTGGCGTTACTAAAGGTCTGCCCAAACAGCCCGACCGAAAGGCGCACCACCGCGCCATGGCGCCGGACGATGTCCCAGGGTTTGTTCAGCGGCTTTGCGCGGACGGTAATGACAGATCAACCGCGATGGCCTTTGAATTTCTGATTCTGACCGCAGCGCGTACCAGTGAAGTTCTTGAGGCCCGGTGGTTAGAAATCGATCTGAAAAACGCCGTATGGACGATTCCTGGTACACGCATGAAAGCAGGCAAAGAGCACCGCGTTCCATTATCAGAACGATGCGTTGAGCTCTTAAGAGGTGCAAAAAAGCACCTCCCTGTTTCTGAATTCATTTTCCCTGGTGTAAGGGAAGGAAAACCGCTTTCCAATATGGCGTTCCTGATGACCTTGCGCCGAATGGGGTATGGAGAAACCGTTCACGGTTTTCGTTCAACATTTCGGGATTGGGCGGCAGAACGCACGAATTTTTCAAACGAAGTTTGCGAAATGGCGCTGGCGCATACCATCAAGAACAAGGCTGAAGCCGCCTATCGACGTGGTGATTTGTTTGAGAAACGCCGGGGCCTGATGGAGAGATGGGCTAGTTTTGTTGCTGATGAGGGCGCACAAATCATAAAACTGCGGTCGAATTAAGAAAACTCTTCACATGTGCTGCAGAATAAACGGATAGCAAATCGATGACCACAAAAAATACAAAATTGACTGATGGCGCTCCCGACTATTCCTATTGGTGCAAAATGGGTTGTTGGACGGTTGAGCAAGCGGTCACATTGCTGCTGGAGCTCGACCCTCGTGATGTGCTTCAGGACACCCAGTTAGCATCAGAAGTATCAGACGACATCAAGAGGCCATATAGCGACCTACATAGGCTGCTCAAAAGTCATATTGGTTATGGCGGTTATTCAACCAATATGCCGCCAACAGAATATATTGAATGGGCCCAGCATAATGGGGTCCTAGTTCCTAGCGCACTACTTGATGCGGGAAAGAAGCAAGGACTTTCCCTTGTTTCCTGTCGTGACGAGTGTGACAAATTACGCCAAGAGAATAGTAAGCTTCGAGTGGAAAGCGAAAAAGCGCCGCCTGTAAAAAATCGCACAGCATCAGGTATAAAAAAGGAAATTGGTACATTGCATAAAATATTACTTGCAGTCGCTGTTGATAGGTATGGGTTTAAGTTGGATGGAACCAATTCCAGCGCATCCCAGAACATTGCGAACACAGTGGTGCTGTGCAACCTTACAATCGACCGAGACACAGTCCTCAAACATCTAAATGAAGCCAAAGATACTTATGGGCCACAGCTGGTCGATCCCAGATAATCACACACTTGGCCGCAGTTTACGGCATTAGATAAACCGAATTCGGATTTCTTTTGCCGAATTCGCGCCTCTCTACATCAAGTCATGTTTGCTTGTCTTCATGGTAATCATGAAGGAGGCGAACTTGCCTGAGCAAAATGTTTTTCCAGAAACTGGTTTTGTGCGTTTGAAGTCCATTCTCGCGCCCATAGGGCCGATCCCGGTCAGTAAATCGACATGGTGGGCGGGCGTAAAATCAGGGCGCTATCCCAGCCCGGTTAAGCTTGGGCCGCGCATCACGGCATGGCGGGCCGAAGACATTCAAAGACTCCTTGACCATGGTCTTTGAATATCGCTTGCAACAACCGCGGCGACGGTCAGCAAATTTGAGAATGATCCTGCGCATGCGCGCGCCTCACCCTTGCGCCGTCGGTCGCATTGCAAAAGTCTCACAGAGACGGCTGATAGCCAGGCCCGTAAGCATGGAGATACATACTCGTAGATACTCTTTTGATACCAGCACCCATAGTAAACAGATACCAAACACATACTGCGCAGATAGTTTTGAGATACCCAGCGTAGGGTATCTCGGCGGCGAAAAAAGCAACGCGTTGGCGCCACTGAATCGGACAATGCTTTGGGCGTTAAAAAATGTAAGACGCTCCCGGCCCTTATTGGACTTTATAGTCGGCGATATATCCGGCCGCCAAATCCCGTACGGACGGATATATTCGAAGGGGTGATCGAAGGTCGAACGAAGGGCATTCCTAGGTCAATCGAAGCTGAACGAAGCGATAATCGAAGCTCATATCGAAGGTTATGCGTTGCGGGCGCTGGTTTGAGGCGCTTTACTCGACAATCAGTCTCTACGGAGCAACCACAAACACGAGCATTACGCATATTGGCGCATGAAAGTGATAATTTCATTCGTCGGGGTGTGCCTGGCTGACGTCATTGGGTCGATTGCCGCGCGCAAAAACACAATGATCGCAGATGGCAAACGGCCCTTGAGAGGGAAACCGACTCAAATAACATGACACGATCAAGTTTCACGCTTTACTGCATTGATAGCAAAAAGGCTGAGGCGTTTCGTCGCGTCATTTGCACAGTTTTGAATGCTTGCAAATAAAATTCTGACAAAAGCGAATGACCATGACGGCGTAATCTTGTTGGGAAGGGCTGACAGTTCGGGAATTGTAGCGGTAACACGCATGGATGAATCTGCGCGCGAAGGTTCTTCGAATTGTGTCAAGATTTTTTGTTCACAAATAAATCTTTCAACAAGCCTTAAATATTTCATTTTGCTTTATGATAAAACGTGATACTGCGTTACTTGTACAAGTTCAGTATCTGCGTTCCTTGCGTTGCAGTTTTACTCTTGAATTTCGAAGCTTAGTTTCTTGTTAATTTGATGATTGTGGCGACAGCGCTGCTCCCTGTGTGAGCGTGCGCTGACCGTGAATTATCGTCTTTATTTGGCGCGCGCTGTTTTATCCGGTGCGTGGATGGGATTGTTTTGTCGGATTTCAGCGGCTGGAGAATGAGATGGTGACGCGACAGGGTAAGGCCAGACTGATTAAGTTTGTGTCGAAGCATTGTGCCGCAGCTTTGTTTTCAACGATCGCCGGACTTAGCGTTAGCGCGCTTCCCGTTATGGCGCAGGTGATGATGTTGCCGGGCCAGTTCGATGTCAGTCCCACGGGCGCGGCTCTTTACACAGTTCCAATCGAAGTTCCGCCGGGAACGGGCGGCATGTCGCCCGCCTTAACGCTTGATTATTCCAGCGATGGCGGCAACGGGCTTCTTGGCGTTGGCTGGAATCTAGGTGGGTTACCGTCGATCGGGCGCTGCCCGAAAACTGTCGCCCAGGACAATGCTCGGGGGCGGGTTGCTTTCACAGCGAATGATCGATTCTGCATGGACGGTCAGCGGTTGGTAGTGACGGTGGGGACCTATGGCGCTGCGAACTCCGAGTATCGAACTGAAATTGAAGGTTTCACTAAGGTGGTCGCCTATGGAACGGCGGGGAGTGGCCCGGCCTACTTTAAGGCGTGGACCAAGAGCGGCCAGATCATGGAGTTTGGCAACACGACGGACTCGCGCATTTTGGCTCAGGGTAAAAACACGGCGCGATCGTGGGCGGCGAACAAGATATCCGACACCAAGGGCAACTATCTCACCATCACCTATACTAACGATACGACCAACGGCCAGGCCTATCCGACCCGGATTGATTATACGGGAAACGCATCGGCGAGTCTGACGCCTTATAACTCTGTGCGGTTTGAATATGAGGCGCGGCCCGACATCAACCCGCTCTACATCGCCAGGTCGATGGTCAAGAACACGGTGCGTTTAAAGAAGATCAAGACCTATGAAGGCGCATCGACTGTCGTCAAGGTCTATGAGCTTTCCTATGACGCTGGCTCATCGACGTCACGCAGTCGCGTGACCTCAATCAAGATGTGCGACGGAACCGGAACCAATTGCCTGCCAGCGACAACATTCTCAATGTCGACGGCAAGCCTGACTTTTCCACAGACCTCAACGAATCCGGTGGCGACCGGTGATATGGGAAGTTCGGTCGTACTCTATATCGGCGATTGGAACGGTGATGGCGTCACTGACGCCATGACTTGGAATCCATCCAACGGAGCTAACAAATGGTTTGTCAACAATGGCGCCCTCGGCTTCACGACCACTACCAACCCGATCACAACAAGTCAGATCACCGGCGCGAGCACTCAACTTTACATTGGCGATTGGAATGGCGACGCCATTACCGACGTCATGTGGCGAGATCCATCTAACGGAACTAATCGCTGGTTTACGAATAACGGAGCCGTCTCCTTTACTCAAAGCAACAACCCGATTTTAACGTCCTCGTTGAAGGATGGTGAAATTTACTTCGGTGATTGGAACGGCGACGCCATTACCGACGTCATGTGGCGATCATTATATTTTAATGACGGAACCAACCGCTGGTTCACGAATGACGGCGCGCTCTCATTTTCGCAAACAAACAATCTTATTTCGACGGGACGGGCCTATACGGAATGGGTGAACGGTGAGCTTATCGATAAGTTTCAACATGCGAATGAGCTCAATTTCATTGACGGGAATGGCGATGGAATCACCGACGTTATGGTGCATTACGCCGCCCTCGTTAATCCGGCTCCAGGCGAGGCTTGCGACTGGTATATAAACAGCGGCGCGCCGACTTTCTCAACGATATCCTCAAACCTTTGTATAGCAAATTTATACTACGGCGACTGGAACGGAGACGGCCTTGCGGACGCGCTTTCCTATGACCCAAGTTTCGGCTCGAATGTCTTTTGGGTGAATGATGGAAATTTTGCTTTCTTTGTCACAGTCAACCCCATTTCAAACTCGACAATCACCGGCAGCTGGATCGTTAGTATTGGCGATTGGAACACGGACGGGTTGAGCGATGTGATGTTTCATCTTCCCAGTTCCGGTACGAACCGATGGTTCGAAACGTCGTGGGATTCAAATGGCGCGCTGCAGCTTTCTTATACGTCGGACGCGATTACGCCATCGCAGATGACGGGAACTGGGGGCGTGCTGGCTTTTGGCGACTGGAATGGCGACGGGTTTAGTGATCCAATGTTCCGCTTGCCGTCAGTGGGAACCAATCGCTGGTTCTACAAGAACGGGACAATGCGCCCGGATGTTCTGGAGACGGCGACCACGGGGCTCGGTGCGGCGACGGATATCACTTTCAAACCGCTAACGCAGTCGAGTGTCTATACAAAAGATACTACCGCGAGCTATCCGGTCATCGATATCAAGGTTCCGTTTTACGTCGTCAGCCGCGTTGATGCGGCGAATGGGGTCGGCGGCTATTATAGCTCAAGCTATGCTTATGTTGGCGCGAAGCTTGATGTCAGCGGGCGCGGCTTTTTGGGCTTTCGACAGCAGGTCGTGACTGATCTTCAGACGAGTGTGGCGCAGACGCTGACCTTCCGCCAGGATTACCCGTTCATCGGCTTCGTCTCCGAAGACAAGAAGGTGCTCTCCGGCGTCACTTTGAATGATCGCGATAACACATATGCCGCGACCAACCTTGGCGGCACGCGACGCTTTCCATATATATCGCAGTCGGTTGAAGCCTCTACCGACCTTAACAGCACGGCATTTCCGACTGTGACGTCGGCCTATACTTACGACGGTTACGGCAATCCGCTGACCATCACGGTCTCAACCCCGGACGGCGCAAACCGGACTACCACCAACACTTATTCCAATAATATCACCAGTTGGTTCCTTGGCAGGCTTCTCAGCGCCACAGTCGCTTCGACCACGCCGGATGTGACGCCAACCCCGACGGGTTGCCAGACGAATTGTATCGAAACGATAAGTTTTTCCGTTGACGACGCCACTGTTACGGAAGGCGATACGGCTGTCTTTACGGTTACGAAATCAGGAAACGCAAGCCAATCTTACACAGTTGACTATGTGACGGCGGACGGGACAGCCGCAGCCGGGACTGATTATACCGCCGCGAACGGAACGCTTACATTTTTGACTAGCGACGCCACAAAGACCGTATCGATTACCACGGCTAGCGGCGGCGTTGTCTCAAGTGAAAATTTCTATGTGAATTTGAGCAACCCATCGGCAATATCGACGATATCCCAAGCGCAAGGGACCGGGACCATAAATGAAATTGCGCCAACGCCAAGTTTTGCGATATCGGACGCCAGCGTGACAGAAGGCGGCGTCATAAGCTTCACCGTTATCAAAACCGGCGCGACAACGCTGACGCATGCCGTCAGCTACGCATCTGCCGACGGTACGGCGAGCGCAACCTCTGACTACACCGCGACTTCTGGCAGTCTTTCTTTCACTTCGGCAGAGACGGCGAAAACCATCAACGTCTCAACCGGCAATGACGCAACATACGAGAACAACGAAACGGTTATCGTCAATCTTACGGCCCCAACCAATGGCGCTACACTTGCCGATGGGCAGGCGACGGGAACGATCAATAATGATGATTCGGCGCCGAGCTTTTCCATCAACAATGTCTCCATATCTGAAGGCGGAAACCTTTCTTTCACGGTCACGAAAACTGGCGCTGCTTCACAAACACACGCTGTAAACTACGCCACAACCAATGGCACGGCCGCCTCAGGCTCTGATTACACCAGCGCGTCGGGATCATTGTCGTTTACGTCGGCGCAAACGTCAAAAACTGTGACGGTGGTTACACTCGGAGATAGCGTCTACGAGAACAACGAAACGGTGAACCTCAATCTATCTGCGGCAACGGGCGGTGCGACGATATCTGACGGTTTGGGCGTTGGCACGATTAACAATAACGATACTGCGCCAGCATTTTCGGTGAATAATGTCGCTGTAACCGAAGGCGGGACACTGAGCTTCACTGTCACAAAGACGGGCTCAACGGCGTTATCTCACAACATCAATTATGCGACCGCCAACGGCACGGCGACGGCCGGTTCTGATTACACCGCCAAATCCGGAACGCTGGCATTCACTTCAGGACAAACCACTAAATCCGTAACCGTCGCAACAATCCAGGATTCCACTGTCGAGTCGAATGAAACGGTGAACCTCAACCTGTCAGTGGCGACAGGCGGGGCGACGATATCTGACGGTTTGGGCGTTGGCACGATCAACAATGACGATGCGGCCAATGCGGCGCCGAATGCGGTGAACAATTTTGGATCAACAACAGTTTTCGGCACGCTCTATGTTTATCCGCTAAACAATGATTCCGATCCCGACGGTGATACGATCACCTTATCATCACATACGACGCCAAGCGGGCTTTTCGTTACTTGGAGCGCCTCGCTAAAGCGTATGCAGGTTACCCCGACTTCTTCAGGTACTTTCTATATTTACTATACGATCTCAGATGGCAATGGCGGAACTGATACAGCGTATATTCAGGTTACTGTGACAGAAAGCGGCGGGAGTTGCGATTTTTGCTAGCCCTTTAAAAAAGACGCCGCCTAACATTTTGGGTGGCGATGAGAGGAATGAACTATGAAACACCGAATTGCGCGCGCACCCTTAAAGTCGATCGTCTTGGGAATGTTGGTTTATTTAGGCGCCGGCGTCGCGTCGCCCGTATTCAGTGAAGAGAGGCAACAAGACAAGAGCCGACTGGTCTGCACCAAGGCGGGATCGAAAGTGATCTTTCGCTCGACGGAACCGATGATCGAAAAGTTCACCAGCGTCCATAAAGGGTACACGCTTGTGGAAACCACGCAGGTTCCTGCACATAAAATCATCATCTACCGTTTCGAACCAGACGACATCTCTTGTGTTGCAGATCAGCGGTGAATTGCGTTCGTGATTTTGAAATCTTTCGTTCGAAGAAAGGCCAACCCATGAAATTCGGCATAGAAAACAACAATCGATTGACGAAGTGGTTCAGTTTTTTAATTCCGCTCGTGTTTGCGGTGAGTGGGCAGGCATCGGCGCAAGGTGCGTCAAATATACAGGCACGGGCGGCGAATACCGTTGCTACCGTTGGCGAGGAGGTGGTCGCACCAAACGGGGCCCTTTCGAGCACATATTTTGCAGAATCGCGGATATGCACCTTTCGAGGATGCAGGAGTTTTATCTTCGACAAGCGCTCCGGCGCACTGATCAAGAATGATCGGATGTGGAGCGCGGCCTATGCGCCTACGGGGCGTGGTCGCCAGGTGATCCGCGTCAAGGCGTTTGCCGATACCGAGCGTCCGCTGAGCAAGCCGCCGAGCGACGCCGCTCTGGATACGGCGCCGGCGATCTCGAAAGTAAAGAGGCCCGGGCTCACGAAGAAGCCGTGAGTCTGGCGCGCGGCATGGCGCCGCCAAGTTGCATATGTGTTGCGTGTTGTTCTGAAGCCGACAAGCCCTCCGTTTGCTGACGGATGTGCGTTTAGGGAGCTGGCCCGCATGAAAGAGACCAAGGAACGCATGACCGGCGGGGCGATGCAACGATCTTCCGCGCAGCGCGCATCCAAGAAACAGGGTTTTGACCTGCGCAGAACATTCGGCATGTTACTGGTGAGCCAACAGCTTGGCTCTCGCAAGGCGCGAGCGATTGTGACGCTTATCCTGTTCCTCGCCATCTGGCTTTTATTGTCGATCCCGGATGCTTTCGCCGCGACGGTAACGCGCCAGTCTTCCTTTACCTATGACAGCGCCTCCGGGCTCTTGCTGAGCCAGACGGTGGAGCCGAACGATTCGACGCTTACCATCACAACTACTTATTCACGCGACGCCTTCGGCAATATGTTGACTACGACCACGAGTGGAACTGGGATTGTCTCGCGTGCGACCTCGGCAACGTACGAGGCCAATGGCCGTTTTACGCTGACGGGCGCCAATGCGCTTGGTCATACGGAGGACGTTGTGAGCGACGCCAAGTTTGGCGTTGCGACCAGCCAGACCGGGCCTAATGGTCTTTCTTCGACCTGGACCTATGACAGTTTCGGACGTCCGACGCTGGAAACCCGTCCTGACGGAATGCGGACGGCGTTTATATATGAATATTGCTCTGGGGTTGCGGGTGGGACAGCGACGTGCCCGACTTTCGGCGCCTATATGGTGATGGTGACGCCGCAGAATGCGAGCGGTGTTCAGAACGGACCCTGGGCCAAGTCCTATCACGACACTCATGGGCGGGTGATCGCGACAGACACGCAAGGGTTCACTGGCGCGACCATTCGTCAGGCAACGGAATATGACACGCTGGGGCGTGTACTGAAGGAGAGCCGACCTTACTTCCTGTCGGGCGCGACGCCGGTGTGGACGACTTATACTTATGACGCGTTGGGACGGACGACCACGATCACGCTCACCGATGCGAGCTCATCGACCTTCACTTATAGCGGCCTCACGACCACGACGACTAATGATCTCGGCCAGACGGAAGTGACGGTCAAGACCGCCCGCGGCGAGATTGCCTCGGTGACGGATGCAAACCTTAAGACCACGACCTTCACCTATGATCCGTTCGGAAACCGCACCTCGATTAGTGATTCCGCCGGCAATATTCAGACCATGACCTATGACAAGGCGGGGCGGAAGGTCGCCTCGGTTGATCCTGATCTCGGCTCCTGGACCTACGCCTATAACGTCCTCGGCGAGATGGTGAGCCAGACCGACGCTATGGGTCAGACCGCGACCATGGCCTATGACAAGCTCGGGCGGCCGCTGACCCGAGTTGAAGGCGGGGTCACCTCGAGCTGGACTTACGATACGGGCGTCAAGGGCGTCGGCAAGCTCGCCACGGCGAGCGCGTCGAACGGATATCTCAGAACCCAGTCCTATGACAGCCTCGGACGGCCGTTATCAACGGCAACGCGGTCTCTAACCGGCGAGCCGACGGAGACGGTCTCGACGGCTTATGATTCGAACAGCCGGATCGACCGCATCATCTATCCTTCAGGCTTCACAGTACAGAATGTATACACCGCGCTCGGCTATCAAAGCCAGCTCAAGGAATATGGCGGCGCAACGCTTTGGACCGCGAATACGCTGGACCAGGAGCTGCGCCTCATCCAATCGACCGCCGGCAACAGCGTGGTCACCACACGGAGCTTCGACGTAAATCGCGGTTTTGTGACGGGTGTGCAGGCGGGACCGTCAAACGCGGTAGCTGACTTCTCCTACACCTTTGACACCATCGGCAATCTCACCCAGCGGACAGATGCGACCCAGACCCTGATGGAGGACTTTACCTATGACGTTCTTAACCGCCTGACCTCCTACGCGATCGTCAGCGGCGCGACCAAGACCATGACCTATAACGACCTCGGCAACGTCATGTCGAAGTCGGATGTCGGGGCCTATGCATATGCAGCGGCGGGGAGCTTCCGCCCCCATGCGGTAACTGCGGCGGGCTCGGCGACTTACACCTATGACGCCAACGGCAATATGACCTCCGGGGCGGGGCGGACCATCGGCTGGACGGCGTTCAACAAGGTCGCGTCGATGACGCAAGGCACGACCAACCTCGCATGGACCTATGGTCCCGAGCTCCAGCGCATCAAACAGGTCTCCACCGCAGGCGACACCTATTATTATGCCGACGCGGGCTCGGGCGTCATCTTCGAAAAGCTGGTCGGCGCGACGGTCACGCAGTGGAACCATTATCTGTTCGCCGGCGGCGACATGGTCGGGGTTCACTTTACGCGTTCCGACGCGACAAAGATGACCCGCTGGTTTGTGAAAGATCACCTCGGCTCGGTCGCGGTGCTGACCGATGAGACCGGGGCGGTCGCCGAGCGGCTCTCCTATGATGCTTGGGGCAAGCGGCGTTACCCGACGGGGGCGGACGATCCCACCGGT
>JAJFFY010000018.1 GCA_021776415.1 Hyphococcus sp.
CTTGGCCATTCTGAACGAGAAGTCGTTTGGCGTGAGTGCAGACGGAAAAATTCTATTGAAAACATTGCACGTTTACGTGGGCTACGTTTTCGCTGTCAATCTCGGCTGGCGTTTCATGTGGGCCTTCATCGGCAGCACACGAGCACGCTGGCGGGCCACGTTGTCCTTCGGGCCCGGATACATCGGCACACTGCGTCAATACGTTCGCGGTTTTTTCACGGGCAAGGCACCGGGCTATCTTGGCCACAACCCGGTCGGTCGCATTATGGTGCTGCTTCTGCTGCTCTTGCTCCTGACGCAAGCAGTTTCGGGGCTGGTGCTGGCTGGCACCGACCTGTACAAACTGCCGTTTGGCGGCTTGATCGCAGAGTGGGTAACGAACGGTGACCCGGACCGGCTCGCAATCCTGACCCCGGGATCAAAAGACGCTGTGGATCCAGTCGCCTACGCAGAAATGCGAAGCTTTAGAAAACCCTTCATCACAACACATAAATATGCATTTTACGCACTGATGACCCTGATTTTCCTGCATATCGTTGGTGTTGTCGTAACCGAAGTTCGAGAGAAGAATGGCCTGGTCTCTGCTATGATTACCGGCGAGAAAGTCTTCTCGGAACCGCCGATTGATGGTCCTGACGCAGAGTCATCAACTGAGGATTGAAGTTGAGTTTGGACGCCCAAACCAACTGATTTTCCAATCTGGTGATTAAAGATTCTGGCCGAGCTTAGGGTTCTAAACGGTCAGGCGAAAAAACTCAAAACCGACCTTGCCGGGGAACCCGAGGCAGGGCTAGTCGTCATGGAAACCGCTTCTTTTCTTGCCTGTCACACATTGGTCATGTATGACTTTATGCTTGCTGCTTCGAATGCCTGCCAGCGCTGGTTAGCCAGCATCTGAACCTGCATTGCATATGCAAGAGAGGAGGAACATTATGAACTATTCAATTCTCGCTGCTGTTGCGCTATCCGGCATACTTCTGAGTGGCCCCACGTTAGCTGACGATGATTGTATTGATCCGATCGCAGAGTGGCAGCCGCGTTAAGGGCAGTCGCGGCATGGCAAGCAATGTAGTACAGGCACTGAACGAAATCCTGGCTTCACTGAACATCGACGTACAGATGCTAAAAACACAGGGGTGTTAGCGTGAAGATGTGTTCTGAAAAACCGGGCATTTTGTCAGGCAGCAGGCGGACCGGGGTGAACTGCTTGCTGCCGGTGCATTGTGGTGCTGATCGGGTGGCTGCGTGAAGACGATCATGGTTCGAGTAGCTTCGGCATGCCGACGATGATATGGTGCATCATGCCTTCACTCGCGACCCGATAACGACGATTTCAGCCAGGCCGGGAGTTTGGTTCGTGATGTGCCTGACGACGCCGCACGCGAGCGCTTGGTGGGGCATGTTGTTGGCTACCTCTCGGCTACCTCTTGGCCGGCGTTTCCGCGGCAGTATCTTAGCGAACCCTGGCGTACTGGTGCAAGACTGACAATCATTTAGGTGACTAAATTGCCGATGGAGTGCAACGCTAGCGGCTCAAAACAAAGTTTATCCTGGTTTGTTTTTGGCCTGATGGCCAGCGTCACCTTTGTCGGCCTTTTATCCGAACTGGTACCTTCCGGCATTTTGCCGCAGATGACTGAGGGGCTGGGCGTTACAGAAAGCGAGGTTGGTTTTCTGGTTGGTGTATACGCGTTGGCTTCCGCCTTTGCCGCCATCCCACTGATCAGTGCCACCCTGGCGTTCAACCGCAAGACACTGCTGCTGGCACTGCTGATCGGGTTCGCGGTCTCCAATATTGTCGTCGGTCTCTCATCGTCCTACCCAGTCGTCGTTGCCGCGCGTATCGGAGGCGGCATTTGCGCGGGTGTGATGTGGCCGATGATTGCGGTCTACGGCACACGGTTAGTCCCGGAAAACATGCATGGCAAGGCCATCACAATCATCATGTCGGGCAACACCCTGGGCATCAGCATCGGCCTGCCGACAATGACGGCGATTGGCCTCACCTTCGGCTGGCGCAGTGTCTTCCTGGTCTTGGGTATGCTGGTCGTCGTCATTGCCGTGCTGTCGTATTTGTATTTGCCCGTGGTAAAAGGTGAGACGCTCAGCAAGAGCAATTCACCCCTGGCCGTGTTGAAAATGCCGTCGATCCTGATCGTCTTGCTGTTGACGTTTCTATCGGTCGCGGCCCACTACGGCATTTACACATACATCACCTTGCTGGTGGAGTTGATCGGCTTTTCCGGCGGTATCGGCATGGCGCTGCTGATCTTCGGCATCGGCTCGGTGATTTCAGTGCTGGTTTCGGCACACTACATCGACACTTATTTGCGTCCCCTGATCGTAGTCATGCTCAGTATTGGTGCCACTTCCATGGCCATGTTCCTTGCTTTCAAAGGCACCATTATCATCTCGCATATCGCGTTTTTCCTTTGGGGCCTGGCCTTTGGTCCGCTGGTGACGATGTACCAGACCGCAGTGAGCATGCAAGTTGAAAAAGCCAAAGACATCGCGACTTCGGTGGCATCCAGCGTGTTCAATCTGTCCATAATGTTTGCTACCTGGGCCGGCGGAATGCTGTTGATCAATTTCCCGACAAGCGGCGTCAAGCTCATTGTTTACCTGTCACTGATCTGCTTTATCCTGGCCATCGCCGTCGCTTTCCTGGCCAAACTAACCCTGCGATCTGCCTCAGTTCTGTCGACCAAGTGATAAAAGAAAACATCATGAAAAAGTGCGCCCATGCTCTAATCGACTGGCATCACGAACAGCTGCGACACAAGATCAAGAAAAACCAGCTGAGTCTGGCAAACGCTTGAGCGATCACCGGTGGTCTCCCACGGGCATAGCTTCCAGTGCTCATAGCAGGCGGTCTGTCATTTGCATTCGAATCACTTCTTGCAAAATTAGTACTGCTCGTATAAGATAGTAATCAATTACTATCTTATACGAGGAAATGATGCCCACCCGCAGCAAAAATCTTCCGGCAGAAAAGCGCCGCGCTGTCACCGTTGAGTCAGTCGTGGCGCTTGCCGGCAGGCAAAACCCCAGCGAAATC
>JAJFFY010000019.1 GCA_021776415.1 Hyphococcus sp.
GTCAGCGATCATGTCCACCGCCGATAGCCAGCTGCTGACCGCAGCATCGGCGGTCAGCCATGACCTGCAGCACCAATCCATGCAACGAGCGCGCCTGGCGGTGCTGATTCTCGGCGTGATTGCAGTCCTGCTGGCGATTTATTCACCGCGCTCGATTTTTGAGCGCGTGCTGTTTGCCTGGCAGGCACTGGGTTCTGCATTCGGTCCGATCCTGGTGGTCATGCTGTGGTTGGGGCCAATCAAGGCCAGCTGGAAACTCGCCGCCATGCTGGCAGGTTTTTTCGGCACCGTGTTACTGAGCTTTCTGCCCAACGCACCAGCAGACGCCGCCGAACGCCTGCTGCCGCTGCTACTGGCTTTGACGCTGGCGGTTATCGGGCACTATCGACAGCGTCGGTGAGGCGATTAAATATAATGCGTTGACAGGTATATAGCTTATATACATAATTCGACTGGATAGATTGAGTTTTCGATGGTTATAAACAAGTTGCAGGAGATTCTGGCAAGTCGAGAAAGAACGAGGAGCAGTATCATATTGACAGAGCCATGTACATCATTAAAAAAGCCACAGTCTATGGTGTTTCGCACATATATTTAGAACCAATTGAATCCATGTGCAGAATTTAGTTATGCGTCTATCATCAATGATGGCCAAAACGCTTCGTTTATAAAAAACACAACGCTACCAACCTTCTTTTTAATAATTCCTTTCATTAGTGGCATTTTATAGTTAAAATCGTAAATATATTTAACGCTATCACTGTCAACACGAATACCAAGAAACCCGTACCATAAAAGAAGATTAAATATAGTATCTGATAAATTTATATCAAGGCCGTAATCAGACATTAATTTCTTTGTTTCCTCCTCGGTAAGTTCTGACTTACAACCGATAAATGCGTACAATATATCTTCGGATGCGCCTGACACATCGACTAGTTCATAACCAATATCTCGTAACAAATCTGTTGAGTATGCAAGCATTCCCTTTTCAATATCTTGTTCTTCAATCAGGTCATGATTCAAATTGATCGCAAAACTCTTGCACTGATTGATCAAACTTAACAGAAATCTTGGGCGCATCAGAGATCGATCAATGAAGTATTTTGATGTTTCTTCACCATAATAATGACTGACAACAACTCTGAGCCATGCGGAGTTAAAGCTCTCATGCTCACTGAGGTCATTAGAAACAATTCTAAGCCTAACCAATTCCCTAAGTAGATCGGGATCTGTCCAATCGAGGACTACACTTGCCTCTTTCCCTCTATCTGATGTTTCTCTGACTAGTAACTCGAAAACATCATTTCGAAGGAATACAATTGTGCTTACAATCAAGTCATTTTTACCAAATTCCCGTTCAATTTTCCTAGTTGCGTCAATTAGTGCTCGGATTATTATAAGATCATCGTGATTTAACCCTGAAGTTGGCCAACCCTTGTCTATGTTATCGAATAAAAGCCACAATGCCCCCTTATTCTCCATATAATTTATTAATGTTTTTTGAAGTCTTCGAACGTCGTGTTTATGCAGTATCTCAGTGACTTGTGCAGACGAAAGCCTGATATTTTCTTTGTTTGGAAATCTAGCTTGATATTCAGATGTAATTTTCTCCATAAGCCCTGACATTCTCTCAGAGAAATCACCTTCAGGATCATATCCATCGATATTGTATAGGGAAGCGAGTTCACGGTACCCGGCAAAAAGCAAGTGATCGTGAATGTGTCTCTTTCTATCTTTCTCAAGTATCTTGTAACATATCTCAAGTAGAAGCACGTATTCCCAGAATGCTGTAATTGTGTGTTGATACGTTCCTTCTTCCATGAAGGATAATACTTGCTCTTTAAACTTAACTAACTTGAATCCATCAGGCCGTAAATCGAGAACAATATTTTTATTTCTATTTATCTCCCGTTCTCTATCTCTAATCTGAAGAAAAATCGCTGACTTACCTGATCCTTTTCTACCTACTACAAGATGAGCTTCTCCTCTGAGTGATTTTAGATACTGATCTGTTTCCAGATAATAGCTGGCAAGATCGCGCATTTCATTTTCAGCAGATGTAGCACCGAGATCCAACCGCTTAAGAAAAGACCTTTGAGCATGCGCCTTAGATGGTTCAGAATGTTGAAATGCTTTAGCAACTTTGCTAGCGAACTCTGCAATTATTTCGTTTACATCATTTGGATGATATGAGATATTAACAAAATCTCTATAATCTATCGGCACCGGATCATCACCATTCTGAATTATGCAGAGTGGCTTTTTCATCCCTTCAGCAAGCCCTGCGATAAATGATGCACGCATGTTATGTATTTCGTACCCATTTGATATCGATGATAAAAGCGGAACAACAACACCATATGATTGTGTAACCTGTGAGATTGCATCAAAAGCAGATAGTCGAGGAGTTTCATTCGGATCGAATGATCGATATATATATCCTGATTTTTTTATTCTTGATACTATACGTCCTGACCAATCAGTTTTATATGGTACTTCGACCAGATAAACTGGGGCTTTTTGGTTTAATGGCTCTGGTCGGTTGAGTGAACCTGTAGTAGATATACCTCTTAGCTTATCAATCAGCTCATTTTTATTTTGATATTCTACATAACCTAGTGTATCAAATATTCCTACATCCTGTATTTTTACTCCATCTATCTTTAAGCTCGTATTCTTAGTGAGTAATACCCGTTTAGATGCTCCTATCGCATAGCCAATTTCGTATGTTACATTAAAGTTTAGTTTGGTAATATCAGCAACAAGAAAATCCGCATCATCTATTCTAGACAACACTTGTTCAGAAATAAAATGGCCCACAATATCTAAAGCCTTCCAAGTGGTAAATGAATTGTGCTGATCTGATGTCCTTACTTCTCCCGCCAACTCAATCACTTGCCCTATGTCATGCGGAGATGATGGATACGCATAAAATCCATTTTGTATTTTCATATTAAAAGTGACCCTTATGATTCATTTCTATTCCGTAATTGTCATCATCCGTCTAAAAGAACCCTTGATAAGTCTCGTGACACCAGCTCTTTATTTTTACCATTCTCAAGAAATCTGTTTCTACTTTGGACTAATTGTTACAGCATTGGGATTTGTTTAAAATTACTTTCTATCGACTTATTTGGATTATACCGACATTTAGTATTTCTAAGGTTTATAATTCCAGGCTGAATCGGATCTTTTTTCGAATATCTAGTCAATTACCTAAAGTTTAACTCATTTCATTCCACTCAATACATATCAGGCCAATTGTTTAATAAAACACTACTCGCACATTGCTCGAATGAATAGTTAAATTAACAGCATCTATATAGCCACAACAATAGCAACAGTTATTGCTATAACACTCAAAACTATTAATGTGATGTGATTGCGTTTCGAGTGATATATGGCAAGGTAGTCAACAACATTCCCATCTTTGATCTTCAGAGACCAGTATTGACATTTTTGTTGCTTGTCGTTCCAAGCACTAGAGTTAATTGCGCAGAATGCGGTGCGGTGCAGCATGTTCGACCCTAATCCTGCATGGACCTTGCGCGACGGAACAGTGTTGATAATTCCTTTTCTTTTTAACTCGTGGAGCTTCGCGAAATCGTTGTCAATACTCTCTGCTGTTTTCTGCTGTGTAAGTCTGTGATCGTAATCTACGCACAGACCGCAAAATTCACATTTATCTGAAATTGGCGATACTTGTTTCATGAGCAACCTGACGCTGATGGTCATCAAATCTCAAGTCTGCAACACTGCATAGCCTATATCCTACAACATATGCAGTCTTTTGTCACAATCCGGTATGTAACCTTTCATTCGAGTGAACCCCGGCATCTCGGATGCCTGTCTCGAGACAATATGGAAGCTGAGGAGGAAGCTGAGGACACCCACACTCCATAGCCACTATCCTACAACATTTTCAGCCTTTTGCCATAGCATCTTCCAACCAGTTCAAGGCATGCTGAGGCTTGGCTCCATCAGGTTTTCGCATGACACTTCCCCGGCAAATCTCGGGACACTTACACTCCAAAGCCGATACCCTCATACAGGGCATTGCCGCTGCTGATCGACTGTTTCCGCAGCGGATCTAGCTGAAACCCCAATCAATCATTCAGATCGGCATGTGCCGAAGTTTGGCGTGTCTGGGGTTTGGGATTACAGCTGAATTTGTCATTTATCTGGTCTTTTCGGAAAACATCAGAGTAACAACGCTGCTCATGTCAATGCTTGGCATTAATGGCTTACCTGCGGCCAGGAGTGTGGGTGTCCATTTCTTTTATTTGAGCATTTGACTCAGCACGGTGCTAGAATGAGACATGGCCTGATTTCTCCTGTTGGTTCAACTGTTTATGCACAATTCAATTGTAACAAACAGGTCGGAATCAGGCCTTTTTTTTTAGCTGTTTATGGGACAGCAGTGACTGAGGGCAAACTCAATGCAAATTCAGATCAATTTTCTGCGAGCAATGCAGGTAATTGCAGTTATCGTCATCATGATACTGCTGTCTTGTTGGCTCTATCCAAGACAACAGGGTGACTTCGATCGAGGCCTGAAAGCGTATGAAAGCGGAAACTATGCTTCCGCATTGAAAGATTGGCTATCGGCTGCCGAAAATGGAAATGTAGCCGCTCAGTTTGGCCTCGGTCTAATGTATGCCAACGGACAAGGTGTGCCAAAGAATGCCGCCGAAGCAGTAAGTTGGTACCGCTTAGCCGCCGAACAGGGCCTTGCTGACGCTCAGTTCAGCCTCGGCATTATCTATGCGAGTGGTCAAGGTGTAGTACTTAATGGTGCCGAAGCCGCATACTGGTATCGTCAAGCCGCAGAACAAGGCCATGCTGAAGCACAACAGAAACTTGGTTTTATGTACGCCTATGGCGATGGCGTGCCGCAGAATGCTGCTGAGGCCATGCGCTGGTATCGTCATGCTGCTGAGCAGGGCCATGCGGACACTCAGTACATCCTTGGTTTTTTGTATGCCAACGGTCAAATCGTACCCAAAAGTTCTACTGAGGCCGCGCGCTGGTACCGTCAAGCCGCAGAACAGGGGCATGCCTTGGCTCAAAACGAACTTGGTCGAATCTATGCCACCGGACAAGGCATCTCCAAAAACCCATCTGAGGCCGTACGCTGGTACCATCAAGCCGCAGAACAAGGCCTTGCAGTGGCACAGCACAACCTCGGCTTTATGTATGCTAACGGCGAAGGGGTACCCAAAAACTCCGCTGAGGCCGTGCGCTGGTATCGGTTAGCAGCTGAACAGGGCGATGCAGAAGCGCAGAAAAACCTTGCCCTGATGTATGTCAATGGTCAGGGAGTACCCAAAAATTCCGAAAAGGGAGCACACTGGTTCCTCCGAGCTGCTGAAAAGGGTCACGCGGATGCGCAATACAATCTGGGACTCATGTTTGCGAGTGGCCAGGGTGTACCAAGAAACGATGCAGAAGCTGTTCGTTGGTATCGGAAAGCTGCCGATCAAGACCTTTCTGAAGCTCAGTTTGAACTTGGAGTAAGGTATGCATTAGGCCAAGGTGTGTCCGAGAATGCAAACGAAGCCGTATACTGGTTCCGTCAAGCCGCTATGCAGGGCTATAAAGACGCGCAGTATAACCTAGGAGTGATGTATGCCAAAGGTCGAGGCGTTAAAAAAAATACTGCTGAAGCCGCTCACTGGTTCAGCCAAGCAGCCGCACAAGGGCATCTTGACGCGCAGCACAATCTCGATGTGCTGGATGACACATGACCAACAGAGGGTATCCAAATAACTGTGTAAGTGGCGTTTCATGTTAGACAGATACTCTGTCGTTATAAATGATGATAAATTGATTTAATGCTAGCTTCCAGTCTCGGATCGGCATGGTCCATTTCTTGGATACATTCCTCAGCCCAAGATACAGCAATTTACGGATCGTATCGTCATGGGGGAAGGTAGGAAATCTCAGGAAATCTCAGGACACCCACACACCATAGCCATTATCCTACAACATTTTCAGCCTTTTGCCATATCTGCTGGCATCTTCGGTATTGCATGCTGTAACCTGGCTCTATCAGGTTGCACCATGACACTTCCCCGATCAGCTCTGGTTTCCCTGGCTTCATCACCCTACTATCACTGCGTAGGCCGCTGTGTGCGCCGGGCTTTTCTGTGTGGTGTTGATCAGTATTCAGGCCGCAGCTTTGAGCACCGTCGAGGCTGGATAGTCGAGGGAAGCTGAGGACACCCACACTCCATAGGGAAGCTGAGGACACCCACACTCCATAGCTATTATCCTACAACATTTTCAGCCTTTTGCCATATCTACGGAAATCTCAGGACACCCACACTCCAGGCCGAATCTCAGGACACCCACACTCCAAAGCCTATACCCTCATGCAGGGTATCGCCGCTGCTGATCGACTGTTTCCGCAGCGGATCTAGCTGCAACCCCAATCAATCATTCAGATCGGCATGTGCCGAAGTTTGGCGTGTCTGGGATTTGGGATTACAGCTGAATCTGTCATTTATCTGGTCTTTTCGGAAAACATCTGAGTAACTACGCTGCTCATGTCAATGCTTGGCAATAATGGCTTATCTGCGGCCAGGAGTATGGGTGTCCATTTCTTTAATGCATTTCTTTATTTCTTTTTTGGGTGTCCATTTCTTTTCTTTCTTTTTCCTGTTGTTTGTTCTGTTGTTTCTGTTCTGTTGTTCTGTTCACTTACTCGAAGCTGTTCTTGAAGATGTTTTCGAATCCACCACCAAACACTACATAGCTTCGCCCGGAATCGCTGCCGTTTGGATTGGCTAAGCGCGCGCCGATGATCAGGTCGTCTATTCCGTCTCCGTTAATATCGCCAGCGGCGCTGACCGACTCGCCGGAAATATCAAGTACTGCCTCGCCGTCAAGCTTGAAGCCTTCGCTGCCGTTCAGAGCGGACAATTGCAGGGGCGAGGCAACCCCGCCGGTTTTGCCGAACACCACATAGCTGCGCCCGGAATTGCTGCCGTTGGTATCGGCACTGGGTGCACCGACAATCAGGTCGTCAATGCCGTCGCCGTTCACATCCCCGGCGGCGCTGACAGAAATGCCTAAAAAATCACCACTCTCCTCGCCGTCGAGCTTGAAGCCGCCGCTGCCGTTCAGCGCGGACAATTGCAGGGGCGAGCTGAACCCGTCGGTTTTGCCGAACACCACATAGCTGCGGCCGGAATTGATGCCGTTGGGATCGGCAATGGGTGCACCGATGATCAGGTCGTCGATGCCGTCGCCGTTGACATCCCCGGCGGCGCTAACCGAGCGGCCGGATTGTTCACTCGACGCCTCGCCGTCGAGCTTGAAGCCATCGCTGCCGTTCAGCTCGGACAATTGCAGGGGCGAGCTGAACCCGTCGGTTTTGCCGAACACCACATAGCTGCGCCCGAAACGGAGGCCGGCGAAACCGGCGAAACCGGCGAAATATGCACCGATGATCAGGTCGTCGATGCCGTCGCCGTTGACATCCCCGGCGGCGCTGACCGAGCGGCCGGATTGGTCACTCGACGCCTCGCCGTCGAGCTTGAAGCCATCGCTGCCGTTCAGCGCGGACAATTGCAGGGGCGAGGCAAAGCCGCCGGTTTTGCCGAACACCACATAGCTGCGCCCGGAATCGCTGCCGTTTGGATTGGCTAGGTGTGCGCCGATGATCAGATCGTCGATGCCGTCGCCGTTGACATCCCCGGCGGCGCTGACAGAAACGCCTAAATAATCATTCACCACCTCACCGTCAAGTTTGAAGCCGTCGCTGCCGTTCAGCGCGGCAAGTGACAAGGGTGAGGCAAAGCCGCCGGTTTTGCCGAACACCACGTAGCTGCGCCCGGAATTGAGGTCGTTGGAATCGGCACTCTTTGCGCCAACGATCAGATCGTCGATGCCGTCGCCGTTGATATCCCCGGCAGCGCTGACAGAAAAGCCTAAATTATCACCCACCACCTCGCCGTCGAGTTTGAAACCGTTGCTACCATCGAGGCTGGATAGCTGAAGCACCGGCGGAAACTGCTGAGCCTGGACGCCATCGGTCAGCCCCGCCGTCAGCGCGGATGTAACGGCCAGCCCCAGAATGCAGCGACGGCGGGCAAGAGCTACTGTGGTTTGAGGCTGGCGTGGTATGCTTGGCTTCATCCTTGCCCCTTTGAGTCTGACCGTTCTGAATACATGTAAAACTATACGATATTTTGATGCTGCGAACAAGGTAAAGAAATCTCAGGACACCCACACACCATAGCCATTATCCTACAACATTTTCAGCCTTTTGCCATATCTACTGGCATCTTCGGTATTGCATGCTGTAACCTGGCTCCATCAGGTTTCACCATGACACTTCCCCGATCAGCTCTGGTTTCCCTGGAATCAACGTCTTACTACCACTGTGTCGGGCGCTGTGTGCGCCGGGCCTTTCTGTGTGGTGTTGACCAGTACTCAGGTCGTAGCTTTGAGCACCGTCGAGGCTGGATAGTCGAGCGTCTGGCTGTGCTGTCTTCGGTGTTTGCCATGGATGTGGCTGCCTACGCGGTCATGAGCAACCATTACCATGTGGTGTTGAAGATTAATCCTGATCTAGCGGCTTCCTGGTCTCTGGACGAAGTGCTGTCGCGATGGTGTCGCCTGTTTTCCGGGAATCCCATTGTGCAGCGTTATCTTTCCCATCCTGCCATGGATTCGGCTGAACTGGACAAGGTCAATGAGTTTGTCGAACTGTATCGCAGCAGACTGGCTGATCTGTCCTGGTTCATGCGTTGTCTGAACGGTCTGAACGAATCCATTGCCAGAATGGCGAATGAGGAAGATGGTTGTACCGGAAGATTCTGGGAAGGCCGGTTCAAGTCCCAGGCACTTTTGGATGAAGCGGCTTTGATTGTCTGCATGGCGTATGTGGACCTGAATCCGGTCCGTGCGGGCATGGCGGCAACACCTGAAACCTCAGATTACACCTCGATTCAGCAGCGGATCGGTGACCTCGGCGGTGCAGGTCATGCCAGCAAGTCGATGACACCCATGAAATGTATGAATTGATAGCATGATCAGGGGTTTATGATTGCTCAGACTTATACGTGTTGGACACTAGTGACAGGGGGTA
The DNA here is from genome assembly GCA_021776415.1 of Hyphococcus sp. Taxonomy (GTDB): domain Bacteria; phylum Pseudomonadota; class Alphaproteobacteria; order Caulobacterales; family Parvularculaceae; genus Hyphococcus. The sequence continues at coordinate 9,101 of JAJFFY010000019.1, forward strand.
TTAACCCAATCACCATAAAGGTGAGAGAATCACATCCTAAGTACGACCTATATTGTAGGAGGAAAGCCATATCAACCAATAATGTCTCGAAGAACCCTGTAACAAAACAGCAACAATTCAGGTGCAAGGCGAGATCATTGTCTGTTTAATCGATATCACGCCTTCCTGCGCCATGGATTGGCTCATTGTACATACAGGGGAATCATTGCCCTGATGTAGTGTGTTCAACCAGATCAGTCGGGGTACAACATGTCAAATCATAAAACTGCTCGGCAACAGCCAGCATCACCAGAACAGCGCAATTACCAAGCCTTTCAGATCATCTTCTGCATAGCCCTACTGATGCTGATGTCAAGTTGTGCGAGACTCAACAGCATTCATCGCGAAAGCGATTTTGGCGACAACTTCAGTACTATAAGCGTTGACGCAAAACAGCGCTTTCTCCTTAGCCGTAATTATGATGCCACCGGAAAAACGGTACAAAAAATCTGCGCAGAACCCAGTCCGGATGTGTTTTCAGCATTTGCGGCAAGCTTGTCCGGCTCAGCCAAGTTCAAAGCTTTCGAAGCGGCACTGAGCGCATCGTCCTCAGAAAGCGCCGCCACCATCGGCATCCGCACCCAGGCCATTCAACTGCTTCGTGACGGCATGTATCGAATCTGTGAAGGCGTGCTCAATGGGGATATAGACAAAGGAAAGTATGTTGACCTACATCAGCGCTATCAACGCATCATGGTAACACTGGTTGCGATTGAGCAACTTACGGGAGCGGTGCGGCCACCATCCGTAGCAATTCAGACCAGCGCCCTGGCGGGAAGACCGGCCAGATTGAATGAACTGCAATCCAGCCTGGAGGATGCAAGAAAGAAAGTTAATGAGCTGACAAAAAAAGTGGATGATGAAGGCAAAAAAAAACCTTCCGGGACATCGAGTTCGGGAGCGGGTAAAGACGCCACATGTGATGATCCTGGCGAAAATAAAGACATCTCAAATGACAGTAACTGTGCAGATTACTTGACTGCCAAAAAGAATCTCGATGATGCAAACAAAAACGTAGCTTCATTGGATGAAAAAATCAATCAAGCCAGAAGTGAAATGGTGAACAGCGCTTCAGGCAGTGTAACTTTGGTCAATCAACCCTCTTCCGGCTTTCAACTTGATTCTGAATCGATAAAGCACATCTCTGAAACGGTCAAAAACATGGTCAATTCTATGTTTAGACTTGATCCAGACTCTGCCGTGGATACATTCGCTAAATACAAATGCCCAATATATCTCAGCGAGGTTCCAAAGATTGAAAATGCAATATTGCTCATAAACAAATTAAATAAATTTGGAACTGATGAAAATCTGATTTCTCACCTAAGTCATAACGACATCAACACTTTAATTGAAAATTCGCATACCCAGAAAGACAATATTGATAAAGACAATATTGATAAAGATTTGTCGCTAGATATAGCGAATAATATAATAAATGAATCATATTCTAGAATAAAAATTGCTGAAAGCAATAATGCAGATGACCAAGTAACCGAAACAGAGAAAATATACGCAAAGACCATAGCAAATATCTGTCAGGCCCTGATTATCTCAATAAACCCCGATGCTAAAATCTAGCTCATCACCGCATCAGATCAATCACATGGGAAACACGCCGAAACTGCACCTCCTCAAACTATTTGAAGTGTCAACTGTTTGAAGTGTCGGCGGCCGCATTCCAGCTTCATACGTTCGATTGGTCGCAAGAGTTCGCCGGCGGGGTCCTGTGCCCCGCCGGTTGATTTGGTCTCGGCGACAAAAAGGAAAACTCGGGAGGAAAACTCGGGAAAACTCGGGACAACCACACTCCATAGCCAATATCCTACAGCATTTTCAGCCTTTTGCCATATCATCTTTAATCTCATCAGGACAAGCTGGAGTCTGGTTTCATCAGGATTTCGCATGACGCTGCCACGTTCCGCTTTGGTTTCCGTGCAATCCACACCGTACTACCACTGTGTCGGGCGCTGTGTGCGCCGGGCTTTTCTCTGCGGTTGGATGAACTCTCCGGCCGCTGCTTTGAGCATCGCAGGGGTTGGATTGTTGAGCATCTGGCCTTGTTGTCTTCGGTGTTTGCCATGGATGTGGCTGCCTACGCGGTCATGAGCAACCATTACCATGTGGTGTTGCAGATCAATCCTGATCTGGCGGCTTCCTGGTCTGTGGACGAAGTGCTGTCGCGATGGTGTTGTCGCGCACCTTAGGCTCCGAACGTAAGTGACATGCAGCCGCACCGATAACGACTGCTGAGTCGCAAGACGAGGTATTATTGGTACTGGATCCCGGCCTGC
>JAJFFY010000020.1 GCA_021776415.1 Hyphococcus sp.
AAAATCGAGGCCCAGTCCGATCAACAAAACTGTGAAGGCGACCGAAACCAGATTTAACTCGCCCATAAACGCAGCCGCGAAAGCCGAGGTCAAAACCAAGGTGATGATAAGACCGCTCAAGGTCAGCACCACCATGGCTGCGGAGCGATAACACAGCAGCAAAAGCAGGCTCACCAGGATCAGCGAAAGCGCCATCGACATGCCAATGCCGGTGGTTACCGCTTCCAGCTCTTCCACCCGTAAGGCGGGATCGCCGGTGACAAAGGCCTCGACCCGGCCGTTATATTTTTCAGACAGGGCGTCAATTTGCTCACGCAAAACTTCGATGCCGGCTTTGGCGGGTTGAAGCCGGGTGAAATCGAGCACTGGCGTTGCGTAAAGCAGCCGCGTGTGGCTGTCGCTGGCGCCGATTTCCTGGTCCAGCGCGCCCGTCCACGAAAACGGTCTGACCTGTCCTTCAAGGCTCGCCTCAACCACATGGCCTAATTCTTTGTAGAGTTGTTGCAGCGTGTCCTGACCGAGTTCTGACCGCTCTGCGAGTTCATCATTGCTGGCGAGGGTGGTGAATAATGTGCCGACGGTCGGGCTTTTGATCAGGGTCTCAATCAGCCCGGAGGCTTTCGACATCTGCGTCAGCCGCTCTTCGAGCGCGCTTTCACTGAGATAGAGCAGCCCGTTGTCCTGAAAGAACGGCTCTTGCGCGGGCGCGAACACACTGGTGAAGGCGGTCTTTTCATTGGCGACTGCGGTGCGCAGATCGGCGATGAACGCGTCGGCCTCGTCCAGCGTTTTTGCTCGCGCGATGACAATGATGTCGGTTTTGGTCTGCGGGAAAGCCTTGCGCAGAGCCGCCGCACGAACCTGAAATGGCAGCGATGGATCGAGCATGGCGCTGGTGTCGGTATTAACCTTGAGATGGGTAACGGCGTAATACCCAGCCAACCCTGCCACAGCGACAAAGCCGAGCGCTAGCGCCAGGCCGCCGCGCCGTGCAGCGTCCGCCCAGGCGATCAGAATCTTCTCTAAAATATGCAACATCTAAGCGGTGTCTGATTGCCCAAATTGAAGGATTTGCCCAAAGTCTGTTCAGCAGCGACTATAGAAGCGTTCGCGCCGAAATGAAAAGCTTCGCGGGGCTCCTTGCGGGCCCTTGCAGGCTTCGCTAGTTCTTTGGGCCATGAGCAATATCAATAAGTTCGCCGGTGATCTTGGCTTCCTGGACGACAAACGGGCGGAAATGACCGCGAGTTTGCGCGCCTGGTGCGCCATCAATTCCGGTAGCGGTAATCTTGAGGGCCTGAAACGCATGCATGCGGCCCTCAGCGAGGCCTTTGGCGGGCTCGGCGCGGAGGTTGAAACTGTGGCCTCAAAGCCGCACCAGATCGTCACCAACGAAGGCGCGACGGAGACCAAGCCGATTGGCGATATGTTGCGCCTGGTCAAGCGTCCGCAGGCCCCGGTGCGGGTATTGCTGGCGGGACATATGGATACCGTCTTTGCCGCAGACCATCCGTTTCAGGGTGAGAAATTTTTAGACGATGACAGATTAAATGCGCCCGGCGCCGCCGACATGAAGGGCGGCCTGTTGGTGATGCTCTATGCGTTGAAAGTGATCGAGCAATCTGAGTTCGCAGACAAGATTGGTTACGAGGTGCTGATCAACGCCGATGAAGAAATCGGCTCGCACGGCTCGGCGCATATGCTGGACGAGGCGGCAAGGCGGGCGCAGTTTGCATGCGTCTATGAACCCGCTCTTGCTGACGGAACGCTCGCCGGTGCGCGCAAAGGCTCCGGCAATTTTGCTGCGGTCATTCGCGGCAAGAGCGCCCATGCGGGACGTGAACACCATCTTGGCCGCAACGCGCTCGCCGCCGCTGCGGAATTTATTACCGGCGTCGATCAACTGACTGGCAAGCGCGAGGGCCTGACCGTGAATATTGCGCGCGTTGATGGCGGTGGTCCGAACAATGTTGTGCCGGACTTAGCGGTGGTGCGCTTTAATGTGCGCCTTGAGCAGCCCGATGACGCTGACTGGTTTTTGGCGCAGGTAGGGGCGGTGATCGAAGTGATACACCGCCGCGAGGGATATGAGGCGGAATTGACCGGCGGATTTACCCGTCCGCCAAAACCGATGACGCCGGACCTCCAGGCGTTTTTTGATGCGTTGAAAGCGACCGGCGCCGAGCTTGGCCTGGATATCGCCTGGCAGCCGACCGGCGGTTGCTGTGATGGTAATAATATCGCTGCGGCGGGCATTCCAGTGATCGATACGCTCGGCGTGCGCGGCGCCAATATTCACTCGGCGCAGGAATTCGCGGCGCTCGACAGTCTGGTGGAACGGGCGAAGCTTTCCGCGCTGTTGCTATTAAAAATTGCCGCCGGCGATATCGCCATACCTGGCAGCGCCGAGACAAAGGAGACGAGCTGATGACGCAGGCGTTTATGCGCCCGGTTCGGGCAGAAGACTTCGACCAGATTTTAGCGCTCGCCAAACAGTCCGGCGGCGGCATGACCAATCTGCCGCCCGAGCCGGCGGCGTTGCGCCCACGCATAGAATTTGCCTGCGAAAGTTTTGCCAAGAACGCCGCCGAGCCCGGCGGTGAAATTTACATGATGGTGCTTGAAGTGGACGGCAAAGTCCTTGGAACGGCGGCGGTGTTTTCGGCGGTTGGTCTGGACCATGGCTTTGTCAATTATCGCATCAATAAAAGCGTGCATGTTTCCAAACAATTGAAAAAGCGCGTGGAGCGTCGGCTGTTGGTGCCGACGCATGATTTTACCGGTTGTTCTGAAGTCGGCTCGCTGTTTCTCTCACCGCAGGCGCGCGGCGGCGGCTATGGTAAGTTTCTGGCCAAGACGCGGTATCTTTTTATTGCTCTGCACCGTGAACTGATCGCCTCGCCGGTCTGCGCGGAGCTGCGCGGTTGGCGCGGGCCCAATGGCGAGCAACCGTTTTGGGAAGCGCTCGGCAAACCATTTTTTGATATGGAGTTTGAAGCCGCAGATATTGCAAATTCATCCATGGGCAACCAGTTCATCGCCGATCTGATGCCGCGCCATCCGATTTACGCCGCATTGCTGCCAGAGGACGCCCGCGATATTCTCGGCAAGCCCCATGACGGCGCTGCGCCGGCGTTCAATATGCTGTTGAAAGAGGGCTTTTCCTATCGCGGTTATATCGATGTGTTTGACGGCGGGCCGCTGGTCGATGCGGAGATGGACGACATCGAGACGATCAGGAAAAGCAAGACCCTGAAGGTGTCGACAATCGAAGATGTTGGCGCTGCGCCTTTGATGTTGATGGCCGCCGGACGGCTGACATCGTTCCGGGCGACGCGTGCGCCGGCAACGGTTGATGGCGATGCGATTACGATTGATGCGGCGACGGCAAAAACGCTCGGTGTCAAAAAAGGCGACGCCCTGCGCGCCATAGAGTGGTGATGTGATGAGCAATAAAATTCTGATCAACGGCGAATGGTGCGATGGCGCGGGCGCGCAATTTAACAGCACTGATCCATCGACGGGAGAGATGCTATGGTCGGGCGCTGCGGCGAGCAAAGACGACGTCGTCGCCGCCGTCGCAGCAGCGCACGGCGCGTTTGAGAAATGGGCGCTGACGCCGAGTGCCGAACGCATCGATATTATTGAGCGCTATCGCGATCTGATTGAGCGCGATGGAGATGAGCTTGCAAAGCTGATCTCGCGCGAGACCGGCAAACCGTATTGGGAGACCAAGACCGAGGCCGCAGCCGTCGCCGGCAAAGTCAATATTTCGGTTCGCGCCTATCATGAGCGCACCGGTGAGCGCCAAAGCGTTGCCGGCGCCACCCATGCGGTGTTGCGCCACAAGCCCCATGGCGTGATGGCGGTGCTGGGGCCGTATAATTTCCCGGCGCATCTGCCCAATGGTCATATTGTTCCCGCGCTGATCGCCGGGAATACGGTGGTATTTAAACCGTCCGAACAAACGCCGGGGCCGGGCGCATTCATTGTTGAGCGCATGGTTGAGGCGGGCGTGCCTGCCGGCGTGATCAATCTGGTGCAGGGCGCGCGCGAGACCGGTGCGGCGTTGACCGGCGCTGACGGCGTTAACGGCGTGTTGTTCACCGGCGGCGCCAAAACCGGGGTTGCGATCCACAAACAATTTGCCGGCCGTCTCGACGTTATTCTGGCGCTTGAACTTGGCGGCAACAATCCGTTGATTTGGTGGGACACGGACGATATCGACGCCGCCGCATTAGCGGTGGTGCAGTCGGCGTTTTTAACCACCGGCCAGCGCTGCACCTGTGCGCGGCGACTGATTATTCCCGAAGGCGCGGTTGGCGACAGGGCGATCGAGGCGCTGATGAAGCTCACCGACCGGTTGATCATCGGCGCGCCGTTTGGCGATCCGCAGCCATTTATGGGTCCGGTGATCTCGCCGAATGTCGCGAGTGGGCTGGAGCGCGCCTTTGATCAGCTGGTTGAAGTCGGCGGTGAGGCGATCCGCACGCTTAGCCAACGCGACGAGGGCGGCGCCTTTGTGACGCCGGGCATCGTCGATGTCACCGGCGTTGGCGCCGTGCCTGATGAAGAACATTTCGGCCCGCTTCTTAAAGTCTGGCGCGTGAAAGATTTCGACGCCGCGATCGCCATGGCCAACGCGACAAAATTCGGCCTTTCCGCGGGAATATTGTCCGATGACAAATCAAAATGGGAGAAGTTCCTGACGCTAAGCCAGGCCGGCATCGTTAACTGGAACCGCCAGACAACCGGCGCCTCGGGCGCCGCTCCCTTTGGCGGCATCGGCGCATCGGGCAATCATCGGCCTAGCGCTTATTACGCAGCAGATTATTGCGCCTATCCGGTGGCGAGTATGGAGGCGGAGCAATTGTTGGCGATGGCGGAGGATCAGGTTGGATTCAAGCAATAATGGCTCACGGTCGCGACAAAGATCGATCAAGACGCAACAGGCAGCTTGTTCGCAACATTCTTAATGAAGAATGGGATCCCATAGGCGGGTGTCCGGAAGATGAATATGATAGTTATGGCGCAAAGCTGTATGTCATGTTGATGGATGAGGGGGCATCTGCGGAGGAAATGGCTGACTATTTATGGTGGGTGGAAACCGAATATATGGGGATATCGCCGAGAGATGGGCGCCGAGAGATTTGTGCAAATGTTGTAGCCCAACTCGTTGCCATGAAATTTGACCTTGAGGCGGCGAACGATAAATGACTTATACAGAGTACAATTTCGACGGCCTGATCGGTCCGACTCACAACTACGCCGGGCTGTCCTTTGGCAATCTTGCTTCGGCGAGCAATGCTGGCGCGGCGTCGAACCCGCGCGAGGCGGCGTTGCAGGGGTTGGCGAAAATGCGCGCGGCGATGGCGCTTGGGTTGGGGCAGGGGTTTTTGCCGCCGCAGGACCGACCTCACCTCAAAACCCTACGGGCGCTTGGGTTTTTCGGGACCGACAAACAGATCCTCGACAAAGTCGGCAAGACCGATCCGCAATTGCTGGCCAATTGTTATGCCGCCTCATGCATGTGGACGGCGAATGCGGCGACGGTTGCGCCATCGCCGGATACGGGTGACGGCAAAGTGCATTTCACGGCGGCAAATCTCGCGGCAAATTTTCACCGCTCGATTGAGGCCGAGACCACCGCGCGGGTGCTGGCGCATATTTTCAATAGCGACAAACATTTCGTGCATCACCAGCCATTGCCCGGGGCAATGCATTTCGGCGATGAGGGCGCGGCCAATCACGGGCGATTGGCGCCGGAGCATGGCGCACCGGGGGTGCATCTGTTTGTCTATGGAGAAGACGGCAAGAGATTTCCCGCGCGTCAGAAACTGCACGCCAGCCAGGCCGTAGCGCGCGGCCATCTGCTGGATTCTGACAAAACTGTCTTTGTGCAACAGTCAGCCGCCGCGCTCGACGCCGGCGCCTTCCACAACGACGTTCTCGGCGTCGCCAATGGGACCGTATTGTTCCTACACGAACAGAGCTTTGCTGATCCGCAAACGGCATACGCAGCGATACGCAAGGCCGCGCCCTTCGTTGAGATCATCGAGGCGCCGGCCGCGCAAGTCTCGCTTGAAGATGCGGTGAAATCTTACCTCTTCAATTCACAGCTGGTGACACTGCCCGGCGGCGAGGCGGCGCTGATTTTGCCGGTTGAAGCGGAGGAGAACCCGCGGGTTAAAGACTTCCTCGACCAGACCGTGGCGCAGAATAACCCGATCAACCGGGTAATTTTCAAAAATGTCCGCGAAAGCATGAGAAACGGCGGCGGGCCGGCTTGCCTGCGTTTGCGAGTGGTGTTGTCAAACGATGAGGCCGCCGCCGCTGACCAGCATTTCATTCTCGATGAGGCGAAGATCGCTAATCTCGAAGATTGGGTGAAAGCCCATTACCGGGACCGGCTGACGCCGGATGATCTGCGCGATCCATTGCTAATGGATGAGAGTTTCGCCGCCATGGAGGCCCTGACGGACATTCTCGGTCTTGGGGCCTTTTATGACTTCCAACAATAAAAGTCCGCTGAATTGTTTCTGTTCCAAGATGAGACACTGATCTTAGCAAACAGTAGGGTAGGCTTAAGGATTTATTGCCAAGATTAGTGCGCTACCTTTTGGGAACGCATGATGACGAATGCATCGACAGGCAAACAGCCTACGTCGCCTGAGGCCGATGCGTCTGTCGTTTCGGGGCTGATTGCGACGGCGCTGACGCGTCACCATCAATTAAAGACCAGGCTCATTATCGGCGCTGTTGGCGCGGTTATTTTATGGGCGGCCACCAGTTTGGTTATCGCCGCGTTGTGGAGCGGCGCCGTTATTGTCAGTCAACTCATCGATGTGCGCGCGTGGCGCTCGTTTCGCGACGCTGACCGAACCACGCCGCCGAGCCAGCGTGAATGGATCTTGATTTGCGGATCCTCGGCGCAGGCAGGGCTGGTCTATTCATTCTTTCCGGCGTTGCTTTGGTTCCTGTGGGGAGGGCCGGGCCAGGTGTTCGGCGTGGTGTGGCTTTGTGGCGCGCTGTTGCATGCAACCCTGCATATGCATCACGAACGTCGGACTTTTATTTCAGCCCTGTCGCCGCATCTTTTGTATTTTCTCGGCCTGCCGCTTTATGGTTTGATTACTGGATACCATATTGAGCGCTGGCCAGCCTTCGCGGTATTAATCGCTGGCTTGCTCTATGTCTCCCATCTGTTTCTGGCGTTCCGGGAATACGGACGAAGCAGCGCGGCGATGCGCCAGGCGCGCGAACACGCAGTTGAGCGACAGGCGGCCGCCGAACAAGCCAATCAGGCGAAGTCAGCATTCCTTGCCAATATCAGCCATGAAATCCGTACGCCAATGAATGGCATTCTCGGTATGGCCGCCGCGCTTGAAAGCGGCGCTTTGAGTGATGGCCAGACCAAGCAGGTTAAAATTATTCGTGATTCCGGCGATATGTTGCTGACGATCCTGAACGACCTTTTGGATTTTTCAAAGATCGAGGCAAACCATATAGAGTTTGAAGCGGTGGCTTTTAAATTCTCGGAAATTGTTGAAACGATAGAAAACCTCCATCGCCTGCAAGCGGAAAAGAAAAATCTATATCTGAGCGCCGAGTGCGAGGGAGATGGCGAGGCGGAGTGGATTGGCGACGCCCACCGTATCGTTCAGGCGCTGCATAATCTGGTTTCCAATGCGATCAAGTTTACCGACGGTGGCGGCGTGACGGTGCGTTTTACTATTCCGTCCTCCCCTGGCGCGCCCGTGCGCATTGAAGTGACCGATACCGGGATCGGCATCAGTGAAAGTCAGGCGAAGCGAATTTTCGAGCCGTTCACTCAGGCTGACGTCACCACCACGCGAAAATATGGCGGCACCGGGCTTGGGCTTTCCATCACCAAAGGGCTGATTGAGGCTATGGGCGGGGCTCTCAGTGTTCGCTCGACGCCTGGCGCGGGATCGACCTTCATTGTTGAGTTGCAGCTCGAACCTGTGAGCGCCAGCAGCGCTGTCAGTTCTGGCGTGGGCAGCCCGGCGGCGCAGCCAGCAACCATTCCCGCCGCGGCGCTCGAAAAATTGCGGATTCTGGTCGCCGAAGACAATGTTGTGAACCAGGCGGTCCTCAAGAACTTCCTGCGCGCGGGCGGCCATGACGTTGAATTCGTGGAAAATGGCTTGCTCGCCGTTGAAGCCTGCAAGGCGCGGGAATTTGACATTGTTTTGATGGATATTTCCATGCCGGTCATGGATGGCGTGGAAGCGTTGCGGCAAATCCGCTTTTTAGAACGCGAAGGCGGCGTCAAATCCGCTGTGCCGATGATCGGCGTTTCCGCCCACGCCATGCGCCAGCAAATCGATGAATATCTTCAGGCGGGATTTGATGGCTATATTACCAAGCCGGTGACGCCAGAGCAACTTCATAATGAAATTGCGCGCGTCATCGAAGTCTATCGCGACGCTGAGCGGGGCGCGCCTAGTTCCGTCGCGGCGGCTCCGGGAGCGGCATAACCACTTTGCGCTCAACTTCACGCAGGGTGAAACTGGATTCCACTGTGGCAATATTCGGCATACGGAGAATGGTCTCAGATAAAAACGTCTCATAAGACGCCAATGTCGGAACCAGCACCCGGATAAAATAGTCAAATTTTCCGGTAACCAGATAACACTCCATCACTTCCGAGCGCTTTTTAATTTCGGCCTCGAACTCGCGCAGCGTCTTGTCGTCTTCGCGTTCGAGTTTGACGAGAATGATCACCGTGACATTGACGCCCAACGCCTCGCGATCAACCTCGGTATGGTAGCCCTTAATGATGCCGTCGGTTTCTAACCGGCGCAGGCGGCGCAGACACGGGGTCGGCGACAAACCGACACGGTCGGCAAGTTCGGCATTGGTGATGCGTGCATTTTCCTGCAGGTGTCTCAGTATCTTGTGGTCGATATGGTCGAGCTTCATGGGCTTCTTTCCTCGATTGTTTTAATTATTTAGCATTTTCTGCTAAGCGTCAAGGCATGGCCCTAATGATTTGAACGAAAGAACTTTGCGGCATTGCCTATATTGCGCCGCGCCGGCGAAGCTTTGCGCCGGGCGACAACCGCAAATAGAGATCTTTCTCGTAAAGGAGGACGCGCCCCATGGATAGCCGCGACGCGCCGGCGGCAGGCTGGCAAAGAGTTGTTCATTTTACCGATGAGAGCGCGGGACTGAATGCGATTATCGCCATTCATGACGCGACGCTTGGACCGGCCTGCGGTGGTTGCCGGATCTATCCGTATGAAAGTTTCGAGGCCGCGCTTGAAGATGTCAAAAATCTTTCGCGCGGCATGACCTTTAAAAACGCGTTGGGCGGCATCCCTTTTGGCGGCGGTAAAGCGGTAATTATTGCCGACCCGAAAACCGATAAAACACCGGAACTGCTGCGCGCCTTTGGCGCTGCGGTCGATAGTCTGGCCGGGCTCTACTACACAGCAGAAGATAGCGGCGTCACCGAAGCTGACATGACGATGATCCGCTCGGTCACGCCTTACGCCGCCGGCCTCGACAAGGGCGGCATTGGCGGAAATCCATCACCATTTACCGCTCGCGGCGTTTGGCGCGGCGTGCAGGCGGCGGCGCGCCATAAACTTGGAGCTGCTTCCCTCAAGGGCCTTCACATTTCCATCCTTGGCGTCGGCGCGGTTGGCATGGAACTGGCCCGGTTGATCCACGAGGAAGGCGGCCGTCTGACCGTGGCGGATGTCAATCCGGCGGCGGTGGATGAAGCGCGCCAGCGTTTTGGCGCCGATGTGGTGAGCCCTGAGGATGCAATTGCCGTAGACGCGGATATTTTCAGCCCCTGCGCTCTGGGCGGTGCGATTAATGGAGATACGATTGACAGGTTGAAAGCGACTATAGTCGCTGGTGCGGCGAACAATCAGCTGAAAACCCCCGATATGGGTGCGCGCCTGCGTGAGCGCGGCGTGCTTTACGCGCCCGATTACGTCATCAACGCCGCCGGCGTCATCAGTGTCGGTCTTGAAATTCTCTGCCGCTGGAGCGAAGGTGAGATGACCCGGCGGATCGACAAAATTGGCGACACGCTGATGGAGGTTTTTGACCGCGCAGAGCAAGAAAACCGGCCGACCGGGGAAGTCGCTGATGAGCTGGCGCTTGAGGTAATCGCGCGAGGAAGAAAAGCCGCTTAAGCGGCGCAAAGGAGCACCCATGACCAACCAGGATCCCATCATTATCGCCGGCATGGCGCGCACGCCGATTGGTAATTTTCTCGGCGCTTATAATGGCGTTAAGGCGACAGAGCTTGGCGCCCGCGCGATTGAAGCGGCGCTGACCCGCGGCGGCGTCAAGCCTGACGATATCGACGAAGTGTTGATGGGCTGCGTTCTGCCGGCTGGTCTCGGCCAGGCGCCGGCGCGCCAGGCCTCGCTTGGCGCCGGGCTGCCGCAATCGACCGGTTGCACCACCGTCAACAAAATGTGCGGCTCGGGCATGAAGACGGTGATGATGGCGTATGATTCCATTCTCGCCGGAACAAACGATATCGTTGTCGCCGGCGGCATGGAATCGATGACCAATGCGCCGCATCTTTTACCAACCGGGCGCGGCGGCATAAAGTTCGGACACGGAAAGATTTTCGACCATATGGCGATTGATGGTCTTGAAGACGCCTATGAGCCGGGCAAGGCGATGGGCGTATTTGCCGAAAAATGCGCCCGCGAATGGCAGTTCTCGCGCGAAGAACAGGACGAATATTCTATCCGCTCCGTCACAAGGGCGCAGACCGCTATCGCTGACGGCTCGTTTAAGGCGGAGATTGTTCCGGTTGAGGTCAAGACCCGAAAAGGCTCGGTGACGATTGAGAATGATGAAAAACCGGGCCTGGTTGACGCCGCGAAAATCCCGAACTTGCGCGCCGCGTTTGAAAAGGGCGGCACGGTGACTGCGGGCAACGCTTCAGCGATTTCCGACGGCGCGGCGGCCATGGTGCTTATGCACCAGTCCACGGCGGAGACCAAAGGCGCCAAACCCGTCGCGCGTATTGTCGCTCATTCCACCCATGCGCAGGAACCGGAATGGTTCACCACCGCGCCGATCGCCTCGATTGCGACGGTGATGGAAAAAGCTGGCTGGACCACTGATGATGTCGATCTCTTCGAGATTAATGAGGCGTTCTCCGTGGTGCCCCTGGCGGCGATGCGTGAATTGAAACTCTCAGTGGACAAGGTCAACATTCATGGCGGCGCCGTCGCGCTCGGCCACCCGATTGGCGCCTCGGGCGCGCGTATTTTGGTGACGCTGATCAGCGCCTTGCAAAAAACCGGCGGCAAAAAGGGCGTAGCGAGTCTATGCATAGGCGGCGGCGAAGCCACGAGCGTTGCGGTGGAGTTGGTATAGAACAATTGATCCGGTCATCCCGGATGCATTGCAGCACGAAGTGATGCAATGCGGGTCCGGGATCGTTTTTGGGATGTAGCTATTTCGCGGTGAGCGATCCCGTGCTAGCAGCGCGTCATCAAGATGACGCACGGCACACGGGATGACGAGGACAACCATTATGACCACCAAACAAACCTTCGACTGGCAGGACCCGCTTCTGCTTGAATCCCAGCTCTCTGATGAAGAGCGGATGATCCGCGATGCGGCGCGGGGCTATGCGCAGGACAAACTGATGCCGCGCGTCATTATGGCGAACCGTGAGGAGCGCTTTGACCGCGAGGTTATGACCGAGCTGGGCGCGCAAGGGTTTCTTGGCGCCATGGTGGCGGAAGAATATGGCGGCGGCGCTGCCGGTCATGTGGCTTATGGGTTGATTGCCCGCGAAGTTGAGCGCGTTGACAGTGGCTATCGCTCGGCGATGTCGGTGCAGTCGTCCCTCGTCATGTATCCGATTGAGGCGTTTGGAACAGAAGAACAGAAGAAAAAATACCTGCCCAAGCTCGCCACCGGCGAATGGATCGGTTGTTTTGGTTTGACCGAGACCGATGGCGGATCGGACCCCGGGGCGATGCGCACACGCGCTGAAAAAGTTCAGGGCGGCTACATGCTCAAAGGCTCCAAAATGTGGATCACCAATTCGCCGATCGCCGATCTGGCGGTGGTCTGGGCGAAGCTTGATGGCGAAATTCGCGGGTTCATTGTCGATCGCGACACGGAAGGTTTCACCACCCCGAAAATCGAGGGCAAGCTGTCTTTACGCGCTTCGGTCACCGGTGAGATCGCGCTTGATGATGCGGTGGTGCCGGAAGAAAATCTGTTGCCCAATGTCAAAGGCCTGCGCGGGCCGTTCTCGTGCCTCAACAAGGCCCGTTACGGCATCTCATGGGGCGCTATGGGAGCGGCGGAGTTCTGCTGGATTGCGGCGCGCGATTACGCCATGGAGCGGGTCGTTTTCGGCAAGCCGATCGCCGGCACGCAGCTGGTGCAAAAGAAACTCGCCGACATGCAGACCGATATCGCCCTCGGGCTTCAGGGCGCGCTACAGCTTGGGCGGCTTCTCGACGCTGGGGCTTATGTGCCCGAAGCGATCTCGATGATGAAGCGCAACAATTGCGGCAAGGCGCTGGAGATTGCCCGCACGGCCCGCGATATCCATGGCGGCAACGGGATTTCCGACGAATACCATGTGCTGCGCCATGCCATGAACCTGGAGACCGTCAACACCTATGAGGGCACCCACGATATTCACGCCCTCATTCTCGGCCGGGCGATGACCGGGCTGCAGGCGTTTACATAGGCCTGGCCCGGGGAGTTTAGGCATCAAGCTAGAGGGCTTGCGGCGGCCGGGGCCATCGGCTAAACGCCTCTTCCTTGTGTTGCCGGGTATTGCCGGCCTTGCCGGATCGCCCCGCGCGCCTTATGTGACGCCGCGACGGAATTGAAAAGATAGACGAAAATGACCGCAATTATTCTGACCATCCACTCGTTGCTTGTCCTCGCGCTTATTGTTCTGGTGCTGCTGCAGCGGTCCGATGGCGGCGCCCTTGGCATTGGCGGCGGTGGCGGCGGGTTGATGTCCGGCCGTGCGGCGGCCAATACGCTGACCCGGTTAACATCTGTTTTGGCGGCTGGCTTTTTTGCAACCTCGCTGGGCCTGGCGGTGATGGCCGGCGGCGGCGAAAGTGATGAAACCGTTATCGAGCAGCTGACCGGACAGGCGGCGCCCGATCCGACGGCGGCGCCAGGCGAGCTGACCACCGAGGATCTTTTGGGAACCCTTGGCAGCGATAGCGCCGTTGAGCTGCCTGCAGGGCCATCCATCGAGGAAGCGCTGGAAGCGGTTGGAGCTGATACGCCAGAAGAAGCAAGCGACGCGCCGGCGGAAACCTCAACCGAAGAGCCCGCCGAGAGCGACCCGAACGGCTAGGTATTGCCGACAAATATACCAGCATTCAGGCGATTTGCGCCGCAGCCTTTGGGCTGCGGCGTTTTTGTTTGTGCAATCGGCCAGCCAAGCCTAGCCCCAACAAAGAATCGTCGCTAAGACGGGCTTCCATGGCGCGGTATATATTCATTACCGGCGGCGTGGTGTCGTCTCTTGGAAAAGGCATAGCTTCAGCGGCTTTGGGCGCGCTGCTGCAGGCGCGCGGCTACAAGGTGCGACTGCG
>JAJFFY010000003.1 GCA_021776415.1 Hyphococcus sp.
CGGTAAAAGCGGGCTTTCGCTAAAGTTAATAGCAGGTTAATCTATCTGGTCTGAGGGAGATTAAGTGTGGGGCCCGGTCATGGCTGACGGATCGCCGAAAATATTCAAACGACGGTCGATGGCCGCCTATGCGGAGGACGCTGACCCGCGTTTTGCGATGAAGGGGGCCGGTGAAACCCTGGCGGGCCGCACCCAAAATAATGCAAAAAAACGCCCGCGTATCGCCTTCACCGGTGAAGAGTGGGGCTTCGGCTACGAGGCGACCGGCAAGTTTCTTCGCTGCGCGCGCCAAAACGGTACGGTACCGGATGCTGGCTTTTCCTCCGTTGGCCTTCGTCTTGAACGTGAGTTTGACGAGGCGAGCAAGAACAACAAGTTCGATTATAACCGCGCAATAACCCAACCGCTGCGCACCAAAGAACAATCGCTGATGGCGGTAAAACAGAATACCGCCGACTTTGCAGTGGTGCCATTCTACAGCCCGTATGCCGGGTATGATTTCGAATCTCTGCGTGCCATCGCTAGCCTAACCACCTTGCGCGGAATTGATCAGGTTGAAGCAAAGGATAATTTGTGCCTCGCCGTCCATGAATCACAGCTCTACGATCTCATTCAATCTTCCCATCCCGGTACTGGTTTTTCAAACCTGCAGAGGCGTATACGCAAATCCTGGGGTACAACAGACACTGACAGCGGCAACAATCCTGGCGCCGATTACAATGGCGAAGCCCCGCGCGCTGGCCTGCCAATTGACATGGCCGACCAAAAATTAATCCGTGACCGGATTGATGTTGTGTTTGCCGGCCCCGAGGCGGCCCGACGCTGTAAGTCCAAACTCGACGGGCTGCGCGCTGTCGGCATTGAGGTGCAAGAAATCGCGCAAATGGTTGAGCCGCACCGTGAATTGGCTCGGTTGGCACGCGGGACATTAAGTACATCACGTCAAACCAATACGGTTTTCAATCCGCGGAGCGGGGAAACTAGCTTCTATTCTACTATGGGCGCGGAGTCTCAGGCCGGTAAATTGTTCGCCATGGTGCTGCCACTCGACGTTGCACAGGGCTCAACTGACTATATCGTCATTGATCATGACATTGATGATGCACCGGAGGCGGTAACCCGGTTCATGGTGGTTGAAAATAATCCCGATCATTCAATGATGGAAGACAAATACCGGACAACCGACGCCAAGACCGCCTACTGGACCAAGCGCCTGGCTACAGTCGCAAACCCAACGGGCGCCTTCGGTCAGGGCTTTATGAACATGTTCGGCTATGTCGCTGCGACCTTGGCAATCATCGCGATAGCCTCCGGTTTTTACGGGGTCAGCGCCGCATCCTTTCCGGGGCTCGAATTGCCTGCGGCTTTGTCGTGGTTGTCCACCTTAACATCAACCGGAGCGATGCTGCTTGGCGGCGGGCTCGCCCTGGCTGCGTTTGTGCTGCTCTCGGTACAGAATACCGGCTCGCACGGCGTTCGAGTTATGCTTCTGTTTCGCCGCGATGGTACGGCCGCCGCACTTGGCGATGTTGAAAACTACCTTCGCAATTACGGTGTTCGCTATTCAGTTGTGCGCCTTGATGAAGACAGCGCCGCTGATGCACCGGCGGCGGTTGCACTCGACATTGAATTCGATCCTGCAGACTTCAGTTTTGGGCCGTTTGCAATGTTCACGCGTCGCCTGCGCGGCTCGGTCGTCAACGGCGCCCTCAAGAAGGCCTTCCAGCGCTGGAAAAATCGTGGCGTGCGCGTCCTCGCAGCGATGCCATTTGAGGCTGATCAGGCGCAATTACCGAGGCACACGCCCCGCCGCTGGTGGAACGAAGCAGTCGGCGACTGGGCTGCGGACTTTACCGAGACGATGTTTATTCGCTTCTCGCGGGTGTTGTTCTTCTACGTGCTGCCGGCCTTTGGGATTGGTTACCTGGTGTGGAAGCTTCTCCTCAACGGCTAGATATAATCAGGGCGTGTTGCGGCCCGCCGTTTTCAAAAACAGGTAAACCGCGCCACTGCCGCCATGGCGCGGATGCGCGGCGCTGGCGCGAACGATGTGTTGGCGGAAGGCGTCTTCGGTAAGCCAGTCGCGCAGTTTCGCCTGCAACACGCCGCCGGTTTTACGGCCAGTAATCTCACGCGCGCCTTTGCCGGTAATCACCAACACGCAACGATGGCGGCGCTGGCGCGCCTCCAGCAAAAATCCATATAGCGCCGCCCGCGCAGAGGCTTGATTGTGCCCATGCAGATCAAATGTCGCATCAATCGGCAGGCGGCCGCGACTTGCATGCCTGTCGATGCGTGGATCGCCAGCAGAAAATGCGTCCGGCGAGGCGCTTTGTGCGCGCCGCTCTGCAGGAGCCGCCGACTGCCGGTGCGGTAAAGGCGGGATGCCGGCAAAGCCGCCAGCCAGCTTGCCTGCCGGGCCTGTCGGTGAACCCGCCTTATCGACGCCTGGCCGCTGCAACGGCGCCACATCGCGGACCGTGCGTCGCCACAAGTCGTGTTCGCCCTTGCTCAGCTTGCGCCGACTCATCGCTCAGAACGCCGGGGGAGCCGCTCAGCGACACTGCGCGGGACAAACACATACATTTTACCGCGCGCCTTCATCGCCCCGGCGATCACGCCGGCGTTCTTGCCGGTCCCCCAAAAAATATCGCCCCGGACCGGCCCAAGAATGGCGCCGCCAGTGTCTTGCGCAACCATGAGGCGGCGAATGGGTTCAGATCCGGCGCCCTCAACAGGCTCAATATCAATCCACACCGGCGCACCCAGCGCATGATAGCGGCGGTCGACGGCAAGGCTTCGCTGCGGCGTTAACGCCACCCCTTGCGTCCCCGGCGGGCCGAGATTGTGCTGCGGGGCCTCAAGCTCACGAAAAAACACATAAGATGCATTTTCCTCACGCAAGGCCCGCGCCTTATCCGCACCAGCGCCCTCAAGCCATGCGCGGATCGACATCATCGAGATATCTTCAAGCGGCATAATTTCGCGCTCAACCATCACCCGCCCAACCGCGGTATAGGCATGGCCATTTTGTCCGTCATAGCCAATGCGCAACTCACCGCCATCGTTAAACCGTAACCGGCCGGAGCCTTGTATCTGGAGGAAAAATAAATCATTTGCCGCAAGCCACGCAATTGGCGCGGCGGCGCCGTTCAGCGCGCCCTGGTTAATCGTCTTGCGGTCCGCATAGGGAACAAGTTGCCGCCCCGCCAGCTTTCCAGCAATGCGCTGCCCCGACAGCTCTTCCCGGAAGACGCCAAGATCAACCTCAACAAGATCGTCAGGACGCCGGTAGGCCGGCGTTGTAAAAACCTGACCCGGCGTTCGGGCGGCGTTATAAACCGGCTCGAAGTAGCCTGTGAACAACCCTGTCTCATCGGTTTTCGGCCCCTTGCGACGGATCGGGCTATCGGGCAGGGGCGTTTTGTATTGCAGGATCTGAACCGGCTGGAAATTATTTTCAAAGAAGGCCCGAAAAGCGCCGCGTTTAACCGTCAAATCCGAATAGTAGCGGCTATTGATCTCAGCGGCCTCCTCGCAGGGCAGGCGCCAATCCGCCACGGTTCCGGCAAGCGTTAAATTCTCAAACCGGTCGCCAAGATATTCTTGCGGGTTCGCAGGCTCCGTCGGGTCGCGCGTCAGCAACACCTCGCAAGACCTTAGAAAGGCTGCGAACGCTGGCAGGGAATCATCCTGTTGCCAATCGCCCAGCTCGTAAAAATCGGCGAGCCGAAAGTCGATGCCCGGCTCGCCGTAGGCTGTATCGGCATGCTGCTTTTCATAAAATGGCGCCAGAAGCCCGCCGAAGACAACGAAGCCGGCCAGCGCCGCAAGAACGGTGCTGGCGACAAAAACCGTTTTGATTTGGTTGTGGTTCGGTATTAACAAATTCCGGCGTTCTCACAGTTGGCGCCGAAAACTCTAGGCCGCGCCGCCGGTCGCGACAAGAATCCAGTTGGGATCACGGCTCGAACGCTTCTTTGAAAAGGTCCAGCGGTCTTTAACCAGCTCAATCCGGTTCGGGTCCCCGTCAACCACATTGCCGTCCTTATCGCGCGTGACGCGCACCTGATTGGAGGTAAATTCCGTGGTCGCCCGCATCCGGTCCTGCTCAATCTGGCTGTCAACGATTGCAGCATGATCGATGCCGATGAATTTAACGTCGCTGCTCTGCCCGGCCTCCTCGCGCGCCACAACGGCGCCCTTGAAAGCATCGTAGACAGAATCGCTGAGATAGGCGCGGATTGACCGCAGATCACCGGAGGCAAAAGCCTCAACAATCATCTCGTAAGCCGCCCGCGCGCCGGCGATATATTCTGACTCATCAAATGCCGCATCAGCCTCGCGCAACACCCGCGCATTGGTCGAGACTGGCGTCGGCGCCGCCTCGTCGCCTTGGTGATCTTCATCGGCGCCCTCGTCCTGGCGCTCATGCGCAGCAGCTTTCGCCTGCAGGCCATCAAGGTCATGGCGGGACTCGTGGCCCGACCGCGTACCCATTACCGACATTAGTCTGAACAGGATAAATGCCGTAAGGCCGGCGAAGAAAAGAAGAACTGGATCCATATCTTGTCGATTTTACGCTGAAAAATCTTAAAAATGCGCGAGCCCGCCTTATATAGGGTGGAAATTGCGGGAAACACCACAGCCTTATGTTTTTTATACTCCTGATTGTGTTCGTTTTGGCCCCGATTGCCGAGATTTACGTGCTTCTGGCCGCTGGCTCGGCTTTTGGGGTCTTGCCGGTTGTTGGCGCTTGTCTAGCGACAGCGCTTATCGGCGGATGGATAATCCGGGCGCAGGGCCTTGCCGCGCTCGAAAAGGCCCGCCTGGACCTGGGCGCTGGCAGGCCGCCGGTCGCCGCCGCGCTGGACGGTGCTTTGCTGGTTGTCGCCGCTCCATTCCTGATGACGCCCGGCTTTCTGACCGACGCCCTCGGCTTTGCGTTGCTGGTCCCGCCGGTTCGCCGCCTTATTGCGCGAGCGGCGTTGCGGGAGATCAAGCGCCGCATTGACCGCGGCGATGCGACAATAACCATCCATCGGCCATAAGGCCGCTTGCAGGCGAGGGAGCCGGCGTGTAAAGAGCGCGCTTCGTAAAATGAGACGGTGACGCAATGTCCGAGACGCCCGAAGATCCTAATCAAGCGCCAATAGGCGAGCCCGGCAATAATGGCCCGACCTTCGCGGTCCTCGCCCAATATCTCAAAGACATGTCCTTTGAGAGCCCGAATGCGCCAGCGAGTTTTCAAAACGGCGCCACGCCACAGATGGAAGTCAATGTTGATGTAGAGGGCCGCCCTCTTGGGCCGGATCAATTTGAAGTTGAACTGAGCGCGTCCGCCCGCGCCACGCGCGACGACAAAGTGCTGTTTGTCGTTGAGGCGTCGTACGCCGGGGTGTTTGAAATCAAAAACCTGCAGCGTGAGCAGCTTGAAATGGCGATGTTGGTGGAGTGCCCACGGATATTGTTCCCGTTTATGCGCCAGATTGTCGCCGATGCGACACGCAACGGAAATTACCCGCCCTTGATGTTAGAGCCGATCGACTTCCTGGGAATATTCCTCGCCAACAAAGAGCGCACGCAAAACGCCGCCGCCGGACAAGCCTGAGCCATCACTCGGCTGGCGTTCGCCACAGACTATCCGCACCAAGATCAGCCAGAAAAGCTTCGTGTGCGTCCTTTTCCGCCTCGGTAATTCGCGGCGTCAATGGCGTTGGGCGTGCGCGCGCCTGGCGATTTCGCGACATCCCATTTTCAATGCTGTCGCCGTCGCCACTATCTGCACGCACAAAATTCAATCCCGCCTGAGCGCCGCCAGTGAGCTCGATATAAACCTCGGCGAGAAGCCTGGAATCGAGAAGCGCGCCGTGCCCGTCACGCTTACGCTCCTTGGTGTCGATGCCGAAGCGCGAACAAAGCGCATCAAGGCTCGCCGGCGCGCCGGGAAACTTTCGCCGCGCAAGATGCAGCGTATCAACGAGCTTATTGTCCAACGCAGGCATCCCCGCCGCCTTAAGCTCTGCCTGCAAAAACGGCATATCAAAGCCGGTGCCATTATGGGCGATCAGTTCGGCCTCGCCGATAAACGCGCGAAAAGCGGGCGCAACCTTTTCGTCCACGAAGCTCGGCTTGTCTGCCAAGAAGGCCTGCGAGAGGCCATGAACCCGGAACGCGCCATCGGGCATGTCGCGTTCCGGATTGACATAGATATGGAAATTTCTGCCCGTAACGGCGCCGTTGATCAGTTCAATCGCACCGATTTCTACAATCCGGTGCCCTTCGGAAAACTTAAACCCTGTAGTTTCTAGATCGAATACAATCTGGCGCATGTGACCCTGTTCCCTAAAATTAATCTGCAGGCGGAAAGAGCGTTGTCTTCACCTGCGCTGCGAGTCCGCGCAGCGTAAATGGCTTTTGAATATACGCCGCGCCATCGATAACGTCGAGCTGTTCGCGAACGGCCGATTCTGCATAGGCGGACATGAAAATAATTTTTGCTTTAAGGCCAAGTTGCTCGCGAGCCTGCGAAACAAACGATGGCCCGTCGAGAACATTCATCATCACATCGGAGATGACCAGATCAAAATCGACACCGTCGTCCTCAAGAATTTCAAGCGCATCCTCTCCATCCTCCGCGACGGTGATTTCATAGCCGCAGTCGGTGAGGGTGGCGGCAACGAAAGTGCGAACCGAATCCTCGTCTTCAACAATCAAAATCCGCCCGGCGCCGGTCAGGTCTTGTGACTGGCTGGGCGGGCGCGGGACGACATCAACTTTTTCCTCAACCTCGCCAGTATATGCCGGCAGGTAGATGCTGAAAGCCGCACCACCGCCTTCGCGATTGCTCAGCGCAATGGCGCCGTCCATCTGGCGGATGATGCCGTAAACCGTGGAAAGGCCAAGACCGGTGCCTTTTCCAGATTCTTTGGTTGTAAAAAACGGATCGAAAATACTCGCCGCTATTTCCGGCGGCACGCCGGGGCCCATATCCGCGACCTCAATCAATACATAGTCCTGCTCACCAAGGCCGGCGACATTCAGCGCCTTGATGTCCTCGGCGGAAATATTCTCGGTCCGGATCGTCAGCGCGCCACCCTTGGCGCCCATTGCATCGCGGGCATTGACCGCAAGGTTCATGATCGCGGTTTCCAGCTGGTAGCGGTCGACCTTCACCAGCGGCAACGCCCTGCCATTGATAAGCTCAAGGCGGACTTTCTCACCAATCGCGCGAGTGAGAAAGCGCGAGAAGTCGCGCAATATTTCTGTTACAGACAGAACTTCGCGTTTTAGCGTTTGCTTGCGCGAGAATGCGAGCAGCTGCTTTGTGGTGTTTGCGGCGCGCTGTGCGTTCTCGCGGATCTGCACAAGTTCGGTGTAGGACGGATCGCCCGCCGGGTGCTTCAGCATCAACCTTTCGCAATGACCGAGGACCACCTGAAGATAATTGTTGAAATCATGCGCGACCTTGCTCGCGATCTCGCCAATGCCGCGCAGTTTTTGGTCTTGCGCATAGTCTTCTTCCATGCGCTTGCGATCGGTAATATCTACTGAGTAAAGAAGAATTTTTCGTATACCGTAAGCGCCGCGCTTGCGCCGCACAGGGCGCGGATAGATCGCAAACGTCCGCGCCTCAACGCCGGATCCGATGGTTGTTTCAACCGGCGACAACGCCACGCCGATCTTGCTTTTGCGCCTGACCTCAGCGGCAATCTCGTCGAGGGCTTCCTGGCTTAACAACTTCGCCAGCGGGGTGTTTTTCTTGGCGCCGCCAAACACCTCTGTAAATGCCTTATTGGCTTGCGTCACCCGTCCTTCGCGATTGATTTCCCCTTCGACAATGGCGATCCCGAATGGTGATTCAGAGATGTCGCCGGAGAGCGTCACTTCTTCGACATCGTCTGCGACCTCGTCGATAATTAATTCAACGCACGCAAAACCCTCACCGACGCCGCCACGGCGAAAAGCGACAAAAGCGCCATCTATCGGGTCAGCATCCTGTCTGCGGATCAGCGCCGGCAACTGCGCGCGGTCCATCCGCCATAACGACCGCACAAGGTCGCCAGTTTCCCCCAACACAATATCATCGATGTGGCAAACGGCGCCGCGGGCGACGCCGAGCGCCTCGCGCAAGGCGGCGTTTGCCCAAGGTATCTGTCCGGATTTTTCAAGCGCCAGCACCGGCCGCGGGAAATCAGCATAGGCCGAGGCCAGAATGTCGTGCTTTTCTTCATCGACAGGCAATTCACGCAGCCGCCAGGCGACATGCTCGTCTGCGCCGCGAATAGGGCGTACGCTGACTTCAAACCGGCGCCGCTTGCCGCCACCCTCAAGACCCATGAGCTGGTAGATAATCTCCTCACCCGCCTCGCCGCCTTTTGCCGCGCGGCAGAGACGGAAAACTTTAGTCGCTTCGGCCCCCTGTTGGGCGAAGAACCGGTCTATGCGCGGCGGCAGGCCCGCTGGACCGGTAACCCCCGCTTCTTTTGCAAGATGAAAATAGGCGCGATTGGCATAGGTGACGACGCCGTCGCGACGAGTGACAAGGCGCGCATCCTGATCGGCGTCGAGGACCCGCTCAGCAAGGCCCAGCGCGCCAAGAATATCAGCGCCCGCCAGCTCGGCGGCTTCGGAAGAAGACTTGCCGCCGACGCGGCGCAACATCGCTCCGGACAATAATATTGGCGAATATTTGCTTGTTGCGGCAATGGCGACAAACCCGGCGACGACCAGCGCCAATATGCCGGCAAGCACCAACGACGGCCCGGTCGCCTCCGCGGAGGACAACACGAAATAGACCACGGCGGCGAGCCCGACAAAAATGCAGCCCCAAAGAAGCCAGAACGTGGCGACGTGGACGACGCCGCCGCTGGTGCTGTCTTGTTCCGCCGGCTTAGATTTCTTGGCCGCCGCCTCATCCAATAGCGCGATGATTTCCGCCGGCGTGTGCGGGCGGCTGGCTGCTGGCTGTGCTTTCGCCAAATCGCCGGCGGCCGCCTTTTCGGCCGAAGGCTTACCCGGCAGGGGCGGGCGTTTTGATGATGGCGCACTCGGCACGAGGATTTTGTCTCCAGACAATTATGTGATTCGAATCTGTTATTATGGCGGGCTTCGTCTAACGAAGCCACTGAGCTTTATGGCCTATTTGGGCTGGTTTTCCGCAGCCTTGCCCATCCGCAAAGCCGTTAAATACAAAAGCGTCAAGAAGGCGGCCAAATCCCCGTCATGACCATTGAAGATACGCGTCCCGGCCCTACTTCATTGCTGTCTGGGTTTTCAGTTATGGGTGAGCTGGCAGGCATAGTCTGGCGACTATAAATCCTTATACTGAGTAGCAACAGGAGCGGCGCTTGGCTAAAAAACTGGGACTGGTATTGGGGTCTGGAGCCGCGCGTGGCTGGGCCCATGTCGGTGTCTTGCGGGGCCTGAAAGAGATCGGTGTCGAGCCCGACATCATCGCCGGGTGCTCTGTCGGGGCGCTGGTCGGCGGCGCCTATGTGATCGGGGCGCTTGATGAATTCGAAAGCTGGGCGCGCGAACTCAAGCCGCTATCGGCGCTGGAACGCTTCACGCTGAAGGTCCGCCGCGGCGGGCTGATTGATACCGCACCCGCTTTTAATGCGTTCCGGAGCTATGACAAAAATATCGAAGACCTGGCGGTGAAATTCGCCGCCGTCGCGACCGACCTTGCAACCGGTGAGGAGATTGCCATCACCACCGGTTCGGTGATCGATGCGGCCCGCGCATCGAGTGCAATCCCGGTGATCTTTCATTCCGTTCAGTACGGGGCCCACTGGCTGGTAGATGGCGCCCTCGCCAATCCCGCACCGGTCTCCCATGCGCGCGCCATGGGCGCCGACATCGTGCTTTCCGTCGATCTGAACGCTGTCCCCCGCGTTCTTGACCGCCTCGGCGCGGGGCCGGCAAAAGCCGCCGCCATCACCACCGCGCCGGCGTCAAGGCCTGGCCTTAGCGGCGCTGTCGCAAAGCTGATCGAGGACACACGGGGCGCCGTCCGGCGGCAATTTGACCTCGCCAAAGCCCGCGCCGACGCTGCGCCGCATCTGTTCGAGACCGCCTATGCGGCCGCCGATATTTTCCAGATGCACCTCGCACGCGCCAGAGCGCGGACCGATCCGCCGGATATTTTGCTGCGCCCGGATATGCGCGATGCGATGCCGACATCGTTCGACCGCGCGGATGAATTTATCGAAGAGGGCCGCAAAGCGCTGCTCGGCGTACGCGAAGAATTAGAAACGCTGCTGGAGCGTTGATTAAGTATTGGAAACGACGCATACGGAAAAATCAAAGCCGTTGGCGCCAAGCGTTATCCATATGCAGTCAATTTAAGCGCCGTCACAGAACACTCAAAACCGCCTCAGGCGGGCGGCCGATGGCGGCCTTGGCGCCATTCACGACAATTGGCCGCTCGATTAAGATTGGATTGTCGACCATAGCCTTAATGACCACGGCATCCGGCTTGGAAATATCGCCAAGCCCCAATTCTTTGTACGCCGCCTCGCCAGTACGGATAATCCCGCGCGCGCCGACGCCCAGCTTGGCGACAATTGCCGTTAACTCACTTACGGAGGGTGGATTGTCGAGATAAAGAACGATTTGCGGCTTTACACCCTTGCCCTCCAGCAGCGCCAGCGTCTGACGCGATTTGGAGCAGCGCGGATTGTGATAAATCGTAACGCTCATAAGCTTGTAACCCTTAATGCGCCAGCCGGTAGCCGCCGCTTTCGGTCAGCAGGATCGCCGCATTTGACGGGTCCGGCTCGATTTTCTGACGCAACCGATAGACATGGGTCTCAAGCGTATGGGTCGTGACGCCGGAATTATAGCCCCACACTTCGTCAAGCAAAACGTCGCGCGTTACTGGCTTGCCGCCGGCGCGATAAAGGAATTTTAAAATCGACGTTTCCTTCTCGGTCAGGCGAATTTTTTTGTCTTCCGCCGTCACCAGCATTTTCACCGCTGGACGGAATTCATAAGGGCCGACTTTAAAAATCGCATCTTCGCTTTGTTCATGGCTGCGCAAGTGAGCGCGCACCCGCGCCAGAAGAACCCCGAATTTAAACGGCTTGACCACATAATCATTGGCCCCGGCTTCAAGCCCGAGAATCGTGTCGGCGTCAGAATCAGCGCCGGTCAGCATAATGATCGGCGACTTAAAGCCATTCTTGCGCATCACGCGACAGGCCTCGCGCCCGTCCATGTCGGGCAGACCAACATCCAGCAACATCAGATCAATATGCGCCTCTTCTTTCACTCGCTTGATTGCCGTATTGGCGTCCGGCACCGGCTCGATCGCATATTCATCGTGAAGCTTGAACTGATCGATCAGAGTCTCGGTCAAAAGCTCGTCATCATCGACGAGCAGAATTCGTTTGGCCCGCGTCATAGTTTAGGTCCGATCATCTTTTTCTTTGCTGCGGTTTTCTTAGCCAATTCCGGTTCAAATGGAATTCACATCCACGATAGACTTCCGTTACTCAGTGTGAAGCAGAATGAACCCAAAATCCAACAAAAGCCGCGCCTTAACCTGGTCACGCGGACTGTAAACAACAAGCCTTGCGGGTGAGATAATCACTCTCGCAGGGTATTGTCGGCGTCAAATCAGGGGCGAGGCCCAAATATGCCGGTTCCAATCCGTACAGAGGTCGCGCCAAGCTGCGCGGCGATAGCGTAATCGGCGCTCATGCCCATGCTGAGATCGGCAAGGTTGTTGCGCGCAGCGATTTTGGCCAGCAATGCAAAATACGGCGCCGGATCATCATCTGCTGGCGGAATACACATCAGCCCGTCAATCGTCAGCCCGTACTGCTCGCGACAGAGCGACAGGAAGGCGTCAGTATCGCGCGGCGCCACGCCCGCCTTTTGGTCTTCCTCGCCAATATTGACCTGCACCAGCAGCCTCACTCGGCGAGCTTGTTTTTCCATCTCTTGAGCCAGCACCCGGGCAATTTTCGGCCGGTCCACCGTTTCAATCACGTCGAATAACCGAACCGCATCCCCCGCCTTGTTCGATTGCAAGGGGCCGATCAACCGCAATTCGATACCCGGAAACTGCTCGCGCAGGGCCGACCATTTCTCCTGCGCTTCCTGCACGCGGTTTTCTCCAAAAACCCGCTGGCCGGCGGCCAAAGCCGGTAATATCTGCTCCGGGCTTTGCTTTTTCGTGACCGCCGTGATGGTTACAGCGTCGCCCTTGCGGCCAGCCTCTATGAGCGCGCTATTGAGTTCTTCGTTAATGGCTCGAAGATTGGCGGCGGGGTCGATAAGGTTAGGGCTCACGAGGAAAGGACCACTTTGAAAAAACCAGGGCAGGACGCCAAAATGCGCAGCGCAAAACTAGCCGCCGCCGCGCAAAGCCTCAAACGCGGCTCGGACGTCAGCGGCGCGGCATTTTGTCTGGCTTTTCTCACTGATCGCGCGCTGGCGCCAGAGCCGGAAACGATTATCGGCGCGCTGCCGCCGGGTGCTGCGGTCATCTTGCGTGATTATGAGGCGCCGCACCGTGCTGCGCTGGCGCAAAGGCTCAAAGCTGTGTGCGCCACACACGGCATTTTGTTTCTGGTCGGCGCCGATCTCACGCTCGCGAATAATCTTGGCGCTGATGGCGTCCATTTTCCTTCCTGGACAGACATCCGCCCGGCGCCAGGAATGATTGCCACCGCCGCCTGCCACTCGGCGCTGGAGCTGGAAAAGGCCGCCGCCGCTGGCGCGCAATTGGCGTTTTTGTCGCCGGTCTTCGCTACCCAAAGTCATCCCGGCGAACAAACGCTTGGAGCGGCGCTGTTTAAATCAATCGCCCGCACATCACCGCTGCCGGTGCTGGCGCTCGGCGGCGTTGACGAGACCAATGCGAGCCAGCTTGCCGGACGTAACGTGACGGGCCTTGCCGCAATCAGCGGATTTTTGCCCAGACCATGTTCGGGAAACACAGCATAGATGAACATGGTCTAGTTTTTGTTTTACGCGCATTTTATCGAAAAACCGGTTCCCACTTTTTCGAATGCGCTCATATTAATCCTGCGGCTCGACCAGCGTCCAGACGCCGAAAACATTTCCGACCGGGTCGCGAAAATGAAACCGCTTGCCGCCTGGAAATTCATGGCGCTCGGTAACCTCTCCGCCAGCCTGGACGACCCGCGCCTCCGACGCCTCAAGGTCATCTGCATAAAGAATGACCAGCATGCTGCCATTTGCCGGCGTCTCGCCGCCGCGTATGCCGCCCTCAACGCCAGCCCCGGAGAAGCTTGCATAGTCCGGGCCCCAATCCTGAAACTCCCAACCAAATGCTGCGGCGTAAAATTCCTTGGCCGCGCTCAAATCTTCTGCGGCGAATTCTACATAATCAATGTGATTGTTAGTACGGGCCACGATAACGTCCTCCGAGGGCTTAAGGCTCGCCTCATGTTGAACGCTACAACCAGCAAGCGCAATCACAAAACCGGCCATCAAAATTATCGCAGTGCTTTTCACTATCCATCTCCAAAAAAGAAATACGGCTAATAAGAAAAACGGGATGGCGCAAAGGCCATCCCGGTTCAGTATCCCCTCTAAGCTTTAGGCGCTTAGAATTTTTAAAATTTGATCGAGCTCTCGATCACGACCGTGGTGGCCTCTTCCGGGCCTCCTGCGGCAATAGGTTTTGTGGATTCAACATATTGGGCGGCAGCGCCAATGGTGATGCCGCGCCTCAGCACATAGGTAACGCCGGCCTGTGCTGTCTGCGTATCCTGAAATAATGTCGGGTCAAGCGGGTTTGGGCCGATCGCATTGGCTTCCGACTGGCCATAGCCAAGCATTAAGCCCCAGTCCCCCCTATCCTCGCCGGTCTGGAAAGTGATGCCCGCGTCAAAGGCGAGATAGGTGTCGTCATTGACGGTTGCGAGCCCTGAATTGGTGGTTTTTACAGAACCGCCAAGCGTAATGCCGCGATAAGCAAGGTTTAGTCCGACGGAATAAGCCTCGTAATCATCATAGACCGGCAGAGCTGCAAGCGTGTCTTCGTCGGCTGTCACATAGCTGGCGCCAACGCCAACCAGAAGCCGGTCACTGCCAAGCTTGATCGGTTTTTGATAGTAGAGCGCCGCTTCAACCGCATCCTCCCATTGCGAGGACTCCGTCAGCATGGTTCCGTCTGGTGAAATCAAGAACCCAGTATCCGGCGCACATAGACGGTCTCCGCAATTGCGCAGGCTTGGCGAATAGGAAACGCCCAGCTGTAAACCGCCAAGAGCGCCGCCCAGTAAATTCGCCGGCGGCATATAGGTGATTTTTGTCGAATAGCCGGTGAAATCATTGACGGTGTGGACGTCGTTCAGACCAGACAGATCCGTACGCCAATCATTAACATTGACCGAGCTGAAAAGTGTCGGCGACGTGACCGCGAGCGCGCGGGCGACGCCATGATCGCGACCAACAATAACCTGACCGAAACTGCCGCGCGCATAACCATAAGCGCCCTGCAGATAAGCATCGCTGCCGAGCGGCGCGATGCCACGGGGCCCGCCAATCAGAAGGCTCGAAAACCGCCCGCCGCCAAACATTTGAGCCGGCTGATCCGCATCAAGACGCCCCTCAACCACGGCGCCAAGCTCGATGCCATTATCAAGGATGGTCGATCCCTTAATGGCGATTTCCGCATTAGCGTCCGCTTTTGCGTCGCCCTCGGTCACGCCGGCGACAACGCTGAGCTCGCCTGAAACTTCAATTTCAACCGGATCGGCGGCATAGGCGGCGCCGGCGGTCAAAGCCGCTGCGCTCACGCTCAAAAATGCCATCCGTAGAACGGTCATTGTTCAATCTCTATCAGCGGCCTGCATCCATTGGCAGTATAGGCCGCGCCACGCTTCAAGCGATTGCCCCGGCAACCGCTCGAACAAAACTTAAATTTCCGCCAGAAACCGCGTTTTAAGCCGTTTCCGTCAGAAAGCCCCACGCAACGCCCCTCGGTCCGCCGGCCGCCGCCACAAAACCTTGCCTAATTCGCAACAAAGTTTAACGGCATAAAGTTAACGGCTTTATGACCTAAGAAGATAATGGCGCCCGAGATTGGAAGGTTCAAGCATTCTGACCGCACCTGCGTTGTCTAATTGCGCGGTTGTGGTAGGAAAGCCACGAAATCGGCCCCGCCTGGGTCATTTACCCAGCCCAGCCGTTAACTAAGACAGAATTGGATTACCGACCATGATGCGCGAAAAAGCTCCCTTTTTCAAAGTGTTAGCCCTCGCCAGCGCCGCATTATCGCTGGCTGCATGCGGCGGCGGAAAAGGGCTTGCAGATGGCCGCAACGCCTCACTGCCGTCCTATTCAACCGGCAAGGGCGCTCAAGCCACCACCGTAAATCGCTATTTGTGGGCCGCCTCGCTTGAAACCCTTGATTTTTTGCCGATTTATTCTGCGGACCCGATTGCCGGTCTGATCATTTCCGACTGGTACAGCAATCCTGAATCTCCGAGCGAACGGTTCAAGACGACGGTTTACATTCTCGACAGCGCGCTGCGCGCCGACGCCTTGCGGGTCTCCGTGTTTCGCCAGATACGCACCGAGAATGCAGAATGGACCGACGCCGCCGTTAATCCGGCGACCGGGCGCGAAATCGAAAACGCGATCCTCACACGGGCGCGGCAGCTGCGGCTAAACATCCTCGACGACTGAGACAGCAGGGGTTAGGGAGTGGGGATTAGAGAAAATATCGCTATTCTCTGATCTTTGTCCCCCAATCCATAACCTATAATCCTATCTGTCATGTCCCGTTACAATCCAAAAGAAGCCGAACCGAAATGGCAGGCCCGCTGGAAAGCGGCCGGCGCATTCACAGCTGACGCCAGCGGCGGCAAACCTAAATACTACGTGCTTGAGATGTTTCCCTATCCGTCGGGGCGGATCCATATTGGCCATGTGCGCAACTACGCCATGGGCGATGTAATCGCGCGCTACAAAAAGGCCGCGGGCTTTAATGTCCTCCATCCCATGGGGTGGGACGCCTTCGGTATGCCCGCCGAAAATGCGGCGATGCAGACCGGGTCACACCCGCGCGACTGGACATACTCCAATATCGACATCATGCGCGGCCAGCTCAAACAGATGGGGCTGTCGATCGACTGGTCGCGCGAATTCGCCACTTGCGATCCGGAATATTACGTCCATCAGCAGCGGTTGTTTCTTGCGTTCTGGAAGCAGGGCTTTGCCTATCGCAAGGAAAGTCTGGTCAATTGGGACCCGGTCGACAATACCGTCCTCGCCAATGAACAGGTGATCGACGGCAAGGGCTGGCGCTCGGGCGCAGTGGTCGAACGGCGCAAGCTGTCGCAATGGTTTTTGAAGATTACGGATGCCGCTGACGACCTCCTCGCCGCCCTTGATGACGGTCGCATGGCCGGCTGGCCGGACAATGTTCGCACCATGCAACGCAACTGGATTGGCAGGTCAAACGGCTTGGCCATGAAGTTCCGTTTTGCCGCCGCAACAAGTTCAGAAGAGGGCGCCGACAACAATGCACCGCCGCCAGAGTTTGAAGACGGTATAGAAATTTTCACGACCCGGCCGGACACGCTTTTTGGCGCCAGCTTCATTGCGATTGCACCGGACCATCCGCTGGCGACGCATTTTGCACAAAGTGATTCCGGCTTGCGCGACTTCATCAGCGATTGCCAAAAACTCGGCACCTCCGAAGAAGCAATCGAGAAGGCGGAAAAACGCGGCTACAAACTTCAAGTCGAAATGGCCCACCCGTTCGATGACCGGCGCCTGCCGGTCTATGTCGCTAACTTTGTGCTGATGCAGTATGGGACCGGCGCCATCTTCGGCTGCCCTTCCGGCGACCAGCGCGACCTCGATTTCGCGCGCAAGTATCGCCTGGCCATACCGCCCGTAGTGCTGCCGCCCGAGGCTGATCCGGTGACATTCACGATTGAAGCGGAGGCCTATGTCGGGCCGGGCACGCTGTTTAACTCCGGATTTCTCGACGGCATGACGACCGAGGATGCGATTGCCGCGGCCACCGCCAAAATCGAGGAAATGGGGCTGGGCAAGGAGGTGACGCAATATCGCCTGCGCGACTGGGGCGTTTCGCGCCAGCGTTATTGGGGTTGCCCGATCCCGGCGATCCATTGTGACAAATGCGGCATCGTTGCGGTGCCGGAAGCGGATTTGCCGGTGAAATTGCCCGCGGAGGCCGATTTTTCCGAGCCCGGAAACCCGCTCGACCGACACCCGACATGGAAGCATGTGAACTGCCCCGAATGCGGCGCCAAAGCGCGGCGCGAGACCGACACGTTCGATACGTTCGTCGATTCCTCATGGTATTTCGCCCGCTTCGCCGCGCCCGATCCGGACAAACCCATCGACAAGGGCGCCGCCGATTACTGGCTGCCGGTCGATCAGTATATCGGCGGCGTCGAGCACGCGATCTTGCATCTACTTTATGCGCGTTATTTCACCCGAATGATGAAAGCCTGTGGCTATCTATCCGTAGACGAACCATTTGCGAATTTGTTTACGCAAGGCATGGTGGTGCATGAGACCTATAAAAACCCATATGGAGGATGGGGCCCGGCTGATAATGTTGTTATTGAAAAAATAAAATCCGACTCTCAGCTTAGGCCTCACGATGTGAGAACTTTCGTGCTTGATTACGCCACTGGCCAAAAAACAAATATAGAGGTTCAAACAACCAGCGCTGAAAGACTTGGTTGGATGTGCAAGGCTGTTATGGATGCAGTTGAGCACGAGTACTTTATCGACTACTGCGAACAGACAGCAAAACTTAGCGCTTTTGTACTCGACCGAGAAAGTGGCTCCCCATACATCATCGGCCCAATCGAAAAAATGTCGAAGTCGAAAAAGAATGTCGTCTCACCCGAGGCGATTGCAGAAACCTATGGCGCGGATGCGGCGCGGTGGTTCATGTTGTCGGACTCGCCGCCCGAGCGCGATGTGGAGTGGACCGATGCTGGCGTCGAGGGCGCCTGGAAACTGATCAACCGGATCTGGGATGCGGTGTCTTCGTCAGAAGGCCTTTTAAAAACAGTCGATCTCAACAACCCGGCGGCGGGCGACGCCGACAAGCCTTTGCGCCAGACGACCCATGGAGCCATCGCCGGGATCACCGACGACATTGAAAACTTCCGCTTCAACAAGGCGATCGCGCGGATCTATGAATTCCTCAATGTGCTGAAATCCACCTCCGGCGCCGGCGATTGGGCCAGGGCTGAGGCGCTTTCGACGCTGACCCAGCTGGTCGCACCGTTCACGCCGCATCTTGCCGAAGAATGCTGGGAGACATTGGGCGGGGAAGGGCTGGTCTGCAATGCGCCGTGGCCAAAAGCCGATCCGGGCCTTCTCGCCCGAGACAAAATCGTCCTCGGCGTTCAGGTCAATGGCAAACGCCGCAGCGAGATCGAGGTCGCGGCCGACGCTGATAATGCGGCTGTTGAGAAAGCGGCCTTGTCCGATGCGGGCGTTAAGCGCCATATTGACGGCAAGACCATCCGCAAGGTCGTTGTCGTGCCGGGGCGGATCGTCAATATCGTTGTGTCTTAGCCCAAGCTCTGGAGCGGTTATGTTGAACATTCATCATCGATACTGGCCTCGCGCCGCTCTAGCCGCCGGGCTTCTGGCGCTTGCCGGCTGTGGGTTCAAACCGATTTACGCCGTCACTGAGAACGGCGCCGCGCCGCTCAACCAACGTATCGCGATCGGCGAAGTGCGCGCACCGGAAGAGATCCACCCACTGATCGTCAACGCACTGGCTGACCGCATCGCCCTTAAAGGCGACGAGACGGCGGATTATGAGTTGACCGTCAACGCAAAAGAAATCGCTGAGCGGCTGGCGGTTCAAATCGATGCGACGGTCACGCGGTATAATTACCGCCTTAATGCGAATTACGCACTTTTGGATCTGCGCACCGGCAAGACAATCAGCGGCAGCGCAAAAGCTGTCACTTCGTACAATATTGTCAGCTCACAATATTCAACGCTGTTTGCAGAGCGCACCGCCCGAGAAAAATCCGCCCGCACTCTCGCCGAAGAAATTGAACGCGACCTCCTGCTCCAGCTTTTAGATCGCCCGGATACGGACGGCAGTAGCGCCAACGCATCTGTAGAGGGCGGGCCGGGAACGACGCTCGAAGACACGGCAGAATTACCGCCAGA
Source organism: Hyphococcus sp. (assembly GCA_021776415.1). Classification (GTDB taxonomy): domain Bacteria; phylum Pseudomonadota; class Alphaproteobacteria; order Caulobacterales; family Parvularculaceae; genus Hyphococcus. The sequence goes on from JAJFFY010000003.1 coordinate 19,171, forward strand.
ACCGGACGACGAGATAATCTACGTCATAGAAGATAACTAATGGTCGCCCTTAAAGGCCGTGCAATTAAAAGCTTTCTTGCCGGGCGCGACAAGGCGGTTGCAGCGGTCTTGATTTATGGTCCCGATGGCGGGCTGGTGCGCGAACGCTCCGATGGGCTGGCGCGCTTTATCGTTGAGGATTTCAAAGACCCGTTTAACTTCATCGAGCTTACCGACGCCGACATCAAAGCCGAGCCTGGGCGGATTGGCGACGAGGCGGCGGCGCTGTCATTCGCCGGCGGCGAGCGGGTGGTTCGTCTGCGCACCAGCGGCGAAACATCGGCGAAATCCGTTGCGGCGTTTCTCGCCGACCTTGATGCCGGCCATGTTAAGCCCAACGGTATTGTCCTTATTGAGGCCGGGGAATTGCCGCCCCGGTCCGGGCTTCGAAAGGCGTTTGAGAAGGCGAAAACCGCAGCTGCGCTGCCGTGTTATGCCGATGGGCCGGGCGATGTTCGCGAGATGGCGGTCGCTGCTGCTCGCGCGGAAGACCTTGGCTTTGACGCTGACGCGCTTGGTCTCATTGTTGCGATCCTCGGCGAGGATCATGGCGTGTCGCGCGCCGAAATCGGCAAGCTGATTGTCTATAAGGGGCCCAAAAGCCTGCGCTCCGGGCCGGGGACCATCACCCTTGAAGACGTCAGAGCCTCCCTGGTTTCAGGCCTCGGCGATGCGCTTGATGATAGTGCGGGCGCCGCCGCTGACGGCAATCCGGCTCGGCTCGCAACCGCACTTCACAAAGCCGCCACCGCCGGCGTCGCTCCGGTCAGCCTGTTGCGTGCGTTGCAACGCCAGTTCTCGCGCCTAAAAGCCGCGTCAGACAACGTCGAGCGCGGCGAGAGCGCCGCCAGCGCGATGAAGAAACTGCGCCCGCCGGTGTTCTTCGCCGAACAACACGCCTTTGAAGCGCGGCTCTATAAATGGCGCGGCGCCAAGCTCAACAAAGCGCTTCGTATGCTGATTGATACCGAGCTTGAAGCCAAAACCACCGGCGCACCGCAGCGCGAACTGGTGGAGCGCGCGGCCCTGCGCCTGGCGATAATGGCCGGGCGTTAGCGCTGCGGCGTATATAGCATTATCCAGTTGTCAAAACTCTCGCCATTGCTGTCCCCAATCCGGCTGGCGTCGACGATGACAAACCCTAACCCTTTGTAGAAACTAACATTTTTTGCCTTTTGCGTGGTCAGGGTAGCAGGCGCGCCAGAGCCGTCTACGCGCATCCGCAACTCCGCGCGCAAGACCTCAGAACCGAGGCCCTTGCCGCGCGCCGCCGGCGCCACAACCATATTATTTAAGTACCAGCTCTCAGCACCCCTGAGGGCGGCAAGGCGCCGCGATTCAATCTGGTCGACGACATGCAGCATGCGGTGAAATGCGGGTATTCCGTGTAGAAACGGCATGGCGAGAAAACCATGTTGTGCAAGTTTTACAAGATTGGCGCTTGGCGCACCCGGCGGATGCCAAAAACCCATGGCCGCGATAGACCCATCGACGGCGCGTTCGCCAAAGCTGGCGCCAACATCTAATTGAGCATTGAGATTGACGCGCATCAGCCATTCGAGTTTGCGCCGCCGGGTCTCATCGTCGGGGTAGATATAAACATGCGCCGGGCTATCTAAAAATGCATCCGCCAGGAGCTGTGCTGCAGCCGACTGATCTGACTTTCCTATAGCGTTCGGCATTGCCGGGAGACTAAACCCCGGCGCCCATCAGCCGCCGGCAGATATCATCAAGCTGGTCGAGGGTGAGGTATTTAACGCTCAGTGACCCTGCGCCTTTGGCGGAGTGGTCGATCGCCACGTCGAGACCCAACATGGCCGAGAGATCGCGCTCCAGGGCGCGCGTGTCAGCATCTTTTCTACTGCCGGAAGGCTTTGATTTAACACTGCTTTTCGCGCCAGTCACCCCCTGCTGACCGGGCGCATCTGGCGCCTCCGCACGAACCAGCTTTTCCGTCTCGCGCACAGAAAGCCCGTCGCGCAATACTCGCTTACAGGCCTCGTCCGGATCGGCGGCCGCGAGGAGGGCGCGGGCATGCCCCATGGTGATCTCACCGGCGGCGAGCGCATCATGGGCGCGCGAGGGCAGTTTTAACAACCGCATCATATTGGCGACATGGCTGCGCGACTTGCCAACCGTGCGGGCGATTTCCTCCTGGGTGCGGCCATAAGTTTCCGCAAGGCGAGTATATGCGTTCGCTTCTTCAATTGGACCGAGATCAACGCGCTGGACATTTTCTACCAGCGCTATTTCCGCTGCTGCAACATCCGTCAGCTCACGGATTATTACCGGGACATTGTGAAGCCGCGCCCGTTGCGCGGCCCGCCAACGCCGTTCGCCGGCGACGATTTCATAATTGTTGTCCCCGCGCGGCCGCACCAATATCGGCTGCAACAACCCGCACGCCTTTATCGAAGCGGCAAGCTCTTCAATCGCGTCCTTATCAAAAACCTGGCGTGGCTGATCGGCGTTGGCGGTCAGATATTCGATCGGCAATTCACGTTTCAGCTCGTCGTCGGGCGCCGGCGCCTCGGGTCGGATATCGCCCAGAAGAGCATCGAGCCCACGGCCTAAACCCTTGCTTTGGCGTCTCTTTTTTGCAGCTACGGCCATATTCACATCTCCCCTCAAGCGGCTTTCGGCCGCGCGCGTTCACGCTGGATAACTTCCGAGGCGAGCTGGATATAGGCCTGGCTGCCGGGGCATTTCAGATCATAAAGAAGCGCCGGTTTGCCATGGCTCGGCGCTTCGGAGATCCGCACATTGCGCGGGATGACAGTCCTGTAGACTTTGTCTTTCAGGTGCGCGCGGACATCGTCCTCAACCTGATTGGTGAGATTGTTGCGCCGGTCATGCATGGTCAAAACAATACCCTGAAGTTCAAGTCCAGTATTAATCCGTTCACGAATAGTATCGATCGTGCGCAAAATTTGGCTTAGGCCTTCAAGCGCAAAAAACTCGCATTGCAGGGGGATGATGACGGCATCTGCGGCAGCGAGCGCATTCACGGTCAGCAAACTTAAAGACGGCGGGCAATCGATCAGCACGTAAGAGACCGGCTCGCCAACCGCGGACTGGCGATATTCCTCTATCGCATCGGCCAGCCGATAATGGCGCCGGTCGGCGTCGATGAGTTCAATTTCCGCGCCCGCAAGATCCACCCCGGCAGGCGCCAACACCAGCCCAGGAATATCCGTATCGGTAACCGCTGCCTCGAGGCGGTATTCTCCGCCAAGAACGTCATAGGTAGTCACGCCGCGGTCCGCCGCACGGATGCCAAGCCCGGTGGAGGCGTTGCCTTGGGGGTCAAGATCGATCAGCAAAACCCGTTCACCGACAGCCGCCAGCGCAGTGGCGAGGTTGATCGCCGTCGTCGTTTTGCCAACGCCGCCCTTCTGGTTGGCAATCGCAAGGATCCGGGGAGGGCTAGCGGTCATGAGCGGGCTTCAGGTTTTCGATTTCCAAAATCGCCGCGCCGGGGTCGGTGACGCTGCGATGACGTATGACCTCCATATGCCAAGATTTAGTGGCTTGGGTCAATTCATCCGCAACATCTTGTCCTTTTAGTAAGAAATACCGGGTGTTTTTGCCCCCAATTCCATGACCGTAGCGGAGTAATTTATCAAGCCGGGCGAGGGCGCGCGCGGTGATAATATCGGGGGCTGAGAGTAGGGCTACCGCCTCAATGCGCGCCGGTATGACTTTGAGATTATCGAGCCCCATGGCCTCGCCGGCCGCTGACAGAAAGGCGGCTTTCTTGCCGGTCGATTCAATCAATGTGACGTGCACGTCCTTTTCCGCCAGCATCGCCGCAAGGACAAGGCCGGGAAACCCGGCGCCGGAACCCAGATCAACAATGGTCTTAACGCCCGCCGGCAATAGTGGCGCAATCTGCGCACTATCAAGGTAGTGCCTGCGCCAGCGGTCTTCGATGGTCGAACGGGCGATGAGGTTGTGCCGCGAAGACCCGTCGAGCAACACGGCATCCATGGCTTTCAGGCGCTCAAATATTTCACGTGAAACATTGGCGGCGGCGGCGAATTCTTCAGGCGTCACATTGCTCTCCGCTCACCCTGCCGCCCTGGCTTTGTTCTTCTTCACCCAGGCAAGCAACAGCGCCAGCGCCGCAGGCGTCACTCCCTCAATGCGGCCGGCCTGACCAAGCGTCGCCGGGCGCGCCGCAATCAGCTTGGCGCGAACCTCATTAGAAAGCCCTTTGATTGCTTCATAATCAAGGTCGGTGGGAAGCCGCAGGCTCTCGTCCTTCTTGAAAGCGACAATGTCAGCTTCCTGACGGTGGAGGTAGCCGGAATAGAGCGCGTCAAATTCCAGCTGCTCGGTGATTGGTTGTTCCATCCCATGGAGCCGAGGCCAAATGCCGGCAAGGTCATTGAGCTTAATCCCGGGCAGGGCCAACAGATCGACCACCGAACGGCGGCGGCCGTCCTGATTGATTTTGAGCCCGTGTTTTGCCGCTTCATTGGGCGTCAACATCGTCTCGTCCGCCCACCGCCGCGCCGCATCAAGCGCTGATTGTTTCACGTGAAACGCTTGCGCGCGCGAAGCGCTGACGATACCGGCATCAATACCGCATGGCGTCAGGCGCTGGTCGGCATTATCGGCCCGCAAGGTCAGGCGATATTCCGCCCGGCTGGTAAACATCCGATAGGGCTCGGTGACGCCGTGGGTGATGAGGTCGTCAATCATCACGCCTATATATGCCTCGGACCGGTCGAGGCTGAACGGAGCCGCGCCGCCGACAAGCCTTGCTGCATTAACACCGGCCATCAGGCCTTGCGCCGCCGCCTCTTCATAGCCGGTGGTGCCATTGATCTGCCCGGCTAGGAAAAGCCCGCCCAAAGCCTTTACCTCAAGCGCCTGGGTGAGCGCGCGCGGATCGACATAATCATATTCAATCGCATAGCCGTAGCGAATGACTTCCGCCCGCTCCAGGCCTGGAATAGTCTTCAGGAACGCCGCCTGAACATCTTCCGGCAACGACGTCGAAATCCCGTTTGGGTAGACCGTCGCGTTATCCAGCCCTTCCGGCTCAAGGAATATCTGGTGGCTGTCGCGTTCGGCAAACCGCACCACCTTGTCTTCAATCGACGGACAATAGCGCGGGCCGCGCCCGGATATGCCGCCGCCATAGACTGCGGACTTCTCAATATTGTCGGCGATGATCTGGTGCGTCGCTTTGGTTGTTCCGGTCACGCCGCAGGCGATCTGCGGCACGCAAATCTTGTCCGTCATAAAGGAGAAGGGAACCGGCTGGTCGTCAGCCGGCTGCATATCGAGGCTCGCCCAATCGATGGTCTCGCCGCTGAGCCGGGCAGGGGTGCCGGTCTTAAGGCGGCCCATTTTAAGACCCATCGCATATAGCCGGTCCGACAGGCCCAAAGCCGGCGGCTCTACACCGCCCCATGTCCGGTCGGCGGCTCTCGAATTGGCCCGCCCAGCGGCGATACGGCGGTCACCAATATGGATCACACCTTTAAGGAATGTACCGGTGGTCAGGACCACGGCCCCGGCGCGGATTATTGTCCCGTCAGCGGTGACGATGCCGGCAACCTTCAGCGCGCCATTTGTTTCACGTGAAACATCGAGGTCTTCGACCGAGAGCTCAGCTATCTCGAGATTATCGACCTCACCAAGCAGGGCCTGCATGGTCTCGCGGTATAGCCGGCGGTCAGCCTGGGCTCTCGGACCGCGGACCGCCGGGCCTTTGGAGCGGTTCAGCATCCGGAACTGAATGCCTGAGCGGTCGATCACTCGCCCCATCAGCCCGTCCAGCGCATCGACCTCACGCACCAGGTGGCCCTTTCCGAGACCGCCAATGGCAGGATTGCAGGACATTTCGCCAATTGTATCGATGCGGTGGGTCGCCAGCAGCGTCCTGACGCCAGCCCGCGCCGCCGCAGCCGCAGCCTCACAGCCTGCGTGTCCGCCGCCAATGATAATGACATCGTAGCTTTTGATCATAGCCTTAACTTTCGCCGCCCATATAGGCCGGGGCCGCGGGGAATGCATCCCCTTTCGGCTCCTCGCCTGTCCCCGGGCACCTAATTTTACAAATTGGAAAGGATTGGGCTGGTAGGGCCGCCCCGGCACGGGGGCTGCAATACCCCCTCCATCAGCAACGGGGGAATCGATCTCTGTGGGACATCTTATGAACGATTCAAAATCAGTAACCGCGTCACATACACAATTACATGGGCTAGTATCGCGGGCGTTTGGGCAAGAAACACTGGCTGCCGACAAGCTGGAAGATATGCGTGTGAAGCGCATACTGGCGCGTCGGCTGGCTGAGAAAGCCAAAAATTATGAGCGCGCCGCCGCCAAGCTTGAAATTCGCGGCGATGGCGACGCCGCGGAGGTTCTGCAAAGAGCCGCTGACAGGCTACGCCACATCACCGCAAAGCCGCCCCGGGAACACATCCCGTCGGGCTGAAAGCGAATATTCGGGAAATAAGGCGGGAATTTCTGGCCGCGATCATTTCCCGATACAAAAACTAGAAAAAATCTCGCCGAGAACATCTTCAACTCCAACTGCGCCGGTAATGCCGCCGAGCGCCCGTACTGCAAGGCGGGCATCCTCGGCAGCCAGCTCCGGCGCGGTCTCAATATACGCCTCAGCGCGAGACAGCGCGGCAATAGCGTCCTCGACCGCTTTGACATGGCGCGCCCGGGTGAGGGCGGGACCATCATCGCCTATCACTGATCCAGCAACGCGTTGCGTCAGCGCCGCAACGAATTCCGCCATACCTGCGCCGGTTTTCGCCGATACTGAGTGCTCGTGATAATCCGAACGGCCCTGATGCGCAGCGCCGCCGGCAATATCGGCCTTGTTCCAGATAAGGAAGTCGCCAGGCTGTAACAGCGCCAGCGTTTCGCACGGAACATTTTCATCCTCGCCAGCAATCAGTGTTCCACGTGAAACACATTGCGCGCCATCAACTACAAGTACGCGAATATCAGCCGTTTCAGCGCGCAGACGCGCGCGCGTGATGCCCTCGCGTTCAATGTCGTCCGCAGCAGCATTTCTAAGCCCCGCCGTATCGGCAAGCGTTGTAACAATTCCGCCAAGATCGAGGCGCGCCTCAACGATGTCCCTGGTAGTGCCGGGCGCCTCGTTAACGATTGCAACGTCGGATCCGGCAAGCGCGTTCAAGAGAGACGACTTGCCGGCATTGGGCGGCCCGATGATCGCCGCCATGACGCCCTTGCGGATCGTCCGTGCACGTCCCGAATTGAGAATGAATTCGGATAGCTCACGCTTGAGCGCGGCGATGGCCGGCGCCGCTCGCGCGGCGACCGCAGCCGGAACACCGCCTTCATCGGGGAAATCTATGTCGGCTTCAAGCGGCGCCAAGGTCTCTAAAATGAGCTTTCGCCAGCCCTCGGCGACCTCCGATAATCGCCCCTCGAGCTGACCCAAAGCCTGCATTCTCTGTCGGGTCGTTTCGGAATCGATAAGGTCGGCCAAAGCCTCTGCCTGGGCAAGATCCAGCTTTGAATTTTTGAGCGCCCGAAAGGTGAATTCACCGGCCTCCGCCGGCCGAGCGCCGAGCGCCGACAACGCTTCATAAAGCGCCGTCTCCACTGCATGGGCGCCATGAAGGTGGAACTCAACAACATCCTCGCCAGTAAAACTGGCCGGCGCCTTGAAAAGTATGGCCAGTCCGCGATCGATGATCGCACCGCACGAAGGGTCGCGTAGAGTGACAAGTTTCAGGTCGCGAATTTTAATCCGTTTACCAACTAACTCACTGGCGATGGTGTGAGATTTCGGACCCGACACCCTGAACACCGCCACGCCCGCTTTGCCGGCGCCGGAGGCGCGCGCATAAATGGTGTCGCTGGAGACAGAAATCGTCATATCGTCAAAGAGGGGGGATTAGAAAACCAGTCCCTAATCCCTAAAATCTAATCCCTATTTACCCTTCCCCATCGCCGCGCCGACCAGGTTTTGGAATTGCTCCAGCCCCTTGCCGCCCATATTCACCCAGGCGGCGATTAACCGCTCGGGGTCCGCCAGTGTGTCGAGGTTGCCTTTTGCGCGCTTGGCCATTTCGTCCATGACCATATTATTGAGCGGCTCCACATCCGGCATCCCAACAAAAGCGCGCGCTTCCTGGGGTGTGCATTCAACATTAATGGTCAGTTTCATCGGCGCATCTCCTTATAGCTGGACTTAAGGGGTCGCACACATAGCCCAAATCCACCGCCGGCAATAGCCTGCACTTTTTGGGGCTTTTAGGGCGTTGCCGCACAGGCGACACCCAGATATGCGCCCGTCTCATCCCCTCCAAAAAGCACCCTGAACCCCTCAACGGATCGCCTCGATATGCGCCCTGAACCCTCCTCGCCAGGGTAGAACGCATAGTCATGGGCCCAGCCTGACGCTTGACGTTGGCGCTGAGTGAAGCGCGCTTCGCCCGGTCCGATTACGCACAAGGCGTCGGTGTCGCGATCGCGCAACGGTGCGCCCGCACGCAGCCAGCATGACGGCCTGAACGATCTCATTTCATCCGTACAGTGATCTATAGCCGTCTCCCGGCGAGCAAATTCGTGGGCGCCAGCAAGCGCCTGACGGGCATCAGCAAAAGCGCGCCCACGCCGCCACTCCGCCGATGATGCAATCGCCTGATCAAGCGCCTCATCGGCGCGGCCAAGCGCATAAAGAGCATCTTCTGCATCATGCGTCGCCCTTCGATGCGCCCGCAAAGCGTAGTCGAGAGCACCGTTAGCGTCTTCAATTTCCTTGGCCGTAGCCTCCGTGTCAGCGAGCACATAGCGCGCCTGTTCGATGGCGCCATGTTGATAATTCACCCGACCGGTCGCCTCATCATAAGCCGACTGAGCCCGGTCCCGCTCCAACGCCAGTCCATAAATCCGCCTTCCGGAAAGATACCCGTCAAGAAAAGCCGGCTCGCCCTCACGGCTGCAGACCCCAAGATAGACCGCGCCATCACGGCCATAGCCGTAGCCGCCCTCGTCGGTGCAGAGCCGCGCCAGCGCCGCATCGCGCCCGCCGGCATAAGCTTGTCTGTCAATGGTTGCACCGAATTGCGCGCATTGCGCCGCACGCTCATCAAGTGCGGCGTCAAGAAGCCCGGCAACGCCATCGTCAAAGCCAGCCCCGTACCAGTCTCCAGCGAGACAGTCTTTTTCACTCATGATTTGCGTAGCGCAGCCGCCAAGCCCCACCGTCACTATCAACAAGAATAGAATATTTCGCATAGGATCGGCCCCGCGTAGTCTATATCAACTTCAAACCATGTCCGTAGATATCGCCGCCGTCAACGCATAGGCCAACCCGCAAGCGATCGGCGGCTGTGTTGCGCCAAATGCGGAATTACCGCTAAATCGAAAAAGATTGTGAGGACGCCCATGACCAAAGAGGTTTTTAAAGCCGTCTTTATCGACGCCCATGGCGGGCCGGAGGTTTTCGCGCTTCGCGACCATGAATTGCCGCCGCCAGCAGCTGACGAGATGCGTGTGCGCCATACTGCTATTGGCTTGAATTTCATAGATATTTACCAACGCACCGGGCTCTATCCCGTGGCTCTGCCAGCCATCTTGGGCAGTGAGGCTGCTGGCGTCGTCGAGGTTGTGGGCGACCGCGTTGACGGTTTTGCCCCCGGCGACCGCATCGCTTATCTCGCCACCGGCGGGGCCTATGCGCAGGTCGCCAATGTCTCTGCTGCGATTGCTGCAAAAATCCCGAACGGCGTCAGCGACGAGATCGCCGCCGCGGTGTTTTTAAAAGGCATGACAGCGGAAATGCTGGTCCGGCAAGTCTTCGCTCTGACCGCCGACCACGCCTGCCTGATCCATGCCGCCGCCGGCGGCGTTGGCACGCTGCTCTGTCAGTGGGCCAGGCATATTGGCGCGCGAACCATCGCGGTTGTCGGCTCGGAAGAAAAGGTGGCGATTGCAAAAGACAATGGCGCCGATGATGTCATTGTTCGTATACAAACAGATTCGATTTCAAACGATGTGCGGCGACTGACTGATGGCCGAGGTGTTGATGTGGTTTATGACTCGGTTGGCGCCGCGACCTTCCATGCCTCGCTCGACAGTCTTGCCATGCGCGGTCACATGGTCACCTATGGCAATGCGTCCGGGCCGGTCCCGGCCATAGAACCGCTCGAGCTGGGCCGGCGTGGTTCCATAACGCTGACGCGGCCGATACTGTTTCACTACGCAACCCCGGACCGTCTGCCCGACATGGCCGCCACGCTGTTTGAACTCATCGCCGAGGGTGCGCTCAAACCCACAACCGGCCGTCACTTTAAGCTCGATGAAGTCGCCGCCGCCCATAGACTTCTGGAAAGCGGAAAGAGCGTCGGCGCAATTGTTTTGACTCCGTAACAACAAAGGCTGGACATATGCTTAAATGGGTACTCATCGCGTCGGCTGGCCTATTGACGGCCTGCAGCAATAACAGCGCCGAGCCCGCATCAGGAGGCGGCCAGACCCCCTCCGGCGGCTGGATACTCGCGCCGGAAGGCAGCCTCAACGACTTCTTTGAATGCCTTGAGGTCGAGGGGGTGACGCTTCTCTCGGCCCATCGCGGCGGGCCCTATCCCGGCTATCCGGAAAACGCGGTGGAGACAATGGCGGCGATTTTGAGCGCCGTTCCTGCGCTCATGGAAATCGATATCGCGACATCTTCTGATGGCGTCCTCTATCTTATGCATGACGAAACCCTTGACCGCACCACCACCGGAATCGGCGCCGCAGATGCGCCGACCTGGGCCGAGATCGCAAAGCTTCGCCTTGAAGACGAAGACGGGCGCCAAACCGCTTTCGCACCGCCGCGGTTTTCCGAAGCCTTGCGCTGGGCCAAGGGCCGGACAATTTTGCAGGTCGATTTCAAGCCCTCGACGCGCTATGAGGACGTCATCAATGAAATTAATCGTCAGGATGCGGAAGATAGTGTAATTCTGATCGCCTATACTTTGGCGTCTGCAACCAAGCTTCACCGCCTCGCGCCCGACATGATGATTTCACTCGGGATCAACTCCCAGTCCGAACTTAACGGCGCGGTCGCCGCTGGCATTCCCGTCGACAGGCTGATGGGATTTACAGGAATAGAAGCGCCGCGCCCGCGCCTGTTCTCAACCCTCAACGCCCGCGACGTCGAAGTGATTTTCGGCACCCTCGGCGCTCGCGCCTCTATCGACAACGATATTGCGCGCTCCGGCGATGAGGCGCGCTACGCCGAGATTGCCGCCGCCGGCGTCGACATCATCGCCACCGACCGCCCGAAACAAGCCCATGCCGCCCTTGCCGAAGCTGGCCGCGCGCCGGAAAATGGCGTCTGCGGCATCACGCAGGGCAATTAAGCTCGGGCCCAGTGGGCCCCATCCATGGCTGGCGCTCAGCCCCGCTCTGGGGCACTCTAGCGCCATGAAACGCACCATTTTCCTTTATGCGCTTGCGCTTGGTGTCGCCGCGTTTTTGCTTGCATGGTTGGAATACAAATATGTCGCGCGAGCTTTCGCGAGCGAAGTTTACATCCTTCTGATCGCCGCCGCCTTCACCTCGCTCGGTGTCTGGGCCGGCCACAAGCTCACAAAAAAACCAGCCCCCGCATCGTTTCAGAAAAACCACGCGGCTTTGCACTCCCTCAGCGTCACCGCGCGAGAATATGAAGTGCTGGAACTTCTCGCCAAAGGCCAAACCAACAAGGAGATCGCAAGAGAACTCGAGCTCTCACCCAACACAGTGAAAACCCACCTCTCCAACCTCTATGAAAAGCTCGGGGTCCAACGCCGCACCCAAGCCATCCAGACCGCCAAAGAGCATGCGTTGATCCCATAGCCATACATATTGGCGGTTTTCCTTAAATCACCCGTTTGGGCGATAGCGCCGCATGATCCACCACCAATAGAATTGAGTATTCTGTCGCCATAAAAAGGAACCTCAACATGGTACGCATCGCTCTCATCTATGGGGCAATCTCCGGCACAATCATTATCAGCGTTATGACCCTGGGCTACATGTTTGCCACCAGCGAGAACGCTGCCGGCAGTCAGGTCTTTGGCTTTTCCGTCATGATCATCGCCCTGACGATGATCTTTGTCGGCGTAAAAACTTATCGTGACCGTGACCTTGGCGGCGTCATCAAATTCAGACCGGCATTCATCCTCGGCCTGTCCATAGCCGCCGTTGCCGGCGGCTTTTATGTCGCCGGGTGGGAGATCTATCTTGCGGTCTCTGACTACGTATTCATCAACGACTATACCGCTGGTATAATTGAGGCCAAACGCGCCGCTGGCGTCGGCGGCGAGGCGCTGGAAAAAATCATTGCCGACATGGAGGTAATGAAATTGCGATACGCCAACCCACTCTACAGATTGCCAATGACGTTTATAGAAATCTTCCCGGTTGGGGTTGCGGTCGCGCTCGCCTCGGCTGCCCTGTTGCGCAATCCGAAGATGTTCCCGGCGCGGGGGTGAGGCGCGTCAACTTCGCGGCGACGACAAAGGCGGCGTCGGACGCGGACGCATCAGTGGCGTTTTCCAGCCCTTTTCCGGATCGGCCCGACCGGCCGCATACTCATCGATAAGCCGAAAGCCAAGCCACAACGCCAGCAGCGCGAAGAACACGCCGCCTATCGCCTGACCAACCAGCACGCCCGGCGCTCCCGCCCAATTCGCCCCGAACCATACAAACGGCGCAACCCCAATCGTGTTCTTCCCCCAATTCAACATTGTCGACCATATCGGTCGATTGAGATTATTGAAGACGGCATTGGTCACAAATAACATGCCGTTAAAAAAGAACAGCGGCGTGACGATGGCGGCAAACCAGAAAATCAGTATACGTCCGTCTTCCAACAGTCCAAACTGGGCGGCGATGAACCCATAAAGCAAAAACAGCACCGCCCACACGCCAAGCGTGTAAGCCCCGGTGAATATAACCGCCTTGCGCAATGTTTCACGCACCCGTGGGAAATTGCCGGCGCCGAAATTTTGCCCGACAATCGGTCCGACCGCGCCGGAAAGCGCAAAAATTACGCAAAAAGTAAGCGGCGTCAGCCGAGCGATCACCGCATAGCCCGCCACCACCCCATCGCCAAAGGGCGCGATCGCACGCATCACAATCGCAGCGCCGACCGGCGTCGCCACATTGGTCAAAACCGCTGGTATGGTAATGGCAAAAATTGGCGCAAGGTCGCGGCGAAACCCGGCCATATCAAAAGGCGCAAAGCCGCCATAATGGCGCATCACCGGATAAAGTGCGGTCGCCAACATCGCGAACCGCGCAGCAACCGACGCATAGGCGGCGCCGTCAAGGCCGTGCGATAAGCCGAAGATCAAGATCGGATCAAGGATCGCGTTGACCGCCCCTGAAGCCAGCGTTGCGTTCATTGCCCGGCGCGCATCGCCATGGGCGCGTAACAGCCCGGAACAAACCATAGCCATTGCCGAGACCGGCAGGGCCGGCACCACAATGCGCAAATACCGCGTTGCTAAAACCTTGGTCTCACCAGCCGCGCCCAGCAATTCCAATAGCGCCGGCGCCGCCAACCAGACGACCACCGCAATCGCGCTTGCCAATAAAACAGAGACCACGGCGACGCTTGTGGCGATGCGCCTTGCATCGGCCTCGTCGCCGCGGCCGATGCGACGCGCCGCCAGCGCGCTCATCGCGATCATAAAACCAATAGTGACCGATATATTGAAGAAGATGAGCGTGCCGGCAAAACCCACCGCCGCCGCCAGTTCTTTTTGTCCGAGCAGCGAAATAAAATAGAGATCAACAAAATCAACCAGGAAAATCGCCACAAGCCCGGCGCTCGCGGACAGCGACATGATGGTAATATGGCGCATCAAATCGCCGTCGAGAAACTTCGCTTTCTTCTGGGTCAAGCCCGGCGGGTCCTATGAAAGATCGTCCAGCGCTTATGCCTTATCCGGCATCGTTACTCCATACGCCGGCCATGCGATCCACGCCGTTCGCAGCTCACAATATTGTGTGGCGACGCAATGGCGGGATGCTATCGCATCAAACAGATTTTCTCACGACGGTTTCACGAACTCTAGCCCGGCCTCACCTTTATCGCGCCAGACGACTTTTGCGTTAAGCGGTTCGGATAACGGGCTAAGACGAATGCAGACTTCGTCGGGGAGATTCTCCGCACCAATCGCAGAAATCAAACAGCCCTTGTCGCTCACATTGCGGGTAATACATTCGATTACGGAATGATCTCTCAAAATCAACTTGGCGCTTTTAAACGCCGCCGCCCGGTCCTTCTCCCGCTTGTCATTGGGATCAGGTACGGCCTCACGCGGCGTAATCCTAGCCGATTTTGTCGCGCGTTTGCCAAAGCTTGGTTTATCCGGTGCTGACATCGCGGGGGCCTTTTCTTGCGGATGATATTTTGCCGGCTCAGAGTAAATCGATGGTTAACAATTGGTTGCGCCTGATCGTAGTCTCGCCCGTCTCACTCAATTCGGGCGCAAGCTTTTTTCCAGGCGTCACGGGCGGTTGCGCGCTTAAAGTAGGCGTTTGTTTTGTCCCCCAACAGCGCCCCGTTTTTCGTAATCTTTACCAGAAAAAGCGGGTAGGTAATTGAGATATCCGCAAGCGAAAACTCGTCCAATAAGTAGCCGTCATCGCTCAAATTCGCTTCGATAAAATCAAGGCAGTTTTTGGTTTCTTTTTCCGCCCATTCCTTCATGGCCGGTATGCGCTGTTCCTCCGGCAACAGAGCTGTTTGCCCTATCAGCATGTTGATATAACCGCCCATGCCCGCCTCACCAAAATGCAGCCATTGCAGATAGCGCCCATAGTCGCTGTCCTCCGGGCGCCGTGTTAATCGTCCGTCTGCGTATTTATTCGCCACATATTCCATTATCGCCACCGATTCAACGATGCGCTCATCGCCATCAAACATCACCGGCGTCTTTCCAAGTGGGTTGAGCGCAAGATATTCCGGCGCCTTCATTTTTGCGCGGTCCATCTGGCGGGTTTCAATCTCCGCCTCAACGCCAAGCTCTTCGAGCGCCCATAAGACCCGCAGTGATCGCGTATTTGGAAAATGAAATAGTTTCAATGTCATAGCGCGCCGCCTTGTTGCCTGAGCCTGCTTTATATCATCACCGGCCAGCACGCCCAGGCAAAACAGCAGCGCCGCTAAGCTCCTCGACCATACTATCGCTGATGCCGCCGCTGGATTAAGGTGCCGGGCCGCAAGCAAGCTATGCAAAGTCATGAAAAGGCCTCGAAATGTCGAACCTTCCGCGCCGATCATCCCTCCTCCGCAATACTCTCACCGCCGCCTGTGCGGCCTCGTTGGCGTTTGGCCCGGGACCCGCAGCGCTGGCTGAAGAGGCTGCCGCGGCGCTCGACATTGGACCCGGCGCCCGCCCTGTCGGCGAGAACTGGTCGCGCAGCCCGGTTTTTGCCGCCAACGGCATCGCCGCGACCGCCCACCCGCTAGCAACCCAGACCGCGATAGAGGTTTTGAAAAAGGGCGGCAGCGCAGTCGATGCGGCGATTGCCGTCAATGCCGTTCTTGGCCTGATGGAGCCGACCGGAAACGGCGTTGGCGGCGATCTATTTGCAATCGTGTGGGATCCTAAAACAGAAAAACTTTATGGCCTCAACGGATCGGGCCGCTCGCCCATGGGGCGCTCGCTTGAACAGACGATTGAACGCTCCGCCGCCATCGTCGGTGAGGGAAACGGCATTCCGCCCCTGGGCCATTTGCCGGTCACCGTGCCGGGAACGGTCGATGCCTGGTTTGAGCTGCATAAAAAATTCGGCCGGCTTTCAATGCGCAAAAACCTCAAACCCGCCATCAACTACGCCAAGAACGGTTTTCCGGTCTCGCCGGTTATCGCGATGTATCTGGCTAGAAATGAAGCGGGGTTTCTTGCCCGTGAAGAAATGATTGATGATTACGAAAACGCCAAAGCGACATATTTTTCCGATGGTCCGCCAAAGGCCGGTGAGATTTTCCGCAACCCAGACCTAGCCAGCACGCTTGAGGTGATCGCCAAAAAGGGGCGCAAGGGTTTTTACAAGGGCAAGATCGCCCGCACCATCGACACTTATATGAAACGCATCGGCGGCGATCTGCGCTATGAGGATTTTGCGGCGCATAAAAGCCAATGGGTCGATCCGGCTTGCGTAGATTATCATGGTTACGACGTGTGCGAATTACCACCCAACAGCCAGGGATTTGCCGCGCTACAAATGCTCAATATACTGAAGAATGTTGACCTGACGCAATGGTCACGCGGCTCCGCCGATGTCATTCACTATATCGTCGAGTCTAAACGCCTTGCTTTTGAAGATGTCGCCCGCTTCTATGCCGATCCGGACTTTTCTGACATTCCTGCGGACAAGCTATTGTCAGGTGCTTACGGACGTGAGCTCTTTGACCGCATCGATCCGGCCCACGCGATGGCGGCGCCGCATGAGCTTATCGAGGACAAGCTTGAGGGCCCGGGCGACACCACCTATTTCACCGTTGCTGACGCCGACGGCATGATGGTCTCGCTCATTCAGTCTAACTATCGCGGCATGGGCTCTGGCCTGGTGCCCGACGGCCTCGGCTTCATGCTGCAGGATCGCGGCGAGCTCTTCTCGCTCGACGCAAACCATCCCAACGCCTACGCCCCCGGCAAACGGCCGTTTCACACCATCATTCCGGCCTTCGTTATGAAAGACGGGGCGCCGTATATGTCGTTCGGCCTAATGGGCGGCGCGATGCAGCCCCAAGGCCATGTTCAGGTCCTGATCAACATCATCGATTACCATATGAATGTTCAAGAGGCGGGCGATGCGGCTCGCATTAATCACTCTGGCGGGCGCCACCCAACAGGCATTGATCTTGATCCGGTTGGCCGCCTTGATGTTGAACCCGGCATTTCGGCGGCGACGATCGAGCGCCTTGAGGCGATGGGGCACAACGTCAATGTTGTCGATGATGGTGTTGTTTTTGGCGGCTATGAGGCGATCATTCGCGACCCGGTGACCGGCGTTTATGTCGGCGCAACAGAAATGCGCAAAGACGGATCGGTTAGCGGATATTAAGTAATCCAGCGTTTATCGTCCCCGAAAGCGGCGGCGATAAACGCTGATCACATTTAGAGCTTGAAAACACGCTTGGCGTTTTCAGACAAAAACTTGGCTTTGTTTTCGTCGTCCAGCCCCAGACCATCAAGCTGTTCCAGACAGCGCGACGGCGACAGCATCGGGTAGTTGGTGCCGAACATGACCCGGCTTTTGCCCATGCCTTTCATGAATGAGACAAAGCTTTCCGGCAGCCGGTGCAGCGCATAAGCGCTTGTGTCCACATAGACGTTTTTAAACTTATGGGTCAGCGATACGACCTCGTCGAGCCACGGAAAGCCGACATGACCGGCGACAATGGTTAGTTCTGGAAAATCGAGCAGAACATCTTCGAGATAGGGAAGGGGCCGCCCGGTTTCCGACCGCTTTAAAGGACCGGTATGGCCAATTTGCGTGCAAAACGGCAGACCTTCATCGACGCAAGCGGTATAGATCGGATAATAGCGCCGGTCATTTGGTGGTAGATCCCACAGCCACGGGACTATCCGTACGCCAACAAATTTGCCGGTCTTTGCGCGGGCGCGGATTTCTCTGACCGCACCCATGGGATCATTCAGATCCACCGACATAAGCCCCCTCAGGCGACCGGGGGCTGTATCAACCGCCGTTTCAACGTCGTCGTTTGAAATCAACGCCCCGCCCGGCCCGCACCAGGCCGAGATCAGCGATATTGAAACGCCCGCAGCATCCATTTCGCCGATCAGCGCTTCAGGCTTTGGAACCGGCGGATCATCGCTCTGGCTGGTCCAACGCAAAAGCGTCGCCAGCCATGGCTCGCGCATAAACCGCTCCGTCGGCAGCTGCGCCCAAACATCGATGATTTCCATCACAACCTCGTTTTATCAACGACAGCAATGGTCCGCCGCAGGAATGCGCCGCGCAACTATTTTGTGCAGCGCGCGCTGCAATCAGGTGTTCATTGAGTCGAAGAAATCCTGATTGGTTTTGGTTTGTTTAAGCTTGTCGATGAGGAATTCGATTGAATCCGAGACCCCCATTGGCGACAGGATGCGGCGCAGGACAAATATTTTCTGCAGCTGCACCGGCGGCGTGATGAGGTCTTCTTTCCTGGTGCCGGATTTGGCGATATCGATCGCCGGATAGGTCCGCTTGTCGGCAACCTTGCGGTCGAGGATCAATTCGGAGTTGCCGGTGCCTTTGAACTCTTCAAAGATCACCTCGTCCATCTTCGAGCCGGTCTCGATCAAGGCGGTTGCGATAATCGTCAGTGAGCCGCCCTCTTCGATATTGCGCGCGGCGCCGAAAAACCGTTTCGGCCGCTGTAGCGCGTTGGCGTCAACGCCACCGGTCAGGACCTTGCCCGACGATGGCACCACGGTGTTGTAGGCCCTGCCGAGCCGGGTAATGGAATCGAGCAGGATCACCACATCGCGGCCATGTTCAACGAGCCGCTTGGCTTTTTCAATCACCATTTCTGCAACCTGAACGTGGCGCGTCGCTGGCTCGTCAAAGGTCGAGGAGACAACCTCGCCCTTCACCGAGCGCTGCATGTCGGTCACCTCTTCCGGCCGCTCGTCGATGAGGAGAACGATGAGATAGGCCTCCGGGTGGTTTGCGGCGATGGAGTGGGCGATGTTTTGCAGAATAACCGTCTTGCCGGTCCGTGGCGGCGCGGTGATCAGCGCGCGCTGGCCTTTACCTAGCGGGGCGACCAGATCGATCACCCGCGCGGTCAGGTCTTTGGTGGTTTCACCAACAACTTCCATGTTGAATCGCTCTTCCGGGTAGAGTGGGGTCAGGTTGTCAAAATGAACCTTGTGGCGGGCTTTTTCCGGATTCTCGAAATTAATCGTCGCGACCTGTAATAGTGCAAAATAACGCTCGCCATCCTTGGGGCTGCGAATTTCGCCGATGACGGTGTCTCCGGTGCGCAACGCAAAGCGGCGGATCTGATTTGGCGAAACGTAGATATCATCTGGCCCGGCGAGATAATTGGCTTCTGGTGAGCGCAAGAAACCAAAGCCGTCTGACAAAACCTCCAAAACCCCGCCAGCGGAAATTTCGACATCGTGGTCCGCTAATTCCTTGAGGATCGAAAACAGCATATCCTGCTTGCGCATGGTTGATGCGTTCTCAACCTCTAGCTCTTCGGCAAAAGCCAAAAGGTCTGCGGGTGATTTCTGCTTCAGCTCATCGAGCGTCATTTTTTCGGGCAGCATGAAGAACCTCAATCGGGAAACGCCCGCACGGAACCGGCGGGGGCAAACGTCTAAAAAGAAATTGGCGGCGGTGTGTCAGCGGCAACAAAGCCAGCGTTGCACCCAGGAAGGGAAACTCGCCCTAGATATAGTGCGGGCAGAGCTAGCGTCAATCCGCGAGCCTAAAAAGGTTTTATGATTACCAGGATGACAATCAAAATCAGCAAGATGAATGGTGCTTCGTTGATTATACGCCAGAATCTCTCGCTGCGCGGGCGCTCGCCGGCCTCGAACATACGCCGGGCGGTCGCATAAAATCCGTGAATCGCCGACATTGCGACTACCAGGGTTAGCTTGATCTGCAACCAGGTTTCGGAAAGTAGGGCCGGGTTTGCAATCAACATCAATATGCCGAGCACCCAGACCGCGATCATAGCAGGATTGATAATCCCCTTCAGCAGCCGGCGCTCCATTTGGACGAAGTAGCGCTCCGCCTCGCCGCCCTTTTCCGACTTGTGGTGATAAACAAACAGCCGTGGCAGATACATCATGCCGGCCATCCAGGCGATCACGGCGATGAGGTGAACCGCCTTAATCCATAAATAATACTCAGCGAGAACAGCGCCCATCATCATTCCCCACGTAGGTGGCGCACCAGCGCCGCAACATTTTCAGGGAGTGTTTCCGGCGTAAACCCATGCCCCAGATTGAAAATATAGGGTACGTCGCAGAAGGTTTTTAACAGACTGTCGGCGGCCCGTTTCATATCCCCGCCGCCCCTGATCACCACCAGCGGATCAAGCCCACCCTGAACCGTGGTATGGCCGCTTAAATTGCTGCGCGCCCAGGCTGGGTTCATGCCGTAATCAATGCTCAGCCCGTCGCATATCGCCAGCATCGCATATTCTGATGTCTTCTCTCCGACCCCTTTGGGAAACAAGATCACCGGCGTTTCCGGGTGGGCTTTTTTTACTCCTTGCGCGATTTTATTCAGCGGCCCTACCGAGACCGCCTTCAGGACCGGCCAGGGTAGTCCCCCGGCCCAAGTGTCGAACAGCTGCACCACGTCTGCGCCTGCCTCAATCTGAGCGTTCAGATAGTCAATCGTTATCTCGCTGAGAAGATCAATGAGCTTCTCCAAAAACGCTGGGTCGCGGTAATACCACTTCCGAAGTGCCGCCGGATCGCGCATGGATTGGCCCGCAAGCATATAGGTTGCGACCGTCCACGGCGCTCCAGCGAAACCAATGAGCGCCTTTGTCGGATCAAGGGCGGCTCGGGTCAGGCGCACGGTTTCAAACACCGGTGCAAGGAATTTCAAAACATCTTGACCACGAAACCGATCAATATTTTCAGGCGTTATGACCGGGTTGAGCCGTGGTCCCTCACCTTCACCAAACGTTAAACTCTGACCCATCGCATGGGGAATCAACAAGATATCGGCAAACAAGATTGCCGCATCAAGATCAAACCGGCGGACCGGTTGCAGCGTCACTTCGCTTGCAAGCTCAGGATTATAGCACAGGTCCAGAAACGAGCCGGCCTTCGCCCGCAGCTCGCGATATTCCGGAAGGTAACGCCCCGCCTGGCGCATAAACCAAACCGGCGGTATGGCCTGGACCTCTCCAATAAGAGCCCGGAGGATTTTTGATTGTCGTGTCATTGGATGATTTTTTTACCTATTAACTTTTCATAAAGGAATCTTAATAAAGGGTTAATATAAAGAAGGCTCGTGGATATGGGGGATAACAGGCAGGGATTTATTGCTCCACAGATATCATCCAAAAGACTCACAAGGTTTTGCGCAGGGAATAAAGTTTCAACGTCATGGTGAAAAGAGGGCTAAGCGCTTAAAATCACATCACCGTCCGCCAATACGCCCTCTGTAAAACGATAGATATCCAAAATCCAGCGACAGACCGAAAGCACATACCTACCCAGGTCAGTTTTTCTATTTCCCCTGGGCGCCAGACTGGTAGGACTTTGGTGTTATAAACAGTAGAAATTCAGTGCTCGCGAAACACACCTGTTTTCCCTTATAGTTCCCCAATGTCTCAACCCGTATCTGATGTCGACGCCGAACCGAAAGCAGCGCGTAAAACGCCGCCGCTGGCGACCTTTTTTCATGTTCATCTGGTCTCCGATTCAACCGGCGAAACCTTAAATGCGATGTTAAAAGCCACAGCCTCGCAATTTGTTGCGGCCAAACCGCTCGAGCACATTTATGCACTGGTGCGCTCGGCGGCGCAGATGGAAAAAACCCTGGCGGAGATCGAAGCCTCTCCCGGTATTGTGCTTTACACAGTCATCAACCCAGAATTGCGCCGGCTTCTGGAAATCCGGTGCAGCGAGCTGCAAACCCCGGCAATTTCCATTCTCGACCCACTGTTGCACGCCTTTACCGACTATCTGGGACTTGAACAGTCCCACCAGCGCGGCGCACAACATCAACTAGATGAGAAATATTTCAACCGCATTGCAGCGCTGGATTACACACTCTCGCATGATGACGGTCAAATGGTGTGGGACCTTGAGCCCGCCGATGTCGTGTTGATCGGGGTTAGCCGCACCTCGAAAACCCCGACTTGCATGTATCTGGCAAACCGCGGCGTGAAGGCTGCAAATGTGCCGCTGATACCGACCTCCGATCCCCCGCCGGAATTGTTTAAATTAAGAAAGCCGTTGATCGTCGGTTTGGTCGCAAGCCCGGAGCGCCTCGCCCAAATACGTAAAAGCCGGCTTGGCGGGCTCAACGCAGCTGGCGTCGCCGAAGAATATTCTGACCATGATTTGATCCGAGCTGAGGTTCTCCGCGCCAAGCGTCTGTGCGCCAAGCATCGTTGGCCGGTGATTGATGTGACGCGGAAGTCCGTGGAGGAGACGGCCGCCGCAATCCTCACAAAACTATCAGCACGCGAAAACCAATGACGCAGACACCACAAATCATTCTGGCGTCCGGCAGCGCTATTCGCGCAGACATACTGCGCGGCGCTGGCGTTTCGTTCGCTATTGCAAAGCCCGATGTCGATGAGACGATAATCAAGAGCGAGGCCGCTGAGGCTGATAAAACGCTGGAGCAAATGGCGATGATGTTGGCGGAGGCAAAAGCCCTTGATGTCGCCAAAACCACAAATGCCATTGTCATTGGCGCGGACCAAATTCTGGAGTTTGAAGGCCGGGCCTTTGACAAACCGCAAAATATGGATGAGGCGCGCGCGCGGCTGATCGAAATGGCGGGCGCCGCGCACACGCTGATCAATGCGGTGGCAATCGCGAGAAACGGTCGCATCACTTGGCGCAATCTTGAGCGCCCGAGGCTTCGCCTGCGGGCTTTGAGCGAGACGGAAGTCGACGCCTATCTCGCCGCCGCAGGGCCAGAAATATTGACCAGCGTCGGCGCCTATCAGATCGAGGGTGTTGGCGCGCGTTTGTTTGAGACCATTGAGGGCGACCACTTCTCAGTCCTCGGCCTTTGCCTTTTTCCCGTTCTCGATTGTTTGCGCCGCGAAGGCGCGCTGGCGTTTTAGGATGCTAAAAAAACCAATTCTTGCCGGGGTAATCGGATCACCCGTCAGCCATTCACTGTCGCCGCTCATTCATACGCTCTGGGCGCATCGCGCGCAGATTGATGGCTACTATATGCCGATTGAGGTCGCCGCTTCCTATGATGAATTCGCCAGAGCTATGGATGCGCTAAGAACGATAGGTTTTGCCGGCGTCAATGTAACGCTGCCGCATAAAGAAAATGCGCTGCGCTATGGCGATAAATCCAGCGAGCTTGCTTCGATGACGGGCGCCGCCAACATGTTGACATTCACCGATAACGGTTCCTATGCGGACAACTCTGATGTTGCGGGGTTTCAAGGCGCTCTGAAAAGCACAATGCCAAAGTTTTCCGTCAAGGGCGCCTGCCTTGTCCTTGGCGCCGGCGGCGCATCGCGCGCGATCATAACCGCCCTGCAAAACCTTGGCGCAGACAATATTTTCATCACCAACCGGACGGAAGAAAAAGCCACCCAGTTAGCTGAAAGATTTGGCCTGAAAACTCTCCTGTGGCAGAGTCGAAAGGACGCTGTTGAAAGCGCCGACCTTATCATCAACACAACCAGTCTCGGGATGAGCGGACAGCCGCCGCTTGATTTGGGCGGCGCCAAAATAAAGCCCGGAGCCATTGTCGCCGATATCGTTTACACGCCACTGGAAACTCCGCTCCTGAAGCTGGCGCGAGAAGCAGGTAACCCTGGCGTCAATGGCCTGACCATGTTGATGCATCAGGCGGCGCCTGGTTTTCGCGCCTGGTTTGGCGGAGACGCAAAGGTCGATGAGGGCTTGCGAACAGCGCTGATCGGCGAGCTTGAAAGGCGGCGGCGATGATCAAGATCGGCCTCACCGGCTCCATCGGCATGGGAAAGTCGACCGTCGCTGCAATGTTTGGCGATATGGGGGCGGCTGTGTGGGATGCAGACGCCGCCGTACATCGGATGTATCAGCGCGGCGGCGCGGCTGTTGAGCCGGTAAAAGCACTGTTCCCGGATGTGATTTTCGACGGCGCCGTTGACCGCGGGCGGCTGGCGTCCGTGGTGCTTGGCGCGCCTGCGAGCCTTCAAAAGCTAGAGGCGGTGGTTCACCCGCTTGTCGCCGCCGACCGAGAGGCTTTTATGACCGCGGCCGCCCATGCCGGCGCGTCGGCTGTGGTTTTGGATATTCCGCTACTGTTCGAGAACGGCTCGGAGAAGTTCTTCGACGTTGTCGTGGTGGTCAGCGCGCCAGCGGATGTGCAACGCGCGCGCGCGCTTGCACGACCGGGGATGAACGAGGCGAAGTTTGCCGCGATCCTCGCAGAACAAATGCCGGATGCGGAAAAACGCGGCAAAGCCGACTATGTGATTTCAACCGATCAATCGATTGAGGCGACGCGTATAGATGTCGGGCGGGTTTTTGAAAAAATTATTGCTCGGGTAGAGCTTTAAGCCGCTCCAGAAAACCTTCATAACGCGTTATTGCATCGGTCAAATATTGTTCATTATACCAATGAATATAGTCAGGATCTAAAAACGGATCGTCGAACACGTGTTCGGCGCCCGGATAAACCACCATGTCGATCGGGGCGCCGGCGCGTTTGCGACCCTCGAAGTAAGTGACGCACTGCTCGGCGTCGACGATTGTGTCGCTGCCGGCGATCAGCGCCAAAACATCGGGTTGGCTGCGCCAGTTACGGAACCGTGAAAGCGCGCCGGAGCCGCAATAGGGATAAAACAAAATGGCGCCGTCAATTGCCGGTGGTTTGGCGTCGCCAGGCTCAAGCCCCGCAGGCCAAAGGTGTTTAAAGTCCATGGTCAGGTAATCCATCACCGACCAGCCGCCATGAGACCAGCCGGCGAGAACCATCCGCCGAGCATCAAGCCGCGGATCGGCCTCTGCCATATGAATAGACGCCAATATGTCGCCAGCGCGCTCCTGGCCGAGCAGCGCTTTGCCCTGACAGACAATATCGAGCGCGCTTTGGCGCGAATAGCCGCGCGGGCCAGTGCTGTCGACGATCATCGCCGCATAACCGGCGCTGTTGGCAACATCCGCCCACTGATGGTGAAACGGAACGTCGACGCCGGCGCAGCCATGAAATTGAAGCACAACCGGATAAGGCGCCTCGCCCCCTTCCGGAATGCGGATCTCAACGGCGCCTTCGATAAGTTTTATGCGGTCTTCTAAAGATGTCTTCGAGACTTTACTTGCCGCAAAAGCCAACATCATCGGCTCGCGTTTCCACGCGATCAGCGTAGAGGCGGTTGCAAGGAGAATGACAATATAATGCCAAAGCTTCATCGATGGGCCGCCTTATAGGAGGTCAGATTTCTCCGCCAACGCCTTTAATGATTGCGCCGGGCGGGCGCCGAAATGGCTGATCACTTCGCTGGCCGCGAGCGAGCCGATCGCGCCTGAGCGTTGCAACGAAAACCCGCGCGCGAGCCCAAATAAGAGGCCGGCGGCATAGCCGTCGCCGGCGCCGGTGGTGTCTTCAAGTCCTTGCGGCTCTATGGCCGCCACCTCAATCACATCGCCGTCGCGCGGGATCAGGATCGAGCCCTTCTCCGAGCGCGTAACCGCGGTCAGCGGACACAAGGGCCGCGCCTTTTCCACAATGACGCTTAGGTCGTCGCTACCGAACAACGCCGCCGCCTCAGCATCATTGGCAAGCAGAACATCCACATGACCGGAGATGAAATCGGTGAGTACGGCAGCTTGACGTTCAACAACACTTACATCCGACAAGGTCAGCGCCGTGCGCTTGCCACTGGCTTTTGCAATTGCGCAAGCGGAAATAAACGCCTCACGCGCAATCGGTTGTTCAAACAAATAGCCTTCAAAAAACGTAACTTGAGCGCGCCTTATCTGCGCCTCATCAACATCATCAGGTGAGACATATCCGGCAGCGCCGAGAAATGTCGACATCGAGCGTTGTGCGTCTGGCGTGACATTAATCAGGCAGCGGCCGGTCTCGGGCCCGTCTTTCAGCGGCGCGGTGTTGAATTCAACACCGATGGCGCGAAGGTCGTGGCGGAAAATCTCTCCGAGTTCGTCGTCGGCGACCTTGCCAATAAATCCCCCCTTGCCGCCAAGCGAGGCGATGCAGGCAATGGAGTTGGCCGCCGAGCCGCCGGAAATCTCAACCGCAGCGGCCATACCGGCATAAATATCGCGCGCTCTGTCCTCATCGATCAGGATCATCCCGCCTTTGGGAATATCGTGCGCCGCCAAAAATTCGTCGTCAGCCTTAGCCAGAACATCGACAATAGCATTGCCGACGCCGATGACGTCGAGTTGTGATCCGGTCATGAATTTCCCTTGCGAAAGCGTCGCCAAGCCTGAAGCTGATAAAACAGCGCTTTATAGAAAGCACCCCCCGCCCGCGCAAGGGATGGGTTCAGCATGAGGCCGCGCAATATTGGCGCGCTGCTGTCTGATTGTTAACCCATTGATGGTGTTGATGGCGGTGGCGGGGGTGGTTACCGTCGCCAGCCTAGATCATCGGACGATTAACAGGAATCGCCCGGCGCTTTCGTCAGCCAATGGATAGAAAACAAAATGATAGCGTCAGAGACGGCAGCGCTGCGTTGGAAGTCAGAATTAACACGGATCCCAGTAGTGCTCGCTGCGCTGCTGCTTGTTACAGCTTGCGCATCGACGGATCACGACGCGCCCTTATCGGCAGCAAGACCTGCCGCGCCGTCTGCGCCGGTTTTTCAACTGAATGATATTTTAGGCGCCGTTCCGGCGGCGCTGGACCAGCAGCTTGGCGCCCCGGCGTTGACGCGGCGCGAGGGCGACGGCGAGTTTCGCCGCTACACTCTGTCTACATGCACGCTAATCGTTATTCTTTACCCGGACGAAGCCGGCGCCGTACGCGCAGCCCATGTCGACGTCGCCGCGCTGACATCGGAAGAAGAAAAGCCAAATCTTGAGGCCTGCCTCGCGGCGGGCTAGGGCGCCTTGTCTTTGTTGTTAGCGCGCGCCTGACGCATCCATTCAAGCGCTGAGGCGACGACAGCGACCAAACCAAAGGCGGCGGTTAAGTAAAACACGTAAGCAAACCCGCGAATTTCGACCAGCTCGCCAACGGCGCCCCGCCCTAGCGACCCGAGCAGAAAACCCAATGAGGCAAGTAGCGCATATTGTACGGCGGCGTATTTTCTATTCACAATAGAAGAAAGATAAACAACGATTGCGGCGCTAGCGAAACCAACGGCAAGGTTTTCCGCCGCGATAACCAGCATCAGCCGTGCCAAGGCGTCATTAACAGTAACATCAAGGCTCAGAAAATTGGCGAGCGGTTGCATGAAGCCAAACAAGCCATAAAGGTGTGTTACGGACATAAATGCATCGGTTCGTGCGCCGCCGAGCGCTAAATCTGCAAACAGTAAATTCGTTGCTGCGGCCAGCACCGCGCCCGCAAACAAACAAGGCATTCTTCCGATCTTGAGGATCGCCGCTCCGCCGACGCCGATGCCAACGAAGGTCATGAGCGCCCCGAACAGTTTTGACGCAACCGCCACCTCGTCAAGTGTGTGCCCGAGGGCGCCAAAATTTTCACCGAGATAGAACGGATAGGCGAAAGCGCCCCAGATCAAATCAGTAAACCGATAAGATAAAACAAGAACAAGCACCAGGATTGAAGCGACGCCCAGGCGGCTGATGATGTCGGCGAGCGGCGTCAAGACAGAGCCGTAAAGCGCATCAAAGATTTTCTGGCCGGGCCAAGGCTTAAAGGCGGATGGTTTGGGGGTTCCTTTGCCGGTCAGATAAAGCATGAGTGCGGCGGCGATTGCAGGTGCAATAATCGATGCGACAATGATCAACGGCCCGGTTTGCCGGGTAAACACTCTGGCGTTGGCCTGGTCCGGGGCGCTAAGGGCGAAAGCCATAAACCCGAAAAGGGCTGCAAATGACCACGCCCAACCCAGAATGACTGGCGTCAAGGCGAGGTTGCGCCACAGCGGAGGCGGCGCGGCGCCGAGTGTTCGGTCGCGTTCGGCGATCTTGCTGTCTGCGGCGACAAAAACGCCGCTGACCGTCGCGGCCATGAGAAAAGTCAGTACAACGAAGGTGTTATTCCAGCCGATGCGTGCGGCAAAAATCAAGGCGCCGGCGCCGCCGAGAATGACCGACATGCGATAACCAAGCTGGTAGACGGCAGATAACAGATCGACAGTAATCTCTTCATCCGCCACCTCAATACGCCAGGCATCGATCAAAACATCTTGTGACGCGGATGCAAAAGTGCAGACCACTGCAGCAATCGCGATATAGCCGATCTGTGTCGCTGGGCTGAGCGTTGATATGGCGAGCAAGGCTGCAAGAATAACGGCCTGCAATAACAAGACCGTTGCTCGCCTCTGGCCCATATTGAAAAACTTTGGGGTCGGCGCACGGTCGATAGCGGGTGACCATAAAAACTTAAAGCTGTAGATAATGATGATCCACGAGAACACGCCGATTGTTGCGACGGAAATATTCTCGTTGGTAAACCAGGCGTTGAGCGTGCCTGTGATCAATACGTAAGGCAGCCCCGCAGCGAAACCGAGCACGAACATCGCGCCGGTTTTTCGTTTACCGAGCGCGCGGAAGAGATCGCCCCAAGCATATTTTTTTGATGCCGACATGTGTTTCTCAGCCCTTTATAGACCAAAAAGGCTAGGGGTGTTTTCTGTCGGAATAAAGGCGGTTTACGATGCGACGGAGTAATCGCTTTTGGCGCCGCCCCATTTTTCGATCATGGCAACCAGCTGATCTGGCTCAAACGGCTTGGAGATGAAGTCATCCATGCCCGCCGCGACACATTTTTGGCGGTCGGACGCCATCGCGTTGGCGGTGAGCGCGATGATCGGCACTTGCGCGTTCCGGCTTTCAAGCTTGCGGATGCGCCGCGCCGCCATCAGGCCGTCAACCTCGGGCATGTGCATATCCATCAGGACAACGTCATAAGAGCCACGCTCTAATGCGCTTACTGCATCGCCGCCATTGACCGCAACATCGACTATGTGACCTGCGCGCTTAATGATCGCGGTCGCCAACACGGCGTTTATCTGATTGTCTTCTGCAAGCAGAATGTTGAAGACCGCCTTGGGCTCAGCAGTAATTGCGCGCGGCGCCGGCGCCTCCGGCGTGGTTTTCGCACGCGCGCCGGCGAGCTGATCGTAAAGCGAGGCTTGGCGTATGGGCTTGATAAAATATCCCTCAAAGCCGGCCTCGCGCAGCTCGCCAATGCGGTCACGGGTTAAAGGGGAGAGCAGAACAAAAGACCGGTCGGCAGCCCGCGCCAAGGCTGTCGCCCCTTCGCTTGCAAGATAAATATCGCAAAGCAAAACGGCAGCTGGGTGTTCTTCAACGACCTGCTGCGCTGCACGCGCGGAAGTGGCGCAGAAAACGCGCTTAACGCCGATGCTTTGAAGCTGCAATTCAAGGCTGCGCTGCAAAACCGGCGACCGGGTTGCGATGATGACAGGCGCAGCAAGTTGTGGCCGCTCGGCTTGCTCGCGCTCTTCATAGTCAAATTGGACCTCAAACGAAAAAACACTGCCAACGCCAGCAGTGCTGTCGATGGTGATGTCGCTTTGCATGGCCCGAACAATTTTTTGTGCGATTGAAAGCCCGAGCCCGGTCCCTTCTTTTCTCTTGTTGGCGTCGCTATCGGCTTGCGAGAACTCATCAAAGATCGTCGCTCGTATTTTTCCAGGAATGCCGATGCCGGTATCGCGCACATCTACACGGACTGTTGCGGTGGCGGCGTCTTTGCTGACAAGATGGGCTTCGATGCTGATGCCGCCGCTGTCGGTGAATTTGACGCCGTTGCCGGTGAGGTTGATCAGCACCTGACGCAAGCGCGCCTCATCGCCGAACAAGGTCGCGGGAATATTTTCATCAATATAAGCGGTGATCTCGACGCCTTTATCGGCCGCGCGCGGGGAGAGAAGTTCTGCAACGCCCTGGATCAACGAAAACGGACAAAATGGTTGTGCGTCAAGCTCGAGCTTGCCGGCGTCGATTTTTGCGTAATCCAGGAGGTCGTTGATCAGGGCGAGCAGCGCGGCGCCGGATTCCCGAACGGATTCGGCATAAGCACGCTGGTTCGGCTCCAGCGCGGTGTCGAGCAGCAAACCGGTCATGCCGATAATGCCGTTTAGCGGCGTGCGCATTTCGTGGCTCATTGTCGCCAGAAACTGCATTCTGGCGGGGCTGTTGGCGCCTGTTTTTGTGTTTGTCAGATCACCCTGGGCGCCCGCCTCTGTGCTCCGTGCGGGATCGTCATCAACCGTATCCGAAGGGTCAATGGCGAGGCCAGCGTAAAGTCTTTCTCCGGCGCTTAATACGCTTTCTTCCCAGTCGATAATCAGATCGCATGCGCCGACTTGCGCCGATGTTCTATAAGCTGCCGGCGCCCCCCGCCGCGCCGCGTGATTGCCGGGCGCAAAAGCCTGTCCAACCCATTTTTCAGGCGGGGTTGCAAAAAGCCGCGCAAAGGCGCGCGAGACAAAGCGTATCGCGCCATCGCGATCACACACAACAATCAGTTCACGGATGTGGCGGAGATCGCCACCATCGTCTGCATGCATAATCAAACCATTCCCTAGGCGGTGATGGCTAATTATGTGAGCGCAGCTTTGAAAAAGAGTTGAGAGGCGTAGTTAATAAAGACGGTTAAATCGCTGTTGCAATTTGAGATAATGATAAGGTCGCGGCGCCCTCACGACGGCGAAAACTTACCGCTTCGGCGATGTGGCGGCGTTTGACTCCAGCGCCGCCATCGAGATCGGCGAGCGTGCGGGCGACGCGTTTTATTCTTGTATAGGCTCTGGCTGAAAGACCAAGCGCTTCGGCGGCGCGCGATAAAAGTGCGGCGCCTTGGGCGTCGGGCTCGGCTGTTTTTGTCAGCGCGGAGTCGCTCAGCGCTGCGTTGGTCGAGCCCGATCGCGACATTTGCGCTTCGCGCGCCGCGGCGACGCGCGCGGCGACCGTGGCGGTGGTCTCGCCGCTTGCTGGCGCGGCGAGATCGCATGGCGTTACTGCCGGCAGCGCGACGGTCAAGTCCATCCGGTCCAGCAACGGCCCGGAGATGCGCGATTGATAAACCTCCTCGCAATTCGGGCCGCGCCCACACGCCCGTCCGCTCGCCCGTCCATAGCCACAACGGCACGGGTTCATCGCCGCAATCAGCTGGAACCGCGCGGGATAGCGGACATGGAAATTGGCGCGGGCGATCAGGACGTCGCCGGTCTCCAGCGGCGCGCGCAAACTGTCGAGCACGGGGGCAGAAAATTCCGGCATTTCATCGAGGAATAATACCCCGTGATGGGCTAGCGAGGCCTCGCCCGGCTTGGCGCGGATGCCGCCGCCAATCATCGCCGCCATCGAGGCGGAGTGGTGCGGTGCGCGGTAGGGCCGCACCCGGGTCAGCCGGCCGTTTTCCAATAGTCCGGCAAGCGATTGAACCATTGAGACCTCGAGCATTTCAGCCGGCGTCAAGGGCGGCAACAGCCCGGCAAGGCGCGCCGCCAGCATCGATTTACCGGCCCCCGGCGGGCCAACCATAAGCAGATTGTGCCCGCCCGCCGCGGCGATCTCGAGCGCGCGTTTGGCGGTTTCCTGGCCCCGCACATCGATAAGGTCAGCAACAGCGGCCGGCGCCTCAAGCGCGCCCGGTTCGGGCTTTGAAAGGATTTGCGTTCCCTTGAAATGATTGACCAGCTGGATCAGTGATTTCGGGGCGATGACATCCGCCTCGCCGCCGGCCCATGCCGCCTCGGCGCCGCTGGCGGACGGGCAGATCAGGCCGAGACCCAGCGCATTTGCCGACACCGCCGCCGGCAACGCCCCGGCGACCGGCGCAATCGAGCCATCGAGCCCAAGCTCGCCCATCACCGCAAAGCCGTCTGCGGCGTCATGGGGCGCTGCGCCCATCTCAATCAGTACGCCGAGGGCGATGGCGAGGTCATAGTGGCTGCCTTCTTTCGGCAGGTCGGCGGGCGCGAGATTGACGGTGATCCGCTTTGGCGGCATGCCCAGCCCGACCGCTGATAAAGCAGCGCGAACACGTTCTTTCGCCTCCGAAACAGCCTTGTCCGGCAAACCGACAATGGCGAAGGCGGGCTTGCCGCCGACGAGCTGCACCTGAACCGTCACCGGGGCCGCCTCGACCCCGTGAAATGCGAAAGTGGTAATCTGGGCGACCATGGATTTCCCCGGTTTGTCGTAACACCAGTTAGCCATACTGCATGTAAAAAGAGAACATTACAAGAACACACTCAATGAAAATTCAGCACTCGCCAAATCTGCGCGCGGCCCGTACGACTTAGGCGACCGCGCCGCCGACCAGGAAATTGGCGGCAAAGCGGCAAAGCGGCTAAACGGATTCCACTTTTCGCGAGCATGCTCTAAGCAAAGAGCCGGAAAAACAGAGCACAGACGTCATGACAATCGCCTTATCGCCGCCCAAGCCGATTATGACGCTGCGCGTCGGGATTACCGGCCACCGTCAATCTCGCCTGCCGGCGGACCAGATGGATCGGATTGGCGGTCAGATCCAGTCGATATTGGATATGGCGGCTAAGGGATTGGCAAAGGCTCATGAGCGGTATACGGGCGATTACACGACCGATGAGCGCCAGTTATTTTTTGTCAGCGCGCTTGCTGATGGCGCCGATACGCTTGCCGCCCAGCGCGCCATAGGCGCGGGGTGGCGCTTATTGGCGCCGCTACCTTTTTCGAAAGCCAGTTATGCGCGGGATTTTTCCGCCGAGGATCGCGACCAGTTTGAGGCGCTGTTGAACCAGGCAGACGCCGTGGCAGAACTTGACGGGTTGCGGATATCACCGGCGGCTGAAGAGCGGGCCTATCTTCAGGCCGGGCTGATGACAGTAGACCAGTCCGACATTGTGATTGCCGTTTGGGATGGCGAGGAAGCGCGCGGCATCGGCGGTACGGCGATGATAAAGGACGAAGCTTTGTCTTTGGGCAAGCCGGTGATCTGGGTGAACGCCGCCGCTGATACGCCGCCGGTTTTTATAAGCGCAGAAAATACGGCGGCGGCTGTCTCGCCGGAGCCCCTGTCGCCGGAGAGCATCTTTGCGGTCATCGATGCAGTGGTGGCGCCGCCCGCAAGCAGTGAAATTGAGCATGCGTTTTCTGGCGAGAAAACCCATGCGCTGGCGGCGTATCGAATATTCGCTGCCGAGACAGCCCACCGCTTCAATTACGGATCGTTTTTTCAATTCTGGGAAAAACTGTTCGCCGGCAAGTGGCCGTTTAGCGTCAGACTTACTTGCCCAACGCCGGCCGAAGAGATTGTTGACGCGCGCCAATCAACGCTGGCTCAGATACTTCAGTCGTCAAGTCACGACCAGCGTATTTTTAACGATCTGATTATTCCGCGTTTTGCCTGGGCTGATCATCTCGCCGTTCACTACGGCAATCTCTACCGCTCATCTTATTTTTTCAATTACTTGTTTGCGGCGGTAGCGGTTTTCCTGGCGCTGTTCGATCTTGTGGCGGGCGGGTTTGATTTTGGCAGCAAGACGCTCTGGATCGGCAGTGAGGTGGCGATCATTGTTTTGATCTTGCTTGTCACCACCGCCGGCAAGCGCGGCCGCTGGCATGAAAAATGGATCGATTACCGTCAGCTTGCGGAGGAACTTCGCCAATACCGGCTCTATTACTTGACGCTCGGCCGTGACGCTGGCAGTGAACTTTCCAAAGGCGAGGGCGGCGAGGCTGCCGGCTGGGTCGATTGGTATTTTGCCGCAACTTGCCGTGAGGCGGGCATGACCTCGGGCGCTTTTGACGACGCCTCCATCCGCCGCATCGCGGACACCGTGCTGAAAGAGGAAATTACACCGCAAATCGCCTATCACGATAAAAAAGCCGGCACGCTTCGTATTTTAGAACACCGCCTCCACCATCTTGGCGAGTATGCTTTTGGCGCAACATTGCTGGTTTGCCTGTTTTATCTTGGTCTGGTCGTTCTCGCCGGCAAGGAGCCGGGATTGGCGACATGGGCTTATGATACCAAGAACGGCGCCAAAGGTGCGGTAACGATGATGACCGGGTTCCTGCCCGCGCTTGGGGCGGCGTTTTTTGGCGTCCGGGTGCAGGGCGAATTCGGGTCAACGGCGGAGCGCTCTCATGCGACCGCCGCACAGCTCAAAACCCTTGCAGAAAAGTTTGATGCGCTCAGCGCCGCGCCATCACCGCGTCTGGAAGTCTTGCGATTGCGGGTTGAAGAGGCTGCGCGCGCCATGCTTATGGAAAACATGGACTGGCGCATGCTGTATATCTCCAAGCCGTTGAATCTGCCCGGATAGTTTCATCCACCCGGATTTTCTGGCGCCGAAACGCTTAAACCCCAGGTTTTTATTGCCAAACTGTAAGCCGTAGACAAGCAACGGATGCTTGCGGGGGGTAACAAAAATGCGCCATTTTGCAACCTTCGCCGGTGGAATAGGGACGCCGGCCTTGAGAGAAGTCGAATGTCGGTAATTTCCGTTCTCCATGCGCCCCGCGATAAAGCCCTCGGCGAGAAAATCGCCGATGCGCTTTCACGTTATGGCCATGCGCCGCGTCGCATCAGCGATGATCCGTATGCGGGCGACCTGGCGCTTGCTGATAATGCGGCGATTGTTATCTGGTCGACGGCGGCGTTAAAGCTGGTCCGGCTTCGCGAGCAAGCGCGCGATGCGCTTCGCCGTGGCGCCTTGATCCCTGTGGCGGTCGGCGGGGCGTCGGCCCCGACCGGGTTTGACGCGCTGGCGCCAGTTGATCTGTCGGGCTGGTCCGGCGACGACAATGATCCGCGCTGGCGGTTCGTTCTTGATGAGATCAACATTGCCGCCCAGCGCCAGAACTTTGGCGACGCATCCGCCTGGGCCGAGTCTGAAGTCGCAGATGAGCCCTTGGCGGAAGATCCTTCATGGGGAGAGCTGTCGTCGGACGAGCCCCCCATGGATGAGGCGGGGCTGGATATTCCAGCGCTCGATGATAGCGCTGAAATCATTGAAGCGCGTGAAGATTTTATGCCGCCGCCGGCTCATCCGGCGCCCGGAGTTTCCGGCGCAAAATTTAACCCCATGGCGGTCGCCTTGGCTGGCGGGCTTGCCATTGGCGCCGTGGCGGGCGCGGCGATTTTACTGGCGCCGGGTTTTCTGGCGCCGACGGACGGCGCTCCGCTTGATGTGGCGGAAGCCGCAATACCGGCCTCTATTGAACCACGGGCGTTGGCTTTTGTTCAGCCATCAGATGATTTTAATGACACTGAAAACGAGCCCACGGGCGCAAGCGCCAACCCTGCTATTGGCTTTAATCTTGATACAGATGAAATGCGACTGACACCGCCCGCCTTGCGTGAAGCTGACGCGCCGGATCCCGCATCGGAAGACGCGCTAGAGCTTAAGCTGGCGTCTGCACTTGGCCTGAGCGAAGACGGCGCAGAAACCTTGACTACGGAAGACCCTGGATTGCCGGAGGAGGTCTCTCTGGAAGACGCAGCCTTGGAGGCTGCGGCCCAAGAAGAGGTGGCAAAGATAAAGCTGTTTGCCGCCATTGCCCGCGGCAAACAGGAATTGGCGTCCAACGGCGCCGTCGCTGAGACCCTACGGGAAGAAGCAGCGCCGGCTCCCGTTGTTGTACCAGAGGGGGCAGCGCCAAATGAAGCTGAGCCAAACGAGGTTGCGCCAGAAGCGGCGCCGTCAACTGAGCCGGTGACAAACCTGGCTTTGCCCGCTGAGGTTTTGACGCCGCCTGCTGTTGGCAACGCCTTTAAAGAATGCGCTGATTGCCCGGAAATGGCGCGGCTAGAGCCGGGCGAATTTCGTATGGGCGCGCCCGCCTCGGAGCCCGCGCGTCATAGCGCTGAAGGTCCGCAGACGCAGGTGACGATTTCCAAGCCCTTCGCTATTGCTGCGACCGAGATCACTTTCGCGCAATGGGATGCTTGCATTGCCGATGGCGGGTGCCGCTATCTGCCGCCGGACCAGGGCTGGGGCCGGGCCGACCGGCCGGCGGTCAATGTTTCGTTTGATGACGCCAAGGCCTATGCCGACTGGCTGTCGCAAAAAACCGGTAAGACATACAGGCTGCCAAGCGAGGCAGAGTGGGAATATGCCGCGCGAGCAGGAAGCCGAGGCCCGTTCGCCATCGGCGCCAGCCTTGAGCCAACAACGGCAAACTACAATGCGCATTTCGCCTATGGCGGCAAAAAGGGCGATTACCGAAAGCAGACAACGCCGGCAGCGAGCTTTGCGCCGAATGATTTTGGCCTTTTTGACATGCACGGCAACGCCTGGGAGTGGACCGCCGATTGCTGGGCCGACAGCCATGAGGGCGCCCCGCAGGACGGTTCCGCCTCGCTTGGCGGCGATTGCACCCGCCGGGTCCTTAAAGGCGGGGCCTGGAACACCGGAGGTTGGCGCCTGCGCTCGGCCCACCGCATCGGTAAAGTCCGCACGGCGCGCGAATATGACAATGGCTTTCGCGTGGTGCGCGATCTGGATTAAAACCGGGCCCCAAAAACGGCTCCCAGCTGCGTCAAATGTTACCAGTGTTTTAACGGCTGCATTTTTTTACGCTCGCAAGGGCCGGCGCCGGTTGCAGCCTTCATTTCTCCTGCTTATATCCCGATCGAACGTGCGGGGCGCCGGAAGCGGTGGATTGCGCACAATCTGATGATGATCAAAGGGGTGCGCTCTATTCCGGCGCTTTTCAGGCAAAGACCGGGTTTTTCCGGTTGGCGACCGATTGAAGGCTGGGAATTGAAAATGGCGGCTCGCTTAAGGGAGACGATAAAATGGCGAAAGTAATTGGCATCGACCTCGGAACGACGAACTCATGCGTCGCCGTTATGGAGGGTAAAGAGCCGAAAGTTATCGAAAATGCCGAGGGCGTGCGCACAACGCCGTCTGTGGTGGCCTTTACCGAAGATGGCGAGCGCTTGATCGGACAGCCGGCCAGGCGCCAGGCGGTCACCAATCCGGAAAATACATTCTTCGCGATCAAGCGCCTGATCGGGCGCCCGTTCGCTGACCCGACCGTTAAAAAAGACCAGGGCATGGTCCCCTACGCCATCGTCAAAGGCGACAATGAGGACGCCTGGGTCGAAAGCCGCGGCGAGAAATATGCGCCGTCGCAAATTTCGGCGTTCATCTTACAAAAAATGAAAGAGACGGCCGAAGCCTATCTTGGCTCTGAAGTGACGCAAGCCGTCATCACCGTGCCGGCCTATTTTAACGACGCCCAGCGCCAGGCCACCAAAGTCGCCGGTAATATTTCCGGGCTTGAGGTCTTGCGGATCATCAACGAGCCGACCGCGGCGGCGCTGGCTTATGGCCTCGACAAGAAAACCGGCAATCAGAAAATTGCCGTCTACGACCTCGGCGGCGGCACTTTCGATGTTTCCATACTGGAGATTGGCGACGGCGTCTTTGAAGTGCTCTCCACCAATGGCGATACGTTTCTGGGCGGTGAAGATTTTGACCTTCGCATCGTCAATTATTTTGCCGACGAGTTCAAAAAAGAACAGGGTATCGATCTCAGGAAAGACAAGCTGGCGCTGCAACGGCTGAAAGAAGAGGCTGAAAAAGCCAAGAAGGAACTTTCAACGACGTCGCAATATGATGTGAACCTGC
This sequence comes from Hyphococcus sp., assembly GCA_021776415.1. Taxonomy (GTDB): domain Bacteria; phylum Pseudomonadota; class Alphaproteobacteria; order Caulobacterales; family Parvularculaceae; genus Hyphococcus. The sequence goes on from JAJFFY010000003.1 coordinate 56,636, forward strand.
CGTTTATCACGGCTGATGCATCTGGCCCGAAACACCTGACGATGAAGCTTTCCCGCGCCAAGCTCGAAAGCCTTGTCGATGACCTCATCAAGCGCACGGTCGATCCGTGCAAGGCCGCGTTGAAAGATGCGGGGCTTTCTTCCGGCGATATTGAAGAAGTGATTTTGGTCGGCGGCATGACGCGGATGCCGAAAGTCCAGGAAACCGTAAAACAGTTCTTCGGCAGAGAGCCGCATAAGGGCGTCAATCCGGATGAAGTTGTGGCGCTAGGCGCGGCGATCCAGGCAGGCGTCCTGCAAGGCGACGTCAAAGACGTTCTCCTGCTTGACGTAACGCCCCTGTCGCTCGGTATCGAGACCCTTGGCGGCGTCTTTACCCGCCTTATTGATCGCAACACCACGATCCCGACCAAGAAGTCGCAGACATTTTCCACCGCTGAAGACAATCAGTCGGCAGTGACCATCCGCGTGTTCCAGGGCGAGCGTGAAATGGCGGCGGATAACAAAACGCTTGGCCAGTTCGACCTAGTCGGCCTGCCGCCGGCGCCGCGTGGCGTGCCGCAGGTTGAGGTGACGTTCGACATCGACGCCAACGGCATCGTCCACGTCTCTGCAAAAGACAAGGCTACTAACAAAGAACAATCGATCCGTATTCAGGCCTCCGGCGGTCTTTCGGATGACGACATTGAGAAAATGGTCAAGGACGCCGAAGCCAACGCTGATGCGGACAAAGAGCGCCGCGAAGCAGTGGAGGCGAAAAACCGCGCTGAAGCGCTGGTTCACTCGACCGAGAAAAACCTTGAGGAATATGGTGAGAAAATCACCGACGAAGACCGCCAGGCAATTGATGAGGCAGTCACCGCATTGAAGACAACGCTTGAAAATGAAGAGGCGGGCCTTGAGGAGATTAACGCCCAGGCGACGGTGCTGGCCCAAGCCTCGATGAAGCTTGGCGAGGCGATGTATAAAGAAGGCGCTGGCGCTGCAGAAGATGATGCAGCGGCCGATGTCGCCGCCGCTGGCGGCGACGAGGATGCAGCAAGTGACGAAGATGTTGTCGACGCCGACTTTGAAGAGGTTGACGGCGATAAGAAGGACTAAACTGGAACGGGTCGTGCATAGTTATCGCGCGGCCTGTCCCCGCTCACCCCGCGCAAGCTGGCCCGGACACAAGGGTTTGGGGTTGCGTATAATGCGCGATGGGGCGGTTTGAGGGGCGCAACCGAATTAGAACCCTGAAAGGGGCCGCGCGAACATGGCGCAGCAATGTTTCTACGAAGTACTGGGTATTGAACGCGGCGCGGACGGCGCGGCGATTAAATCCGCCTTCCGTAAGCGGGCGATGAAATACCATCCGGACCGCAATTCGGACAATCCGGACGCAGAACAAAAATTCAAAGAGCTTGGCGAAGCCTACGGCATCCTTTCTGATGACCAAAAACGCGCCGCCTATGATCGCTTTGGCCATGCCGCGTTTGAAAATGGCGGCGGCCGGGCCAGCAACGGCTTTGGCGGCGCCGGTGCGGCCGGTTTTTCCGATATTTTTGAGGACATATTCTCTGAATTTATGGGTGGTCAGCGCGGCGGGCGCCGGGCCGGACCTGGCCGCGGCGCCGACCTTAAATACAATCTCGAGATTAGCCTCGAAGACGCCTTTGGCGGCAAGAAAGCTGAAATCAACGTACCAGGCTCGGTCTCCTGCGAGACCTGCGAAGGCTCGGGCGCAGCGCCCGGCTCCGGGCCAGTGGTATGCACAACCTGCAAAGGCGCTGGCCGGGTGCGGATCCAGCAAGGGTTCTTCACCATCGAGCGCACCTGTCCCCAGTGCAATGGCGAAGGCCGGATGATTTCTGATCCGTGCACGGATTGCTCCGGTCAGGGACGCGTGCGTCGCCAACGTGACCTCTCGGTCGATATTCCCGCCGGGATCGAAGACGGCACCCGCATCAGGCTTTCCGGCGAAGGCGAAGCCGGCCCCCGCGGCGGACCGGAGGGTGATTTATATATCTTTGTCGGCGTTAAAGAGCATGATCTGTTCGAGCGCGACGGGCCCGATCTTTATTGCGCCTTCCCGATCCCCATGACCACCGCCGCGCTTGGCGGTGAGTTTGAGACCCCGACCATCGATGGCGGGCGGGTTAAAATTTCCGTACCCGAAGGCGCCCAGACCGGCAAACGCTTCCGGGTGCGCGGGTGCGGCATGACGCAGCTCAATTCAAAAGCCCGCGGCGATCTCTTTGTCGAGGTCCAGGTCGAAACCCCGACCGGCCTCAACCCCGAGCAAAAACAACTGCTCAAGCAATTCTGCGAAGCCGGCGGCGGCGAAGATTGCTGCCCGCAAAGCCAGAACTTCTTCCAGAGGGCGCGGAATTTCTGGGACAATGTAACGGATGGGCGGTAGGCAGAAATAATGACCGAACTCCACCTTAAGGCAAGCAATGCTGTGCCGGGCGTTCGGATTAACGAATATCAGTTTCAGGGGTCTTTTTTTATTGCACCCCATGTTCATGATAGTTTGAGGCTTGGGTTTTTGATGCGCGGCGCCTATTCAGGTGATGGCGATGAGAATCTCGAAATGGCCGGGCCCGCTCTTGTCTATTACCCAGCCTTGACGCGCACTGGCGCAGCTTTTCACAACGCTGTACAGCATTTTTTATGGATTGATATCGAGCGTGGCTGGCTTGACCAAATGGCGTTGAGCCGGGGGCTTCCCGTAAGGCCCGGCGTGACCTCGGATCAACCAGTCCTCGACCTCGCCACGACACTAAAATTAGCATTGCCCAGCATAGGCGCCGCCCACCCGATAGAGGTTGAAAGCATTATATACGAACTCTTGAAGACCCTCAATGAAGGCGAAAGTTTTGTTGGCGCCCGCCCACAATGGTGGCGCGACGCGCTGAATATTCTGCATGAAGATAAAAGCGCCATTAGTCTGACAGGGGTCGCCGAAACATTACAGCTTCACCCCGCGCATCTCGCGCGCGCCTTCAAAGCGCATGCAGGCTGCGCTATCGGCGAATATAATCGTCGCCTACGCCTTTCACGCGCAGCGCGTGATCTTGCCGGAACGGCCAAGCCCATTGCTGAGATTGCAACCGAGCGCGGCTTTTTCGATCAAAGCCATTTCAACCGCCACTTTAAGCGCGCCTATGGCCTCGCCCCGTCGCAATTTCGCGTCTCCCGGTCGTAAACGCAAATTCTGTACAAGCCGGTTCTCGGCTTCCCCCTGATAGTGCGCTCTCATTACATAGATATGATGTGAGGGAAGACATGGGCGAGGTGATTTGGCGCGCGAGCAAAACCGGGCTTTTAGCCGGCGTTGCGATTGCTGTGGCGATGGTGATTTATGCTGTCATTTTGAAACTCATCGGACAACAAGCAGGGGCCTCGACCATTGGCTATTACATAGTGTTTCCCGTCGTTTTGTTTGCCACCCTCTTCTTGGCGCGCAACACCCTTAAAAACCGACTGTTATCACTCGGCTTGGTCTGGGTGGGTGTGATTGCAACGGTGTCAGGCGCGGCGCTCTACAATGTCTGGGTGGTCGTAAATACGCGTTTTTTGATTGGCGGGCCGATACTGCAACTTGTTTCGACCTATGAGACCTATCTTGCACGCGCCGAGGCCGGAGAAAATGTGAGCAGCGAACTTGCCGTGATTGAAAGTTTCATGGCCTCGCCGGAATTATTTGCTGTGAACGTTTTTGCTCGCTTAGTGATCTTGTTTGTTCCGGTCGCTATAGTGTTCGCACTGATAGTGCGCTTTGTGTTTAAACGGAGCGACTGAAAAATTAGTCCGTGGGTGAATACAAGGAACGCTGGACTGGTCGAGTAAGTGTTTTTGGTTCAGCCGCCCTAAAACCCGACGCGAATAAGATCAAACCCGATCATCAGCGTACCAGTGGTTGCAACGCCCCACATGGCGGAGCGCAGCACCGGAATGCCGAGGAAATACACAACCGAGAATGCGACGCGGCCAGCGACGAAGATGATTGCGCCCCACTGAGTGAGCGGCGTCGACAGGCCGATGAGATGTGCGATCAATATCAGCGGAACAAACAGCGCCATGCCTTCGAGGTGATTGGCGATGATGCGGGTCATCCGCCCCTGCAGAACGGACGGGTCGCGAGGCTCGTCTCTGGGGCCGAGGCCCCATTTGAGGCCTTGTGTCGCCGGGACCAGCCCGCCCTGAACCGATAGTAACGCCAGTAAAATAACCACAACGCCGAATAACGCTTGTAATTCGATTGACATGCCTTAGCTCCATTTTTTGAAGAAACTATAAAAAACATAGTTACTAGCCAAGCGCAAGCCGCCCGACTAAACTACCGCCATGAGTGAGCAACTGCCAAAATGCCCGATTGCCCGCACAGCGATGATCCTCGGGTCGCGCTGGACGGCGCAGATCATCCGCGAGTTGCTGGACAATGGCCGGCGGCGGTTTCAGGATTTCTCCGACGGGCTCGACGGCATCACCCCGGCGACGCTTTCAAACCGCCTCAAAATGCTCGAAGAAAGCGGCGTCGTCGCGCGAAAAATATATGAGACCCATCCGCCGCGTGCGGACTATGTGTTGACAGCGAAGGGCAAGAAGATGGCGGCGATCATTGGCGCAATGCGCGACTGGGGCGCGAAATACGGATGAGCCACGATATTATTTTTCTGCTTGCGCCCGGTTTTGAAGATAATGGCCGCCGGGAATATTGTCCGGAATGCGCGGAGATTTGGGGCGTTTTAAATTACTACCCGGCGATCCTCCATGGGCTCGACATTCGTTATCAGCCGATCGCGCGGCCGCGTGGGGAGATGGTCGATATGTTGGGTGAGGACCATCAGAACTGCCCGACATTGGTTTTGGCTGAAGGCGTTGTTGTGGGCGTTAACGCTGCTATAAAAACGGCGAACGGACAAAGGTTTCTCGATAACGCCCGCGACATCGGCAAATATTTCACCCATCGCTACGGAACGCCGTTCCCGCGCTGGTCGTAAAGACCGGCGCTTGCGCCTATATTGAAGCCATGCCCGATGCCGCCGGCCATAAATTTGCAAAAACCCTGGCGTTTCGTCAGGCCTGTCCACAAACGGATGCGTCAATGCTGATTGCGTTCGGCCGTGACCTTTATCGTGAAAGCCTCGGCAGTGATGTTGAGTTCCGGCGTGATTATGGCGCATACGGACAGAAATATCCATTGTGGATAGCCGCCTGCGCCGCCGCCGGTCCTGGCTTTGCTGCTCTACTGATTGAGAGCGGCGAGGCGATCGGTCTGGTCGTGCTTGGGATGAGCACACGAAAAGACCTCGGCCATGTGCATCATTTCTATATTGTCCCGGAGCGCCGCGGACAGGGCTTTGGCGGATTACTCGATGAATATGCACGCCGGACGCTTGGCCGCGCCGGCGCGTCGCGGGCGCGCCTCAATGTAACGCCGCGCAATGAGCGCGCAATCCGGTTTTACCTTGCGCAAGGCTGGCAAAAGACGCCCCGCGCCGCCAGCCGCCTCATCAATATGGAGGTTGCGCTTTAGCGTTGATGCGTTACCGCTAAGGGGCTGCTAAAACGAGACCGAACGAATGCCAAAATCTTCCATTCTTGTCGCCGGCGCCGGCGGGCGTATGGGCAGAAATGTCGTCGCCGAAGTGCTGCGGACGCCGGGGGTGACGCTGGCGGGCGGGTTTGAGCGTCCGGGCGGGCCGGATATCGGCAAGGATATCGGCGTTCTCGCCGGGCTCGACGCGATCGGGCTGAAGATTGAACATGACGCAAGCGGGCTTAAGCGGGCCGGCGTCCTGATCGATTTTACCGTCCCCGAGGCAAGCATCGCCAACGCCAAAGCCGCCGCCGAGGCCGGGGCCGCTCATATCATCGGGACCACCGGGTTTTCCGCCGAAGAAAACACCGAAATCGCGGCTCTGGCGGAGAAAATCGCGATCGTCAAATCCGGCAATATGAGTGTCGGCGTCAATCTACTGATGGCGCTGGTGGAAGACGCCGCCGGAGCCCTCGGGGATGCTTACGACATCGAAATAACCGAGGCCCACCATAGCGCTAAGGTGGATGCGCCGTCGGGCACCGCGCTGATGCTTGGGGCGGCTGCGGCGCGCGGGCGCAGCGTCCGGCTGGACGATAAAGCCGCCGGCATCAACGGGCTCCGGACCGGCAAGCGCAAACCCGGCGATATCGGCTTTTCGGTGCTGCGCGGCGGCGGCATTATCGGCGAGCATTCGGTCCATTTTGCCGGAGCGCAGGAGGTCATCACGCTGTCCCACAGCGCGATTGACCGCGGCCTGTTCGCCAAAGGCGCCGTCGCGGCGGCCAAATGGGCGATCGGCAAGCCGCCCGGGCTGTATTCCATGCGTGATGTTTTGGGGCTCAACAAAGTCGAGAAAGCATAGAATTCGAACGACCTCAAAGACCTTCCTGAAACCATGGCCTGTCAAGGTGGGCTACAGTTTCAGGGGTCTTCATGCGCACAGAAATTATCGCCGCCGGAGTTATGGTCGCCAGCGCTGTCCTTGGCGTGCGCTATCTCGATATGGCCGCGCCAGACCCGCAGACGCGCAACCTCGCGGCGATGACAGCATCATCGTCAGCGCCGATGCAAAACCAATGGGCCCGCGAAGTGCGCATCGCCGCCTCGCGTGACCATCAGTTTTATGTCGATGCTGAGGTCAACCGCCGCACGGCGAAGTTTCTGGTCGATACCGGCGCAAGTTACGTCGCTTTGCGCGAAACAGACGCGCGCGAAGCCGGAATATATACATCGCACACAGATTATAACTATCCGGTGCGCACCGCCAATGGCGAGACCAAAGCCGCCTTCGTCACCCTCGATGAAATTGAAATAAACGGCATCCGCGTCGAAGGCGTCAAAGCCTTCATCCTCCCCGACAACCAGCTGGCGATAAATTTGCTGGGCATGAGCTTTCTGTCGAGAATAGAAAGCGTAGAGGCCAGAGCTGGGGAGCTGGTGCTGCGGGGGTAGGGCGAGCTGGTTGGACCCTTAAGGTTTGCCGAGTTTCAGTATTTCTAAATGTAAACAGTAGGTTGCGATGGCCGTACAATTAAAATTGTCGCCAAGCGTGCTTCTGTGAAGGTCTGAATTTATTCCAAGAATAGACTGCCGCAACCCGCCATGCGAATGGGTTAAACTCGTCAGAAGTGGACATCGGAGGGTGCTATTTATTTGTACATGCCCTGCCGCAGATTGATGCCGTGCTCTACATAGGCCTTCATGGCGCATAGCATTTGCGACCACCCCATGCAGTTACTGTAGGACGCTTTCAGTCCTGAGTCGGTCTGCCGCCAACCTTCCTCGGCGATCGAGACTAGTGTCCGTCCGCCCTCTAGCGATTCAAACCGCATCGTGACAGTGGTGTTGTAAGCGCCTTTGCCATCATCGTTCGCTTCCCATTGAAGGATGATGCGCCGGTTTTTTTCGACCTCTACAATTATCACCGGAAAAGCGCCGGGACAATCATGAAAGTTCCAATTTACTGTCGCGCCAGTTTCGATGCGCCCCTTCGCGCCCCCTGTCGTAAAATAGCCTGAAAGTTTTTCAGGGTTCACGACGGATTCAAATACTTCTTCGACAGGTCGATTGATCCGGCCGCTGACTTCGAACTTCAAATCCATCTCACACCTCCTTGCTTTGTGTGCAATTATGTTATAAAAATATAACATGTCAAGGAAAGAAAAAAAAGATGATCGGGTATTTAAGGCGCTGTCGTCCTCAATCCGCCGGGATATGTTGGATGCATTGCGGGACAACCCGCAAACCACAGGTGAGCTTTGCATGCGTTTTGCAACGCTCAATCGTTGCAGCATTATGCAGCATCTGAGTGTGCTGGAGACGGCGGGGCTTGTGATTGTAAAGCGGGTGGGCCGCCAACGATGGAATTATCTAAATGCCATTCCGATCAAGCGCATACATGACCGCTGGATTGGTTCTTACGCCAAAAATGCAGTCACCTTGCTCGACAGAATGAAGATAGAAATGGAAGGGGAATTTGTGAGCGATGTCGATGTCCCGTAACATGGCCTGGCCTCGCCCCTACCCCTCCCTTGCCATCAAGCTCGGCAACGCCCCCAAATCGGCCCCGGCCTGACGCATCAGGATTTTTCGCAAGGGCGCGATTTTTCCGACCGCGCCCATGCCGATATCGCGGGCGAGGCGTAAAGGTCCGAAATCATTCGAGAACAGACGATTTAATAAATCCATGCCGAGCGCGAGTGATGTGGAATCGAACCGGCGCCAGCGCTGATAATTTTGCAGAACGCTGAGCGAGCCGATGTCGAGACCCACCTCGCGCGCTTCGCGCAAGACATCGGCGAGGGCGGCGATATCCTTGACGCCGAAATTATAGCCCTGCCCGGCAATCGGGTGAACTGCGCGGGCCGCGTCGCCAATCAGCGCCAGACGCGGGGCGATGAAGCTTTGGGATAAGTGGAACGCCAGCGGGTAAGACCAGCGCGGGCCAGCCAGCGACAGGGCGCCGAGATAATCGCCAAAGCGGTTTTCAATCTCCCGGACGAAGTCTTCATCGCTAAGCGCCAGATAGGCCGCCGCGGCGTCTTCGCGCTCGGTCCAGACCAGCGACGATCTGTTGTTGGTCAAAGGCAAAATCGCAAACGGGCCCGATGGTAAAAAGAACTCCTGCGCAACGCCTTCGTGCGGGCGTTCATGGGCGACGGTGACGACAATGCCGGCCTGTTTGTAGCGCCACTGATTGACCTTGATATTGGCCTCGGCGCGCAAAGAGGAGAAGCGCCCGTCTGCCGCCACCACCAGCGCTGATTTGATTTCACGGCCATCTTCCAGCGTCACCGTCGCTTCGGCCGGGCCATAGACCGTCCCGGTTCGCCGCGCTGGCGCAAACATCGTGACCTCCTCCGCATCAGCGATCGCATCAAGCAATGTCTCGCGCAGCAAGGTGTTTTCGACGATCCAGCCCAGCGGCGTCTCCTCGTCGAGCTCGCGGCTGTCGAAGTGGAGGGCGAATATCGACACCACACCTTCGTCAAACCGCGATTTCGCGCGCCCGTCGGTGACCAGAATATCGCGGATTGCCTCGGCCCCGGGCGCAATTCGGTCCCACATGCCAAGCCGCTTGAATACCCGTGCGGTGGCGTAGGAGATCGCCGTGGTGCGTCCGTCAAAGGCGAGATTGCGCATCGCCGCCGGGTCGGCCGCGTCAACCACCGCAACGCTAAAGCCCTGCCGCGCCAGGGCGAGCGCGCCCAGCCCACCGGCCAGCCCGCCGCCGACCATAGCAATATCAAATTGAAAGGTTTCTGCCATATCCGGCAAAGGATCGCGCGTTAAGCTCTCCACGTCCAGCGTGGCGCTTGCAGCTGCGGCGAAAAGCGCGGCATAGAAAGCCGGCAAGAAGAACGGGCGACGGAGTTTGACGATGCGCAAATTGGCTTGGATCATAGCAATACCGGCAATGCTTGGCGCGGGGCCTGTCGCGGGCGGGACGGCGTGGGCGCAGGAAATCAGCGCCGCCAGCGACGAGACCCGCTATGTTCTCGACACTGCGCTGTTTGTGTTTGCTGGTCTTGCGGCGATCCTTTTTGTGTTTGGCCTGGGGCTGCGCGACGTTGGCCTTGCCCGCACCCAACATGCGCCGGCGGTCTGCCTACGGACCATTGGCCTGGTCGGCGTCGGCGCTTTTGCGTTCTGGCTGGTCGGCTACAACCTCATTCACATGGTTGAGACCGGCGGGTTTCTTGGCGGCTTTGAGCCTTGGCGGCCCAATGACGTTGACCCGATGGCGGTCGGGCGGGCGTCCGGCTCAGTGTGGTTTTTTCAGATGGGCCTGGCGGTGATCCCGGCGGCGATTGTTTCCGGCGCCGTGTCTGAGCGTGTTAAAACCTGGCCGTTCATTTTGTTTGCCGCCGCAATGGCTGGCCTCATCTACCCGATTGTCGCGGCCTGGGTGTGGGGCGGGGGTTATTTCGCTGATGTTTGGCGGACGGTGGATTTTGGCGGCGCAGCGGTCATCCATATGACCGGCGGCGCGGCCGCGCTTGCCGGCGCCTTGGTGATTGGTCCGCGTCCGGGGCGCGATCATGAGCACGGACCACGCCCGTCGGCGTCGACCGCGCTGCCGCTCTCTGCATTTGCCGCCGGGTTCATTTTAACAACCTGGATTGTTGTTCTGGCGGGCAAGCTGGGGTCTTTTTCATCGATAGAACCGGCGATTTTCCTCGGCGTTATTTCAGCCAATGTGGCGGTCGCGGTTGCCGGCGCGGTGCTGGCGGCGTTGTTCCTCACCCAAATCGTTTATCATCGCGCCGGGCTGGTCACGGTCATCAACGCGGTGATTGCCGGGCTGGTCGCGGTTTCCGCCGACCCTTTGCATCCGGCTTTGTGGCAGGCGGCGATGGTCGGTGCGGTTGGCGGGGTGATTGTCACTGTCGCGCCGCCGTTCCTCGACCGATTTCGCATAGACGACGCCGGCTTCGTCATTCCGGCCCATCTTTTGTGCGGCGTTTGGGCGATGATTATCACGCCATGGTACAATCCGGACGCCTGGCTCCCCGGCCAGCTTATCGGCGCCGGCGCGATCGCGATGCTCGCCTTTTCCCTGAGCGCGTTATTCTGGGTGGCGCTAAAATACTCCCTCGGCGTTCGTCTGCGCAGCGACGAGGACGCCAGCGGCGTAGGCGACGCCCGGATAAGTGATTAACGGCTAGAGCAAAAATCTGATCGTGCTGATTCAGATTTTGCTCTAGATTATGAGTTGGCCGCATTTTCTGGCGCCCAACCGGTCTCCACTTGGTCGGAAAATGCTCTGAAATTGGTTAATAGTCGTTAACCCTTTTTAGCGCTCGCCATGTCAATATTCCCTTAACGTCTCTTACCTTATCGTCAACACTAGCGCTCCGTACCCGTATTATGTCAAAACACTCAAGAAGCCTCTCCCGTCGTTCCGCACGCAATCGCGACCAATTTGCCGAATTGATCGCCAGCCTGCGCAGCTTTGCCCGCAATGTGCTGATGCGCGCGGGCGGACTTTCTATGATATTACTAGGCGTCTGGTTGGCTGCGGCGCTGGCGACATTCTCAATCAGCGACCCGAGTTTTAATACGGCAACGCCGGCTCCGGTACAGAACCTCGCCGGCGCGGCAGGGGCAAGTCTTGCCGATCTTTTGTTTCAGACTTTCGGCGCCGCCGCGTTTCTGTTGATTGCACCGCTTGGCATTTGGGGGGGCTCAGCGCTGTTTCACGGCGCGCCGGAGGATATTCCGGAGGGCTTCTGGCGGCGGTTGGTTAGCCTGCCGGTTGCGCTGCTGGCCGCATCCGCCGCATTTGCCGCCGCCCCACCCCCGGCGATCTGGCCGTTTGTCGTCAGTCCCGGCGGATTTGTCGGCGATGGATGGCTGGCGGGCGCTACCGCGCTGCTGTCGCCAACCGGCCTGCCCTATCTTGGAATAGTTTCCGCGGGAGCCTTTGCTGTAGTTGCGGTGGTCGCTTATGCGGTCCATTGCGGCCTGACCCGTGAGCGGTTCATGGAGGCCTATTGGGCGCTTGAAGACGCCTATCTTGCGGTCAGCGACTTTCTGTCTGGCTTGTTCCATGCGCTTAAAGGCGAAGCGGAGGCTGACGCTGACGAAGACTTTGGCGATGAAGATGAGGCCGGCTTTGATGAGGATGATGTCGGCGCCACGTTATCCAGCAAGCGCAATATAATCCGTAAAAGGATGAAGGAGCAGGAAAGCAAGCGAGAGCGCCGCGAAAGACAGCCGGTTCTGCCGGTGTTTTCTGCAGGAGATTACGAGCTGCCGCCGCTAAACCTTCTGGTCAAGCCGCACCATGCCAATCGCGCTGTTATTTCCGACGAAGCGCTCGAACAGAATGCGCGGATGCTGGAAAATGTGCTGTCGGATTTTGGCGTCCGCGGCGAAATCATCAATGTGCGGCCTGGTCCTGTGGTTACGCTGTACGAACTGGAGCCGGCTGCGGGGATAAAATCGTCCAGGGTAATCGGGCTCGCCGATGATATTGCCCGTTCCATGAGTGCGATTGCGTGCCGCGTTGCGGTGGTTCCAGGGCGTAATGTCATCGGCATTGAATTGCCGAACCACGACCGCGAAATGGTGTTCCTGCGCGAATTGCTTGGTGTTGGCGAGTATGAAAGCTCCGACGGAGATTTAACGATTGCACTCGGCAAAGGAATTGGCGGCGAGCCGGTTTTTGTTGATTTGGCGCGTATGCCGCATCTGCTGATTGCCGGGACAACCGGTTCGGGCAAATCGGTCGGCATCAATACGATGATCCTGTCACTGATTTACCGCATGGCGCCCGATCAGTGCAAGCTCATCCTGATAGATCCGAAAATGCTCGAATTATCGGTCTATGAAGATATCCCGCATCTTTTGTCGCCAGTGGTGACTGATCCGCGCAAGGCGGTTGTCGCGCTGAAATGGACAGTGCGGGAAATGGAAGAGCGCTACCGACGAATGTCAAAGGTCGGCGTCCGCAACATCGCCGGGTTCAATGAACGCATCGTAGAAGCGGAGGAACGCGGCGAGACCCTGTCGCGGACGGTCCATACCGGCTATGACGAAGAAACTGGCGAGCCGGTCTATGAGAGCGAGACGCTTGAATACGAACATATGCCTTTTATCGTTGTGGTGATCGATGAGGTTGCCGACCTGATGATGGTCGCCGGCAAGGACATTGAAGGCATGGTACAGCGCCTCGCACAGATGGCGCGCGCGGCTGGTATCCACCTCATCATGGCGACACAGCGCCCGTCGGTTGATGTCATTACCGGCACCATCAAGGCGAATTTTCCGACCCGGGTGTCATTCCAGGTGACCTCCAAAATCGACTCGCGGACTATTCTTGGCGAGCCCGGCGCAGAGCAGCTGCTCGGTCAGGGCGACATGCTGCACATGGCCGGCGGCGGCCGCCTGCGGCGTGTTCACGGCGCTTTTGTCTCGGACAATGAAGTTGAGAAGATCGTCAAGTTTCTCAAAAAACAGGGCGCGCCGGATTATGTCCAGGAGGTCACGGAACTGCGCGACAGTGACGCCGACGATGGCGGCTTCGATATTGGCGGCAATACCTCCTCTGGCGATGCGCTATATGACCGTGCGGTCGCGGTGGTTTTGCGCGACCGGAAGGCCTCAACCTCCTATGTCCAGCGGCGGCTGCAGATCGGCTATAATCGTGCGGCGACGCTGATTGAAAAGATGGAAGAAGAAGGCGTTATTTCGTCTGCGAACCATGCCGGCAAGCGTCAAATACTTGTCGGGGAAGACGCGGCCTGATAGTGAGGCCGACCCAATTTTTGTAACCATGGTATTTTTGTGACTAGTTTTCGTATTTTTAAGCCGGGAGAAGACGCTGCCGATATTTACCGGTTCCGCTACCGTATCTATGAAGAAGAAATGGACCGCCATGACCGCTATGCAGATCATGAAAAAAAAATCATTACTGACCCGCTCGACAGCCACGCCTACAATATCGCGGCGTATAAGGATGACAGAGTTGTCGGCGTTGCCAGGGTGAACTTTTGTTCCGATGGAGATCCTGGAGAATATCGTGAATTTTATGAGCTAGAGAGCGTCGGCGACGATTACCCCGATAAGGTCTCCTACTCCACCCGTATCATGGTCGAGCCATCGGCGCGCGGCGCCGCCTTGCCGTTATTGGTTAGCGTTGAATGTTTCAAGCTTGGCATTGAGCGCGGTGTAAAATGGTGTTTTTGCGATTGCAACAACAACGTGCTGCCATTTTTCAAAAAGCTTGGCTATGAAGTGCAAAGGTCCAACAAAACCCATCCAAGCTTTGGCAGCGTCACGGTCATGCGGTTTAATTTGCATGACCCAAAACATTATGACCGCAAGCAGTCCGTTTTTGCTCGTTACCTAACCTCGCCATTCAAAAACAGCTGAGGCGTTCGTTGATGAAAAGCCACACCTGATTGAAGGTTGCGGGCTGAGTGTTTGGCTGGCGACAAAACGGTTTGCGGGTCAGGCGACGACGGAAATCTTTCGGGAAATATCGTCGGGGATTTTGCCGTCGGCCTTCAACTCTTCCCAGTTCCAGCCGGTCTCTTTTGGCGATTTTACATCCTCAACTGCTGCCTCAATCATTTTTCCGTAAAGATAGCTCGTCGTCTTCATTGCATACTCAATACAATCAACATCAGCGTCAGACGTTACCAGCTTTTCTGCGTAGCGCTTCATCAGCCGGTTATGCGAAACGTCGATCTCGATATGGTCGCGCAGAAAGGTCAGCGCGCCTTCGGGGACGCCAGCGTCGAGCAGTTGGCTGGAAATCGCATCGCCGGAAAGGGTTGGCAGAAATTCGAGAAAATACAGATAGCCAAGATAGCCAAGCGGGTTTCCATTATAGATCTGATAAAACGCAAATGATGTCAGCGCTGTCGTTGCTGGCAGCGCGTTTTTGTACGGCACTTGTGAGGCGTCGCCCCCAAGTGTGACAAAATCGTTGAGCGCAAGCTGCTCATGACCGATTTCCGACATTGCATGCTGGTAAAAACCGAGAACCAGATCGCGCTGCCCGCCGCGGAAAAAAACCGTCGCCAACGCCTGCAGCTGCGGGTTCTCGCGCACATAATAATAGGTCTGCTTAACAAACGAGCGATATTCATCGACCGTTAAATGTCCACCGCCGACATGCGCCATCGCCGGCGAGGTGAGGAACTCGGCTAATACAGACTGGAAGCGGTTTTCTAGCTTTTCGAACATTTCTTGCTCTCGCTTAAGGTTTGTTAATTGTTAACAAAGTATTAATTTACAAGATAAAATTAAAGGTTTCAATAGTTTTTGACATAGCGCGCCTGCGCCGAAGCGACGCGTGCTGAAGCGCGGATGGTCTTAACCAAAATCTAAAGCCGAGCGCCTATAGACAGAAGCGGAAGTGGACCGCTGATGCCCAAACAAGGCCTGGAAAAAATAAACTGGTTAACGGCCCAGTTCGCCTCGGATGAATCCGAGGCGGCGTTTCAGGCTTTTGTGTTCCGACGCAATCTCAAAAACAATGTTTGGGGCACGCTGGTCGGGCTGGCGTTGTTCACGCTCTATGTGTTTTCTGATTTTATTGATGCAGCCAATCCCGGAGAAATGGTTGCGATCCGCCTCACCACATTTGTGTTGGCGTTGAGCGTAATGTCGCTGCTGTTTTTCAAGCGGTTCGTAGAACATCATGACCTCGTTACGGCTGCGGCCATTATATTAATAGGGTCGGCGATGAATTTGATTATCTGGCGCCAACCCTTGCTCGAAAACACTTATTACATCGGTCTGATACAGGGCTTTATCCTGTTCGGGCTTTTGTTGCGGCTGAGCTTTGTCAGCATGACGGTGGCAACGGTGGTTATTCTTGCTGGGTTTGCGCTTGCGACATTTACAAAACCGGACATTACTGCGGCGACGCTGCAATTTGCGAATTTGAGCGGGGTTGCAATAATTTGCGTGGTTGGCGTCTACTTGCTGCAAGGGTATCAACGTTCGGACTTTCTCAAAGCCCTCACCATCGAAAACCAGAACCAGCAGCTCAGCGTCTTGCTTGATGATGTGCGACGCGACCATGAGCGCAAGCTGGCGGCGATGAACATGCTTGTGCATTTTGTTAAAACGCCATTGCACCAGATTAGCGGGTTTTCTGAAATTTTGATGAGCAGACTTGCCGGCGAAGAAAAGGCCGCACCCGATGACGACCGCGTTGAAAGCGCGCGCTACATTAAAGACGCAACAACCAATCTTTCAAACAGCGTCAACCGGCTTTTGACCTATCATCGCCTTGATGAGATTGAACGACAAAACGAATTTGACACAGTCAGCATCGATGAACAGCTGTGTGATTTTTCGGATATGCTGAATGGCGACATATCAATCAAAATTGAAGGCGCCGCCGGGGCCATCAACACCATTCCGGTGGCGATGAAAACGCTGTTTGAAAGCTTGGCGACATTTTACAATGAAAAACCCCGCCAAGCCCTGTCGATTGAAGTTGTATTAAGCGTTGAAAGCAATGCGGCGGCATGCATCGTCGTTCGCGATAATTGCGAGGCGTTAGCGCAAGAAAAATTCCTGGAAGACACCAAGCCGCTGACCAAGATCGACAATTATTTGACCAGCGCCGGCTCGGAGATGCCGATGGTGCTGCGCACCGTTGCGCGCGCAGTGGAGCTGGTTGGCGGCAGCTTTGATCATGAGCCGCTGGCGGACGGGAATATTTTCAAAATCAGGTTTTCGAATAACCGCCTTGCGACAAGCGGGCAGGCCCTGAGCCAGCTACAGGCTGAGCGCGCAGGATAATCTTCCTGAAAGTTGCCGTCGCGGAGTTTCGACGCGTGCGACGTGATATAATAACCCTTTAAAAATCCGTCTGTTAACACTATAATAACCATACCGGGCGGGCGCTCGGGCGCGGGTTTGTCCGGCGCAGAATGGTGGTTATGGGTGCGGTTGGGGCGCGCTCTGACAGACGGAGAATTTACGTTGGCGGACATGACGTCATTTGACGGGCGCATACGCCCGGTGAAAGCACTACGGGCGTTCCGCGCCCTTATGCGCAACAAAGAAGACGCCCAACAGGTTGTCCATTTTCGCACCGCCATTGACGGCGACTGGCACGAGCCGATGTATCAGCGCGTTAAGGCAAGCGCCGAAGGCGCAAAGCTGATTGCTACAAACCACAACCTCTTTGATACGCTTTGTGACCGCGACTACCTCGCCTCACTTCCCGAAGGATCGCTCGGCCGCATCTATAACGAAGAATTACTCGCCGAAGGCATCTCGCCGGAAGGCTTCCGCGATGCTGATATTAAAGCTCAGGACTTTTCCCTGCTCGGGCCCGAACGCGCATTCGTTCATTATCGCCTAATCGACATGCATGACCTTCTACACACAGTAACGGGATATGGGCGCGACGGCCTGGGCGAGATTTGCATACTCGAATTTCAGGGCGTGCAATTTAAAAGCTTGGGCTTGCGGACATTGTCTTACCTCGCAATCGTAGAGGCTTGGCGGCTGTTTCCGGGAACGCCGGCATGGCGATGTATCCGCGAGGCCAACAAGGTCGCCAAGCGTGCGGTTTGGATGGCGACCGTTGACTGGGAAGCGCAACTCGTCAGGCCCTTGGACGAAGTACGACGGACGCTCGGCATCGAGCTGCCGGAGCTGTATTTGTCGCGCTATGATGAATGGCAGGAACAGGCGCGGATAATGCGCGCACAGGTTTCCGCAGCCGGTTGAAATAGTAGAAAACTGGAGCGGGCGATGAGATTCGAACTCACGACCTAAACCTTGGCAAGGTTTCGCTCTACCCCTGAGCTACGCCCGCGCTCCGTTTTGCGGCTGCCTGCCGCGGAGGGAGCGTGATATGGCGCAAGGAGCTTTCAAAATCAAGCGCTATTCGGCGCCCCGCGCGGAGAGAAATGACGCTGGCCGCTGGCCGGGTGGTTTTGCGCCGGGCCGAGGTGGCTAAGTGTTTTCTCGCAAGCCCGGATCGGGCACACTCCGGGAAACCACCGGAGAGCCGGGCCATGTCCGCCGTCACAGCTGAGCCATCAACCAGAGCCGACCTGTTCTCGCTATTTGAAGCGCTCGCCATCGACTATCAGACGGTTGAGCACCGCCCGGTTTTCACCGTTGATGAAGGTCGCGATCTGAAGGCCGGCATGCTAGGCGGCCATTCCAAAAACCTGTTTTTGAAAGACAAGAAAGGGGCGCTCTATCTGGCGGTTGCATGGTGCGATACGGCGGTTGATCTGGTTGGTCTCGGCAAGGCGCTCGGCGCGAAGGGCCGGCTGTCTTTTGGCAAGCCTGAGCTGATGAGCGACACCCTCGGCGTTATCCCCGGCGCGGTGACGCCGTTCGCGCTGATCAACGAGACCGCGCGGACGATCCGCGAGGTGGTGCTTGACCGGGCGCTGCTGCAATTCGAGCAAGTCTGGTTTCATCCGCTTGAAAACAACGCCACGACCGGGCTCAAAGGCGAAGATTTGCTCAAATTTATCCGTCATTGCGGCTTTGAGCCCCGATTAATCGACCTTAGCGCGCCTCTAGCGGCGGATGCCTAGAGAAGGGCGCAAACCGGACTTGCGTTTGGCGGGGCGCGGCCTCATTTATTGGGGACGAACCCCGGAGAGCCGAGATGAGTGAAATATTGGGCGCCGCCGCCGCCGCGCCGGACGTGGTGGTTAAAGACGCCACAATTGAGACCTTTGAGCAAGACGTCGTCGCGGCGTCTATGACCAAACCTATTGTCGTCGATTTCTGGGCCGACTGGTGCGGGCCTTGTAAGCAGCTTGCGCCGGCGCTTGAAAAAGCGGTGAAAGCCGCCGGTGGCCAGATCGATTTGGTTAAGGTCGATATCGATAAAAACCAGATGCTGGCGAGCCAGCTGCGCATTCAATCGATCCCGACGGTCTATGCATTTTACCAGGGCCGGCCGGTAGATGGTTTCCAGGGCGCGTTACCGGAAAGTGAGATCAAGGCGTTCATCGACCGGCTGAGCGCGCTTGGCGGCGAGGGTGGCGAGCAAAACGATCCGTCTGAGGACTATCTCAATGCCGGCGAGGCGGCGTTTGAAGAAGGCGATGTCGCTGCCGCCGCGCAGCTGTTCGGGCAGGTGGCGCAAGCTGACGCCGCAAATGTCCGCGCAATTGCCGGGCTCTCACGTTGTCATCTGGCGCTTGGCGATGTTGAGCAAGCTAAACAAACGTTGGAACTGGCGCCGCCGGAGGCGCAAAAAGACGCCGCGTTTGCGAGCATCAAAGCCTCAATCGCTCTGGCCGAGGACAATCCCGGCGGCGCGGACATTGCGGCGCTAAAAGCAAAGACGGAAGCTAATCCCGATGATTTAACTGCGCGCTTTGAGCTTGCCGGCGCCCATCTTTCTGCCGGATCGATGGAGCCGGCTATCGATGAATTGCTGGCGATCATTAAGCGTGACCGCGACTGGAATGATGAAGCTGCGCGCAAAAAGCTGCTCACGGTGTTCGAAGCGCTTGGCGTCGCGCACCCCGCCGCCATTCGCGCGCGCCGCCAGCTGTCATCTATCCTGTTTTCTTAATGCCAGGAGGGCCTCTCCCGTCACATGACCGGCCAACCAATATCAAAGTCAAAAGCGAGCCTGCCGCAAACGATTGCGCTGTTTCCGATCTCCGGCGCACTGCTTCTGCCCGACGGTCAGTTGCCGCTCAACATTTTTGAGCCGCGCTATCTGAAAATGATCGATGACGTGCTTGGCGGCGCGCGGGCGATTGGCATGATCCAGCCGAGGGGTTTGCCGAAAAAAACCGATGCAGCGCCGGCGCTTTACAAGGTCGGTTGTGCAGGGCGGATCACGTCTTTTCAAGAGTCCGGCGACGGTCGCTACCTGGTGACGCTGACAGGCGTGCGGCGGTTTCAGCTGGTCGAAGAAATTGACGTCGAGGCGCCTTATCGCACAGCGCGTATCGACTGGGAGGCGTTTGATATTGATGCGCATAAGGATGCTTCCGGAGAGGATGTCGATCGCGAGGTATTTGTTGAAACTATGAGCGACTATCTTGATACGGAAGGCTTGAAAACCGACTGGGAAGCTGTCGAGGAGGCGCCGATAGAGTCTCTCGTGGCGTCGCTGGCGATGGGGTGCCCGTTTGCACCGAATGAAAAGCAGGCGCTGCTTGAGGCTAAAACGGTTGCGGATCGGGCGAGAATCCTGATGGCGCTTATGGAAATGTCAGGCGCCGCGGACGAGCCGGGCGAGTTCGGGCCGCTGCAATGAGGGCGGCTTAGAGGGATTAAGAGTAATGGCAGATATCGACAAAACGGATGAAATCGACCCGCGGCTTTTAGAAATTCTGGTTTGCCCACAATCGGCGGGCCCGCTGGTCTATGATCGAGTGCAGGCAGAACTGTTAAGCAAGAAAGCAGGCCTTGCCTATCCGATCCGCGACGGCGTCCCGATCATGCTGACCGAGGAGGCCAGAACCCTTAGCGACAGCGAGATCGACAAGCTTTAGCCTTCCCCCAATTCGGCGCGCCTCATGCATTGGCTATATGGCGCGGCCTGAGTAATCATGATTGAGGCCGGCAGTCACGGGGGCGCTGGCCTATGTTATTGTTCTATGATGCAGAAAATGTCGCAACCCGGCACAGCTTTGCCGCGCCGCTCAGTGTCCGGACGATATGGCCGGTTAACCATGCAAAACTTCACGGCGAGCTGATCAACGTTAACGCCGCCGCAGCGATCATCGCGCCGTGGCGAGCTTTATGCGATGAGCTGGCGGAGGAAAATCCATTCTTTGAGCCCTGGGCGCTGTTGCCGGCGTTGCAGCAATTTGCCGATCCAGAGGTCAAGCTTGCCTGCATCTGGCGCGGTCCCGGGCGCCAACAGCTTGTTGGGTTTGCGCCGATGCGGGTGATGCGAGGCTATGCCAGGCTGCCGCTGCGTTATTGGGCGACCTGGGTGCATCGCCATTGCTATTATGCGGCCCCGTTGATCCAGCGCGGTTATGAAAAAGCGGCGATGGCCGCGCTTATTGAGCTGTTGTGCGACGGGTCGCACAGTCAGGCGATGTTGCGGTTGCCGCATTTAGCTTCGACTGGTGCGGTGGCGCGCGCCATTTCCTGCACCACCGATGACGGCCAACGCCACCACTATCAGGTAGGCGAATTCTCGCGCGCGGCGCTGATTGCGCGCGGTGATATAGCCTCCTCTGCCGATGCCGTTCTGTGCAACAAGAGAGCGGGGAAATTACAAAGGTTGCGCAACCGCCTCAGCGAATGCGGTAATTTATCAATCCGCATGCTAACCAATAGCTTAGAATGCGCACGTTGGACTGAAGAGTTTCTGGCGCTAGAAGGCAAGGGCTGGAAAGGCCAGCGCGGCACATCACTCAATTCTTTCCACCCAGACGCAGACTGGTTTCGCGTCGCTGCCAAAGGCGCGTTTGGCGCCGGCAAACTTCGCTTCATGCGGCTGGATCTTGATGGCCGCCCGATTGCGATGTTGATCGGTTGGGGCGCTGGAACGGGGTGTTCTCTCAAGACCTGTTACGACCCCGAATTTGCGCGCTATTCGCCGGGCGTGCTGCTTGAGGTTGAAAACACCAAACAGCTGTTAAGCGATCCGGGTTTTGAAATGATGGATTCTTGCGCCGCCAGCGATCAGTCGATGATCAACAGGCTTTGGAAGGGCCGGCGCGCCATTGTCGGCGTTAATATCAGCGGCCGCGCGCCGGCGAAGCGGGCGATTGTCCGGCTCTGTCAGGGGCTGGAAGATTTGCGTGCGGCGTTTCCGGCCTCGGGAAACTAAGCCGCACACCCACTGTGCTGGCGCTCTCTACTCAAAAAGGTGTATGCAGGCGGACTGCCCTTATGAAGAAAGACGTCCAAGGACCAATATATGACCCTATCGCCGCCCGTAGATGCTCCCGCCAGTGACCTGGTTGCCTGTGCAACGCCCGATGAGGCGGTTGCCCGCCTGATTGCGCTTTATGATGAGGCCCATGAGCAACTAAAAGAGCGCTTTGAGCTTTATGTCGCCGGGAAATTGACGCAGGAGCCGGGCGAGGCGCCAACCTATCCTTATTTATGTGCGGTCGTGCCGGCGGAAAGCGCGCCGCAGACCTCCAGGCTGGCGCTCGGCCGGATTGCGTCCACCAGCGTTTATGGCGCTACCATCACGCGGCCGGCGCTGTTTTCGGAATATCTCAAAGGCCAGCTTGAGCGGATCATGGGCCGGTTCGCGGCGAAAATTTTTGTCGGGCGGTCTTTTTCGCCGATCCCTCTAGCCTTTGCGCTCGAAAAAGCCACCGTCGCGCTGTCGCAGGACCAGCGCAATGCGCTTCAATATCATTTCCACACGCCCAATCTTGTCGCCACCAATGACGATATCGTTGACGGGCAATTTGTTCTGAAACGCAGCGGCACCTTGCCGATCTCGTTGTTTGGCGCGGAGCGCGTTGATTACTCGCTGCACCGCATTCAACATTATACCGCGACCAACCCGCAGGATTTTCAGGACTTTATTCTGTTTACAAACTATCAGCGTTACATTGATGAGTTTGTTGAGTTCGGCAAAAAAGAGGTTGCGGCGGGCCGCGCCGAAACGCTGGTCGAGCCAAACGGCCGGATCACCCGCAAGGGCGCGCCGGCGACCGGCCCTGCGGGTAAGATACCACAAATGCCCGCCTACCATCTGACCCAGGCCGACAAGCACGGCATCACCATCGTCAATATTGGCGTTGGTCCCTCAAACGCCAAAACCATCACCGACCATCTGGCGGTGTTGCGGCCCCAGGTCTGGCTGATGATCGGCCATTGCGGGGGCTTGCGCCGGACCCAGCGCCTTGGCGACTATGTTCTGGCCCATGCCTATCTGCGCGAGGACAATGTGCTGGACGACGTCTTGCCGCCTTCAGTGCCGCTGCCGACGCTCGCGGAAGTCCAGCTGGCGCTGACCCAGGCGGTATCGGAAGTGAGCGGCACGTCGCAGGGAAATCTAAAAGAGTATTTGCGCACCGGCACGGTGGTGACGACCGATGACCGCAATTGGGAATTACGTTTTGAGCGCAATGCGGTGCGTCTCAATCAGGCCCGGGCGATCGCCATCGATATGGAATCGGCGACCATCGCCGCAAACGGCTATCGCTATCGTGTGCCCTATGGAACGTTGTTATGCGTATCTGATCGGCCTCTGCATGGCGAGATCAAGCTTCCCGGCATGGCGGATGCATTTTATCAAGAGCGCGTCAGCCAGCATTTGGAAATCGGCATTCGCGCCATCGAGCTTCTGCGCGATGAGCTCAAAGCCGGCACGCTACATTCAAGAAAGCTGCGAAGTTTTGACGAGCCGTTTTTGCGGTAAGTTTGCCGTTTGAATCAAGTATGGGCAGACGGCGCGTGGGCGATCAGATACTAGAGGCAGCGCTAAGCATTCTTGAAAATGACGGTAGTGATAAGGTGTACAGCGAAATATCCGCAAACTGGGTTCATACGGCCTGCGGTGATGTTGACCGCATAGAAGCCTATTTTTCAGGCGCCGCGTTCGCGCCGCATCGCCATGACACTTATACGATCGGAATAACCCTTCAGGGCGATGTGCGGCGCCAGCCCATATCGATATTTGATCATGGGGAGGCTTGATAAGGCTCGGAAAATGATCCTCACCGGCACGCCCATTGCTGCCGCGGCCGCCGCCAGCGCATTTTCAGACCAGAGCCATTTTACCCGCCATTTCAGAAAAGCATTTGGCATGACGCCCAAAAAGTGGGTCAAAGCATTGGAAGACGACGCCAGAACTTAGCGCACAATCGTTCTATAAAATGAACCAACGTATCGATAGGCGTTGGTGTCATGACAAAATTCAGAACACATAGATCAAAGAGGCTAATCCTGCCGATCATTATTGCCGCCATATTATTGGGGGCATTATCCATTTGTGTGCAGGGAGCAAAGCCGCCAGCCGTGCAAACGGCGGCGCAGTCCGAAACTGAACCGCTTACCATCAGGCACACAATCAAGTCTCAACATCCTGAGCAAGACCGCATCATAAGCGTGCAGTTGCCGGCGAGTTATTACGAGCAGCCCGACAAGCGCTATGGCGTTCTTTATATACTGGATGGGAATCAGAATCTTGAATTGACGAGCTCTGTAGTCAGCGAATTGGCAGACAGCGGACAGATGCCGGAAATGATCATTGTCGGTCTACACGCCGGCAAGACCCGCCGTCAGGATTATCTGCCGGCAATCCCCAATTCCAGATGGGGCGGCGCAGCGGGGCGTTTCCTGGCGCACATCGAGACCGAGCTTTTGCCGTTCATTGACGGCCAATATCGTACATCGTCCGATAAATTGCTTTCGGGGCACTCTTGGGGAGCGTTGTTTACGACATATGCGATGACGGAAAAACCGGACCTATTTGAGGGGTATCTGGCTCAAAGCCCCCTTCTAAATAAAAGATGGACGCCGTTTTTTCTTCCTCGGATGGAAAAGATGTTGGCGCAGAACCAAAAGCTGGAAAGTACATACTTCATGACGATCGGTAATGAGCGCAAACTGGAGCGGGGCTTCGGTGAGCTCATCACCGTTTTTGAACAAACGGCGCCCGATACTTTGCGTTGGCAGGCGACTCGGCAAGCAGAGGCAAACCATATGCAAACTCGCCAGCCCGGCGTGCGTGATGGGCTGGCGTATGTTTTTTCTAAGCATTAACAGCGTTTACATCGCATAAAACCTGACGAAGCCCTAAAGCACCAGTAAACTTGGGCAGCGCCGGCATTTCGCGCACAATCGATCTATAACCCAGTTCAGCATATCGGTTACGCCAATGGGCATTATGTCCAGTATCCAAAGTGCGCGGCATCGTTGATTCGATTGACTTTACAGCGCGTTTTATGGGTTGGGACGTATGAGGGCGCGCGCATAGAGTTATCGTGAGGTCGAGAAATTCCCGCACGATTGCCCTCTGCAGCCTAAAGCGTCTTCTCGTAGATACGATACGTCTTATATATCTTTGCACCCATATCAGTCAGCATGGTGAGCATCGATTCATTGTTCTCCAAAATCCAGGAAAGCTCTGAATGAGTGACGCCGTGGTCCATGTTGGCCTCGTTGACCATGGCGATAATTTTGTAGGCGAGGGCTGCCCCCAGCGGTTTTTTGTGGAGCTTCTTGCGCACGCCCATGAGCGGCATGCGCGATTGTTCTATGCCTTTGACCTTGAGCCGCCAAAGCAGTTTTGCCCAATTGAACGGTAATAGCATGCCGTTGAACCCGCGAATGGCGTGGTTGATATTAGGCAGCACCAGCCCGAAAGCGACAGCCTCACCGTCCAGAAAACACAATACGATATTGTGTTTTGCGATGATCGGTTTCAATTCATCCGCCATGTGACGAATATGGGCTTCTGAAAACGGAATAAACCCCCAATTGTCGGACCAGGCGTCATCAAAGATGTCGATAATCATACGGATGTCGCCAAGTACGTCCTTGGTGTTGAGTGTGCGAATAGTAATATTCGGTTTGTTGAGCACCTTGTCGAGAAACTGCACGCGCCGTTCGGGAATAAAGTTGCGCACCGGGTAATATTCAAGCGCATACATGTCCATGGCTTTGGTGAAGCCAGCGCGCTCAAGCTGGCCGGCGTAATAGGGCCGGCCGTGGGGCATCATCACATAGGGCGGCGTGTCGAAGCCATCGACCAGCAAGCCGGCCTCTTCGTTGACCGAGAAATTAAATGGGCCGGCAATTTTGTGTACGCCGTGCTCGCGTAGCCAGTCGGATGCGACCTTAAGCAGCGCATCGAAGATTGCCGGATCGTCCTCTCCTTCGATAAAGCCAAAATGCCCGGTCGCATCCTTGTACCGGTCGAGATGCGCCTGATTGACCATGGCTGATATTCGGCCGACGGGCTCGCCGTCCCGAAAGGCGATCCACAATTGATGCGGCGAGTCTTTCAGCGATGGGTTCTTTGCTGGATCAAGGCGCGCGCTGAGCTCAAATTCGAGCGGCGCGACGTAATGGGGATCATCCGCATAGAGGCGGTTGGCGAGGCGAATGAAAACCTTGCGCTCGGCCTTGTTCTGGACGGGTCGAATTTCGATTGTTGGGCTTGGCATTGTTTGGCTAGGCATCCGGCGGCTCGCTCGTGGTTGCTGAAATGGCGCCGTCGAAGGTCGCGTTGCGGCGGCGTCCGCAACGCCTAGCACAACGGGCGATTAACAGGAATCACCAACTGTGCTAGATTCTTTACCGCACGCGGGCGCTACTTCAGCTTAATCTCCACCTCTGCGCCGGTATGGTTAACCTCAAACAGCGCCTTTTCGACAGGCGGCGGGCTGAACCGGACTTTTGGATTGTTGGAAATCCCCCAGGGTTCAGCAGGCATGCCAAGCGGGCCCTTGTCAAAGCCGTCATTGGCGTTTTCATCATGATAAACGGCGATGGCGAAGGAGCCGGTCTTTGGAGCAGCGATACAAAAGCTGGTTATCGGCGCCCTGGCGGCGAACTTAACCTGAATGATGCGGCCGCGCTTTTTTAAAAACCCATCTTCCTGGTTTCGGTAAAGATCAGCGGTGATGCGCCCGGCGCTACGTTTGATGCCGGTCACAACAAGGCGGATTTCGTTTTCCGCGCCCTGGCAGCTGACATGTTCAAATTGGAATTTTTCGGGGTCTTGGTTCTTTTTTGCGGATGCGCCAGCTGTTAGTGCGCCGGCAACAGCGCCGACGATCAGAAAATTTCGGGTAAAACTAAACACACCACACATCCTTCACAAATGAACAGAGTAAACACCATCTTGGTCCCACGAACGGCCAGCTAAGGGCCGAATTGTGGAGATTTTATGCCTAACGGAAATGTGACCCAACATCGATTAACCCCTACGCCGCCTCGGCTGACAACATTTCGGACAAAGCAGTATAGGCGTTGATGATGGCATCAAGGTCCTCATTGGTATGCGCCGCAGAAACGCTGAGGCGCAGGATCGACGTTGCATTGGGCGTGCCAGGCGGGATCGCGAGGTTAACGTAAACGCCATTTTCCATGAGGAAATTCCACGCCATAAACGCCTGCTCGCGACCCTTAAGTCTGGCGGCGATGACCGGGCTTTCCGGTGCGCAGAGATCAAAGCCAAGCTGAGTAAAGGCGGCATGGATGCGTTTTGCATTTCGCCACAGGTCCGCGCGCATCGATTGGTCGGATTTAAGTCGCGCCAAAGCCGCAGACGCGGCCGCGACATTGGCCGGCGAAGGCGAGGCGGTGAACATATAGGGCCGGCTTGAAAACCGTAAATATTCAAGTTCCGGGTGGTTGGAGGCGACAAATCCGCCAATCGAAGCAAGGCTTTTGGAAAAAGTGCCGGTATAGAAATCAACCTGATCCAACACGCCCTCCGCCTCGCAGACGCCGCGGCCATGATCGCCAAAGACGCCAAAAGAATGGGCCTCGTCGAGCAACGCATAGGCGCCGTGTTTGTGGGCGACTTCAATCAGCTCTTTGACCGGCGCGATATCGCCAAACATCGAATACATGCCTTCGAAACACACCAGCTTGCCGTTCACCTTGTCGCCAAGTCGCCCGAGGCGTTTGTCGAGGCTATCGGGATCATTATGACGGAAGCGGATGATTTCCGCGCCACTGAGCTGCGCGCCGTCATAGATGCAGGCGTGACAGTCTGCGTCGAGCAGGATGACATCTTCGGGCGGCTGTGCGAGCGCTGAGATGGCGCCGAGATTGGCCTGATAGCCGGTGGAAAAAACCATGCAATGTTTAAATCCGAGAAACGCGGCAAGGTCGATTTCAAGTTGGCGGTGCGCGGCGTATGTGCCGTTTGCAAATCGCGAGCCCGTGGTGCCGGTGCCGGATTGGTCAATTGCATCTTTTGCTGCGGCGATGGCTTCGTCATCGTAAGTCAGCCCAAGGTAGTTGTTCGTCCCGGCAAGGACGATTTCTTTACCATTGACGATAGCGCGCGTCGGCCCCTTCATTTCGTCCATGGAGACGCCAAACGGGTCGCGTCCGATCCCCTCCAATAGCGCTTTATACTGCGTCGCGGTGGTCTGAAATTTGTCGAAAAGGCCCATAGCTTATGATTGCTCTTTTTTTATTGCGTGGATGGCGTCTACCAATTCGCCAATGGTTTTGATTTCCGAGATCGTATTGACCGGGATTGAGATGTCGTAATTGTCTTCAATGTCCATAACGACATCGAGAACCGCGACGGAGTCGATTTCAAGATCGGCGATCAGGTCGGTTTCGCGCGTTAACTTCACACCCTTGTCGTTCAGGGGCTCAATCAGGGAAGCGATTTTCCGAAATACGAGATCGTCGTCTTCCTGAATACTGGACATGGCCGTTACTCCTGGGCGCGCCTTGTGCGGGGCGGGTTGTTATAGCAAACCGTTTTTCTGATACCAAAGGGCGGTTTTTGCAAACCCTTCTTTCAGCGGCGTAGCTGGCCGCCAGGGTGTAGCATTGCTCAAAAGATCGCTTCGGGCGACCCAATCGGGGTGAAAAAACTCATTTACCTGGCCTTCACGCACGCTGGGCTTGCGCCCTAAGGCTTTCTCAGTGGCGCTGATAACCTTGTGATAGGCCCCGATAAGCGCGCGGGGGACCCGGATAGCGTGCGGCCGCTTGGCCAGCTGCTCGCCTAGTATAGCGCCAATTTCCGACCAGGCATGGCCCTCGGGGCGCTCATCGCCGACCTCATAAACCGCGCCTGGCGGGGCTGAGTTTGCCGCCTCAGTGATCGCGGCGGCGGCGTCCTCGACATAAAGGATGGACGCATGCGCAGGTGTTGACGTTCTCGGCTCCAGCGCCAGGCCCAATTTGACCAGCTTGAAATAGGGCAGCGTCACCATATCGCCCGGGCCGTAGATCGCCGGCAGGCGCAGGGCCAGCCACGGATTGGCGCCCGACGCCGCCCGAATTGCCGCCTCGCTTTCATATTTGCTGCGCGCATAGGGCGAGACCTCCGGCGCGCGCGCCGAGATCGACGAAATATGAATGAATTTTGCGCTCGCGGCCTTCGCGGCCCGCGCCGCCCGCATGGCGCCATCGACATTGGTCCGTTGATATTCATCCGCCTTGCGGGCATGGGTGACGCCGGCGAGGTTGAAGAACACATCCGCACCCTCAGTCAGCTCATTGAGCGCGGCCTCATCTTCAAGCCCGCCGCGAAGGACGGTTATGTTTTTAGGCGCGTTAAACTGATCCGGGTTTCTCGCCAGCGCGCGAACCTCAAAGCCTCTATCCATGAGATGGGTGAGAAGGGCGGCGCCAACAAAACCGGTCCCGCCGGTGACTGCAACACGCAACGCTTAAGCCCGAGCGTCTGCAACAACTTGCGGCTTGGCGGCGCCGGGCGTGCGCTCTTCGGTAAAGGCGCCGTCCAGATATTTAAGCTTGACCTTAGCTCGCGACAATTTGCCCGAGGAAGTCATGACCATAGAATGCGGCCGTGCAAGCACAACTTCTGCCGGCGCGCCGGCAGCATTCTGGATGACGATGGCAATCTCACGCTTTAAGGCTGCAAGCGCCTCATCATTCATGCCGCGGCGTTCCGCGACAACGACAATACGTTCGCCGCGACCGTCATCGACGGAAAACGCGGCAACACCGCCGCTTCTGACGCCGGCAACTTTTTCAACCGCCCATTCAATGTCCTGCGGCCAGATATTGCGGCCATTGATAATGATCAGGTCTTTGGCGCGCCCGGTAATAACAATCTGTCCGTTGAGCAGGTAGCCCATGTCGCCGGTGTTGAGCCATTCGCCTTCATACATCGCCGCTGAGCTTTCCGGGTCGGAATAATAGCCGGGCGTGAGGCTTGGGCCTTTAATGAAAATCCGTCCGACATCGCGCTCGCCGAGCGCGGAGCTATCATCGCCGCGGACTTCGATCGCATGGTCGGGCAGCGCACGGCCGCAAAGCACAAACCCGCGCCGGTGTTCCGGCGAGGTTACGGCAGACGCTGGCTGGGCGACGCCGGAGCGCGTGTAATGGCGCATATCGACTTCATCGACGCTGACGGGAGCGCCTAGCTCCGGAAAGCAGATCGCCAGTGTTGCCTCGGCCATGCCGTAGCTTGGCGTGAAAGCCGTTTTGCTAAATCCGAGCGAGCTGAAGGCGTCAGCGAAGGCGGTCAGCGCTTCGGGTCTGACCATGTCGCCGCCAATGCCGGCGACGCGCAGTTTCTCCAGGTTTATAGACCCGGCTTCAGCGCGCGCAGCGCGTTTAGCGGCGAGGTCATAGCCGAAAGACGGGCTATAGGTGATCGTCGATTTTTGCTCCGTCATCAAACGAAGCCACATCAACGGGCGGCGGACAAAGTCCGATGTCGCCAGAAAATCGACAGACATCTGTGCAACCAGAGGCGCCAGCACAAAGCCGATCAGTCCCATGTCGTGATAAAGCGGCAGCCAGCTGATACAGCGATCTCCGGCGCCGGCGCGCATGCCATGCCCGGTTATTGCGGTCAGGTTGGCGTTGACCGAGCGTTGTGTTCCGATCACGCCCTTTGGCGCACTGGTGGAGCCGGACGAGTACTGAATATAACAATATTCATCGGGTCCGAACGGCTCGGCGACGGCGCCATTTCCCTGAATTGCAAACAGCTCCTGGAAATCAAAAATTGCAGCGCCCGGAATTTCTTCCGCAGCTTCGGTTAAGAAATCCGTGAGAGCCGCCGGGCCGATAACCGCCGTCGCAGCGGCGCCGGCGACCATCTGACGGATCTGCAAAATATAGCCGTCTTTGCCGCCAAGATTGACCGGCATCGGCATCGGCGCCGGAACCAGGCCGGCATACTGACAGGCGAAAAAAGTGATGATGAATTCTGGGCTGGTCTCGGCGACGATGGCCAGTCGGTCGCCGCGCTTGAAGCGCGTGGCCATGCGGTTGGCAAGATCAAGAGCGCGTCGGCGCACCTCCGAAAACGGCAACTGTGCGGAGACTTCGCCGCGGAGGTCGAAAAAATTATAGCCGGTCTCGCCCTGTGCTGCATAATCAAGCGCCTGGCAAATCGTATCAAACCCGCCGATGCGGGTTTGCAACCCCTTATTAAGGGTCGGTGTAGATCTACTCGACTCAGGGATTACTGTCATCAACGCCCCCGTACTGCGCCAGCGCATAGCCAGCTCAAGACGATGCGCCGGACCATCCCCCTGGCCGGACGCTGCTATAAAATTTCGCGCGCACCTTTTAAAAGCATCAAGCCAGCCCATAGCCCTCAGCCAGCGCGCAACATTGATTTTGAGCGGATACAGGTGCGCAGGTCAACCGGCAAGCCCCAGGCTTTTTGCATTGCATCAAGATTTGCGCATGGATGTTACAAATGACGCAAATAGCCAGTTTGCGCCGATGTGCCACGCTTGCAGTCGCACCATAAGGGGCATATTTTCCCCCTTCTCAATTTCAAGAGCAAGCGTTCGCGCTGGCGGGATTCAATTAAGGACGGACAGAAATGCAGGTTTTTGTTGGCTATAAAGCTTGGAAAGAGAAGGAATACCTCCTTAATCGCATGGATTTTAGCGATCTAGTACGGGCTTATGCGAGCTATCCGGCGATTCAGGTCTATGCCGTGATCCTGGTGGCGGGCCTGGTGGTTGGGTTTGCGGCCATGAGCTCATTTATCGCTTTTGCCGCATCTTTTGTGGTTGGCGCGCTGCTTTTCCAGATCGCCTGGTATGGTGTTCACCGTTTGGTTCTGCATGGCAGCTGGATGTATAAAACGCCCCACCTCGCCAAACTATGGAAGCGCGTGCATTACGACCATCACCGTTTTCCAAATGATCTGTCGGTGCTGTTTGGCGGGCTTCACACTACTCTGCCTACGATCTTGTTCGTTGCAGGGCCGATAGGATACCTAATCCACGGGGCCTCTGGGGCTGCCGGCGCGATCTCAGGCACGGTGTTGATGACCTGCGTCACCGAATTTCTCCATGCCGGCGAGCATCTCGCCTTCGAGCCGAAGTCGAAATTTTGGAAAGACCTCAAAAAGCGCCACCTGGCCCATCATTTTCATAATGAAGATGGAAATTACGGGATTTCTGAATTTTTCTGGGATCGGGTTTTTGGCACTTTTTACGCCGAAACCGCCGACCGCCCGCGTAGCCCAACCGCCCGCAACCTTGGTTACACAGACGAAATGGCCGAGATATACCCTTGGGTTAAAGAGGCGACCGACGCCGAGCCAGACGATAAACAGGCGATGCGATCACGCGCGGCTTAATCTGACCGCAAATTCACATTCTTTCTCATATTTTTCGCGTTGCTGCGACAACCGGCCAAGTTTGGGTTGATTTTAACCGGCGGCTTTGCCAGTTTCCGCGCGGACATTCATCGGGGCCTGGTTGAAGCGCGCGCGTGCGTACACGTCGCTGCGGCCATATCAGCAATCACCCCACGATTACTGAACCTACTCCCAGGAGAGAAATAACATGAGCATGTCGCTTTGGTTGGTCATTTTGGCCGGCTTGGCAGCCATCGGATATGGCGCCTTCACCATCAATTCC
>JAJFFY010000021.1 GCA_021776415.1 Hyphococcus sp.
GTGCAATCTCCACGCCGAGATCTTCAAGATGTTTATGCGCCCTCGTCGACAATTTCCCGTTGAAGCGTGAAAGTACACGCGAGCCAGCGTCGGCAAGTATAATCCGTGCACTGTCGGGTTTGATATGTCGAAAATCAAAAACTAGAGAGCGGCGTGCTAACTCGGCGATAGCCCCGGCGAGTTCAGCGCCGGTAGGTCCGGCGCCAACGATGATAAATGTCAACCACGCCTTGCGCTTTTCTGGATCGTTTTCCATCTCGGCTTTTTCAAAGGCTGTCAAAATACGGCGACGTAATTCAAACGCGTCATCAATAGTCTTAAGCCCCGGTGCGTCGTTGGCCCATTCGTTTTTACCAAAATAGCTGTGACGCGCACCTGTCGCGAGGATGAGGTAATCATATGAAAGCCGCCGCGCGCCTTTCGTTCCTAATGTTCTGGTTTTTGTGTCTACGTTTTCGACGGTGTCCATGAAAACGGTCACGTTTTTGGCGTCACGGACGACATGTCGGATTGGTGATGCGATTTCCGCTGGTGTTAGCGCTGCAGTCGCCACTTGGTAAAGCAATGGCTGGAAGAGGTGATAATTGTGCCGATCGATCAACGTAACATTGACCTCGGTGTTGGCTAGCGTCTTGGCAGCCTGAAGGCCGCCAAACCCGGCGCCGACAATTACGACTTGCCGGCGTGTTTTGTCGCCTGCGTTGTCTTTCCTGTTTTGCAATCGGCGCCCCTTTAAGAATGTCTATTCGTGTAGTTGTCCAATGAGAAAATGTTTGTGCGCTTCATAATGACCCACCAGGTCCTAATCACAAATCGTAATCGCGTGAGTAAAGCTGGCGTCTTACTCACGAGGTGGTGAGTTCTGTTAATTGAAAATTTTGATTGTCGGTTGTGGTTGGCTCCAGGGTTCATGGAGCAGACATGTCCGCGCCACAAGCACTGTCGTTACGCACGACATCAAACTTTAGTATATTGAAAAGCACACAGACAAACCTATCGGACGCCGCGCTAATCGTTGAGCGTAATCACGACAACGCCGCCCGGCTCGACGGTGACTTTGGCTTCGTCAAAACGCGGCTTGCGCAGCTTGGCTTTGGCGCCGTTTGAAAACGCCACCGGCTCTTTGGGGCGGCCGAAAATCTTGCCGCGATTGAGTTTGCCGTCGCCATTCAGATCGAGATAGACCGCAAAGGCATATTCGCCCGGCTCCAGCCCGGCCAACGGCAACACCGCCAGCCCGCGCGCATCAATCGGCGCCTGGAGTTTGACCGTGGCGTTTTCTAAAAACGCCTCTTCACTGTCATAGACCGCAAGACGGATGGCTTTGCCGGGGATTACATCAAACGTGGTCTGGATCGCCGCCACCGGGATCGCCGGGTCGGCATAGACCGAGAACAGATTGACGACTGTGCCGGCGGCGATATTGCTCGCGCCGATGTCGCTTGCGACGATGTCGCTGGCGGTGGTGTCGCCTACGACAGTGTCGCTCGCGATGATCTCGGTTGGAGCTATTTTGGTCGGCGTCATATCAGCCGTTCCGGCATGGGCGACGCCAATACCGACCAGTAAAACCCCTATCGCCAACAAACCACGCACTTCACAATAATCCTGACGGCAGACAGTTTAAAAAACTAAGAGCAAGCGCCCCGTGAGGCTACAAGATGCGCTTAGATATTTGCGATACAACTAAAATCAGCGCTGGATCACGTCGTTGCGATGTGATGTTACCGCGAAGCCACGCCGGCGCTGATGAAACCGGCGATTTTCGGAGCGCCGCGGATATAGCCGGCCTCGATCTTATCGATATGGAAACCTGCATTGCCAATGAGTAAATCCGGCTGACGGTTGAGATTGCAGCCGCCGGCGCAGGCGCCCCATACCCCATTCAGGCGATCTTGCCAGGCGCGCACACGCTTGTCGGGCGCCGCGCCATGTTCCAGAAACACCAGTCTGCCGCTGGGTTTTAAGACCCGGCGCATCCCCATCAGCGCTTTTTCGACGCCGGGAATGGTGCACAGGGAGAAGGTTGCCAGCACCGTATCGACGCTCTCGTCGGCAAGCGGGATCTCTTCGCCCGGCAGATCGAGCCATTCGACCGGGAAGGCCAGATCATTGGCGCGCTTCGCGCCGAGCTTGCGCCATGTCGCATTCGGCTCCAGCGCATAAAGATGGCTGATCTTGCCCGGGTCATAGAACGGCGCATTGTGGCCCGAGCCAAAGCCGATCTCGAGCACGCGCCCGCGCGCCTCGGGGACAATTTTTGCCCGCTCCCTTGAGATTGCTTTCATCCCGCAAGCAGCGGACGCCAGTCTCGGTTCGATATGGTCTGAATAAAATCCCATGGGGTCTTTCGCGTAACTCTAATCGGTGTTCGGCGCCCGCCCCTGGCCCAGCCCCAAGATCACCCGGTCGGGCGGCTTATGGCCGTCGGCGAACATCTTGATGTTGATGATCACCCGCTCGCCCATTTCAATCCGGCTTTCCACCGTCGCCGAGGCCATGTGCGGCAGCAACACAACATTGGGCGCGCTTAGCAGCTTCTCATTCGGCGTGCCATGTTCAAACACATCAAGCCCGGCGCCGGCGATGCGCCCCCCCGTGATGAGGTCAGCCAAGGCCGCCTCATCGACAATTTCGCCGCGCGAGATGTTGACCACATAGGCGTGCGGCTGGAGCAGTTCGAGACGCCGGCGCGACAGTAAATGAAACGTCGCCGGCGTATGCGGACAATTGACCGAGATAATATCGGTATGGGCCAGCATCTGATCGAGGCTGTCCCAGTAGCGCGCGCCTAGCGCTTCTTCGATATGCGGATTGATCCGGGTGCGGTTGTGGTAGTGGATGGATAGTCCGAAGGCCTGCGCGCGCCGCGCAATCGCCTCGCCGACGCGGCCAAGCCCGATAATGCCGAGCTTCTTGCCGCGCACCCGGCGGCCCAGCATCCAGGTCGGCGACCAGCCATGAAATTTGCCGTCCTTAAGTGCTTGCACGCCCTCGACCAAGCGGCGCGGCACCGCAAGAATAAGCGCCATCGCCATATCGGCGGCGTCTTCGGCCTGCACGGAAGGGGTGTTGGTGACGGTCACGCCATGGGCGTTTGCCGCCGCGACATCGATATGGTCAATACCGGCGCCAAAATTTGCAACCAGCTTCAAACGCTTGCCGACGGCGTCAAAAAAACCTGCGTCAAGCCGGTCGCCAAGTGTTGCGGCCAGGACGTCGGCATCGTTTGCGCGTGCAATCAGCGCCTCGCGAGAGAGTGGCGCGCCGGTTTCATTCAGCGTAGTCTCAAACAAATCGCAAAGCCGCGCCTCTACTTCGGAGGGCAGCTTTCGCGTCACCGCGACTTTAGGTTTGGCTGCGCTCACGAGCGCCCGCCTTTTATCGGCCCAAACAGCACGAATTTTGGCGTGGTTAACCTTGCATTAACGCCTATGGGGTCTGTTAAGCGTTTATTCATCTTTGTTGTCGTTTTCCGTTTCCCATGATGATGGCGCGCATATTTTTACTGGCAACCGTATTGGCGAGTTTTCTCGCCGCCGCCGCGCACGCCACTATGGCCGCGCCCGACGGTGCTTCGCAAGACCACAAATCCGCCTCCGAGGCCAGGCCTGGCGGCGCGCCTCAGAGCTTGCCGCAAACCCGGCTCGATACGCCGTCCGGCCAGCCGGTGCCGCGTTTCGTGTCGCTGAAAGCCAAACAGACATTTTGCCGGTCGGGCCCGACCTTCGGCCATCGCGTGCGCATCACCTTTATGCGCCGCGGCCTGCCGGTAATCGTGGTGGCTGAGACCACCGACCATTGGCGCAAGGTCCGCGATTTTGACGGCGATGAGTGCTGGATCCACAAAACCAAGCTGTCAAACGCCAAAACCGCGCTGGTGACCACCGAAGGGCTGACTTTGTACGCCCGGCCGAGCGCTGCGGCGCCACAAAAAGCCAAGCTCGGACGCGGCTTAATCGCCCGGGTCGAGGCTGTGGAAAATGGCTGGTTTCGGGTTTTGGTCGATGGCCGCAAGGGGTGGGCGCCGCAATCTGGGTTCTGGGGTGTTCTTGCTGCAACGCAACCGGTTGCACCGCCCGATTGACCGCCCGCGTCCGCGCCGTTACCAAGCGGCCATCAGAAGCAGCGGCGTAAATTATGTTAGAAAAGAAAAGCACCTATTCCCGTGAAGAATTGCTGGAATGTGGTCATCACGGATTTGCCGGGCCAGGCACGGCGCAACTGCCAACACCGCAAATGTTGATGTTCGATCGGATCACCCTGATCAATGACGATGGCGGTGAATTTGGCAAAGGCCGGATCGAAGCCGAGCTCGATATCAATCCGGATTTATGGTTTTTCGACTGCCATTTCCCCGGCGACCCGGTGATGCCGGGCTGTCTCGGCCTTGATGCGCTGTGGCAGCTTATCGGTTTTATCCTGACCTGGGCGGGCAATCCCGGCCATGGTCGGGCGCTCGGCTGCAAGGAAGTCAAGTTTTCCGGAATGGTCACGCCGGACGCGAAGGTTGTGCGCTATGAGCTCGACCTTCGCCGGATGATGCGTAGGCCGATGATCCTGGGCATCGCCAATGGCAAAATGCTGGTTGACGGGCGGGAAATTTATTCCGCCAAAGGCTTGCAGGTTGGCCTATTCTCCAGAGAACAACTGGACTCCGGAACGGCGATGTAATTCGCGCCTTGAGTTGAACGACTAGAAAGGATTGATATGCGTCGCGTAGCCATAACTGGAATGGGTGTTGTTTCTTCTATCGGCGCCAATGTCGATGAAGTGACGAATTCTTTGCGGGACTGCAAATCTGGCGTCACCCATTCGCCGGATTTTGCCGAGCACGGATTTCGCTGTCAGGTCTGGGCCAAGCCCACGGTCAATGTCGAAGAGGTTCTTGACCGGCGCACGCGGCGGTTCATGGGCGAGGCGGTTGGCTGGAACTATATCGCCATGCGCGAGGCGATTAAGAGCGCGGGGCTTGCCGAAGGCGAGCTTAGCGATCCGATGATCGGCATTGTCATGGGCGCGGGCGGTCCGTCGACCCGC
Source organism: Hyphococcus sp. (assembly GCA_021776415.1). Lineage (GTDB taxonomy): Bacteria > Pseudomonadota > Alphaproteobacteria > Caulobacterales > Parvularculaceae > Hyphococcus. Next base: position 5,041 of record JAJFFY010000021.1, read on the forward strand.
GTGATCGTCGAAGCGGCGCAAAAGACCATTGATACTGGCGGCACCAAAAAAATCGGCCCGACAGTCGTCCCCAAAGCGATGTCGTCAGCGCCTTCCGCCGCGCTTGCGACGGCTTTTAAAATCCACGGCTTGAATTATTCAATTTCGTCCGCATGCGCCACATCCGTTCACTGTGTCGGCGCGGCGGCGGAGCAAATCATGTGGGGCAAACAGGACGTTGTGTTCGCTGGCGGCAGCGAGGACCTCGACTGGACCATGGCGAACCTGTTTGACGCCATGGGCGCGATGTCGACGGGCTTTAACGATACGCCGGCAACAGCGAGCCGGGCCTATGACCGTGACCGCGACGGCTTCGTCATTGCCGGCGGCGCGGGTGTTGTCGTGTTGGAAGAATTTGAACGCGCTAAAAAACGCGGCGCCAATATCCTCGGCGAGATCGTCGGCTATTACGCCAATTCCGACGGTTATGACATGGTCCAGCTTTCCGGCGAGGGCGCGGTGCGGTGCATGCGCGGCGCGCTTGAAACCGTTCGCCAGCCGATCGATTACGTCAATCCCCACGGCACCTCGACGCCGGTTGGCGACCAGAAAGAAACCCAAGCCATCCGTGAGGTTTTCGGCGCGGATATTCCGCCTTTTTCTTCGACCAAATCGCTCACCGGCCATTCCCTCGGCGCGGTCGGCGCGCAGGAGCTGGTCTACGGGCTGATCATGATGCGTGACAAATTCCTCGGCGCATCGGCGCATATTGAAAACATCGATCCGGAGTTTGAAGATTTGCCGGTCATCCGCGAGCGCGTTGACAATGCAAAAATCGACTGCTTCTTGACCAACAGTTTCGGCTTCGGCGGCACCAATGGCTCGCTCGCCGTGGCCCGGGTTTAAGGATAGGCGCGTTGCCGGAAAATGTTCTTTACCTCGCCATTGCCGCCGCGGTCATTGCCTGCATCGGGCTGTGGTGGTTCCGCCTGGTGCTCACCGGCGTCCGGCAGATGCAGCCGGCGATGCGCTATGGCATTTATGCGCTGGTGTGGCTGGCATATTTCATTTTGACCATGATCTTGATCGGTCGCGGGCAAGCATAAACAAAGGATAGTATTATGGGCGGCGAAGTTCCTTTTCCCTCTGGCGATTTAATGAAGGGCAAGCGCGGGCTGATTATGGGCGTTGCCAACAAGCGCTCCATCGCCTGGTTTATCGCCCAGCAGCTTCACGCTCAGGGGGCGGAGCTTGCCTTTACCTATGTGAACGAGGCGATGGAGCGGCGCGTGCGCCCGCTCGCAGAGAGCCTTGGCGCGAAAATTATTATCGAGTGCGACGTCACTTCGGATGCGTCCATGGACGCGACTTTTGCGACTGTGAAAGACAAATGGGGCGAGATTGATTTTCTGGTCCACGCCATCGCCTTTACCGATAAATCCGCGCTGGAAGGCTCGTTCGTTGAGAATACTACGCGGCAGATTTTCAAAGACACCATGGACGTCTCGGCGTTCTCATTCGTTGATGCGGCCAACCGCGCGGCAAAAATGATGAAGTCGGGCGGGTCGATGATCACGCTGACCTATTTGGGCAGTGAGCGGACGATCCCGAATTACAATGTCATGGGCGTCGCCAAAGCCGCGCTGGAAGCTTCAACACGCTATATCGCTCGCGACCTTGGCCCCCGCGGCATTCGTGTGAACTCGATCTCCGCCGGGCCGATCAAGACCCTGGCGGCGGCGGGGATTTCCTCCGGCGCGCATATGTTCTCGTTTAACCGCGCGGCCAGCCCGTTGCGCGACGACACCGATCCGAAAGGCGTTGCCGGCGCGGCGCTGTATCTGCTCTCCGATCTTGGTCTGTCCTGCACCGGCGAGACCCACCATGTCGATGGCGGCTTCCACATTGTCGGCATGCCGGACGCGTCGGCGCTGAAAGAGTAGCTTAAGGGCGTAGCGCTTGCGCTTAGTTAGAAACTCGAGCCGTGACAGGCGGGCGTGCGATTGCGCACTCTGCAAAATCAATTGCCTGTGCGGTTCGCGCGTTCCAGTCGCCGCCCTCGATAACATCATAGCTTAGCCCGAGCTTTTGCAGCCGGGCGAGCGCGTCTTCAAAAAACCACTGTCGCACAGCGTGGTCGCCAGCATAGCGCACGCCGTCATCGACCCATTGAACATCCGCAGACAGAACAAGATAGTGATCGGCAAGATCAGCGGTCGCGATCATCGCTTCAAGCGCCGGCGATGGCGCGCCAAGCAGAAACTCCGCCCAGATCGCGGTCTGGATGATGTCGGTGTCTTCGATCAACGGCGCGCCGGCTTCCAGCGGTAAAGCCTCGCGGATCTCGATATGCGTGGCAGCGAGGCGAACAAGGTCGGCCTCGGTCCAGTTCTCGCCTTTGGCTGCCCCGTCTTTGCCCTGCATATGATCAATGTCGAAACGTCGGCCATATTCCGGCATCACAATCGTTCCGAAATGTGCGGCCAGCGCTTCGGCAAGGCGGGATTTGCCGGTGCTTTCCGGGCCTAACAGGCAAAGGCGTTTGGACATGGGGGGTGGCGTTGTCATTTAAGAAACCTCGCCGCTGCCGCGCCAGACGCGCCGCCAGTTGAAATAGCCGAGCGTCGCCAGCACCAGAAATACAGCATAAAGCGCGGCGGTGGGGTAGAGCGCTTTGGTCCAGTAAAGACCGATCGCCAGCACATCGACCAACACCCAGACCAGCCAGTTTTCCAATCGCCGCCTCGCCAACAGGATTTGCGCAACGATGCTTAAGGCGAGAATGGACGCATCCCAATAAGGAAAGGACGCATCGGTGTAACGCCCCATCAATGTGCCCCATATGGCGACGCCGCCGCCGGCCGCCGCCGCATAACCAATCGCCTGATTGCGGGTCAGGCGCTCAACAATAATCAGCCCATCGTCGCCGCGCCCCTTCAGCCAGTAATACCAGCCATAAATCTGCACCACGAAAAAGAACGGTTGCAGCAACGCATCGCTATAGAGCTTGGCGCCATAAAATATCCACGCATAAAGCGAGACCATCAAGATGCCGAACGGATAGTTCCAGATCGAGCGGCGGATCAGCAGCGTGATATTGGCGAGGCCCAACATAACGGCGGCAATCTCAATCGGCCGCTGACCGATCATGGCGATGAGGAAATCGAGCAAACCGTTCACCAGGGGGAGCTTTTCATTAAAGGGGGCGGGCTTATTCCGCCGCTTTGACCAGCATCGGGCCTTTGAGGGCGTCGGCGATGCGCTCGCCAAGGCGGCGGGCGACTTCTTCCTTGGCCATTTCCGGCCAGGCCTCGTCGCCTTTATCGGTAATCAGAATAATCGAATTGCGCTCCCCGCCCATGGCGCATTGGGCGCCCGGCGAGACGTCATTGGCGATGATCCAGTCGCAGCCCTTGCGCTTGCGCTTGACCTCCGCATAGCACAGCACGTCGTCGGTCTCGGCGGCAAAGCCAACCACAAGCCTTGGGCGGCCTTTGCTCATTTGCGAAATGGTTTTCAAAATATCGGGGTTTTCCTCAACCGGTATGGTGGTGAGGCCGCCGCGTTCTTTTTTGATTTTGTGGCTGGTCGCTGTCGCCGGGCGATAATCGGCAACCGCAGCGCAACAGACCGCGCAATCGACCGGCAGCGCGGCCTCGCTCGCGGTCATCATTTCTCGGGCGGTTTCAACCGCGACCACTTCAACGCCTTTGGGCGGAGTGATGCTGGTGGGGCCGGTAACGAGGATGACATCGGCGCCAAGATTTCTGAGTGCGGCGGCAATCGCATAGCCCTGCTTGCCCGACGAGCGGTTGGCGAGGTAGCGCACCGGATCGAGCGGCTCATGGGTCGGCCCGGCGGTAACGAGAATGCGCCGTCCGGTCAGCGGGCCTTGTGCGGTCTTGGCAAAATGCGCCTCGATCGCGTCGGCAATCTCGGCCGGCTCGGCCATCCGCCCCGGGCCATATTCGCCGCACGCCATCTCGCCGTCATCAGGCCCGACAAAGTGCGCGCCGTCGGCTTTCAGCGTGGCGAGGTTGCGCTGCGTCGCTGCGTGCTCCCACATCCGCACATTCATCGCCGGCGCAAACATCACCGGCTTGTCGGTGGCGAGCAGCGCGGTGGAGGCGAGATCATTGGCGAGGCCGTTGGCGGCTTTGGCCATCAAATCCGCGGTCGCCGGCGCGACGACTATGAGCCCGGCGGCGCGCGACAATTCGATGTGGCCCATCTCAGCTTCATCAGTGAGGTTGAATAAATCGGTGTAGCACTTCTCGCCGGTGAGGCTGGCGACCGACAAAGGCGTAATGAACTCGGCCCCGGCTTTCGTTAATATCGCCCGTGCGCGAATATTGCGGCGCGCCAGCTCGCGGATCAGCTCAAGGCTTTTATAGGCGGCAATGCCGCCGCCGATGATGAGAAGGATGGAGCTATCTGTCATCGGCTTAAAATAAACCTCCAGGCGCCATAAGTCACCTATAGCAAAATCAATGAATATTGATTTTTCTATAGGTTGTTTTCGCTCGCGGCTAATCCTCGCTTCGCGAGGGCCTGCGCGGGCGCGGCGCATTAGCGCCGGGGCGCAGTCGCGCCCTTTGGGCGAGCAACATTGGCGTCAACCGGCCTAAATCTTATCGAAAGGCTAGGCTGGCCGCCAGCGCCAGGGCCGCCAGTCCCAAAAACCACAGCGCCGCATGCGTGCGCCGAGCTGGCGGCGCGGGGGTCAAACCGACCCGGTGGTGGGAGATTTCCTCCGCCGCCTTGCCGATTTCCTCAATATAATGCGGCAGGCGCGGGGCGATTTCGAGCGCCTTTTTGGTCGCCGCCCGGAGCTTGTCGGCCTGCGCCTTCGGCCCCAGCGCATCGGTGATATAGGCGCGCACGGTCGGCGTCGCCGCCGCCCACATGTCAATTTCCGGATCGAGAAGGCGCGCCACGCCCTCGACCGTCACCATGGTGCGTTGAAGCAGCAACAGCTCGGGCCGCAAATGCATGTCGAACAGGGCGGTGACGTCGAACAGTTGCTGCAACACGCGCGACATATCAACTTGGTCGGCGTTGCGCCCCTGTAGCGGCTCGCCGACCGCCCGCAAGGCCTGGGCGAAGGCCTCGCGCGAATGCCCCGGCCCGACATAACCGGCGGCGAAATGCACATCCGCCGTGCGCGCATAGTCGCGGGTGATGAAGCCGTAAATGATCTCGGCGAATGTGTGTCGCGCGGTGAAATCAAGCCGGCCCATGATGCCGAAATCGATCAGCGCCAGGCGGCCTTCTTCATCAATGATCATATTGCCCTGATGCATATCGGCATGAAAGAAACCGGTTTGCAGCGCCTGGGAGAGGAACACCGATATCACCAGCCGGGCGAGCTCTTTACGGTCAATGCCGCGCGCATCAAGCGCGGCAAGGTCGGCGATCGGCGTGCCTTCGATCCATTCAACCGTCAGTATACGGCGCGCCGTCAATGGCCAGTGCACAGTCGGGATGCGGATGCGTGCATTGTCTTTAAGGTTTTCAGCAAGTTCTGACGCCGCGCCGGCCTCCATACGCAAGTCCAGCTCAATCGCGGCCGAGGCCTTCAAGGTTTCAATAAACCGTACCGGCTCCATGCGTTTGGCGGTCTTCGAGGCGGCCTCGATATTGCGCGCGGCGCGGCCAAAGGCGCGAAACTCATTGGCGGCGATGCGCTCGATCGATGGCCGCAGAATTTTCACCGCAACCGCGCCGCCGTCTTTCAGGGTGGCGCGGTGGGCCTGGGCAATCGACGCCGCGGCAATAGGTGGTGAGAAGTCTGTGAACAGATCATCAACTGGCTGACCGAACGCCGCCTCGACGGCTTTGCGCGCCTCGCGCTCGGAAAAGGGCGGCATCTTGTCTTGCAGGCGCCCCAGATCATCGGCCATCTCGAAGCCGATAATGTCGGGCCGCGTCGCCATGAACTGGCCGAGCTTGACGTAAGCGGGGCCCAGCCGTTCAAACGCGCCAGCAAGCCGCTCCCCGGGGCGTTTGTCTTTTCCCTTGGCGCCAATCCGCGTCAGCGCGCCAAAAATCTTCAGCGGCGGCGGCGCAAGATGGGCAAATTCGCGCGGGATCAGCGCGTCGCGGCGCATCAGCGTCCATCCGGCGCGGGCAAGTCGGGCGTAATCGGCAATAATACTGAACATCGGCGCGCATGAAGCCTTAGTGCGCCCGTACAGTCAAAAGAGAAATCGCCGCACGGGGTTTTAAACTATGGTCATGCATGATATCATGTATTGCAAGATTACGAGTAAATCAACATGGCCACCCAGATCGACCCAAGAGAAAGTCGTCAAACGCAGCTCAATAAAGGGATCGCCGAGCTGGCGATCCTCTTATTGTTGAAAAAGCGGGCGCATTACGGACTTGAGCTACTTGAGCACATGAATGGCAAAGCCGGTCTCGAGATTGCCGATGGGACGATCTATCCGCTGTTGCATCGACTTGAGCGCGCAGGGCGCATTTTGGCCGAATGGCAAACCAATACGCCTAATGGCCGCCCCAGAAAATACTACGCCTTAACCAGCGAGGGCGATGTGCATTGCACTGATCTGCTCAATGCGTGGCGGCGGCTGTCTAGCGGCGTCAATCATTTGGCAGATGGAGAAAAAAATGACTGAAAAAGAAAATAACCATGCCGTCAGCATCTATCTTCGCCGGTGCCGATGGGCGCTCAGCGCACTGCCCGCGCACGATATCGACGAGATCATTGAAGAAACACGCTCTCACATTCTCGACCGGATCGATGCTGGCGCATCGGTCACGGATGTACTTTCAAAAATGGAGCGCGCTGAAGATTACGCCAGCCAATTTATTAAAGAGCACACCGCCGCGTCAGCCATATCATCGCGCCGGGCCGATGCGCTGGTATCGGCGCTAGTTACGAACGCTACGGGGAATGTCCTCGCTACCGCGACACTTGTAGGGCTGTTTGTTGTGTGGGCGTTCGCGCTCTTATTTGTAGCGGTGGCGGTGATGAAGCTGTTCAATCCTGCAACTGTCGGCTTGTGGTCCGGCTCGGATGTTTTTTTTCTGGGTGTGATTGATGACCCTGCGACAGCGAACGAACTTTTGGGCGTCTGGATATTTCCAATCTCTTTCGGGCTGTTTGCCGCTGCCTGGCTGGTAACCCGGCGCGCCGCCATGTGGGCGCTGCATCGCCTGATCGGCGCAGTTTGAGTCAAAAGGAATGCTGTCATGACAAAACGCGGTTTGTGGATATTTCTGACCAGTCTGGTTCTCGTCACATGGGTGATTGAATGCCTCGCCATTTATTACGTTGGTGATCTGGACAGTCCCGCCGCAGCGCCATGGCTTCTAGCGGTGATGTTCGCACCAACCCTGTGGTCGGTGGTCTATCTGGCGTTTCATCGAGAGTCATTTTCCGTGGTCGCTTGGAAGCCGGGCAAGTTGTCAGGCCTTCTGCTCGGAGCGCTAACTCCCGTGGGCGTTGCGATCGCGACGGTCGGCGTGATTATCCATTTGCAGCAGGGAGCTTCCCAATATTTTATCTTTGGCGGCGCGGGCGTTTCGATTGCGCGTGGCCCATGGCTGTTCGGCGTGGGGGAACAGAGCTGGGCATTTTTTACGGCAAATATATTTGTAACAGCGATTGTGTTTGCCGTGATTAACGGCGTTGTGACCGTGGGCGAAGAGTTTGGCTGGCGCGGCCTTTTGCAACCCATGATGATAGAGCGCTTCGGCATAACTCGCGGCGTGGCGATCTTGGGCTTTGTCTGGGCGATCTGGCATCTCCCGGCCAATCTTTCTGGATATAATTATCCGGAGGCGCCTGTCTTGGGCGCCTTGGTGATTTTTCCGATTGAGTTGATTGCGGCGTCATTCATCATGGCGGCAATAACGATCTGGGCCAGGAGTTTTTGGCCTGCTGTCTTGATGCATGGGTCGATCAACAGTGTGTTCGAAAGCATCATCTCGAGAATTGATTTAGTCGAAGGCATGTCCCCGATTTACGGTCATTTAGTCTCTATAGCATTTCTTGTGGGGCTCGCTGTATTAAGCTGGTTGTTGCTGATCACTGTTTTACGGCGTGGCGCGAACGTTTAAGACGATTAAATCCGCCAGGCCATATGCAGCGCTGCGACGCCGCCGGTGAGGTTCTCGTAAGTTACGCGGTCAAAACCGGCGTTGCGGATGCGCGCGGCGAAGGCCTCCTGGCCGGGGAATTTGCGGATCGATTCCACCAGATATTGATAGGACGCGCGATCATTGGCGACCACTTCGCCGAGCCACGGGATGACTTTGAACGAATAAGCGTCATAGATTTTTTGCAAACCGTCCGTAATCGGATGAGAAAATTCAAGGCAGATAAAACGCCCGCCCGGTTTTAAAACCCGATAGGCCTCGCTAAGAGCGGCGTCTATGTCGGTGACGTTTCTGATGCCGAAGGCAATCGTATAAGCGTCGGCGGCGCTGTCATTGAGCGGCAAACATTCTGCATCGCCGCAGACGCGCGTTACCTGGCTTGCAAAACCTTCCGCCGCATCACGTTCGGCGCCGGCTTTGAGCATTTCATGATTGATATCGCAGACGATAGCGCGGGCCGGCGGTTTTGCATCCGCTGAGGCGCGTGCGTGCGCGCGTTTTAAAAACCCCAGCGCCACATCGCCAGTGCCGCCGGCGACATCGATGAGCGTTTGGCCCGGTTGCGGGTTTAAGCGGTCAAGCAACACCGTCTTCCAGATACGGTGGACGCCGCCGGACATCAGATCGTTCATTACGTCATAGTGGCTGGCGACATTATCAAACACGCCGCGCACCAATCGCGCCTTCTCGCCCGCCTTTACGGTGCGAAATCCAAAGCTGGCCTCATCTTCTTTGCGCTGCGTCATAAGAAGTCCTTACAATTCTTGTCTTTATCAGAGAACCGGCCTTGACGCCGCATGGTGGGTTTGCCAGTGTTAAGCACTTGAATTAGCGTATTTTTTCCACAATTTGGGGCCGCGGGTCGGGGTATGACCATAGCGGCGGGAGCGCAGGGGAAAAATGATTAAATCAGAACTGGTGCAAAAACTCGCCGATGAGAACCCTAATTTGTTCCATCGCGACATTGAGCGCATTGTTTCCATCATATTTGACGAGATAACCGACGCGCTCGCGCGCGGCGATCGGGTCGAGCTTCGCGGCTTTGGCGCCTATTCGGTCAAACACCGTCCGGCGCGGGTCGGCCGCAATCCTCGCAGCGGCGAGGCGGTCCATATTGAAGAAAAATGGTCGCCGTTTTTTAAGGCGGGCAAGGAGCTGCGCGATCGGCTCAATCGCGAGGGCCGGTTTTCGGCCGCCGCGCAAAACCCAGGCGGTTAGATGCGCCACATTGCGATCTTAACAAGTTGCCCTGTGCGCCAGTAATATGAGACAGTCCTGCTCATGAAACGGTCGCGTCCATGAAGAAGTGGCTCTCTCGCATTGTCTGGATCCCGGTGTTTGTCATCGCGGTCCTGTTTCTGGTCGCCAATCGCCAGATGGTCGCCCTCAGCCTTGATCCCTTTTCCGCCACCGCGCCGGCCCTGACGACGCCGGCGTTTCCGCTGTGGCTGTGGTTGATGCTTATGTTGTTTATCGGCCTTGGCGCCGGGACGATGGGGGTGTGGCTTTCAGCTCGGCCGCGTCGGCACAAAGCCCGCGTCGAGCATCGCCAGCTGAAACGCCTGCGGGCGGAGTTTGCGGATGTAACCGCCAAACTCGAAGCCGCCGAAAGGCGTCAGACAGAGACTGTACCGGCGGTGCTTGAAGACGCCGACATTCCGCCCGAGGCTCCTCCCCAATGAATAGAGCCGCCCAAATGATATGAGCGATGTATCGGTCAAAATCTGCGGGGTGACGCAGCTGGACACAGCGCTTGCCGCCGCACGCGCCGGGGCCGACTATCTTGGCTTCGTTTTCTTCCGCAAAAGCCCGCGTTTTATCCAGCCGGAAGCGGCCGAAGAGATCGTTGTCGAACTCGAACAGGCCAGCTTCGACGAAGGCTTCGACATGCCGAAGCTGGTCGGCCTGTTTGTCGACGCCGGCGAGATCGAACTGGCCGAAACGGCCCCCTTCCTCACCCATTTTCAGTTTCACGGCCATGAAAGCCCGGCGCGGTGTGAAGAGATGGGCGCCGACTTCGCCGTCGATGTGATCAAGGCGATCGCGGTCACCGGCGCACAAGATCTGGCGGGGGCCACGGCCTATGGCGAGGCGGCCGATATCATCCTGTTCGACGCCAAACCGCCGCCCGGCGCGTCGCGTCCCGGCGGTCATGGCGTGTCGTTCGACTGGGCGCTGCTGGCTGACTATGCCGGCGAGACGCCCTATTTCCTAGCTGGCGGGCTTGATCCCGATAATGTCGCGGCCGCGATTGCTGCACAAAAAAGTGCAGCATTTTTGGGCGTCGATGTCTCCTCAGGGGTTGAGGCCTCGCCTGGCCGCAAAGATCTTGAGCTTGTCAAAGCCTTTGTTTTAAATGCAAAAAAATAAATCAGGAGAGGTTATGTTGCAATTTTTGTGCGCAGCAATTGGTGCAGCATTTTTGAGCGTCGCGGGAATCCCGGCTGCTCTTGCGGGCGAGCAAGACGCGGGCGCGGCGCGCCCAGACGCCTTCGCGCTGCTGCGCGGCGGCGGGTTTGTGTTCGTGATGCGCCATGCAAGTTCGCCCCATGACCAGTCAGCCCCGGTGGGCCTTTCGGCCGGTTGCTCGCTGGGCGAAGGGCGGGGCCTCGACGCCAAAGGCTTGTTCCAGGCGCGCGCCCTCGGCGCTTTGCTGCATGAAAAGGGCGTGCCGATATTGAAAGCCTATACCAGCCGCATGTGCCGGGCGTGGGACACGGCGAGGCTAGTCGCCGGCGGCGCGCCGGTCGAGCCTCATGATGCGCAGATGACAATCGACCCGGCCGCCATTGCTGCATTCAAAAAACGGATTGAGGCGGAACTCGCCGCCAATCCCGGCCAGAATATTATGCTGACCAGCCACTCCAATATTGCACCCCTATACGGGGCGATTGTTGAGAGCGACGAGGAAGACTTGCCCGAAGGCCTCATCAGTGTCGTCAGCCCGCCGGCCTGGAACGGCGTTAATGGGGTGTTGTTCAGGATTACGCCGAACATCAAAATCGTTTCGCAATCTGTCACAGTGGAATAGTCGCCAAAGCGCCGGTAAGACCCGTGGGGAAGAGTGCCGGACGGCTGACGTCCGAGTGAAAGAAAGCCCTACCAAGTGACACGAGAAAACTCCCACCGCCCAAATTCCTACCGCACAGGTCCCGACGCCGAAGGCCGGTTTGGCAAATTTGGCGGGCGCTTTGTCGCCGAGACTTTGATGCCGCTGGTTTTAGCGCTTGAGAAAGAATATGGCGCCGCCAGGAAAGACCCGGTGTTTCAGTCGGAGCTGGCGCACTATCTCAAACATTATGTCGGCCGGCCGTCGCCGCTATATTACGCCGAGCGCCTGACCGAGTATGGCCGGGAGAAATCCGGCCCTACTAAGGGCGCGAAGATCTATTTCAAGCGCGATGAGCTGAACCATACCGGCGCCCACAAGATCAACAATTGCATCGGCCAGATCCTGCTCGCCCGGCGCATGGGCAAGACCCGCATCATCGCCGAGACCGGCGCCGGCCAGCACGGCGTCGCCACCGCCACGGTGTGCGCGCGGTTCGATCTGCCTTGCGTGATTTATATGGGCGCCACCGACGTTGAGCGGCAAAGCCCCAATGTCTTCCGCATGAAGCTCCTCGGCGCCGAGGTCATACCGGTCACCTCCGGGCGCTCGACCCTGAAAGACGCGATGAACGAAGCACTGCGTGACTGGGTCACCAATGTGGACCGAACTTTTTACATCATCGGCACCGCGGCGGGCCCGCACCCCTATCCGGAAATGGTCAGGGACTTTCAGTGCGTGATCGGCAATGAGGCCAAAGACCAGATGATGGACGCAGAAGGGCGCCTGCCCGATGTGGTGATGGCCTGCATCGGCGGCGGCTCCAATGCGATCGGGCTGTTCCATCCGTTTCTCGATGACAAAGATGTCGAGATCATCGGCGTTGAAGCCGCCGGCAAGGGGGTCGATACCGACCAACACGCCGCCTCGCTCACCGGCGGGCGGCCCGGCGTGTTGCATGGCAACCGCACCTATCTGTTGCAGGACGACGACGGCCAAATCCAAGAAGCGCACTCAATTTCAGCCGGGTTAGATTATCCCGGCATCGGCCCGGAACATTCCTGGCTGCATGAGACCGGCCGGGTCAAATATCTGGCTGCCACCGACGACGAAGCGCTGGCGATGTTCCAGCTCTGCGCCAAACTCGAAGGCATCATCCCGGCGTTAGAGCCCGCCCACGCGCTTGCCCGCGCGCTCGACAAAGCAATGGAAATGGACCGCGATCAAATCCTGCTCCTCAACATGTGCGGCCGCGGCGACAAGGATATTTTCTCAGTGATGGAGATGCTGGGTGAGGGGTGAAGAGAGTGTGACGATTCTGGTGTCGCACAATTAAGATTGTCGCAAATTGCCAACCTCCGAGCGTCTGAAGTTTTGCGCAGAATTGTCGTTCAATAGAGGTTGATCGGTCGACTAAAAATCGCCGATAGGTGTCCTTGGAGCGTAAACACCGAATGCTCGAAAACGATGGGCGTCCGGCCGCCGATTGCTGAGCCGCAATTCAAATTGGTAGAGCAAGCCCAGGGGCGCGGCGTCGTCTCAGCTTTGTTATAAGATCGAGTGGCCGCGGCGCTTTAACATTACAAAATATATAGCGTACAAAGACACAAAGATGACATCGCCGCCGATCACAATGACGGCGAAAGACGACGTCCAACCGTTCAAATACATGAAGAAGAGGTTCAGTGCGAACAGGGCTTTGCCGACCCCACCCATGAGTACGATACCGGTGTGGCGCGTTGGGTTGATAGCGGCCATCAGAAAACCGAAACCGTAGAGGAACGCCGTGCCCCATGCACCGCGATAGACCGCCACCATGACAGGATCGGTCAGTGCACGCCCGAATTCGCGCTCGAACATGCCGGCGGGGTCAAGAAGGCCCGGGATCGATCCGGCAAAGTTCCAGACTGCGGAAACCACGAACAGGATGCGAAAAAGCCTCAGCGCGCGAGCGTCCAACTCATTCATTTTCCTTGCCCTCCATGAGCGTCGTTTCCGGGTCGTTTTTCCCGCGTCCAAGCATGCGGCTATCGCCGCGTAGGGCGGGTTGAGCGTTAGCGATACCCGCCATCTATCTTTACCGGAGGGGCTGGCTTTGGCAACATGGCCATATGCCGAACTATCGAAGGCTTTTGGTTCCGGGCGGGACATATTTTTTCACGGTGAATCTGCGCAACCGCAGGCGCGCCATATTGATCGAGCGCATAGCCGACTTGCGCTCATCCTGGCGCGAAATGGAAGCGGGCCGCTCATTTGAGACAGTCGCCGCTGTGGTTTTGCCCGATCACATGCATTTCATCTGGAACCTTCCGCCGGACGATGATGATTTTTCGACGCGCATTCGATTGCTGAAATCTGGGTTTACGCGCCGGCAATCAGCGACGTTGAAAAGCAACGGTCGCAAAGGCGAACGCAATATTTGGCAACGGCGTTATTGGGAGCACTGCATAAAGGATGACGAAGATTTGTCGCGCCATATTGATTACATCCATTTTAATCCTGTGAAGCATGGATATGTAAAGGACCCAGATGATTGGCCCTATTCCACATGGCATGGATGGAAAAGAGAAGTCGGCCGGCCAATCAACACGCTGCCACAGAACTGGAAGCCAACGCATTTAGGAGAGGCATGATGGCGGGTATCGCTAACGCTCAACCCGCCCTACTGGGTTTGGGCCTTCGCCGGAAAGAGCGGCTAGGATTGTGCGACTTAACCCGCAGACACAGCCCCGGTATCTTTGGCCGGCCGTGCAAATGACAAGCCCGGCGCCCAGATTTTGAAGGTGCGTTTCAAATCATCGTCTTTGATTGGCTTGTGCAGATAGTCGTTCATGCTGGCGGCTATACACAGATGCTGGTCGGCGGGTTTGACATGGGCGGTGACGGCGACGATCGGCGTTTGCGGGGCGCCGTTCTCGCGTTCGATCCCGCGGATTTCCTTGGTCGCCTCAAGCCCGTCCAGTAGCGGCATATTGATATCCATAAAGATCATGTCGATCTTGCGGGTCTTAAACAGGCTGACGGCTTTGCGCCCGTCTTTGGCGAGCAGCAGTTTGGCGTCGAATTTCGACAACAGCGCCTGCATGACTTTGAGATTAACCTCATTGTCTTCGGCGATTAAGATCGTGAAGGCGGCGTCATCAATGTCGGCTTTCTTGTTTTTTCGGTTCATGGCCTGAGTGAAAGAGGGGGCCTGAGCGAAAGATGGGGCTTTAGCAAAAGATGGTTTTTTGGACGGCATAGGGCGCAGCTCCCAAGTGACGGGGGCAGTGGGTTGCGACCGTCATGAAGCACAACTTTAAAGCAGGTTCGTTAACCGCTGGTTTCGAAACTGGCGCGACCAAGCCGTTTAACTGCGCCGCTCCGCACACCTGGACTGCAAAAAACGCTGTTTTCATGCGCGAAAGTAGCCGAAAAGCATGACTCGCCAGAAACTCGCCCCATAAGCTGGCCCCATAAGCTGGCCCCATAAGTTGGCCGTTGTTGGAGAAGACACAGATGAAACAGATTTTATCGATCACCGCCGCTTTGATGCTCGCCGCTTGTGGGCGAGGTGACGCGCCGACGCCCGCGCCGGCAGTCCCGGATGAGGCGACGGTGCGGGTGATCGCCGGCGGCGAGGTTATCGGACTGACAACCGCGGCCGGCGCACATTCCTGGCGCGGGCTGCCTTTCGCGGCGGCGCCGGTCGGTGATCTGCGCTGGCGCGCGCCACGGCCGCCTGAGGGTTGGACGGGAAGGCGCGACGCCACCGAGTTCGGCGAGCGCTGTGCGCAGATGAGCAATGCGCTCAATGCCGGCGAAGGCATTGAGCCGGGGTTGTTTATCGGCGCGGAAGATTGCCTGACGCTCGACATTTATGCGCCGCCTGATGCGCAAGATAAAAAGCTTGCCGTCATGGTCTGGATCCATGGCGGCTCCAATGTCTGGGGCCGGTCATCATCCTATGACGGATCAAATCTTGCGCTCAAGGAAGACGTCATCATCGTGCCGGTGCAATATCGGCTCGGGCCTTTGGGCTGGTTTGCTAACGGCGCCGTGCGCGATAGCGCCGAGACGCCGGAAGATGCGGCGGCGAATTTTGCGCTGCTTGATCTGATGGCTTCGCTGCGATGGGTGCGCGAAAACATTGAAGCCTTTGGCGGCGATGCGGCCAATATTACCATTTTTGGCGAAAGCGCCGGCGGTCACAATGTTGTCGGACTGCTGGCCTCGCCTTTGGCGGAGGGTCTTTTTGATCGCGCCATCATTCAGTCGGGCAGCTTTGACAGCGTGCCTCTGGCTGCGGCGGAAATCTCCGGCGCCCCGGAGAGCAATCCGTCAGCGGCGGTTGCCGAGCGTCTTGGCGCCAGCGATGCGGCGGGCTTGCGCGCCGTATCCGCCCAAGCCTTGCTTGGCGCCTATAATGAGAATGGACGCGGACGGCTCGCCCTGGCGACGATGATTGAGGATGGGGTGACGCTGCCGGCCTCTGCGTTGCGCGAAGTGTTTGCAGCTCCCGGCGCGTTTCACGCCGTGCCGATCATCACCGGAACCAATCGTGACGAGATGAAATTTTTTCATATCGCCAACCCGGCGCTGACAAAAAAAATCCTCGGATTTTTTCTCGTGCCGCGCGATAAGCATTACTACAATGCGGTGTCTGAATATCTCAGCCGTATCTGGGGCATCCGTTCGGTCGACCAACCCGCGGCGCGAATGGCGGCGGCTGGTCATGATGCAGTTTACGCCTACCAGTTTGATTGGGACGAGGGCGGACGATTTTTATTTACCGACAGCAGCCAGCTGCTTGGCGCCAGCCATGCGATGGAAATCCCGTTTGTGTTTAACCGGTATATACTGTTTGGCGCGCTCGATAAAATACTGTTCCAGAAAAAAACCTTAAAGACCCGCCAGGAGCTGGCCCACACGATGGGCGCCTACTGGGCGGCGTTTGCGCGCGACGGCGCGCCCGGCGGCGGACCGGCGATATGGTCACGCTGGTCGGCGGATGGCGGCTCGGTGATGCACTTTGATTCCACCAATGACGGCGGCGTCAGAGTGATGCAAGGGATCGCAACCTTTGACGGATTGCTTGCGGATATTAAAGCCGATCCGCGCCTGACGGACGAACAGCGCTGCGATGTGGTCGAGGCGGTGCGCGTCTGGCTCGACGGTCTGGCGTCCGCACTTGGCGACGAACTTGGCTGCGCGGTAGCGCCGTCTTAAACGGGAGAGCGTGCTGGTCCGGTAGCCTGTCGCTAGAGCCGTTCCGAGATCTCTGGTCAAGAAACGGCTCTAGGATTTTTGTTTAGTTGCATCTCTGATCGGATAATCGCGCGACGCTTACCCGGAAATGCTCTAGGGTTGCGCGTCGCATTGATTGATGGCGGCGCGCCACTCCGTGCCGCTGTTAATCGCTGTTTCAAAGCACGCAACGGTCGCATTGGCGTTGGTTGATCCCTCACACAGGTCTATTGCATTGGCCCAACTCCATTGCGTGCCGCCGCCCCAGCTGACGCCGCCATGCATGATGCGCTCAAAACATTGGGCCGGCTCAGTAGAATTTTCCGCGCCCGCGCAAAGCCGATCAATATTACTCTGCCCCCATTGCTTGCTGCCATTATAATCCCAGGCGATTTTGCCTTGAATGGCGTTGGCGCATGTTGTGCTCGCGCCGGTCTGTGGAGCCAGGAGCGGCGGCGTCTTGATCGCCGACCCTATCGGCGCCTTTGATTGTTTTAGTGCGCCGCTTGGAAGCTGCACTATGGGCGGTGCGGTTGGTTCTTGCGGCGGCGGCGTTTCTTCAACTGGTTCGCAGCACTCGCCGCCGCGAATATATTGCCCCGGCACGTCCACGACATCGAGCGATGCGTCAAGCGCAGTTCGGATGCATAGGTTTGCTGCGGTAATGTCGCCGCCAGTATAGGTTTGGTAACGCTCGCGCGCCGTGATCGCCCATGGGTTGTCAAAAAAGCCAGCGCAGAGCCCGTCAGAAAGCACCGCTTCGCCGGCGCGTTCGGGTTCGGTGTCGTAGGTCACTTCGGTCAGGCATTTGTAGTTCTGACCGTCCGCAACACGGATACCGCCGCTCTCATAGTCTCTAATCGGCACCTCGATAATATTCGACCAGGACTGGCCTTCCTCGGAAACATCGGTGCACCGATAGGCGGCATCGTCTGTGCGCGGATCGGCCCCGCAGGCAGGAAAGCGGTTATCCATGAAACGGATTGAGACGCGCCTGGTGATAGTGTGCGCGGTTGACCAATTCGGATTATTGAGCGGACCGTCTCTCGTGCCGTCCTGAATTTTGCAATCAGCGTGCACGGAGCTCAAATATCGGATATCTTCTATCTCGACAGGAATGCGAAACGTCACTGTACGCACAGATTGTGCA
>JAJFFY010000022.1 GCA_021776415.1 Hyphococcus sp.
AATACGTTCAGCAGTTCCTGGGACATGGGCAGCCTCTCAATCGGTTGCGGATGATCAGTCCGCGAATAATCAATTAACAACAAATGGACTTAAGCGGCGCGCCGCTTAAGTCGTTTGCAATTCTACATTCAGGCCAAGCGAGCGCATTTCCTTGACCAGCACGTTGAAGCTTTCCGGAATGCCCGCCTCAAAGCTGTCGTCACCACGCACGATGGCCTCATAGACCTTGGTGCGGCCGGCGACGTCATCTGACTTGACGGTCAGCATTTCCTGCAACGTGTAGGCGGCGCCGTAAGCCTCAAGCGCCCAGACTTCCATTTCGCCGAAGCGCTGGCCGCCAAACTGCGCCTTGCCGCCCAGCGGCTGCTGGGTAACGAGCGAGTATGGCCCGATGGAGCGCGCGTGAATTTTGTCGTCGACCAGGTGATGCAGCTTCAACAGATATTTGTAGCCAACCGTCACCTGACGCTTGAACGTCTCGCCGGTGCGACCATCGAACAGCGTCACCTGACCGGATTCTTCAAGCCCGGCCTTTTTCAGCATTTCGACAATGTCCACCTCATGGGCGCCGTCAAAAACCGGCGTCGCAATCGGCACGCCGCGCACCAAATTGCCGGCCAGTTCTTTCACTTCTTCATTGGACCGCGGCAGCACTTGCTCTTCGCCATAAACGTCCTTGAATTTGACAATCAGATCATCACGTGTGGCAGAACCCGCTTCCCATTCCTCAAGAATGTCGCCGATCTGACGGCCGAGACCGCGACAGGCCCAACCAAGATGGGTTTCCAGAATCTGACCAACATTCATCCGGCTCGGCACGCCAAGCGGATTGAGAACGATATCAACCGGTGTTCCGTCTTCCAGGAACGGCATGTCTTCCATCGGCGCGATTTTGGAAATCACACCTTTGTTGCCGTGACGGCCGGCCATCTTATCACCCGGCTGCAATTTGCGTTTCACCGCGACGAAGACCTTGACCATCTTCATAACGCCCGGCGGCAACTCGTCGCCGCGCTTGAGCTTGTCGACCTTGTCGTCAAAGCGCGCTTCTAGGCGAGCTTTCGATCCGTCATATTGCTTTTTGAGGGCTTCGATTTCGCTCATCACCGCATCATCGGCAATGGCGACTTTCCACCACTGGCCTCTGGAAAGTTGCTGTTCGAGCACTTCTTCCGTGGCCTTACCGCTCTCAAAACCCTTCGGTCCTGAAACGGCTTCCTTGTTGAGGATCAACGGTTTCAAACGACCATAGATGTTGCGCTCAAGGATCGCGAGTTCGTCGTCGCGGTCTTTTGCGAGCCGTTCGATCTCTTCGCGCTCAATCGCAATTGCGCGCTCGTCCTTGTCAACGCCGTGACGGTTGAAGACACGCACCTCAACCACCGTGCCGGCAACGCCGGGCGGCAACTTCAACGACGTATCGCGTACATCGGCGGCTTTCTCGCCAAAGATCGCGCGCAGGAGTTTTTCCTCCGGCGTCATCGGCGATTCGCCCTTCGGCGTGATCTTGCCGACCAGAATATCGCCAGGGTGGACTTCGGCGCCAATCGCGACAATGCCCGCCTCGTCAAGATTGCGAAGCGCTTCTTCCGACACGTTGGGAATATCCCGGGTGATATCTTCCGGGCCCAGCTTGGTGTCGCGCGCCATCACTTCGAATTCGTCGATATGGATCGATGTGAAGACATCGTCGCGCACGATGCGCTCGGAGATCAGGATCGAATCCTCAAAGTTGTACCCGTTCCACGGCATGAACGCGACCAGCACATTCTTACCGAGCGCCAACTCGCCAAGGTCAGTGGACGGACCATCAGCGACAATGTCACCCTCGCGCACGATATCGCCAATTTTGACGAGCGGGCGCTGATTGATGCAGGTGTTCTGGTTGGAACGCTGGAATTTGCGAAGATTATAAATATCAACGCCAGGTTTGGTCGGATCAGTTTCTTCCGTCGCCCGGACAACAATCCGCTGGGCGTCAACCTGCTCAACCACGCCCGGACGGCGCGCCGCCACCGCAGCGCCAGAATCGCGCGCCACAATCGCTTCCATGCCAGTGCCGACAAACGGCGCTTCGGCCTGAAGCAGCGGCACCGCCTGGCGTTGCATGTTCGAGCCCATGAGCGCGCGGTTGGCGTCGTCATTTTCCAGGAACGGAATAAGCGCCGCGGCAACCGAGACCAGCTGTTTCGGCGAAACGTCGATATAAGCAACGTCCTCGCGCGCAACCAGCGTTGCCTCGCCGCCGACGCGGCAGTTGACATATTCGTTCAGCAACGCGCCGTTAGCGTCGACTTCGGCGTTCGCTTGCGCAATCGCGAAGCGTTGCTCTTCCATTGCGGAAAGATAGATCACCGTGTCGGTGACTTTGCCATCCGCGACTTTGCGATACGGACTTTCGATGAAACCGTATTTATTCACTTGCGCATGTGTCGCCAGTGAGTTGATCAGACCAATATTCGGCCCCTCGGGCGTTTCAATCGGACAGATCCGGCCGTAATGGGTCGGGTGCACGTCGCGCACTTCAAAGCCTGCGCGCTCACGGGTCAGACCGCCCGGGCCAAGCGCAGATAAGCGGCGCTTATGGGTGATTTCCGACAGTGGATTGGTCTGGTCCATAAACTGCGACAGCTGCGATGAGCCAAAGAACTCACGCACCGCCGCGGCCGCCGGTTTGGCGTTGATCAGATCATGAGGCATCAGCGTGTCGAGTTCGGCCGACGACATCCGCTCTTTGATCGCCCGTTCCATGCGGAGCAGACCAATGCGGTATTGATTTTCCATCAGCTCGCCGACAGAGCGAACCCGGCGATTGCCGAGATTGTCGATATCGTCGATATCGCCGCGACCGTCGCGCAGGTTAACCAGCGTATCGAGAACGCCGAGAATATCTTCCTTGCGCAGGGTGCGCATGGAATCGTCGACATCAAAGTCGAGGCGGATATTCATCTTCACCCGGCCGACCGATGAGAGGTCATAACGCTCGGGATCAAAGAACAGCGAGTAGAACAAGCCTTCAGCCGTCTCCAGCGTCGGCGGCTCGCCCGGGCGCATCACCCGGTAGATATCAATCAGCGCCAAATCACGGTTGGTGTTTTTGTCAGCGTTCAGCGTGTGGCGCATATAGGCGCCGATATTGATGTGATCGACATCAATCGTGTCGAAGCTGTTGATGCCGATTTCACCAAATAGCTCGAGATGCTCGGCCGTGATCTCCTGGCCCGCCTCACCGAAAATTTCGCCATCATCAAAATTGACCAGGTCGGAAGCAAAATACCGGCCGATCATTTCTTCTTCGGACAGCAGGAGCTCCTTAACGCCGTCTTCAGCGATTTTCTTGGCGCTGCGTGCGGTCAGTTTTTTGCCGGCCTCACCGACCACTTCACCGTTCTTGGCGTTGATCAGGTCGCGCTCAAGCTTCACGCCTTTCCAGCGCTCCGCCTTAAACGGCATCGTCCAGCCTTCTTTGGTGCGTTTGTGGCTGACGCGGTCGTAGAACTCGTCGAGAATTTCTTCCTGATCCATGCCGAGCGCATAAAGCAGCGTCGTCGCCGGCAATTTGCGGCGCCGGTCGATGCGGACATTGACGATGTCTTTGACGTCAAATTCAAAATCCAGCCATGAGCCGCGATAAGGAATGATGCGGGCGGCAAACAAGATCTTGCCCGAGGAATGCGACTTGCCTTTGTCGTGGTCGAAGAACACGCCCGGCGAGCGGTGCATTTGCGAGACGATAACCCGCTCGGTGCCGTTGACGACAAAAGTGCCGTTGTCGGTCATGAGCGGCATATCGCCCATGTAGACTTCTTGCTCTTTGATGTCCTTGACCGATTTGGCGCCGCTGTCTTCGTCCACCTCAAATACGATCAGCCGCAGCGTCACTTTGAGTGGCGCGGCGTAGGTCATGTCGCGTTGCTGACATTCCTCGACATCATATTTCGGGTTTTCAAACTCATAGGAGACATATTCCAGCGTCGCCTGCTCGGTGAAATCCGAGATCGGGAACACCGAACGGAATACCGCTTCAAGACCGTCAACCTCGCGGTCGGCCGGTTTTATGAACCGCTGCAGGAATTGCTCATATGAATCTTTTTGAACCTGGATAAGGTTCGGCATAGGCGCCGCATCGCCGATGCGGCCAAAGTTTTTACGAATGCG
>JAJFFY010000023.1 GCA_021776415.1 Hyphococcus sp.
ACATTGTTGGCGCTTGCGTCATTTCTCTCTCCTTGATGCTGGATTTCACGATTATGCTTTTGATGAAGGCGCCAGAGCGGCAAATTGCGCCGCCGCGCGGCGATACGCGATTGATTGCGAAAGCAGACCAAAAAGGACCGGTAGAAAATAGGCCTGTGCAATAATGACAATCGGCAATGACCCAGGGGTGTCGCCTGACGACAGATTGGCAGTGATAATGATCAGCGTGTTCAGCGTGCCCATCAGCCCGCCAAGAACCATGGCGCGCATAGGGATGCCATGGGCTGTCATTGTCTGAACGAAGTTTTCACACCGGGTCTGCGACGCAAATTGCGAAGCCGTCTGAGATTGGCGATCACGCCATGCTTGTTTTGTCGCAAGGGCCTGAGACGACAGAACGACAATGAACGGCGTTAGATAAACTAAAAACAGACGCGCCATAGCTATTTCGTCGTCGCCAAAGATAGCGCCTCGTTGATTGACGAGCGTCAATACGCTACCGACGATGATGGCGACAATCGCCGAACGGACAAAGGCGCTCTTTGGCAGGAAATTTTTTGTTCTTTGCGTATCTTGATTTAGTGAGGTCATTAGGTTCTTCAATTTGTTAGTTCGATTGCCTCTCGCCGCGCCGTAACGACGAACAAACAGCTTCACACGCATTGCAAGTTACCGGTTACGCCGTCATTTTTTTGCGGCAGCGAGGGGTTCGGGGGCGATAGAAGATTTAGCTGTTGGCGCTCAGCACTCGCGCGCCATTCGGCATGGTCCAGAGAAAAAACCGGATTTTTCAACAGCGGATAACCGCGGTCACGTTCCCAGGCGTCAAGATCAGGCGCTTTTGCTGCCAGCATTTTAAAAACAAATGCGAAGGCTTGCGCCTTCGATCCGATTTCAAGGCCGGGATATACCAGCGACGGATTATCGATATAGCGGCGGGCAATGGTCTCGAAATCCTCCGGCGCCTTGCCGGTAACTTCAATCACATGGTCCGTTGGCGCACCGACAGCGAAAGCACCGTCTTTGAGATCCTGGAAATAATACCGGATATGCGCCATGTCGGTGAGCGATACGCCCTGCGCCACGGCGGCTTTAGAAAGCATCTTAAACGGTACGTCTTTATAGCTGACCTTGCGGTCAAGAGTTTTTCCAAGAATTTTGGCAATATCGTGTGGTGTAATCAGTTTCGGGCCGGATGGCCGATAGCTTTTGCCAATATGTCTTGCTGGATCGGCTAATGCGCTTGCTGCGACGCGAGCTACATCTTCATTTGACGGCGGCGCATTTCGGCCTTCGCCGAAGGATCCCATCAGCATGCCAAAATGCGCAACCGCGGGAAGTCCCAAAAGATAGATGAATGCAAAAAGGCCTGGATTGATGTGAATAACATCCACCGAAGGCATCCAGCGATAGATGTGGTTTGATATCCAATGTTCCCGCGTGATAATCGATGGGTGCGAAGCTTGTGGCTGCCATTGGCTTAACAGAGCGACGACTTCCAGCTTGGCTTCTTCTGCTGCGATCGCAAACAGCATCGTGTTGTGCAGAAGATTAAGCCCCATGGGCGGCGCGTAATAAGCGCGGCTAACACCGATCAGCGCTTGACGTATATCGCGATAATCAAGTAGGTCGCCGACGAAAATTTCAGCGCCCGCTTCTTCTAACGCAATCGCCCGCGCATCTTTTCGCCGTACAAAAGCACGCACGGGAAATCCTTTTGCTAACAATTCGTGAACGGTGGCGGCGCCTGTATGGCCTGCTGCTGAGGTGACAAGAATCTTTGGTTTGGTCATTGGACTTATTCCCTTTGATGCTTCTAAGAACGCTGCCGGACGCACGCGAGAGGTATTAGGTGTCAGAAGGTTCGGGTGTTGGGCATGTTGCTTTCCACCTTCATAAGAGAGGACGACGGGCTAACCTCGCCGATGCGTTCGACGGTTAGCTCATTGCCTGACGGCGCTGCGAAATCTGCGGCGTGCGCCTTTGGCGCGTTGGTGACCATCGCCCCGACAATCAATGCAAGCACGGATACAAAGACAGCTGCACTTGCGAACAGGGCCACGACATCTGTGCCGCGCAGAATAATTTTTTCAGATGTTTCAAACATTTTTCTCTCCTCTGGTTGCAAGGCGAAATGTAAATTCGTCTGCGGACGATTATTCACTGGTCGAGCGACACATTTCGGGCTGGCTGGTGAAATTTTCAATCAAAGACGACATTGCTTTCTCCTTGGAGCGCAATGTGGTCCAGAGAGCGGGGCGAGATAAGTTTGTTTCGGTTAGTAACGCTGAGATGCCTAAATAGCCCGGATTTCAAGGCCAGACAGCTCAAAAATGCATGGAATAAAACGTCGGAAAGCTAAAACCGAGGCGCACTCGCCGCACGGCCCGAACAGGCTTTTGAATGTCATCCAGACAGATGAGCGCTTATGCCTCGCCGATAAACTCTTTGACCCCGGCTGCGTGCAATCCCGCCGCAAATCGATCTCTATCATCTTCGTGCTTTAACTGCGCATAGCGGCTTCTGGTGAAAATGTAGTTTGGATTTGTCTCGGTTATCTTCCGAATCATTTGTGCAGCTTTGTCTTTTTTTCCCATCGCGCCGTATATGGACGCCAGATATAGATAGGCCGGAATGAAACTCGCGTGGAGCGCGATGCTGTGTTCAAACAAGTCAATTGCCTGGCTATAATCATGCTGCATATATTTCAGCATGCCCTTAGGACCGTTATAGGGCTCAAGCGGATTGAGGCGTTGTGCCTGCACCAGGGTATCAAATGCGGCTTCCGGCTCACCGGCCCATCCTAATGTCATCGACAGTCGTTCAAGCGCATCCACATCATTCGGGTTCAGCGCACATGCCTTGCGTCCAATTTCGATTGCTCGATCATGCTCTCCATTCCACATCAGCGCCCAGCAAAGCGCCGCATGCGTAAATGATGACGCCTCATCAAGGACAACCGCGCGCCTGGCGAGTTCAAGCCCCAGGCCGACGCTCGATTGATGGGAATTGTCCCAGCAGGCGATCCATTGAAAAACGCGATTGATTGAAAGCCGCGCGTGAGCGTCGGCGTAATTTGGATCCAATTCGATGGCACGCTCATAGCAATATCGTGCGTTAGCCGAGCCTTCTTTGGTAAAGGAGCGCGCCTCCTTTACGCCGAGCAAGAGATAATCATAGCCAAGAATGTCTGATGTTGGCGCGCGCGCAGTACGCGACGGCGTAAAATGGAATGACAGCGCGTTGATAATGTCGCGATTAACCTGGTCTTGTACCGTAAAAATATCGGTATAGTCGCAATCATAACGGTCAGCCCATAGATGTTTTTCTGAAAGTCCCTCAATAAGCTGCGCATTGATGCGAAGCTTGTCGCCGGCCTTGCGCACACTGCCTTCAATTGCGTAATCAGCGCCCAGCTCAGCGCAGATTTGTTTTACAGTCGTGGGCTTTCCTTTGTAGGCAAAGGTTGATTGTCGCGCGATCACCGATAGTCCGCTGACTTTCGATAAGTCCGTCATTAAATCTTCGCAGAGGCCGTCTGCAAGGTAATCCTGATCAGGAAAGGGGCTCATATCAACAAAGGGCAACACGGCAATTGTCGGTTCAGCGGGTGGGTTTTCAACCGTTGCCGTTTGCTTGGCTCCCGCTGAAATCACCGGGGATGCTGGTAGTTCCTTTCCAGCCTCTTTATTATTCTCCGTGGTATTATGCAAATGGAAGGCGGCGGCATAACCGCCCTTCGCCAATTCGATGACAACCGGGGCGTCCTCTCCGGTTTCATAATAGAATTCTCTTAGTTTGCTTCGCAGCCGCGCCGCTTCGACGCGGACAATGGCGTCAATGCTCGGATCAAATGTTTCGTCTCGCTCAAACACATCCATGGCGAGCGCATATTGATTCAGGTGCGCTTTGCGACCCTCGAGGGTTTCTTCGACAACGTAAGTCAGGAATTTGCGCAGTCGCGCCGCTTGGGAAAATTGGGGCGCCTCGAGAATTTGCTCGAGCTGCTCGCGCACGTCACGCGCCTCAGATTCAGTCAAATTCTGTTTTTCTGCGGCGATGACAGGGTTCTCCTTAGGCGCGAATCTAGCACCGTTTGAACCGGCCCTAGCCGGTTACTTACCGTTAAAGACTACACTATTCGCACCGGAATGACGAGATAGACGCCAATGGAGGCGTCAATGTTTCGAAAAAATCTAAACCCAAGAATAGTCCTGATCATCATTGTCATGGCGGCAGCGTCAGCATTCCTGTTGAACGCCAGTCGCGCCGATGATGCAAATCACGAGGCCTTGTCAGCGGCAAACGCTGCAAATGCGAAATCGGTGCTCAAAGTCGCGACCTTGGAGGCGGAATATTCGCCCAGCTACGTTGTAAAGCAGTCCTATATCGGCCGCGTTGAGGCGCGCCGCGAAGCTGCGGTCGGATTTGAAATCGGCGGTCTTGTTAACGCCGTATATGTCAGTGAAGGCGATGCTGTCGCCAAAGGCGATATCATCGCTCAGCTCGATACAGCGCTGCTCGACGCGAGCCGTGCAGAACTTGCCGCCGCTTATGACCAGGCCGCCGCCGATGCAGCGCTCGCCAAATCAACCCTAAAACGGTTCCGCGAAGCCCGGGCCTTAAACGCTGTCTCTGAACAAGCGCTCGATGAAGTAGAAAGGGACGCAAACGCGAAACGCGCAGCATCACGACGAGCTGCAGCTACCATGAAATCAATCGATGTGCGCATTGACAAAGCCCGATTGCGGGCGCCCTTTGACGCAATCATTGCCGCCCGCCTCTACGACGAAGGTCGCGTGGTCGAGACCGGCGAACCAATACTTCACCTTCTTGAACGCGGCGCCCTTGAAGCACGCATCGGCATTGCCGGCAGTCTCGTGTCAGAACTCGAGATCGGCGCGGCCGCAAATGTGACGATCGGCGGCGCTTCCTATGTGGGCGTTGTCTCGGCAGTTTTACCTGTGCGCAACCGCTCGTCGCGCAGCGTTGACGCAATCATCGCACTGGACGTCGATGATCAAAGCATTCGTCAGGGCGATCTTGCGCAGCTTGATATTGGCGCCGAAATTAACGAAGGCGGTTATTGGCTGCCGCTTACTGCGCTTACCGAAAGCACCCGCGGTCTATGGGCGGGCTATGTTGCTGAGCCCGGGACTAACGGCACTGCAGAAGTGCGCCGCCGTGAGCTCGAAATTCTCCACCAGGAAACCGATCGCGTGTTCGTGCGCGGGACTTTGCGCCCAGGTGACCGCGTCGTTTCAACTGGCGTGCAGCGCCTGACGCCCGGCCTGATCGTTTCGATCGAAACAGGCCCGCGCAAAATCGCCGTCGCTTCTGAAGAAGGGTTCGCACAATGACCGACAAGAATAATTTTGGGTGGGAGACAATTTTTTTCCGCAACCGCTATCTCCTGATCCTTACGATTTTCGTCATCATCGTTGCCGGATTATCGTCGATCTTTTCCCTGCCGCGTCTTGAAGATCCGCGAATCGCCAATCGCAACCCGATCATTATCACGCCAGTGCCGGGCGCTTCATCAGAGCGCGTCGAAACCCTAGTGACGGAAGTCTTGGAACAAGCGCTGCAAGAAGTCGATGAAATCAAAAAACTCGAATCCACGTCAAGCGCCGGCGTCTCCGTGATTGCGATCGAGCTTGCTGATGTTGTGACCGCCGCGACAAACCAAGGCGTCTTTTCCGAAATTCGCGACAAAATCAATGAGGCGCGCCCGCTCCTGCCACCCCAGGCCGGCGAACCGATCTTTGATGACAAGCGCGATCCCGCAGCCTTCACGCTGATCCTCGGCGTACGCTGGACCTCCGATGCGCCGGTGCAACTTGGCATGCTCAATCGCATCGCTGAGGATCTATCGGACAAACTGCGCAATGTTTCCGGCACCGAACTTGTTCGGCTCTATGGCGCACCGGATGAAGAAATCACCGTCACCATTGATCCCGCGGAGCTTGCCGAACTTTCCATGAGCGCCGCCGATATCGCGCAGCTAATTTCAAGTGCTGACGCCAAAACGCCGGCGGGCATTGTGCGCGGCGCCATTTCGGACGTCCCGATCGAAGTTGAAGGCGAGCTCTCGGCGCTAAAACGCATTGCCGACATTCCCCTTACGACGGGACAGGAACTGCAAACACTGCGGCTTGGCGATATCGCACAGGTTCGAAAGGAACAGCGCGACCCGGCGACAACGATTGCGCTGGCGGACGGCGACCGAGTCATCTTCGTCGCAGCCAGAATAGGCTTCGGCCCGCGTGTCGATCTATGGGCGCGAGATATTCAAGCCGCCGTTGACGCGTTTCGCGCACAAACCGGCGACGGCATCGCCATAGACGCTGTTTTTGAACAAGAGCGATACACGTCTCGCCAGCTTTCTGATCTTATCGGCAATCTCCTTGCCGGCGCCCTTGTCGTTGTCGCTGTGATTTTTGTCATGATGGGATGGCGGCTTGCGCTGATTGTCGGGTTCGCGCTGCCACTCGTCGTCGCGATGGTTCTGTTTGGTCTGCAATTGTCGGGCAACGCCATCCAGCAGATGTCGATTTTCGGCTTGATTATCGCACTGGGCCTTTTGATTGATAACGCCATTGTTATGGCGGACGAGGTTGCGCGCAACAAAAGCGAAGGCAAAACCGCGCTTGAGGCTGTTTCTGCAGCGGTTCGTCACTTATTTACGCCGCTGTTTGCTTCAACGCTGACGACAGTCCTCGCCTTTGCACCCATTTTGTTGCTGCCTGGCAGTGTTGGAGACTTTGTTGGCACGATTGGGCTCAGCGTTATACTTGCGCTGATCAGTTCTTTCATCATTGCATTGACGGTGACCGCGGGTCTTGCGGGCATATTCGCAAAGCCTGCATCAGAGGGCGCGACCAATCGGTTTTGGCGCAATGGCGTCAACTCGGCGACCATCGCAAATCTCTACCAACGCGGATTGACGACCGCCGCAAAACGGCCGCTTGTCGCGATCCTCGCTGCATTGGCTTTGCCGGTTTCCGGTTTTGCGGCGGCAACCCAGCTCGGCAATGAGTTTTTTCCGCCCGTAGACCGCGACATGTTTGAAATTGAGGTCTGGGCGCCGTCGGACTCAGCCATCACGAATACCCACGCCCTTGTAGACAGCATCGAAGCGAAAATCCGCGAGGATGACGCAGTCAAACATGTCCATTGGCTTGTCGGCGGAAGCTTCCCAACCGTCTACTACAATTTGGTGATGGATCAGGACAATTCTGATTTCTACGCTCACGGTATTGTTACGGCGCAGTCTAACGAGGCTGCAAAGGCGATGATTGAACCGTTGCAGCGCATTTTGGACGATCAATTTCCGGAGGCGCAAATTGTTCTCGGCCAATTCGGACAAGGCCCGCCGATTACCGCAGATATCGAATACCGCATATTCGGTCCGAATATCCAAAAGTTGCAGGAGATCGGCGATGAGATACGGCGTAAACTACAATCGCATCCAGAGGTTCTCCATGCCCGAGCGACCATGGAGCGTGGTGAACCAAAGCTTTGGTTTGCGGCGGATGAAGATGAGGCGCGCCTGGCCGGACTTTCGCTAACCGATATTGCAGCCCAGCTTCAATCAAATCTCGAAGGCCGTGTCGGCGGCTTTGTCATCGACAATCTCGAGCAATTGCCGGTTCGCGTTCGTTACGACGACACCCACCGCAGCGACATCAATGCGATTACGGCAACGCCTCTCGTTATTCAGGGCGGCGAGGCCTGGACGCCGCTTACTGCGCTTGGGTCTTTCGAATTGCGTCCGCAATTGCGCAGCGTCACCCGGTACAACGCAGAACGGACGAATATTATTCGGGGCTACACTGCGAACGGCGCCTTGCCGATCAATATTGCGGGCAACGTTCTTGACGCCCTTGGCAAAGATGGGTTCGAGCTGCCGGCGGGCTATCGTATTGAGCTTGGCGGCGCTTCCGAAGAAGAAGCATCGGCGGTCGGCAGCTTACTCACTTATGTGCCAGTCTTGTTTACAATCATGCTTGCCACTCTGATCCTGGCATTTCAAAGCGTGCGCCTTGCCGGCGTTCTCCTTCTTGTCGCATTCTTTTCTATTGGCCTTGGCATGCTTTCGACTTTTGCGATGGGACTGCCTGTCAGCTTTAACACAATCCTCGGTACGCTTGGTTTGATCGGGCTTGCATTTAACAACGCTATTGTTGTGCTCGCGGCCATTCGCGCGGACACCGCCGCCAAAGCGGGCGACAAAACGGCGATTGTTAATGCTGTCATCACAACGTCGCGACACATCTTATCGACCACACTGACGACGATTGGCGGCTTTTTGCCGCTTTTGCTTTTTGTGGGAGGCGATTTCTGGCCATCGCTTGCGATTGTCCTTGCAGGCGGTGTCAGCGGATCAATGATCCTCGCGCTTTTGTTCGTCCCCGCTCTTTATGTGCTGATGACGCGTAAATCTCAACGTCGGCCCGCTGCACCCGCAACTCTTATGCAAAACCTGCAAAGCGATGGAGCTGCTTCATGATGAAGATTCTCACATCCGGCGTATCCGCACTACTTCTTTCAGCTTGCGCTGTCGGCCCGGACTACAAGCCCGATTTAACGCCGCCTCAAGCCGAATTCTCAAAAGCTTTTGCCGGGGATCACTACAACGCCGAACGACCGGGCATTGCCGCCGACGGCGCCTGGTGGGAAGTGTTTAACGATCCGATGCTGACATCGCTCATCAACGACGCAGTCTTACATAACAAAGATCTGCAAGCTGCGCGCGCCAATGTTCGTATCGCGCGCACCTTGCGTGCAGCTGCGTTCTCAAAATTCCTGCCAAGCGTTGATGCGGGCGGATCTTTCGAGCGCCGACGCGCCAGCGAAAATGGCGCGGTAAATCTCAGCGCGCTGCAATCCCTCGGCGTAGCACAAACAGAAACCAACTTGGTGCAAACCGGTTTTGACGCTGGCTGGGAGATCGATGTTTTTGGCGGTACGCACCGGGTAGTCGAGGCAGCGCGCGCAGATCTTGCCGCCGCCGATGAGGACCGACGCAGCGTCATGGTCTCGGTCATCGCCGAAGTCGCGCGCAATTATGCTGAGCTGCGCGGCGCACAAGCACGACTAGTGTTGATCGAAAAAAACATTAGCTTGCAAAATGAAACGCTGAATCTGGTCAAAGCCAAGCATCAAGCCGGGCTCGTCAGCGAATTGGATGTTACGCGCGCGCAAACAAACCTTTTTGCAACAAAAGCAAGGCGGCCGTCTATTTTGGCCAATGTCTATGCATCGGCATATCGCATTGCTGTTCTGACCGGCCGAGCGCCGGCTGAATTGATCGACGGACTGCTTGAGGCGTCGCCGATGCCGATTGCGCCGGATCTGGTGCCAACCGGCTTGCCGTCTTCTCTCTTATTGCGTCGATCTGACGTGCGGGCGGCCGAACGCCGTCTAGCGGCCTCTTCAGCAAATATCGGCGTCGCCAAAGCGGCGTTCATGCCAAAATTCTTTTTGACCGGCTCTGGCGGCTATCAAAGCGTATCGTTCGCCGGTCTTTTTAAAGGCGCCAGCAGCACCTGGTCCATCGGGCCGACAGTGCGGTTCCCTATATTTCAGGGCGGGCGATTGCGCGCAGATTTGAAAAGAGCCCACGCTGAATATGACGTGGCCAACGCACAATTTGAACAATCGGTGCTCGTCGCTGTAGAGGATGTTGAGACATCGCTCGTGCGTTATGCCCAGTCCCAGCTGCGCCAGCGCGATCTCGCTGCTTCAGTATCCACCAATACACAGTCGGCACATTTAGCGCGCATTCTCTATGAACGCGGGCTTTCTGATTTTCTTGACCTTCTCGATGTTGAACGCAGCCTCGTTGAGATTGAAGACCAATATATCCAAAGCCGCACACAAACATTGGTGCAAACCATCGCGCTCTATAAGGCGCTTGGCGGCGGCTGGGCAATTTTCGAAGATCGCGAAGGCGAAGATCGCGATGAAGGTTTGGCAATCGTAAACGGCGGCGGTTCCGCCACCCACTAAAAACAAACTTGATCAAAGGAATATTCCATGAGCGCCCTGTTAATAGCCAGAGTGTCTGTCAAAGACCAAGAAAAATTCATCCAATATGCTGAAAAGAATAAAAAGATTGCCGCGTGTTTCGGCGCTGAAACCATCTACCGCGCGGACGCCGAACAATTTCTGAGCGGGTCCGGTGATCACGATTTCGTTGTGATCATGCGCTTTCCTAGTATTGCAAAGCTGAATGCCTGGCATGAGTCATGCGCCTATCAGCAAATCAAACGCTTGCGCGACGACGGCGCCGATATCCAGATGGCAAGTTATGACTTATCAGCCTAATGATAGAACGAGCAATTATCGCAAGACCTGGGGGATTGATGGAGGTCCGGATGCATAACTTTATTCCCTACGAAGCACGAACAATTAAGTTCATCAATCAAGCTGCGTCCAATGGCTGGCGAGTTAAACTCTATGGGATTTCTCCAAAATCATCGCCGCTGCCGAACAATATCGTGTCGGTGGGCGCGAAAATGGTTTTGCCGCATCTACCGCAGCCAGCAATCACTGAACACCGCTATGGCGTTGGGTTTTTGATTAGTCATTGCGTCCAGCCCCAAAGTTATGTACCAATTTTTGCTAGAGTTTCGGGCACAGGTGGCCACATGTTCAGCGCCTGACATTGTTGAAGCGATCATCAAAGGCCGCGCGCCGATTGATCTGACGGCGGATCGTTTGCGTCGCCTCCCTGACTTGCCCACGGACTGGAATGAGCAGCGCCAATTGCTCGGATTCGCGTAAAAACCACACTTAAAACACGGATTTGTTGCATCAATCTGCGAGCGCGGCGTCGCATTCTTGCGTCCAACTGCATCACCCCAACTCATGAGTGGGTCACTCGAAATCAGCAAACAGAGATAAACCGCCAAGCGTCGTTATTTACTCCGTTCAGAGAGGTTTTTTGTTCAACATTCGGGCGCACACACTCCGCAACCCCGCATGGAACGGGGCTTACACGAAAGCGCTCAAATGGTCATGAAAATTGGATGACTGCGTGGTGGGCGTGGCAGTCCTGCCGTAACGCGTCTCCGCTCAGGTTTCCCTGATAAATGGGATTTTACAGGGAAAATATAGTATTTGAGCTCATTTGGCGAGAATTCACGCCGAAGATGCAAGCGAATTCAGTGCTTTAGGCACGGTTTCCCTATACAAATTAACAGGGATAATTTTCGACGGATCAGGGAACCAAAATTATGTATCAGCGAAATGAGATTGGCCACTGAATGCCAAAGAATTCACCAGATTCAAGTTTTTGGTAGGCGCCGGTTACACGATATGCCTTTGAGTATTACTTGACAATTGAGCCATCCTTGAAATACTTTGTACTCATTAGCAAACTGGCAAATGGAGACAGGGGCCATGCATGGCTTTACCGAAAATCACGATCAGTTCCGCCAATCCCTTCGGTCATTTGTCGAACGCGAAGTTACGCCTAATGCTGTCGAGTGGGAACACGATGGGCAGGTTCCGCGCGAGCTGTTCAAAAAGCTCGGTGAACTTGGCTTTCTCGGCGTGCGCTTGTCGCCGGACTATGGCGGCGCGGGACTGGATTTCTGGCACACAGCCGTCCTCATCCAGGAGCTGATGCAATGCGGGTCGGTTGGCGTGCCGGTTGCGATCATGGCTCATGCCGAGTTTTCAACCAAGACGATTGAGCTTGGGGGAACTGATGAGCTGAAAAATACTTACCTCAAGCCTGCCATCAATGGTGAGGTCATCGGCGCGCTAGGTGTTACTGAACCTGATGCAGGATCTGATGTTGCTTCCATCCGAACTAGAGCTGTGCTTGAAGGCGATGACTATGTCATCAACGGCGCCAAGACCTTTATCACCAACGGTACAATCTCAGACTTTATTACTACTGCGGTGCGCACCGGCGGGCCCGGGCATAGCGGCATTTCACTTATTGTAGTTCCAGCCGATGCGCCCGGTCTGACCCGAAAGCGCCTCCAGAAAATTGGCACACATTCGTCTGATACAGCCGAACTGTTCTTTGATGATTGCCGCGTGTCGGCGGCTAACCTGCTGGGCCAGGAAAATGGCGGCTTCAAGCAAATCATGCAGGGTTTTGATGGTGAGCGGCTGGTGCTGTCACTCATCGCCTGCGCCCAGATGCGCTTGATGTGGAATCTTGCACGCGAGCATGGGCACACCCGCAAGGCATTTGGCCAGTCGCTGCTTGATTTTCAGGTTTGGAGGCATCGCCTGGCTGATGCCCTCACTTCAATCGAGGCAGCTGAAGCGCTGATGTATCGCGGCATTGATCTTTATGTTCGTGGCGAGCCTTGCGCTGCGGAAATTTCAATGTCGAAATTATTCTGTACTGAAACTGCAGTGACGGTAGCAAGAGAATGTGCGCAAATTCACGGCGGGATGAGCCACATGGAAGAATGTCTGATGGCGCGGATGTATCGTGACTGTCTCGCTTTCACAATCGGCGCGGGGACCAGTGAAGTGCTGCGCGAGATTATCGCCGGCGCTACCGGCCTGACGCCGTCACGAAAACGCGCATGACAAGACAATGACGATCAAGACACAAATCGAAGACGCAGTCCTTGTTGTCACCATGGATCGACCAGACGCGCGCAACGCTCTCAGCATGAAGATGCGTGATCGATTGATTGAGGTCTGGACGGAGTTTCGTGACAATCCGGAATTGCGCGTCGCGATCCTGACTGGCGCCGGCAATAAATCCTTTTGCGCCGGCGCTGATCTCAAAGAAATCGGAGTTTATTACGCCTCCATGACGCCGATAGAACGGCGCGAGCGGGGCGAACACGAACCCGGACTTGGCGGGCTGACGCGCAATTTTGATCCCCGCAAACCAGTGATCGCCGCAATAAATGGTTATTGCCTCGCGGGCGGGCTGGAACTGGCGCTTGCCTGCGATATTCGTATCGCTGCCGTGCACGCAACCTTTGGTCTACCGGAAGTCAAACGCGGCATTTTGCCT
Source organism: Hyphococcus sp. (assembly GCA_021776415.1). GTDB lineage: Bacteria > Pseudomonadota > Alphaproteobacteria > Caulobacterales > Parvularculaceae > Hyphococcus. The sequence goes on from JAJFFY010000023.1 coordinate 13,004, forward strand.
GGCGCCGGTGGGACACAGCGCCTGCCGCGCACTCTGCCATTTGGAATAGCGCTTGAGATGATTGTGACTGGCGCGCCCATCGATGCTGAGGCGGCCTTGCGCTGGGGTCTGATCAATCACCTGACAACACAAGGCCAATTGATGGACAAGGCATTGGAGATTGCCTCCCAGGTTGCGGCGAACGGACCGCTCGCCGTTCGCGCCGCACGCGATGCTGCGTATCAGGGCGCGCACTTGCCGCTTCACCAAGCACTTCGTCTTGAGCAATTCCAGGCCGAGCCCATCCGCCAGAGTGAAGATGCAAAAGAAGGCGTTCAGGCCTTTATTGAAAAGCGCATACCCATATTCAAAGGGAAATAAAAGGAGCAAGAAATCATGGCGCGAGAAAAAATCGCAATCGATGCGTGGGCGACTTATGTAAGCCCGGAAGGAGCAACACGCTGGCCCGAGAGCTTCCTGCACATTTTCAACAAATATAATTCGCCAAAGCATATGACCGAAGGTCAGTCAGTTGAAGACTTGCTCCGAGAAATGGACGCATCCGGCGTTGATAAACTGATCCTCTCATCGTTTTATTATCAGGGCGACCCCGTGATGACCAATGAAGAGGTTGCCAAGATTGCGAGGGCGCATCCCGACCGGTTTATTCCAGCCGGAACGGTCAATGTCATGGACAAACCCATGAAAGTGGCCGCGGACGTTGAATATCTGGTCAAGGAACTTGGCATGTGCTGCGTCCGCCTTGAGCCTTATATGTATGGCGATGGAATGACGGGCCTTCCGCCAAACGACAAGCATTACTGGCCAGTTTACATGAAATGCTCAGAGCTCGGTGTCGCTGTGGCGCTGCAGGTTGGTCATACAGGACCCCTGCTTCCATCTGAATGCGGACGGCCGATCTACCTTGATGAAGTGGCGTTGTCCTTTCCAGACCTTGTCATTATCGGTTGTCACCTTGGGCAGCCCTGGCATGACGAAATGATGACTCTCGCCTGGAAGCACCCCAATGTCTATGTTGAAACATCAGCCCGCTCGGCGCGTCAATGGCCGGAATCATTTGTGCATTTCGTCAAAAGCTGGGGCAAGGATAAGGTAATCTGGGCGACGGATTATCCGCTCCTGTCCTTTGATCGCACCTTAAGTGAAATCGAAGACCTTGAGTTGCCAGATGAAATATATCGAAAACTCGTACGCGATAATTTAATCACCGCCCTGAAATTGGATCTGTAAAATGGCGCTGGCGGAGCTTCTCGCAACCATACCTTATGTCGTCTGGCACGGCGTCGGAATTGATGAGGATAAAGACGAGAGTGTCATTTTGCGTATTCCCTTCCGAGCTGAGCTCGCCAATTATGTCGGCTCGTTCCATGCAGGTGCGCTTTACACACTCGCTGAAACCGCTGCAGGCGTAATTGCCGACCGTGCTCTGCCGGCAGGTAAAGCATTTATCCTGCTACGAGATGCGAACATCAACTACACACGCCGTCCTGAAGGAGATGTCCGTGCTCATGCTGAGCTGGACATGCAGTCGGCAGAGCAAGCGTGCCAGGACTTTAGCAAGGCCGCGCGCGCCGACATCGCCGTCAGTGTCACCATGACCGATGATGCCGAAACGCAGGTTTTTGCGGGCACGTTCAATTACGCCCTGAGGCCGAGGAAAACATGACAGAAACATTACGCATAGAAACTGAAGATGCAGTTCGCACCATGACGCTAAATCGTCCGGATAAACTCAATGCGATAGATATCCCATTGCTTGACAGATTGACCGAGGCGCTTGAAGTAGCAAAAAATGATCCGGCTGTGCGTGTTATTGTCCTTGCCGGTGAGGGAAAATCCTTTTGCGCTGGGGCTGATATTGGCCAGATGATCGACAGGACGCCGGCAGACTGGGAACAGATTGTTGATCAGTATCTGGACCCCATCCGGGTCATATCCAGTTGTGGCAAAGCCATCATCGTGCGCTGTCATGGTAATGTCTTTGGTGGTGGGCTTGGCCTGGCGATAGCGAGTGATTTTCGCATTGCATCGGATACAGCGCGGTTCTGCACACCCTTCGTTAAACTGGCGCTTGCGGGCTGTGATATGTCGGCGGGATATTTTCTACCGCGCCTGATTGGCCTTGGCCGCGCCACTGACATGATGATGACCGGGCGCATCATTGATGCGAACGAGGCTCACTCATTCGGCTTGGTGACGCAAGTTGTTCCTGAAAACGAGCTTGACGCCAGTATTGCAAAACTCGCCAAACGCCTTGCCGCAGGGGCGCCTAAAACAACAGCGTTCACAAAGAACGCCATCCGCAAATCGCTTGATCTCAATATGGAAGCGGAATTCGACTATGAAATCTTCGCTCAGGTTCAATGCCTGCAAAGCGCCGACCACCGCGAGGGCGTTGCGGCTTTCCGTGAAGGCAGGAAGCCAATATTTGGCGGCTCAGGGCCAGATGCAGGCAAGCCAGAATGACTGGGCAGGACATGATTGGTACAATTCGTTCCGATCCGTTTACGGAGCGACTAGGGATAACAAGTCAGATCAATGAGGATGGCATTGCCATCACAACGCATCAATGCACGTCAGATGAGTGTAATATCTTTGGAGTTGTCCATGGTGCGCTTCTCTTCGCAATGGCTGATGTGGGCATGGGTATGGCGCTGACCTCCGTCCTGACCGAAGAGCCCCGCGTCGGCAGTATTACAGTTACGTCAAACTATATCCGGGCCGGGCGCCCGGGCCTGCTTGAGGCCCGCTCAAGACTGCTCAATCGCGGTCGCTCAGTAGCGTTTCTTGAATCCGAAATCCGTGATGGCAAGGGCGAAGTCTGCGCGCGTTTTTCAGGCATCTTTCACATTTACGCAGGTGAGACAAAATAGAAATGGCTACTGATCCAACACTCAGCCCCGAAGAAATCCAGTTTCGCGACGCCGTCAGGGCTTTCGTGGAGAAGGAGATCACGCCAAACGCCACGCGCTGGGATATGGAGGAGCGATACCCGCAGGAACTGTTTCAAAAGCTTGGCGAGCTCGGCTGGCTAGGCGCCGCCTTTCCTGAAGAGGTTGGCGGCTCTGGCGGTGGATCGGTTCTTTACGCACTCATGTGCGCAGAATTGGCGCGAGGATCAGCCGCTATCGCACTTGGACTTTATGTTCATACCGCACTAGCCAGCGCCGCCATACTTCATCTCGGCAATGACGAGCAGAAAAAGAGATACTTACCTGATTCACTGGCTGGAAAGATAGTAGGATGTTGGGGCTATGCCGAGGCTGGCGCCGGCGCCGATATTTCTTGCGTCACAACGCGCGCCGTGAAAGACGGAAGTGATTACGTCCTCAACGGCGCTAAACTCTATATCACCAATTCTCCTTTCGCCGACTTCATGGTCATCGTCGCTGCAACGGCGCCGGAAAAGGGCCTAAAGGGCATGTCGCTATTCCTTGTTGAGCGTGGCACGGAAGGCGTCAGTGTTAGCGCGCCGTTCAAGAAACTCGGCATGGGCGCTTCGGAAATGGCAGAGATTGTTTTCGACGATTGCCGTATACATGAACGCAACCTGCTTGGCCCTGAAGGCTATGGTTTTCTGCAGGCGCTTAAAGTCCTGACACTGGGCCGCATCGCTAGCGCAGCCTTCGGTGTTGGGCTGGGACAAGCGGCCCTTGTGGAATCCATCGCTTATACATCAACGCGGATGCAAGCGGGCAAACCTGTATCGCGGCACCAATTTGTTCGTTTCACTCTTGCAGACATGTCAACGAAGCTAGAAGCCGCCTGGCAATTGACGCTTCACGCTGCACGGATTGCCGATGCGGGCCAGCCTCATGACAAGGAGGCGTCGATGGCGAAGCTCATTGCCACAGAAACTGCGACATGGGTCTGCGAGCGTGCGCTGCATCTGTGCGGCGCCCAAGGTTATATGCGTGAGAGCAATGCTCAGCGGTTCTACCGCGATTGCAAAGTGCTGGAACTCGGCGAAGGAACAAGTGAAATACAGCGCGAGACCATTGCGCGGCTGTTGGGAGTATAATTCATGGGCGTACAGGAACGGCGGGCTCGCGAGCGCGCAGCGCGAAAAGAGACAATTCTCGATGCGGCGCGTGCATTGTTGCTGGAGCAGGGTTTCACGGGGACCACAACCAAGCAGATCGCGGAACACTGTGAATTATCCGAGGCCACCGTCTTCTTCTATTTCAAGAGCAAGGATGAGATTTTCATCTCGCTCCTGTTCGAAGGCATTGAGTTCTGGTGCCACGGGCTGGAAAAGATCGCCGGGTTAGACCTTACGCCGGAAGATACACTCGCCCGCATCTGGAAATTTTTTGGACAGGTGCATACAGAGCATCCCGAATATTACCAATTATCGGCGTTTTTAGCCCGACCACGGTCGACAACTGATGTCTCTGATGAAGTCCGTACAGATATCATCCAACTCTCCGGGAAGAATTTTCAAAAACTTGCAGATATTCTTGAAAATGCTCTTGGCAAAGGTGAAGGCCGTGTCGCTGCCGATCTTTTATGGGCGTCCTTTCTTGGACTGACGCTTGTCAGGGAATCGAGAATAAATCTCGGTGCACCACGTCATCCAACTGACAGGGATATGAACCGTATCATTAAACTTATCACGCACGGGCTTCTATCTGATACAAATAACGGAGAGCGCACATGAGTGATATGCTGGCAGCTCGATTGATTCACCCTGGTGAAGCACTCAAGATTGAAACGCTTCCAATACCTGAACCAGAAAACGATGAGGTTCTGGTAAAAGTTGCTGCTTGCGGGCTTTGCGGAACCGATATTCACTTGGCTGTCGATGGAGATCTGCCAGTTGAACGAACACCGATTACGCTCGGTCATGAGGCTGCCGGCACAATCACCAGAACTGGTTCGGGCGTAAAGGACTTTCAGGTTGGAGATCGTGTTGCGATGTTTCCAGCAGCTTTCTGCGGCGCCTGCCGATTTTGCAGTGCGGGCCGCCAATCGCTCTGCGAACGGTCAAAAGTTTATGGCATGGCCCGCGACGGCGCCCTCGCCAATTATGTCGCAGCGCCGGCGCGAACACTCATTCCCATTCCGGATGGTGTTCCATTTGATATTGCAGCTATCATTACTGATGGTGTTTCGACACCCTACCACGCTTTGCGCAGCCGGGGAAAGCTCGTTGAGGGAGAATGCGTTGCCGTCATTGGTTGCGGCGGCCTCGGCACCCATACTGTCATGCTCGCAAAACTGATGGGCGCAGGACGTATCGTCGCCATCGATGTGCAGGAAGAAGCGAGAGAGCGCGCATTGTCGCTAGGTGCTGATTTTGCTTATGACTCTTCCGACCCGGGGTTCATCAAACAGATGCGCGGTGAACTTGGTCGGATGGGCGTCGATCTGGCGCTGGAATTTGTCGGCCGCGCCAAGACAGTCGAATTAGCAGTCAAGTTGCTGGATAAGACCGGACGCGCGGTTCTTGTCGGGGTCGGCATGGATCGGCCCTGCCTGCCACCGCTTGTCGCCTTTGTCGGCCGCGAACAATCCGTACTCGGCTCATTTGGCATGGACAAGAGCGACATTGCTGACTTGCTTGAACTAGTCGCGTCAGGACGCCTCGATTTGTCGGGCTCCGTTTCTGCGCGCTACCCCCTCGAACGCGCCAATGACGCGCTGCAACACCTGGCGAGTAAGGATGTCGGCGTC
>JAJFFY010000024.1 GCA_021776415.1 Hyphococcus sp.
CAAGAGTTGTTTGTCGTCGCCGTGGTCGTCAGACATCTCAGTCTCCAGAACTTTAATCGCCCGCAATCGTCATGGACGCTATTAATATACTCGGTGCGTTGGTTGAGCCAAGAAACTCAAGATCGTTCGCCGGGATGGCGCCTGCATACATTTCCAGAATATTGCCGGCGATGGTAATCTCGCTGACCGGAAAGGCGACGGCGCCGTCTTCAAACCAAAAGCCGGAGCAGCCGACGGAATAATCGCCGGTATTGGAATTGACCTGCGGGCCGAACATGTCGGTGACGAGGAGGCCGGCGCTGGCGTCGCGCATCAACTCTTGCGGCGTCGCTTGGCCGGCTTCCATATAGAGGTTGGTTGACCCCGCGCCCGGCGCGCCGCCGGTTCCGCGTGTTGCGCGCGCATTGGTCTCTAGCCCTAGCTGTTTTGCGTGCGATGTATTCATCAACCACTCGGTGAGCACGCCGTTTTCAATCAGATTGATGCGTGCATTCTCAACGCCTTCACCGTCAAATGGACGAGAGCCCGCGCCGCGTACAATATGCGGGTCGTCGATAATGTTGATCGCATCCGCGAAGATTTTCTCGCCCTTTTTATCCTTCAAAAAGCTGACGCCGCGGGCGATGCTGGCGCCATTGGCGGCGCCGGCCAGAGACGAGAGCAGCGAGCGCGACAGGCGATTGTCGAAGATCACCGGCGCGGTGCGGCTTTTGAGTTTTTGCGGCGACAACCGCTTGATTGTGCGCTCGCCGGCATTCTTGCCGATCAGCGCCGCGGCTTTCAAATCAGTGATGTGGGTTTTGCTGTCATAATCATAATCGCGCTCCATGCCGTTTTCGTCTTCGGCGAGAACGCTGACGGAAACCGAATGGTTCGATCCGCCAGACTGGCCGAAAAAGCCGTGACTGGTTGCAAACCATTTCTGGCCTTCGCCGTAGCTCGCCCCGGCGCCGGAGGAATTAACGACGCCCTCAACATCAAGCGCGGCGGCTTCGCACTCTGCGGCGCGGGCTTTTAAATCCTCGGTCGACGGCTCGGCGTAATCGCCAAGGTCGAGATCGAGAAACGGCGCCTTGGCGAGGCGGTCCTGCGGGCCGAGGCCGCAATAGGGATCTTCAGGCGCGGCTTTCGCCATCGCCGCGCAGCGCTCGGCCAGCTCTTTCAGCGAGGCCCGCGAATGGTCGGTGGTGGAGACCGAAGCCTGGCGTTTGCCGATCAGAACCCTGAGGCCAAGATCAGCGCTCTCGGAGCGCTCAACATCTTCCAGATTGCCCATCCGCCAGGAAACCCCGTGCGAGACGGCATGATAAAGCACCCCATCGGCGGCCTCAGCGCCAGCGGCGCGGGCGTCATCGAGCAGGGCGGCGAGAATGGATTGTGCGTCGTTGGTTTTCATGGTCGCCGGGATAAAGGGTTGGGGCTGTGAGGGCAAGGCTCGTTAAGAAGCGCTGCAATAGAACAGGCGACAGACTACCCAGCCTCGCCCCGCACGCGGCGCTAGGGAATTTACTACCGGGCGTATTCAGGGAAATGACTGGAAAAGTCTCGAGAAATCAGGCGTTCAATATCGGTAATGGCTTCCACAAGCGGCGGCACAGCCCGCTCCGGAAGAGATCGCGCAATATCAATGACCGGATAGGCGCGGGTGAGGACAAAATACCGATCATCGGTGTTGTCCACTGATGCGTGCAAATAGTTGTAGTAGTCGCGGTATCGGCTTGGCGAATATGGATCTGCCTGGAAAGCAGATTCAAATAGTTTTGGGAGTTCCTGAAATTTTTGCTCAAGCTCCTCATCCAGTTGATTTTTATTTTTACCTTCGACCAGAGTGTTTGCGATCATGATGTCCAATATGTCCACACGCTGCAGTTGATCTGAGCGAAGCGCCAACATTGACCTTACTGCTGCGGCATGCTCACCGGCCTGATCCTTGCCGAGCGCCTGACCTAACGTTTTCACGTCCTTGTCGTTGATGACGTTTGTCATTGCTTTCAAGGAGACTGCACAGATTGCAGGCTGCGGATTGGCCCGCTCACATCCGAAACTGGAATGGATGCCCAACAGAAAAATATCCAGCGGTTGGCCAGTCTTCTGGAGTTGGCGAAGCTGTATTATATATTCATCACTACTGAGAGGTCCGTTCGGTGCGGTTCCGCGAGCGGCATTGATCATCAGGTCCGCCATGACAGCGCTTATTCTCGGCTCCCAAATTGGCGGTTGCGGATTATGCGAGGCCAAAAAGCTGAAGTCAGCGCCCCCTGAAGAAATGTCAGTGAGATTAAACAAAACCTGATTGGTTTTATCCATATCTCTGCGCTCAGTTTTGTTGATTTCATTTGGTAGATATTTCTTTGAACCGAGCAGGGACGCAACATCAGGATGCAGGTTTAGCGACCACACAAGCCATGCTGCAAACGTATCGGTATGGGAACGGCTCAGAAATTTGCTATCGCTAAATTCAACCTCAGCAACGCTGGTTTTATCGACAAGTATTTCTAAGCGATCACTTTTCTTTTTCGCCAATAAAACCGGCTTCGGCAAACTATTAAATGCGAGCTCCTGCGGATGATTTATGCCGTTTTGTTGTTCAACAAAAAATCGCTCGACACTTGGTTTTTCTAGTTGCGAAGCAGCATGTAGAATTGAAGTTACGTACAGATTATTTTGTAAAAATGCCCAACGCTGATGCCAAAGTGCATAAAGCGATTGGGTCAAAAATGTTTGCGACCCCGCCTCGAATTCCATGCGCCGACGGAAGCGAAAATCATAAACAACGGTTTGAGCGGCTTGGCGTTCGATGACGAAATCTGGACCAACCGATAGGTTGAGTACGCGGACAACTTCGCCGTCAACAATCCTCAACATAAAGTTCATGCTGTTGAGATCGGCGCCTTGACGCAACGCAATGTAGGCGTTGCCGTCCATATGGGGGCCAACCATAAGATGCCCGGTTGCATCCAGATATTGATCGCCGGCGTTTATTCCAATTGTTTGCTGGGCATGTGCTGCTGATGGCGCGAGAGAAAATATAAAAAAAGAAAGTAATACGAATAAATACCGCATGTCCCGCCACCCCTAAAACACGGCTTCATTAATACATGAACAGTGTCAAAAAGGAATATACAAGTAATCACACGTGCGGCATCGGCTTAGCCGCCAACCTCCACTCGCGCCCCGTCGCCCCATTGGCGCCAGGCCGGTAGTGCGCACATCATCTCCATATAGGCGACGGCCTCATTGCTTACTTTCACCGGGCCGTAGGTGAGGAAGCGCGAGACCACGGGCGCGTAGAGGGCGTCGGCGATGGAGAATTTGCCGAACAGGAAGCCTTCATCGGCGCTGGCTTTGGCGGCGAATCTGATTCGCGCTTCGGTCCAGAGATGGCTGATGCGGTCGATTTCGCGTTGGACGCCGCCGCTGGTCGTGTGGCTTAACGCTTCTCGGGTAAACATCATCGGCCAGACATTTCTGAGCGCTGAAAATCCGGAATGCATTTCCGCCGAGATTGAGCGCGCGAAGGCGCGGGCCGCCAGATTTTGCGGCCATAAGTGTTTTTCCGGGAACAGATCATTCAGATATTCAGAAATCGCCAGCGAGTCCCAGACTTGCGTTTCACCCCCATCTTTTTTGTGGGTTAAAAACGGCACCAGACCGGAGGGGGATTTCTCCGCGAGAACTTTTCGCGTTCCCGGCTGGTCGAGTTTGATGTTTTCCTCCGTGAACGGAATGCCGGCTTGTGTCATTAAAAACCATGGCCGGAATGACCATGAGGAAAGGTTTTTGTCACCAATGGTGAGGATTAGCTCGGTCATGTTTATCTCACATTCTGTTGAAAGAAATTGACGATCCAGCGGGCGAGGAGATCGCGGTCGGATTTGCCGCTCAGGGTCGCCATTGCCGGGTTGGCGAAGGCTGCGGGAATGCGCCCACGGCGCAGACGCAACAGCGCGCTGGCATAATCATGGGAAAATTCCGGGTGCGGTTGCAGCGAGATCGCCGGCCCTTGCGCATATTCAATAATGCCGTTGGGGCAAAATTCCGATCCGCCAAGAATGCACGCATCCGGCGGCGCCGCGACCACCTGGTCCTGATGCGAGACCGCGCAAGCGATCCGCCCTTGCGCCGGGTCCATCCACTTGGCGTTGCTGGTGGTTTCATAGCCATGAACGCCGACGCCCCAGCCTTTGTCCGATTTTTCAACCCGCCCGCCAAAGGCCTGGGCCATGAGCTGATGGCCAAAGCAAATGCCGACTTGCGGTTTGCCGGCATCCGCGGTTTTGCGCACTAGCTCCTCGGCCGGTGCAATCCAGTCATGGCCTTCATAAACGCCGGCGGCGGAACCGGTAATCAACAATCCGTCAAATGCGTCAACCGACGGCGCCGGGCCGCCAAGGTGAATCGCGGTTGAAGAAAATGTCAGCGCCGGGGCGAGCGGCGACAGCAAGCGCTCGAACATGGCCGGATAGAAGCCAAACTCACGATCAAGCGGGGCGGGCGGTACGCCGGTTTCGAGAATGCGGATATGCATCTTGCTGGTCCGTAACTGCAGGTTGTTCTTGATCCAGCGCAGGCGAGGGCGCAAGTCAATTCACAAAACGACCGTGAGAAGGAGTAGATAAATGAGCGAACATATCACAGTGGTGCAAGACGGCGCGGTGTTGCGCGTCGGCTTTAACCGGCCGGAGAAAAAGAACGCGATCACCTCTGACATGTATGCAGGCCTCGCCGATGCGCTCCAGTTGGCGCAGGAAGACGATGCTGTGCGCGCGGTGTTGTTCGAGGCCGAGGGCGATATGTTCACCTCGGGCAATGATATCGGCGATTTTATGGCCGGCGTCTCCGGTCTTTCCGACCCGGATGCGACGCCGCCGGTGATGCGATTTTTGATCGGGCTCGCCAGCGCTGAAAAACCGCTGCTGGCGGCGGTCCAGGGTGGCGCCGTTGGCGTTGGCGTCACCATGTTGTTGCATTGCGATCTGGTGTTCGCGTCCGAGACGGCCACATTCCATACGCCGTTTGTTGACCTTGGGCTGCCCCCGGAAGCGGCCTCCAGCCTGTTGCTGCCGCGTATCGCCGGTCATCAGCGCGCGGCGGAAATGTTGGTGGCGGGCAGAAAGATCAGCGCCGCACGCGCTTATGAGTTCGGGTTCGTCAATGAAGTCGTCAGCCCCGAGGCGTTGGCCGAGACTGCAATCGCCGCCGCACGCGATCTCGCCGCCAGAGCGCCAACTGCGTTACGCACCACCAAGCAACTGATGCGCCCTGACCGCGAGGTGATCATTGCGCATATGAAACAGGAGAGCGCGCATTTTGCGGAGCTGTTAAAATCGCCAGAATTCCGCGAGGCCGGGATGGCCTTCATGCAGAAGCGCAAACCTGATTTTTCTAATCTGGGGTAGATCACCTACCCATAAATAGAATTTCCGTCATCCCGGATGCATTGCGGCATCTTTGATGACGCAATGCTGGTCCGGGATCCTTCTCGGTAAATGTGACAATGCTGCAACCGATCCCGGACCAGCGCAGCAACACTTCGTGTTGCAGCGCATCCGGGATGACGATTTAATGAGTCTGTGAGCCGCGATTACTCAGCCGGCGCGGCTGGGTGGGTCTTGTCGATGGTGCTCTTTACCACCGGCGGGAAGCGGTGGTGATGGCGCCGCAGCTGGTGGTCGAATTTCGGCCATTTGCCGCGGAGATGTTTGATAAATCGCTGAATGGCGGGAATATAAGGGGCGAGAAGCGCCAGGCCGATAACCAGCATGATCAGGCCAAAAGGCAATGGCAGCGGCAGGACGATCAGCCCTGTAACCACAAGCAACGAACCTGAAATTTGATGCAAAATCGGCAACATCGCCGGACACTTACTCCCGAACCAGACCCCATACAATTGCAAGCTATTCAGTCGCAATCCATACGGTGCTATTTTATGACCGCGACCAAACACTCAACGAAGCGATGTGACGGCTGGTTTCAAAATATGCTTCCACAGGCCTAACGTAAAGGGCGGAGGCGAAAATAACGTTAAAGTCGCCAGTCACATCCCGGAGATCGCGGCGCTTCATCCCCTGAAGACAGCGTTGGGATCACAAATTGCCGCCGGCCATAGCATTTGGCCGCGCCAGTGCGTCGCCGCTCACGGTTTCAAACCACGGGCTTTCCCGCTACAGCAGAGCTCGACCATGATCGGCGGAGACTATGCCTTACAAATCATTACGTGACTTCATCGAAATGCTTGAAGCGGCGGGCGAGCTGGTCCGCGTCGCCGAGCCGGTATCGGTCAATCTCGAAATGACCGAGATCCAGACCCGGCTGCTGGCGACACGCGGTCCGGCGGTGATCTTTGAAAACCCGGTGATGGAGGACGGCTCGGCCTCGCCGATGCCGGTGCTGGTCAATCTGTTCGGCACGGTGGAGCGCGTCGCCCGCGCCATCACGCTGGAAGGGCTGAGCGTTGGCCATAAGGCGCCCGCAAGCGGCGGCGAGTTACGTGCAGTTGGCGAATTGCTGGCGTTTCTGCGCCAGCCAGAGCCGCCGGGCGGGGTCAAAGACGCCATCGCCATGCTGCCGCTGGTCAAAACCGTGTTGGCGATGAAGCCTTCAACCAAGGGGTTTGGCGGCGCGCCGTGTCAGGAAATTGTTAAGGCCGGCGACGAGATCAATCTCGATCAGTTGCCGATCCAGATCTGCTGGCCGGGCGAGCCGGCGCCGTTGATCACCTGGCCGCTGGTGGTGACGCGCGGCCCGAGCGGCAAGGGCGCTGACGATTACAATCTCGGCATCTACCGCATGCAGAAGATCGGTCGCAACAAGACCATCATGCGCTGGTTGCGCCATCGCGGCGGCGCACAGCACCATCAGCGCTGGGCGAAAGAAAAATCAGAACCGCTGCCGGTCGCCGTGGTCATCGGCGCCGATCCCGGAACCATCCTCGCGGCGGTGACGCCGGTGCCGGACACGCTGTCGGAATATCAGTTCGCCGGATTGTTGCGCGGCAAAAAGCTGGAGCTGGTCGATTGCAAAACCCAGCCGCTCAAAGTTCCGGCCGAAGCAGAGATCGTGCTTGAAGGCTATGTCTCGCTTGATGACTATGCCGATGAAGGCCCTTACGGCGATCATACCGGCTATTACAATGCGGTGGAACGGTTCCCGACCTTTACCATCACCGCGATCACTCACCGCAAAGACCCGATTTACCTGTCGACCTTTACCGGCCGCCCGCCCGACGAGCCCAGCACCCTCGGCGAGGCGCTGAACGAGGTTTTTATTCCCCTGCTGCAACAGCAGTTCCCGGAAATCACCGATTTCTGGCTGCCGCCGGAGGGATGCTCTTATCGCATCGCCGTCATCAGTATGAAGAAGGCCTATCCCGGCCACGCCAAGCGGGTGATGATGGGGGCGTGGAGTTATCTGCGCCAGTTCATGTACACCAAATGGATCATCGTCGTTGATGACGACATTGATGCGCGCGACTGGAAGGATGTGATGTGGGCGCTCGCCACAAAAATGGACCCGGCGCGCGACATCACCATCATCGAGAACACCCCGATCGACTATCTCGACTTCGCCTCGATCGAGAACGGGTTAGGCTCAAAAATCGGCCTCGACGCCACGGATAAACTCCTGCCGGAAACCACGCGCGAATGGGGCAAGGAAATCCGCATGGACGGCGCGGTGGTGAAGCGCGTTGATGAGCTTTGGGAGAAGCTGGGCTTGCCGGGGAGTGGTAAGGGAATTTGGGGGTGATGGTGTGAAAGTGTGTGCGGTGATAGGTTCCAAAGTTTGGAAAAATATTATTATCAAGTACATAATTCCTGTTAGATCTAGCTAGTTATAGCGATAACACAGCTTTTGAAAGTGCTCCAATGCAGAATGATATGGATGATCTGGAGTTGGTCGATCCCGACCCTTTTGTCGTAACCACAACATGTCTTGCTGCGGCGGCGGTTGCTCTGCAATTCATACAGACGTTCAAACTTCTTGACAAAAATAAACCGGCCCAAACGCGCCTTGCGGAATCCTCATACACACCGTTGTGCCAACTCCGAGACACAATTGAGACGATGCAGAACCATATCAAGAATATTGAAAAAGCCGTCGAGCACGGTTCTAATGCTCCAGATAAAGAATTCCACAATGTGGTGTTTGGGGTGAGCCTAGGTTTTCTTAATCTCAAACACTCTGTGCACAATGAGTATTCACAAAAGTTGAGTGGGCTTATCCAGCAGTTTGGTGCATTTTCTCAATGGGCCAACCACCTTATGAGGCAGAATCCTGATGTGGCAGCATCTCTCGGCGAAGAAATGCTGGGCGTCGTATCTGATGCAGATGCTCGCCTTAATAAGATGATTAGAGATGGGGCAACTAATCAGCAAATTCTTGCTGAGTCGAGATTGATTCTGAACGCTTGTCACCAAGCGGTAGAGAATTTGCTCCGACAACGAAATTGAATCGGCGTTAGCGTTGCTTTTCTGAATGTGCCTCCGCCACCGCAGCCATTCAATCCAAGGAAACCGTGCCCCATGAATACAGAAGATGTCTTACGCGCCCGGTCGGGGTCCAAATGCGAATTGTGCAGCGCTAGCGAGGGTCAGGCAGTTTACCAAGCGCCGCCGCGCGATGATGGTGCGCCGGACACTTGCGTGCTGATCTGCGCGACGTGCCGCGATCAGATTGAAAACCCTGACAAGACGGGCGCGCATCACTGGCGTTGCCTGATGGAGAGCGCATGGAGCCAGACGCCGGTGGTGCAGGTGATGGCGTGGCGGATGTTGAACCGGTTGGGCGATGAGAGCTGGGCCCGTGATTTGCTCGATACGCTTTATCTTGATGATGAAACGCTAGCTTGGGCGAAGACGGGCGAGGCGAGCAACGCCGAAGACGCCGTCAAACACATCGATGCTAATGGCGCGATGCTGGCTGCCGGCGATTCTGTCACCCTGATCAAGGATTTGAGTGTGAAAGGCGCGGGCTTTACCGCCAAACGCGGTACGGCGGTGCGCAATATTTCCTTAGTCACAGACAATCCAAAACATATCGAAGGCCGCGTCAACGGTCAGCAGATCGTTATACTGACGGAGTTCGTCAAGAAATCGAACTGATCTTTTCTTGTTTTTCAAAGTCAGCCCCTCTGAGATACGTGTTTGCACACGCTCCCTTTTCGCGATAGATTTCCGCGCAAAGAAGGGGAATCTCAAATGACAACACCGCTGTCGCAAAAAACTCGTGAAATCTACAACAACCACATGGATTCAACGATCTGGAACGACTTTCCGTTTCGCGACGACGATATCGTCATTGCGACATGGGCGAAGTCCGGCACCACATGGATGCAGCAGATCGTCTCGCAACTGATCTTTAAAGGCGAGGAGGGGTTGAACGTCTCGGAGATGTCGCCCTGGCTCGATCTGCGCTTGCCGCCGGCGCCGGTCAAGCTTGAAGCGCTGGAAGCGCAGACCCATCGGCGGTTTATCAAAACTCATCTGCCGGTTGATGCGCTGGTTTTTAATCCTGCGGTCAAATACCTTTATATCGCTCGTGACGGGCGCGACGCGGTTTGGAGCATGCACAACCATCAAATCAATATGACGCCGGAAATGATGGAAGCGCTCAATACCGCGCCAAATCTCGTTGGACCGCCGCTGGCGCCGCCGCCCGAAGACCCGCGCACGTTTTTTCTCGAATGGCTTAACGAGGACGGCTTTCCGGTTTGGTCGCTATGGGAAAATATCCGCACGTGGTGGGCGGTTCGCGATCTGCCCAATGTCATGCTCATCCATTTCAACGATCTGAAAGCCGACATGCCGGGCGAAATGCGCCGCATCGCCAAGTTTTTGGAAATTGATGTCGCAGAAGATGCGTGGCCGGCAATTATCGAGCATTGCAGTTTTGACTATATGAAGGCCCACGCCGATAAAGTTGTCCCGCTTGGCGGGCAGCCATGGAAGGGCGGCGCGAAGACATTCATCAACAAGGGCTCAAACGGGCGCTGGCGCGAGAAGCTGACGGCGGAAGATAGCGCGGCCTATGAGGCGCGAGCGCTTAAAGAGCTGGGTGCGGAATGTGTGCGGTGGCTTGAAAGCGGTGAGAGGGTTTGACTCCCAGCCATTAGCCTTGCGCCTTCACCGCTTCATCGACCTGCGCCAGGAACGCGTCGGGCGTATTGGCCAGTTCGGCCTTGTCGGCGGGGATCGTCACGCCCCAGTTTTTTGCGATCGTCTGGTAGCGCGGCGCACGCCATTTGATCAGCTTTGCAAAACCCCAGCGGATGAAATCATCCGGGTCCACTTTATTTTCCGGCAGGCCCGTCTTGTTTAAATAGTCGGCCCAGACCTGTTTCAAAAAGCCTTCATTGTAATACATCGGCTTGGGCGTCTTATCGAAGCGGCTTTTCAGCGCCTCGTTGTGCGCGTCGTCGCCAGCGAGATAGACCAACAGGCAGGTCTGCGACAATGCCTTCAACACCGGATCGTCCGCGTCGTCCGGGTTGACGATTTCGCAGATCGAGCCGCCGGTGTCGCAGATAAAGTGCTCATAGCCGTAAATCGCGCGCGCCTTTTCGACAAACGACGCGGTGTCGCCAAGTGCGCGGATTTCTGCGTCGCGGTGCTGGCGCTGGCGGCGCAGATATTCCGCAAAAGCGATGCCGCCTTTGGCCGGATCGCCGGGCTTGCCGAGATAGGTCGATAGGGGCTCGAGATTGTCGAAGGTGATGTTGGGCGAGATGTAAATTGAATCGGAAAGCAGAAGCTCGCGCAACAGCGGAACTTTGCTCGCCTCGCGTTTGAAATTATCGACGATCGCCTCGCCCATATAACGCGTGCCGATGCGGTAATCGACGGAGTAATGAAACCAGTTAGCTTGGTCGCGCAGCATCGAGGCGATGCGGGTCTTGCCGACGCCCGACATGCCGAGAATCGCGATGGGCGCCCCTTGCCTGTACTCAATCATCCGTCATGCTCGCATTTGGCCATTGGTGATTTAACCGCAAACCGAACCTATAGCAAAATGCATTAAAAATGAATTGTTGTATTTTGCTATAGTCTATTTGTGGTCGCATCGCGCGCGAAGGCGCGCAAATTATAATTTGACCGCCTTCGCGGTCGCGACGCGAAAACCGGTTCCCACTTTTCGCTCGATGCTCTGGCGCCAAGTCATTAACGCGGTGATGGCGGCGCGAATGTTTTCTGTTTATGTCCGCTCGCGGGTTTTCAGGAACTTAACGCGTGGGTTTTTTTCTTCCGCATAACCAGCTTCCCATTGCGAACGGGCGAGATAAACCGGCGCGCCATAGCGGTCATGCGCGACAGCGCCCTGGTTCTTAGCGACAAAATTCTGGACGTCGGCGTCATTCTCGCCGCCAAGCCAGCGCACCGTGTCATAGCCGCAAGGCTCCATCGTCGCCGCCACGCCATATTCCGCGATGAGCCGCGCCTCGATCACATCAAGCTGCAGCGAGCCGACAACGCCGACATAAAAATCGGCGCCGAGAACCGGAGTGAACACCTGGCTGGCGCCTTCTTCGGCCAGCGCAATCATCGCCCGCTTCATCTGTTTTGACTTCATCGGATCATCAAGCCGCACCCGGCGGATAATCTCCGGAGCAAAGTCCGGCAGCCCGGTATATTTAAGCCCGTCGCGCTCGCTCAACGTATCGCCGACGCCGAGCGCGCCATGATTGGGAATGCCGACAATATCGCCGGCAACCGCTTCTTCCGCAAGCTGACGGTCCTGGGCCATAAAAAAGATCGGCGCATTGATGGCGAGCGCTTTGCCGGTGCGGGTGACTTTCAGCTTCATGCCGCGCTTGAACCGGCCGGAACATATTCGCACAAAGGCGATGCGGTCGCGGTGGTTGGGGTCCATATTCGCCTGGACCTTAAACACAAAGCCCGAAACGGCGTCGTCATCAGGCGAGATTTCTTCCGCGCCGGCCTGTTGCGGTCCCGGCGGCGGCGCGAATTTGCCGATGTCGCGCAATAATTCGGCGACGGTGAACTCCTTCAGCGCCGAGCCGAAATAAACCGGCGTTAGCGTGCCCTCGCGGAATGCTTTCAGATCAAATGGCGTATAGCCCTCGCGGGCCAGTTCCATCTCCTCGCGCGCTTCTGCGGCGACATCCGCGCCGATCAATTCGTCAAGACGCGGATCATCGACGCTATCAAGTTCGATGGTCTTTCCAAATGCGCCGCTGACATCGTCATCCGCCGGCAACAGCACGTGATCATGGGCCAGGTCATAACAGCCCTTAAACTGCCCGCCCGTCCCCAGCGGCCAGACCTGCGGCGATACGTCGAGCGCCAATTGATCGGCAATCTCGTCGAGAAGCTCAAACAGATCGCGGCCTTCACGGTCGACCTTGTTGATATAGGTGATGATCGGGATATCGCGCAGGCGGCAGACTTCAAACAGTTTTCGCGTTTGTGTCTCAATGCCCTTGGCCGCATCGATCACCATAATCGCCGAGTCGACTGCGGTGAGCGTGCGATAGGTGTCCTCGGAGAAATCTTCGTGGCCCGGCGTGTCGAGCAGGTTAAAGAGCACGCCGTCATGTTCAAAGGTCATCGCCGAGGTCGTCACCGAGATGCCGCGCTTTTGTTCAATCGCCAGCCAGTCGGACCGCGCGCGGCGTCGGTCGCCCTTGGCTTTGACCTCGCCGGCAAGCCGGATCGCGCCCGAGGCAAGCAACAGCTTCTCGGTCAGCGTGGTTTTGCCGGCGTCGGGATGCGAGATAATCGCGAAGGTGCGGCGATTGAGATAAGCGTCAGTCATATGGGATTTCAGGTGGCTTGGCGCGCTCATCGGGCGCCGGGCGCCTCGCGTCAAGCAAATTGAGGGCCGAGCGGCGGTTGAGCAGGTCTTACACGTCTTCCCACAGGCCCATGGCGGGGGGGTGAGAGGCTCGGCGCCAGAGCCGCCAGGCTCGCCAATTGCCCCGCGGTCCTTGCGGGCTTGCTGCGCTTTACAAATTGCCACAAAGGGTCATGAACGGGTCCGATAAATGGCGACCGCCCGGCGATGAAATTGCCGCCATTAGGGAATTAGAGATGAGCCTGGCACAGTCAGCGACGATGTTGCGCACACGCGCCGGTGCGCTTGCACCGGGCATTTTGATGGCGTTCACGATTGCTGCGGCGGCGCGATTTATTTCCGAGCATTACGGCGCGCCGGCAATGTTGTTTGCTTTGCTGCTTGGCATGGCGTTCAATTTTCTTGCGACAGACGGCAAATGCGTTAGCGGTATTCAGCTTGCATCATCGCAACTGTTAAAAATCGGCGTTGCGTTTTTGGGCGTGCGCGTCACTCTTGATCAGATTTCAAGCCTCGGGCCGGTTCTTGTTTTAATCATTCCTGTATTGATTATTTTTACAATTGGCGTCGGGCTGTTGTTTTCAAAACTCTTCAACCGCTCGGTCTCTTTCGGCCTGTTGACCGGCGGCGCGGTCGCCATTTGCGGGGCGTCGGCGGCGTTGGCGATTGCTTCTGTCTTGCCGAAATCAGAGACCAGCCAGCGCGATACATTATTTACCGTCGTTGCAGTAACGTCGCTGTCAACGATGGCGATGATCATCTATCCGATTTTGTTCTCAAGCCTCGGATTTTCCGACACCCAGATCGGCGTTCTTATCGGCGCGACCATTCACGATGTGGCGCAAGTGGTTGGCGCCGGCTATGCGGTATCGGAACTGGCTGGCGACACGGCGACCTATGTGAAGCTTTTGCGGGTCGCCTGCCTGCCAATCGTTATCTTGTTGCTGGCGGCGTTTCTTCGGCGCGGCGCGGCGGACGGCGCCAAAATGCCTTTTCCTTGGTTCGCGGTCGCGTTTGCGGCAATCCTCCTCGCCAACAGCTTTGGCCTGATCCCGTCTTTTGCGGCGGACTTTATGGACTGGTCCTCGCGATGGCTGCTTCTGGGCGCGATTTCGGCGTTGGGGATGAAAACGTCGCTGAAGGAGATGTTTGATCTCGGCGCCTTGCATATCGGCGTCGTTGTCGCCGAAACGGTTTTTCTCTGCGCCGCGGCGATTGCTGCGATCAGTTTTATCTAAAGTCGTGCTCCCCGGGATTGGTTATGGGAGGCAGGCTGGCCGTAGTGTCGCATGTTGTAAATGGTTGCATCTGCATCTAAATTATGCTACGCTGGCTGCAGCAACCCCAAAGGAGCGTCGATTTGTCCCCATCTATTGAGAGTTTAGCTGCTCCACTTGCCTATAAAGCGTCCTTTGACGGCGACGCGCCGGCGGATCTTTCGGAAGACGACGAGGCGTTCATCGTCGTCAAATCCCGCTCGCTTGAGGGCATGCAGAAGGAAGCGCTTGTCCACACCGGTGCGATCGGCGCGGATGGCGCAACATGGCGACTGACCTGCGACGAGGGGCCCTACCTCAACGGCACGGATCTGGCGCCGTTCCCGTTGGCGTTTTTCACCACCGGCATGGTGATGTCGTTCGCATCGAACCTGCGGGCGATTGCCCTGAGCCAGGGTGTTGCGCTCGAAAACCTCACCCTCACGCTCGACAATTTCTATACCATGGAGGGATCGGCGCTGCGCGGGACCATGACCGGCGGCGCGTTGCCGGCGGAGCTGCATGTCAGCGCCGACGGGATTGATGCTGCTGACCTAAGAGCTTTTGCTGAAGCCGCCATACGCTGGTCGCCGGCATCGGCGTTTCTGGGCAAGGAATTAGTCAGCGAATTTTCTACGCATTTAAATGGCGATCTGGCGCCGGTCGATGGCGTCAAGCCGACGATGGCGGATATTCTGCCGGCCCCGGGAGGCGACTTCGATCTTATTGCGCCCATCACCGGCGAGGTCGACGGCATACCCATATTGAGCAAAGTGTCTGCGGCGGAACAACTTTTCGATGTTGAAGGCGGTGTCGGCAGCAGTTTGAAGTCCGAGCAGAAGCGCATTTTACATGTGCGCGGGGTGTTGAAAATCACTGAAAACGGGCTTTTTGATGTGCGTATCCAGCTGTTCAAACCGATCGGCAGCGTGTTTCAGTTTTACGGCGACGACCCGGTCCATCGCGGCGGGCAGGGGCGCGCGCCAAGCGGCCTCGACTATCTGTCCGCCGGGGTTGCTTTTTGCTTTATGACCCAGCTTGGGCGCTATGCGCAGATCGTCAAACAAGACTTGCAGTCTTATCAGCTCATTCAACTGACCCGGTTTCGCGCGCACGCGCCGTCGCTGGAAGCCGGCGAGGCGGAGGCGTTCCCGGTTGTCACCCATGTCTATCTAACGTCAGGGGAAGATCTCGCGCACAATCAAAAACTAGTTCAGATGGGCGAGCAGACATGTTTTCTGCACGCCGCATTGAGAGCGAGCAATCCGATTGTTGTGAGCGTATAAAAATTTGTCAGCTAACGTCGCAGCTATTTTTCGGAGAGCAACGCATTGTTGCGTTCTTCGGATTCAAGCCAGTCAACCTGCGTCTTCAGCTTTTCTATGATCGCAAAAAACAGCGTGCGCTCTTGCGCGGTTAACGCCGATTCCAGCACCTTGGCGCGCATCTTGGCGATCGGAACAATCCGGTCGTGCAATTTCACGCCCGATGCGGTCAGCCGCACCAATTGTTTGCGCCCGTCATTTTCGTCGGGCAGACGTTCCACATGACCGTTAGCCTCAAGCGTGTTGATCGCCCGGCTGACGGTGGCCTTATCAAACGCGGCCGGGCCAACCATCGCCGCGGCGCTGACCGGTCCCTGGTCGCCGAGGATGGCGAGAACCCGCCACTCGCGCACGCCAAGGTCAAAGTGGCGCTGAAAGGTTCGCGACGCGCCAATCGACAACATCCGCGCGACTTCGCTCAACAAGAACGGCATGTGATGGGCAAGGTCGAGCGGCTCGCTTACCGGGTGGGGCGCGGTAGCTGCGGACGGCGATTTGGCGGGTTTTTTTGTCAACGCAATTCCCGAGTTTAAAGTTGCCGATCAATAGCGGCGACAACCAACATATCAATAGCGGCGACAACCAACATAGTTGCCGGTGAGCACGCTCTAACCATGTCAACTATGTCAGCGCAAGCGCACAATATGGTATAGCGTCGCTAACACGCCAGTAGATATTGTCGGTGGGCGGGTTTTGAAATTCGAAACTAGTTGCAGTTACAAGCATTTTTGCCATAGGGTCGTCCTCTGGCCCAAACCCGCAGCAAAACCAGGACAGGCGATTTGAAAGAGACATTTTCACCGATAAAAGCGCTGTTTACCGCCCTGGTTTTGGTTTTTATCATGCCTGGCGCCGGGCGTGGGGAGAGCTTGCGGTTTGGCGTCACCGTGCCGGCAAGAACGGTGACGGTGCGCGCGGCGATGCAGCCCTGGGCCGATGAGGTGACCGCGGCGTCCGATGGCGCGCTCAATATCAAGCTGTATCCCGGCGGCTCGCTCGGCCGCAGCGGCAAGCTGCAATATTGGATGTTGAAGCAGGGCATTCTCGACATCACCTGGATGTTGCCGAGCAATACGCCGAACATGTTTCCGAATACGGATTTTTTTGAAATTCCTCTCAAAACGTCCGATCCCATGGAAATGTCGCTGGCGTTCTGGCGGCTTTATGAGCGCGGCTATCTGAAGGGTTTTGACGATATTAAGCCGTTGGCGCTTTACGTGTCGCCGCCTTACCGGTTTCATCTTCGCTTCCCTTATGAAGATAACAGCTCACTCAAAGGGCGAAAGATCAGAGCCGTCACCTATTTACAGGCGCGGATGCTGGAAGAGGCGGGCGCAACGCCGGTCGGCGGCATCACCACGACCCAGGTTGCTGAAAGCCTCAGCCGCGGGCTGATCGACGGCGCCCTGTTCAGCTGGCATGGCGTCAAACCGGTGGGCATTATGCGCGCGACGGATGTGCATGTGGATCAGGCGATTACTTTTGCGCCGGCGATCATTGCCATGAACCGCGATGTCTATGAGGCGTTGTCGCCCAAGGCGCGCGCGGCGATTGACGCGCTTAGCGGCGAGCCGTTGATCCGGCGTATGGTCAACGCCATGAACAGCGCGGCCGTAGCGGCCATGGACGAGGCGCGGCGCGATCCGGCGCGCCAGTTTGTCGAAGCCGATAGCGAAGAAGCGGCCTTGTGGCGCGAGCGATTTACCGCCGCCGCCGAGGACTGGCGCGCCCGCAGCCCCGACCATGATGTTTTAATTGAGCGGTTTGACGAAATTCTGGCTGAGATTCGCGCAGAGGCGGATGCGGCGCCGGCGTCGGGCGGTTCGCGCTGATGGTTTTGACGATTGAAACAATTGAAAGCGCGATCCGGCGCGCCTCGATCATGATCGCCAGGCTCGGCGTCGCCCTTCTCTTACTGCAAGCATTTCTGATCGTTGCCGACGGCCTCGCGCGATGGTGGTTTTCAAAACCGATCCATGGCCTTGAAGATATTTCCGGATTGATGATTTCAATCATTGTCGCCAGTCTTTTTCCGGCGATCCTGATTGGGCGGCAAAATATTCGCGTGACCATGTTCGGGCGGTTTTTAAATCCAAAAGCTGCCGCATGGCTGGATGTCTTCGGACATTTTATCTTGCTGACCTTCATCGTCATTATCGCATGGCAATTCACCCTCTATGCGGTGGAGACGCAGGCGCAGACAACGTTGATCCTGCGTCTGCCAACGGCGCCGACGATGTGGCTTACGGCTGCCATCCTTGTCGCCTGCGCGCCGATTCAGGGGTTTGTTCTGTTCACGGAAATTATGAAAATCTTTAAGCCGCAAACGCCCCAACAACCAACGCAGGCCTGATCTGATGGACCCGATTTTAATTGCAATCCTTGGCCTCCTGGCGATGTTCGTTCTGATCGCCGCCCATGCGCCGGTTGGCGCGGCGATGGGGATTGCCGGGGTGTTGACCTTCGCCGCCATCGCTGGCGTCGGCCCGGGCGTTGCAACGCTCGGGGTTGAGGCGATTGCCGCGATCACCAGCCTCGATTTTGCGATTATCCCGCTGTTTATCTTGATGGGCGGCTTTGCCGTTGCGGGCGGACTGTCCCAGGATCTTTACCGATTGGCGAATGCCTTATTAGGCCATCGCCGCGGCGGGTTGGCGATGGCGACGATTGGCGTTTGCGCTCTGTTTGGCGCCGTGTGCGGCTCGGCGATTGCGACGGTCGCGACGATGACGCGGGTTGCGCTGCCGGAAATGCTTTCGAAAAACTACCATAAGAGTTTTGCCGCCGGCGCGATTGTCGCTGGCGGAACCCTCGGGGTGATTATTCCGCCATCTTTGATCCTCGTCATCTATGCGATCCTAACCGAGTTAAATGTCCTCACGCTCTTTGCTGCTGCGGCAGTGCCGGGAATTATCGCAACTCTGTTCCAGCTTGCCGCCGCCGCGCTTTATGCGCGCTATCGCCCTGAGGCCGCGCCGGCGGCGCCGAGACGCGGTTGGGGTGAGAGGAAAACAGCCTTTGTTCGGTCCTGGGCGGTGATCCTCCTTGGGCTGATTGTCACCGCCGGTATTTATGGCGGAATTTTTACAGTGACCGAGGCCGCCTCGGTCGGCGCTTGCGGCGCCTTTTTAATCTGCCTTGCGCGCGGCCGTCTCAAGCCCGGCGTTTTTGGCGAGGTTGCGCTCGATACCGCCCGCAATGCCGGCATTATTTATGTGATCGTTATCGGCGCCTTCGCGATGACCTATTTTCTTGCCGCATCGGGCCTTTCCGAGGCGCTGGTCAGCGGCATTCAATCGCTCAACATGCCGCCGCTCGCGGTGATTTTGAGCCTTTATGTCATGTATCTGATATTGGGTGCGGTGTTTGAATCGCTCGCCGTGCTGGTGGTGACGCTGCCTTTCGTCCTGCCGGTGGTCATCGGGCTCGGCTATGATCCGGTGTGGTGGGGCGTGATGCTGGTGATGATTTCCGGCATCGGTATGATCACGCCGCCGATCGGCATCAATGTGTTCGTGCTGCACGGCATGATGGAGGACATCTCGCTCAGCGAAATCTTTAAAGGCGTGACGCCGTTTTTTATCGCTGATCTGCTGCGCGTGTTGCTGCTGACATTGGTCCCGGCGATCGTCACCTGGTTGCCGATGAAGATGGGTCTGATGTAGCAGGCTAACGGGCCTTGATCACATTTTGCATCACTCGTATCTCGTCCTTCGCGACGCTGTTCTTTGAACGGCTCCTCAGGATGAGGGAGGAATATTATTTCAACTTAACAACCCTCATCCTGAGGAGCGAGCCGATAGGTTCGCGTCGCGAAGGATCGGCAACGCTTGGCACATTTAATATTCGACAGGCGCTAGTTCATTTCTATTGCGATATCGACCAGCACGGTTTTATTCTGCTCACGAACCATAGCGACGGCGTCACTCAGAACCTGTTGCAACGCCGCCGGGTCGCTGACTTTCGCGCCATGCGCGCCGCAAGCCTTCGCAACACCGGCATAATCTGGCGATGGCGTGAGCGAGGTTAGCGGCGGGCGGTTGCTGTGCGCGGTTGCGCCATCGGGATAGACCTGCAGTGTTGAAGCTTTGACCGAATGCCACGCTTCGTTGTTCAACACCACGATCAAGATCGGCAATTGCCGCGCGACGGCGGTCTGCAGGCAGGCGACGGGATTGTTGAAAATGCACGAGCCGTCGCCGAGCGCGGCGGCGACCATGCGATCGGGGGCGGCGAGCTTGATCCCGAGCGCAATGCCGATGCTGGCGCCAAGGCCGCCGGCGATGGTCGGGCCAAAAAATGTCCCGGGCTCGGTAAGCTCCATAGCCTCGCGCAGGCAACCGCGCTCATTGACCAAAATGCCGCCTTTGCCGAGCGCCTGGTTGAGGCAATGGCTGACGTAATCATGAGTAATCTTTGCGCCGGGCCTCGTCGCTTTTTCTCGGCGTGCGTTGCGGGCTTTTGCAAGCTTCGGCGCCAGTTGTGTGCGCCGCGCATCAATTATCGGTTGATCAAGGTGCTTGCTGGCCGCAACAGCGGCGCTCAGCGCCTCCAGCCCGGCGGCGGTTTCGGTTTTAATTGAGATGTCGGACCGGAACCCGCGAAACGGCAACGGCTCGAATAACGGATCGGGGCCCATTTGAATGACCGGACAGTCCGGAGACGGATTAATCCGCGATGGCGTCCACGGAACCGGCGCGTCGACGACAATGATAAGGTCAGCGTCGATCAGATAAGGCGCCGGCGTGAAGCCGGCATGCATTTCGTGATCGCCGGGCAGGCACATATAATTTGCCGCGGCCTCAACAACCGGGATCGCAAACTTCTCCGCCAGCGTGCTGAGGGCTGCGACGCCGCGCGCTGTTCGTCCGGCCCGCGCGGTGATGAGCAGCGGTGATTTCGCCGTCGCAAGCAGCTGTGCGGCGCGGTCGATGGCGGCTGGATCGGGGGAGGGAGGGCTTGCCGCAGCGGTGGGGGCTTGCGGCGCTAGCTCACAATCCGCCGTCGCCGCCAACACCTCGCGCGGCAGGCTCAAATAAACTGGGCCCGCAGGCTCCGATTGGGCGATCGCCAACGCCCGGCCGACGGCGGCCCCGGTCTGCTCCGGGCAGCGCAGCTCATAATCCCACTTTACAAATTCACGCAGCATGGCGCCCTGATCGAACATCTCCTGGCCCCAATGGATGAAATTATCGCGCGAGCCGAGGCGCCCCTGTTCGGTGATCGGCGTGCGCCCGGAGGCAAACAGCATCGGGATATTATCGCGCGCGGCGTTGAGCAGCCCGCATAGGGCATTGGCGACGCCGACATTGACATGCACCATCACGCCTTGCGCACGCCCACTCGCCAGGAAATAGCCATGGGCCATGGCAACGGCGAGGTTTTCATGGGGGCAAATGATAAATTCCGGCGCCGCGGCCTGATCGTTCTCATACTCAAGCAAGGCCTCGAGGATCGGCGCGAAATCGGTGCCCGCATTGGCGAACACATAGTCAACGCCGCCGGCTCCCAGCGAGTCCAGGAATAGGCGGGCGGCGGTTTTGGGCGCAGCGGTCATTGGCGTTCTCTCGTGAATTATTATTTTGGCGCCATTATGTTTATGCTTCTTTAAACTAGTTGGCAATACCAACTATCTGTAGTAGGAGGAGTGATGACCAAAGCAGGGCATCAACGATCTTCTATCGAGGCGCCGCCGCGCCGCGACTTGCAGCAGCTTGTGGGCTATCAGCTGCGGCGCGTCGGCTCGCTCGTGGTCAAGGAGCTCTCATACATTTTCAGTGGGATTGGCCTCGCGCCGGGGCAGTTTTCAATTTTGATGCTGATTGCCGAACATCCCGGCTGCTTCCAGATGGACCTTGCCCGCCTTGCCAATGTCGACCGCTCGACGCTGGTGCCGATGATCGAGCGCTTGACGCGGCTTAAATTCATCAAGCGAGACCAGAGCGATGACGACCGGCGGGCGTTTCACTTGCATTTGACATCACGCGGCCGCAAAGCCATCGATCAGGTCATGCCGGACCTTCGCAGCTTTGAACAGACTATCACCGACGGCATGGGCGCCCGAGAAAAGACCGCCTTGCTGCAGTCTTTGCACCATGTAGAACAGGCGCTGCTGCGCCAGCACAATTAAACCCCACGGCGCCAGGCGCGGTTAAAGTACGGAGTAGTTGCGATATGGATTTCACGCTTTACTGGTTCATGGCGCCGGTATCGATGTTGGTGGCGACGGTTGCAATGCTGAGCGGCATCGGCGGCGCGGCGCTTTTCACGCCGATCTTTATAATCATCTTTCCCTTGCTGGGGCCGGAATATGTTTTGGAAAGCACCGTCGCGGCGATTGGTACGGCGCTGTTGACGGAGACGTTCGGATTTTCCTCCGGCTTCATCGGCTATTACCGCAAACGCATTGTTGATTTCGGCTTAGCCTTCAAGTTTTTGCGCGTCGCGGTTCCGGTGGCGATCATTGGCGCGTTGACCGCGCATCTCGTGGACGACGGCGTGCTGATTGCCGGCTATTCGTTCCTTGTTCTTATTCTGGCTGTGGTGCTGGTGTTTTTTCATCATGGCGCGGTCGAGGCTGACCCGGCTATGACGCCATCTGCGGACGGTGAAATCCGCCGCAAGGTTGATGATAAGGGGCGTGAGCATGTCTATGTCGTGCCGCGCCTCGGTCCGATCAGCGGATTGATTACCGGTACCGGCGCGTTTTTGACCGGCATGCTTTCGGTCGGGATTGGCGAGGCGATTGTTCCGCAGCTGACGCGGCGCGGCGTGCCGGTGGCGGTGGCGGCGGCAACCTCGGTCGCGGTGGTCATCGTAACAGTTGCGTCAGCCTCATTCACCTTGATCGGGCAATTGATGCGCGAAGGCGGTCTTTCCGCGGTGCCATGGAATCTGGTCGTTTACACCATTCCCGGGGTTATCATCGGCGGGCAAATCGGCCCGCGCCTGCAAGGGCTGGTCTCGCATCGGACTATGGAGCGCGCCATCGGCGTATTGTTCATGGTGATCGCGGTAGCGATGGCTTTTGTGGCGATGAAGCGCCTCGGAATCACTTAACTCTCACGCGCCATCGCCATCCCAGCGTTTGATGAAATCACAATCAATATCGAGAAGGTCGAGCACCCGCCCGACCGAGTGATCGATAATATCGTCAACGCTTTGTGGGCGGACGTACATCGCCGGCATTGGCGGCGCGATGATCGCGCCCAAGAGGCTCGCCTCATACATCAGTTTGCAGTGCCCGGCATGGAGCGGCGTTTCGCGCGGCATTAATATCAGTCGTCGGCGGTCTTTAAGGCAAACATCGGCCGCCCGCATCAGCAGGTTATCCGCATAGGAATGAACGATGCCGGAAAGTGTTTTCATCGAGCACGCGGCGACCACCATGCCGTCGGTCCTGAACGAGCCGCTGGCGATCGCGGCGGCGACATCGGTGACCTTATAATGAACGTCGGCAAGGGCGCGAACATCGGCAAGGCTCCAGTCGGTCTCATATTTCAAATTCATCGCCACCGTCGGGCTCATCACCAGATGGGTCTCGACGCCGTCGGTCTGGCGCAGCTTTTCCAACAACCGAACCCCGTAAATGACGCCGCTGGCGCCGCTGATGCCGATAATGATCTTTTTCATGAGCGCGGGCTCGCTGGCGCCGTATTGATCATCGCGATCAGCAAATTGGTATTGCGAACCGCGAGACGGTGGATTTCATTCGCTGCCGGCGGCGCGGCGTCAAGGCAGAACTGTCGGAACAGTTGGTGATGCAGAACCATGCCGGTAAAACTCTCAACCAGTTCTTGCGGGCGAATAATTTTAACACCGCCTTTCGCCATCTGTTCCTTCAAGAATGCGGTCAAGACATCACAGATATGGCGTGGCGCGCGCTCATAATAAATCCGGCCGATTTCCGGAAAACGATCCGCTTCAGCGATCACCAGACGCGCCAGCGCCAGATGGCGCGGCGAGGTTACAATTTCTAAAAGCCGTTCGCTGATTGCGATCAACCCGTCACGCATATCCATATCTTCAAGCTGCACGTCGTTGATAAAAACCGGTACTTCATCGACAATACTTTCAACCACCGCCGCAAACAAACGCTCCTTGTTTTCGAAATAGGCGTAGACGGTCGCTTTCGATCCGCCGATGCGGGTGATCAGCTTGTTAATGCTGGCCGCGCCATAACCCTCTTTAAGAAATAACGTTGCGGCGGCGTCGAGAATGATGTCGCGCTTGTTGGTCAGCGTTCGTGAGAATTTTTCTGATTTACAGAGCATGGCATCATCATCCTTCTTTTGAGCGGCGCGCTAGCGCTGACTTGGACGCGCGACATTCTTAGTGCTGTTTTTCAACAGCCGGAAGCAGAATAAAATCAAAGGCCGCTTGCGGTGATCTGTACCACCTG
Organism: Hyphococcus sp.; assembly: GCA_021776415.1. Classification (GTDB taxonomy): domain Bacteria; phylum Pseudomonadota; class Alphaproteobacteria; order Caulobacterales; family Parvularculaceae; genus Hyphococcus. The sequence goes on from JAJFFY010000024.1 coordinate 23,793, forward strand.
TTACAGTTCGTTGCAACTGCATCCGGCTATCGCGACGGGCGCGCGCGTTAGCCTCGCTCAGCGCCAATAAAAAAGGCCGGCATTATGACAGAGGGCATTATGACTGAGACAGGGTTTCGCGGGTTTTTGAACGATCTCGATGCGCGCGGCGAGCTTTGGCGCATTAAAGAGGAGATCGATCCGCTTGATGAGATCGGCGCTTTTATCGCCCGCGCCGATTACGCCCATATCGATAAGGGTTTGTTGTTTGAAAACCCCAAAGGCTCCGACATTCCGGTCTTCGCCAACACTATTGGCTCGAGCTACAAGCGCATCTCCGAAGCGTTTGACGTGCCGCTGGAGGCGGCGGTGGCGTCTGCTGGCGAGAAGGTGATGAAGGTCTTAAAATCCGGCGGTATTGAGCCGGAATATGTCACCCGCGAAGATGCGCCGTGTAAGGAAGTTATATTAAAAGGCGAGGACGCCGATCTGACGCGGTTGCCGATTTTGCGCATGAACCCGCAAGACGGCACCAAGACGGCGGCCTTTCTCGAAGGGCGCTTTGCCTGTCCGCCGGCGATATCAAAGCCGTCGCAGAACGGGCGAAATATTTCCTTCCACCGGTTTGAAATTACCGGCCCGCGCGACGGCTCGGTATGGATTTTCCGCGGCACTGGCGATGCGCGGTCCATGGAGGAGGCGTGGGGCGCGAAGATTGATGATCCGTCTTCGAGCTGGAACATCGATCAGGCCAAGCCTTTCCCGACAGCCTTTGTCATCGGCGTGGAGCCGCATTTCATTCTCGCCGGCGCCAATGCGGCGTTGCCCTACAACAATAACGACTTCGCCACCATTGGCGGGCTGACGGGCAAGCCGGTCAAGATGGTCAAATGCGAGACCATCGATGTCGATGTGCCGGCGGACGCCGAGATTGTGATTGAGGGCGTCTATCATCCGTTCAAATGGGCCAAGCAAGGCCGGTTTGCCTCGTTTAACGGATTTTATGATGATGCGCGCCGCCGCCCGGCATTTGAGGTGACGGCGATCACCATGCGCAAAAAACCGATCTATCAGCATGTGCATATCGGCCGCCCTCTGAACGAGACGAATAATATTGCAGCGTTTTTCCGCGGCGTGCGCGTTTACAATGATCTGAAAGCGGTGTTGCCGAATGTTGTCGATGTCTATGTCGACCCCTCGGCGGGCTGCGGATTTACAGTGCATGTGAAAATCGACAAGCGCCGGGTGGGCGAGCCGAAACTGGCGATGATGCGCGCCTACACCGCGCTACAGGGTTTTTGCAAACATGTGTTTATCTATGACAAAGACATCGATATTCGCGACCCGCATGAACGTGACTGGGCCTTGGCGCATCGCTTTATGGCGGACCGCGATCTGTTGATCGTGCCCAATGCGTTGGGCATGAATATCGACCCCTTGGCGCAAGGCAAAATGGGTATGCCCGCCAAGCTCGGGGTTTATGATGGCGAGAGTGAGATACTCCTCAATACACGGACCTTTATGGGCGCCGACTGCACCGAACCGCTGGGCCTGAAAGTGATGGAGCGGGTGGCGCCCGACGAAGACGTTGAGGCGCGCATTGACAGCGTCTGGTCGAAGGCGCTTGCGGCGGGGTGACGCCCTTTTCACGGGCGGAGAGGGCGGATGAGCCGGTCATTCTGGCTGGCCATTCGATTGAAATTGCGTTAGCGCCCCAATTCAATCATTCGTCATCCCGGAAGCCGAAAGTATCGAAATCTCTGATTTCGCTTTACTTTCGAGCTGTCCGGGATCTTGTGCGGCGTGCACGGAGTAAGTTGCAATAGATCCCGGATCGAACACTCGCATACCAAAAACCTTTTGGTTTTTGGGCTCGTGTAACGTCCGGGATGACGCGTTATCGGGGCTTTGGCCCCCAGGCGGTTCAGCAACCCGGGGGCTCTGACGATCGACAAAGTCCATATTTAAACAGTTGTTCCTGTATTAAATAAAATGGTTGCAACTGCAATTAAATTGCTTTAGCCATGATCTTGGTTGCAGGGGTAATTATTGGAGCTGAAAATGATCACCAGAACCATTGTTGCGGCGAGCGCCGCTTTTCTCATTTCATCAAGCCCATCGCTTGCGGGCGAATTCACCGACTGGTGCACGGCCTCGGCGCCGGACGGCGCGGACATGTCGAAGATCGAAGCAACCTGCGCCTGTCTTGAGGCGGAGACCGAGGGCGATGCGGATGCGCGCACCAGCATGGAAAGCGCCGGCGACATCGAGGACCGCGAAGAGCGTTACGGCGCCTTGAGCGGCGACGCACAGAGCGCGGTCGATTCCTGTCGTTAACACCGCGCGCGTGATGCAATTTAACCAGGAGCAATAGCCATGGCTCGAAAAGCGAAATTCAAAATCGCCCCGCATATGCGTCTGCATGAATGGGTTGCAGAAGAAAAAGGTTACTTCCACGACGCCGGACTTGATTATGAGTTCGTGCAAGACCTCGTTTCCACAACCGGTAAAGTTCATGAGCTTGGCGACAAGGTCGGCGCCTACCAAACATTTGAAAAAGGCCGTGACAGCGATGTCTGTTCCGCATGCCATTGGACAGTCAATGCGGCGGCGTCTGCCGGACACGGTAAGCTTTACGCAAAGGCCTATTCGGTCGCCAATTGCGGCCTCTTCGTCGCCGCGCACTCGCCAGTGAAAAGGCCGGAGGATCTAGCTGGCGTGCCCGTCTCGGTTGGTTTTCAGTCGGGCAGTCACTATTCGACCATACAGGCGCTTGAGCAATTTATGCCCGCCGATGACATCAAGCTTTCATACAGCGATGGACTGGTGTTCAGCCGCCTTGAAAGACTTGTCGATGGAGAAATTCCTGCAGCAAGCCTGTTTAGCGGCGCATATTACGCGGCGGAACAGCTAGGATTTAGGAAGCTCTGCGATACAACATTTATGATGGCGGGCATGGTGCAGCCAGGCGCTGTAAAAGAGGACGTAGAAAAATTCTATACGGCTCTGCGCCGAGCTCAGGCCGATATTGATCTGCGTCCGGAACTATATGTGAAATATTATCTTAACGAGCTACAAGAACGGTTCCATTCATTGGTGGATGTTCGCACCTTTGGGCCCGGAGAGCGCATTGTTTTTGAAAACTATAGCCGGGAAATCTACGAAGATTCGCAAAAATGGATTGCAGAGCGGGATATTTTCCCCGACGATAGTCTTGTCCAATCACCCTATCAGGATGCGATCTTTAACTAACGCGAACAGATGTATGGTTGGAAAAATTTGCCAGTGAGCGTGAAATGCGCTTGCTGGCTTTGGTATTCACGAATGAAGGGGCGCCGATGTCGCATTTCAGTTTTTTAAAACCAACCGATGCGATGGCGAATATTCTGTTCGCCGATCTTGAGCGGTTTCAGCCCTATCTTGAATTTGCCAATCAGGTGATGCGCGGGCCGTCGGAGCTGAGCGAGAAAGATCGCGAGCTGATGGTGACGTATGTGGCGGCGCTGAATGCGTGTGATTTCTGTTACGGCGCTCATAGCGCGACGGCTGAAAAATTTGGCGCTGATGCGGGTATTGTCGAGGCGTTGATGGCGGATGATTACAGTGTGCTTGATGAAAGGTTGCGGCCCGCTTTCGCGCTTGTACGCAAGCTGACGAAACAACCAGACAAAGTCATCAAAGCGGACATCGATGCGATCACGCAAGCGGGCTGGACGGAAAAAACCGCGCAGGATATAATCTGCGTGACGGCTTTCATGAACTGCTCGAACAGGATTGTCAGCGGCCATGGCGTCAATGGCTCGCCGGAGGCCTTCGAGATGGCGTCGCGCGCGATGGGGCCGGGCGGCGGTTATGGCCCGAAATCGGTTAAAACCGGGGCTGGCAAAGACTAGAGCGTGTTCACAAAAAGTGTGGGCGGTTTTTGGGTTCGAGTGAGGCGAGAAAGCGCCGAACGCGACCAATAAAGAATCTGGACTGCGTTCTTGATTCGACAAAAAGTGAACGCAGTCCAAGGCTACTCGCCAACGGTAAAGCCAAATTTCTTGGCCGCCGCCATCGCTGATGCGCCGCCATCGACCGGGATGATTGCGGATTTGATCCATGCAGACTGGTCGGAGATCATAAACGCAATCGCAGAGGCGATGTCGGACGGCGATGCAATGCCGATCGATTGGATGCGCGCAGCGGACTGCTCACCAAAGCTGGTGAGGAAATCCCCTAAAATTTCGGTCTGGACGCCGGCCGAGGCGACCGCGTTCATTCTGACGCCGGGTTTTTCCATTGCTGTGAGGGATTGCACCGTCCACAGATTAAGCAGTTGCTTGCTTAAAGGGTAGGCGGAAACGGCGTCCAGCCCGTCCATCACAACGCCCTCGCGGCGTGCAAGCGCATCGATTTCGTCTTTGGTGCGCGGGCCGAGAAATTGTTTCAGAAGATCGACATTCTCGCGCCAGACATTGCCGGCATGAGACGACATATTCAAGATCGCGCCGCCGGTATTTAGTTTTTCGACCAGCTGTTCGGTCAACGCCCGGATGCCGTAAAAATTGACCATCAGCAATTGCGTCACCGAGCAATCCGCGTTTGGCGGGATGCCGGCGATGTTGAGAAGGCCGTCAATAGTATCGGGCGCTTGGCGAGCAGCGGCGTCGATAGAGGCGAAATCACCCTGGTCGAATTGAATAAACTCATCCGCCGCTGATGGGTCCGGCTCGCGCCGGTCGAAGGCGACAACATAAGCGCCGCGTTGTTTTAATAGACTAGCCGTCGCTGCGCCGATGCCGGAAGCCGCGCCGGTGACGATAAAGCGTTTGTTTTCAAATTGCTTGCTCATGGACCGGTAAATTATATGGCGCCTGGAGGTTTCGGCTATTGAAAATGCGCCGACGCCATTCGATCACTGCAGGCCGGGGGCTTGACGATGGCGTGCGGCGGCGCGCTCCGATAGGTTTGTCGTAGCTTTATGACGGAACCGCGCGATGGACCGATTGAAAAACATCCACGCCTTTTCGATTGTCGCCGCCAGTCTGGCTGTTGCTGGTTGCGCCAGTGCGCCGCCGACGTTCCGTTTCGAGGCGCAGACCATCGCCAGCGATATTGAGGGCGCCTATCTCACCAAGATTGCTGATCTCAATGATGATGGCCGGCCCGATGTCATTTTACTTTCTGTTCGTTCAACAGAGGTCTTGTGGTTTGAAAACCCGTCATGGAAGCGCCATGTGCTCGCCGCTGATGTTGCGCTGGCTGCGGTTGGCGCCGCGGTGGATAATCAAGCGGGCGCCCATCTGGATGGCGCGAGGTTTGTGTTACTGACCGGCTTTCACCGCGATGATTTTGCGCAGAACAAAGGTGAGTTGGTGTTCTCCGATGGCGGCGCGTCGCCGGCGACGGTGTTTGCGCGCGAACCAGCAGCGCACCGCGCAGCCTTTGCCGATATTGATGGAAACGGAACGCGCGAGCTGGTCGTTGCGCCGATCGCCGGGCCCGGCGCGGATGCGCCGATCGCCTCGCTCGCCGACACGTCGCTGGTGCTCTACCAGCCGCCGCAGCCGGCCCGACACATCATCACCAACGCCTTAAAAGGCGCCGTACACGGATTATCTATTATCGATTGGGACGGCGACGGCCGCGCCGATATTTTAACCGCCGGATTTGGCGGTGTGTGGCTGCATCAGTCGAGCGGCGAGGCGAGTGGCAGCCTTTCCACGCTGGAATGGCGATCAAAACAACTGACCACGGGCCGCGAGGATGATGATCCGCGCCAGCGCGGCGCCGGGGATATTGACGTTGGAACGCGCGCAGACGGGACACGGTTTCTCGCGACCATTGAAAGCGTTCATGGCGGCGATATCGCGATCTATCAACAAGACCCGCAAGGCGAATGGCGCCGTCAGCTTGTTGATCAGGGCTATGCGTTGGCCCACGGTTTTACGGTTGCGGATTTTAACGGCGACGGCGACGACGAGATCATTGTCGGTGAAAGCCGCGGCGCCGGCGGGGTTTTCCTTTATTATTCGTCAGACGACGGGCGCGACTGGCGCCGCGTCACCATCGATCAAGACGACATGGCGGCGGGCGCTTGCGATGCGGTGGATATGACTGGCGACGGCTTGGTCGATCTGGTTTGCGCGGGGTTCCCGACGCGCAACGCAAAGCTTTATGTGAATACCACTGGGATGGAAGCTAAAAGGTAAGGGCCAGGGCCGTGACGATACTTGCTCGCAGAGATTTTATGTTGACCGGCGCCGCGCTCGCGGGCCTTGCCGTGCTTGCCGGGTGCTCGGGAGACGAACAGGAGACGCCGGAAGAGGCTAAGAACTTTGATACGCTCGCAGCGTTGATTGTGGTGCTGTTCCCGCATCAGAATATTAATAAATCCGTATACGAAGATGTTGCAAATCTGGTGCGGGCCAAGCTTTCCTCGCGTGAAGACTGGGCGCGCCTGCAAGAAGAGGGGCTTGCGGCGTTGTCGGCGGCGGCGGGCGCGCTGTGGCCGTCGCTGGAGATGGAGGGGCGCATCAAAGCCACCAAGGCAATCAGTGAGACGCGGTTTTTTCAGACCGTATACAGCTCAGCCTTGTTTGAGTTTTATTCGCACCCCGTCGTCTGGGCGCATGTGGGATATCCCGGATCGTCAGCGGAGCATGGCGGCTACATCAATCGCGGATTTGACGACATTGATTGGCTGCCGGAGGCTTCGCAATGACGGTGTTTGAACAAACAGACGACAGTGTCGTCGTCGTCATCGGCTCGGGCGCCGGCGGCGGCGTGCTCGCCAATGAGCTGGCCCAGGCCGGCGTTGATGTTGTCTGCCTGGAGGCGGGCGGGCGCCTCAGCCTCAGTGATATCGTCAATGATGAGCGGGTGATGGACGAGCGCATGACCTGGCACGATCAACGCATTGGCGAGGGGCTGCTCAATCCGCACTTTCCCGCCTGGATGTGCAAGACCGTCGGCGGCACCACCATGCACTGGACCGCAACATCGGTGCGTCTGGCCGCTCATGAATTCCGTGCAAAGACAACTTACGCGATCGCCAATTCAAGTGCGATAGACTGGCCGTTAACGCGTGACGAGCTCGAGCCATTCTATGTGCAGGCGGAAGCGAAGATGGGGGTTTCCGGCACAAACGGCCTGCCGCCTTTGCCCATGAACAACACTATGAAGCTGCTGGCGGCGGGCGCGCGCATACTCGGCTACAAACATGTGACCTCGACGGGTGTTGCGATTAACTCCGCGCCCTATGATGGGCGGCCGGAATGTCAGCAGATCGGTTTTTGCAAAAGCGGCTGCGTCATCGGCGCCAAATGGTCGACGCTGTATACGGAAATTCCAAAAGCCGAAGCAACTGGACATTTTGAATTGCGGCCAAATTCCATGGCGCTTCAGATCGAGCATGACGAGGCCGGACGGATCAGCGCCGTTGTCTATGCCGATCGGGGCGGCGCGATCAAACGCCAGCGCGCCCGCGCGGTGTGTGTCGCCGGCAATGCGATCGAGACCGCGCGGCTACTGTTGAATTCTAACAGCGCGATGTTTCCCGATGGCCTGGCTAACGGCGCCGGGCAGGTTGGCAAAAGTTATCTCAAACATGTCGTCGTTGGCGCGCTGGGATTTATGCCGGGCGAGGTTCATTCCTATCGCGGTGCGCAACAGGGCGGTCATATCGCCGATGAGCAGCGCAATGATGTGAGCCGTGGTTTTGCCGGCGGCTATCAGATCGAATCCGCCGCCTTCTCGCCGCTTTCCGTCGCGCGCATCGCCTTTGGCGGTAAATGGGGCCCGGACCTTACCGACGCCATGGAGGATTACACAAGAATTGCCGCGACTTTTATCACCGGCGAGGATGTCTCCCAGAGCGGCAACGGTATTCGTCTGCACCCTGAGTTAAAAGACCAGCACGGCCTGCCGGTGCCGATCGTGCATTATGAAGATCACGAGAACGCCGGACCCATGCGCGCCCATGCGGCCAATTCAGCCAAGGCGCTGTTTGAAAGTCTTGGCGCGCGCCGCGTCGCGCCGTTCAAGGTCAATATGGCGACCCATAATCTCGGCGCCTGCCGGATGAGCGCGGCCCCGAAAGACGGCGTCTGCAACAGATGGGGCCGCGCCCACGAGATCGACAATTTATATATTTCCGACGGCAGCCAGTTCTCGTCGAGCGGGTCGGCCAATCCAACCTTGACGATTGTCGCGCTGGCGATCCGTCAGGCGGCGCATATCCGCGCGGCGATGGCGGCGGGTGCGCTTTAATCTCGTGCGTTGTCGGCGCTGATAATTCGGAGGCGACGGATGAAGAATATATCGCGATATTTCGTTTGGTTTGCGCCCGCAGCGCTTATGTTTTGTGGCGCCGCCTGGGCGGAGGAAGACCTCATCGTCACCGTCGGCGGGCATGGCGCCAATTGTATTGAAGACCCGCAATGCATCAACCGGCTGCATCCCGATATCGCGATGACGGCGAGCGCCAGCCCCGGGCAGGTGATCGTGTTTCATGCCCGCAACGCCAGCGATTTTGCACTCGACCCAGACGATAAAACGCCGGACCCGCGTCGCGCCGGACCGCGCGGCGCGACGGTGCACCCGCTCACCGGGCCGGTGCGGATTAACGGCGCTAAGCGCGGCGATGTTTTGGCGGTGACGATTGAAGCGATTGATCCCGGCGCGTTTGGCTATACGCAGATCGGCGCAATCGGCTTTGTCTCCGATCAGGTCAAGGGGCCGTTGCGCGTCTTATGGCGTCTCGGCGAAGATTACGCCCAAACTGATGCGATCGCGGGCGTGCGGATCCCCAAGGCAAGCTTTCCGGGCGTCATCTCGGTGCTGCCCGGCGCGGAGGAGCATCAAGCGATATTGTCGCGCGAGGCGGCGCTTGAACGCGCTGGCGGCGCGGTTTTCCTCCCCGAGCCGACATATGCTTCGCCGACGGAGCTTTGCGGACCGGACGGCTCGGCAAAAAATACATGCCTGCGCACAATCCCGCCGCGTGAACATGGCGGTAATCTGGATATTCGTTATCTCGGCGTCGGCGCGACGCTATACCTGCCATGTCAGGTTGACGGCTGCGGTCTGGCGATCGGCGATGTCCATTATGCGCAAGGCGATGGCGAGGTGGCGGGGACGGCGATTGAAATGGACGCGCGCGTTACGGTTTCAACGCGGGTCCTGAAAGGCGCCGGCGCAGACATGATGACCCCGCATTATGAGGGCCCGGCGAGGCTCCTCAATATACCCTCGCGGCGGTTTTACGCGACCACGGGTTTTCCGCTGAAAAGCAAAGGCGATACGCCGCCCGACATGGCTTATCTCGCCTCGCCTCATGCCGCTGGGCTTGAAAATCTATCAAAGGATATGAGCCTGGCGGCGCGCAACGCGCTTCTGGCGATGATCGATTACATGACAGAAACCTACGGGCTGACCCGCGAGGAGGCCTATATCGTTGCAAGTGTAGCGGTTGACCTGCGTATTGGGCAGCTTGTGGATGCGCCGAATGTTGGCGTCTCGGCGATTTTGCCGCTCGATATTTTCGTCGATGAGGATCGCTAGACCATGCTGGTGAATTCATCTTCGGGCTACACGCCATTCCGCGGCGATCTAAAAAACATACCTAATCTATTGATATTATGACAATAGTTTTAAAACAAGGCGACTGCGACGTGACCATTAGGGCCGGTTTTTCAGGCGCCGCGCCGCGTCTGCGCCAAACCCCAGCCAGCTGCTATGGTGTATTTTTGTCACATTGGAAAAGCGTTCCCGGAACGCTCTTACAAATAGTTGCAGTTTCAAGTATGTTTTCACTGTCATGTCGTGAAATTACGACAGGGCCGGCATTTCATGTTGCGTAGTTAGCGGAAGAATGCGCGGCGGGCTAAAAGAATTTTGCGCACTAGGGAGGATAACGATGAAACGGCAGTTCAAAAAATCCATATTACTGGCGGGGGTCTCAGCACTGGTTATTCCGTTGGCGATGTCGCCGGCGGCATTGGGCCAGGACACTGATGCGGCGACACGCGCCGCGGCAGCGCGCGACGTCATTACCGTGACCGCGCAACGGCGCGAAGAATCGGCGCAAGACGTGCCGATCTCTCTAGCCGCGCAAAGCGAGCTTGATCTGAAACGTTCGGGTGCGACATCGCTCGCGGATGTGGTTGAGGCCGTGCCGAATTTCAGCTTCCTCAATCAGGGCTCTGTCTTGGGCAACTTCTCCGTACGCGGCATTACCAACCAGTTTGTGGTTGGCGAGGCTTCTGGCGCCACGGTCTATGTTGATGGCGTGCTGACCGGGCGGTCTGCATCCTTTGATACCGGCCTGTTCGGCGTGCAGCAAGTTGAGGTCCTGCGCGGACCGCAAGGCACGTTCTTTGGCGCCAACACAATTGCCGGCGCGGTCAACATCACAACCAAGAAGCCGACTGAAGAGTTTGGCGGTGAGCTTAAGCTGGAGGCCGGGAACTATGAGCGCGGCTATGCAGCCGGCGCGATTAACGTGCCCATTAATGACAAGCTTTTGACGCGCTCAACGATTGCCGTTGAGCGTCAGGATGGCTGGATTGAAAATGCGTTCGACAACCGCCGCTTTAACGGCGAGGACAACTGGTCCGGCCGGTTCCAGGCGATTGCGCGGCCGAGCGACGGTCTTGAGCTGTATTGGTCAATCGATCGCTTCAAGGAAGAGCGCGATTTTGTTCGCCAGATCAACGATGATCCCAACGATCTAAAACAACCTGATTTCGTTGATCTTGCTGAAGGTATTGTCGATATCGATTCTCCTTCAACCTCCAACCGCGATCTTTGGGGTACGTCCCTGGAATTCAATCTCGATCTACCCGGCGAGTTTTTGCTGACCGGCGTCGGCGCTTATCGCGCTAACGATATTGTCAGCCTGTTTGACGGCGACACCACACGCCAACGTCTGTCGGACACGTTTTTGCAGGAAGACCTCGATCAATGGTCCGGCGAGATTCGCCTTGCGTCTCCGGCCGGCAAGCGATTTGATTTTATCGCCGGCGCCTTTTACTTGACCCAAAACCAGGATTCGAGTTCTGAGACCCGGTTCTTCCCGCAGGATATTCTTGCCGGTTGTACCGCTGGGGTGACCACATCGACCTTCCGCGGCTTCCCACCGCCGCCGCCATTTGAAACGACATCGCGGATCGTGGGCTTTGATGCTAATGGCCTGCCGGTTTGGGATTTCGATCTCAACGCCAACGGGGTTTTCAATGAAAACACCACCGTGTTCGGCGTCAATGAATCGACGATCGGCTGCCACAACCCTGACTTTATTGCTGCGGGCCGGTTCCTGCCGGGCGGCGAGGCGGAAGATTTCTTCTTACCGTTCGGGTTTGAAAATGACTTGGGTCCGCTGACCTCGGCGGGTGTCCCGCAAACGATTGGCGTGCGCGAAGCGGGAACTTTAAATACCGAATCCTTCTCGTTATTTTTCCACACCAATCTTCACCTGTCCGAGACGGTTACTCTGACCGGCGGCATTCGCCACACCTGGGAAGATAAAGAACTCGATATGACCCAGGTCGGGATGATTAACATCCTGCGGCCATCCTTTACGACCATGCGTGCACGCAGTGACAATGAATATTCCTACACTGGGTCAATTACCTGGCAACCAAATGACAATGTAACGGCCTACGCCAAATTTTCTCATGGCTTTAAGTCCGGCGGTTTCCAGTTTGACATCACGCAAGGTGAAAACGTTACGGCGTTCCGTAGCTTTATCATTGGCAGCCCAGCCAATGTCGGCGGCGTTATTGGCAGCCTGACCGGATCTTTGGGTCGTCCGCCAACAAAAGACGAGATTATCGCTGAGATCATCAATCGGTCGGCTGATCCAAACGAGGCGCCGTCGAATATCGATTTCGAACCGGAAACGGTCAATGTTTACGAAGGCGGCGTCAAGACAAGCTTTGCCAATGGTCGCGCCCGGGTAAATCTTTCCGGCTATCTCACCGACTACAATGATCGTCAGCAGGGCATCACGCGTCTTGCGACCGGGATTATCGTTCTCAATGTGCCGGACTCACAAGTCTGGGGCTTTGAAGCCGATATCTTTGCTCAGTTATCGGACGAATTGACCTTCACTGGCGGCGTTGGTACGGCGTTTAGTGAAATTCAGAGCGGTGTTCCTATTCCGGATCAAACCGGCGGCATCGAAGAAGTGGTTGGTGCAGGCTTTATTGGTCAGCGCTTCCCGCTGGCGCCGGAAGTGACGGCCAATGCGGCGTTGACGTATCAGCGCCCGATTACCAACAATGGCGATATGGTGATGCGGCTTAGCTGGTCTTATACCGGCTCGATCCTGCATGAGCTGGTCGAGGTTGGCAGCCCGCTTGAAGATGTTGTGACCGAAAGCGGTTACAATCTTCTCAACGCGCGCCTTGGTTATGTCAGCCAAGAAAATGGCTGGGAAGCCTTCTTCTGGGTGCGCAATCTCGCCAATGAGCGTTATGCATCCTTCCGTCGGTTCAACCCGATTATCCGGACCTTCGGCATTGATGGCGCCGGCGGCGGGGTTGGCGGTTTCCCGGGCGGCGGCACCGCGCAAGCCTTGTTCGGCCCGCCGCGGATGTGGGGCGTGACATTCCAGAAAGAGTTCTGATCCGTATCGACCGATTCGGGATGAGCATGACGCCGGGAATGATGAAAATCGCTCCCGGCGTTTATTTTGGCCAGGTGTTTGGCCGCCCGCCAAGATCGTGATTTCAGCTTAGTCGGCGGTTGCGCCTCATGCTAGCGGAGAGATGTTTGTGAACAGATTTATTGCAACGGTTTTGTCTTTTTGGGCCTTCGGTCTTGGCGCTGCCGCCTATGCCAGTGACAATCCTAACTTCCAGTATATTGAACCCGATGGCGTAGACCTTCCCCAAGCATCGTTTGGTTTGGGCGTCGTCATAGAACCCGGCCATCGCCTAGCATTTCTGACCGGCAGAACTGGCGCTAATGCAGATGGTCATTACTCGGATGACTTTGAAACCCAGGCGCGCCAGGCATTAGCTGCGGTTGAGCTGTTGTTAAACGAAGTCCATATGAATTGGTCGGACGTGGTCAAAATCAATGTCTATCTGACCGATCGCGCCGATATTCCCGTATGGGGCAGGGTGCGGGACGAGGTGATTGGCGCGTCCAAACCATCGGGAACGGGCGTCATCGTTAAAGGGCTTGCCCACCCTGACGCCAGAGTTGAAGTCACCGTGATCGCTGCGCAAAAGGTTGATTGAACGGTTCGGCTCGCCCGCCGACCACAGGATTTAAAAATATGAAGCACACGATCATTCGCAGCATTTCATTATTCGTGTTCGGCGCCTTTTCGCTGGCGACAGCAGCGGCGCAACAAACAGTCAACAATCCCGACATCGTCATGCAGCTTCAGTGGGAGATCGGTCCGTGGCGGGCGATGTGGGACATCGAACAGTTTCCAAGCCAATCGGTTGGCGAAGATGTTGGGTACTATATCTACCTGCCGCCGGGTTATGAACAAGATAGTGAGCGCACCTATCCGGTGGTGGTCTGGTTGCACGGCGCCTATGGCCGCCCCCATGATGCAACCCCGATCATAGGCCGCCTAAATAAAGCGGTGCGCCACGGGGAGGCGCCGGCAATGATTGTCGTCAGCGTATTGGACCCGACCGGGCTTAGCATGTGGACCGATTCCAAAGACGGCCGCTTGCCCATGGAAACGCTTATCATCGACGAGCTTATTCCGCATATTGATAAAACCTATCGCACAAAGGCGACCAGAGATGCCCGCGCGATCGAAGGCTTTTCAATGGGCGGTTACGGCGCCGCCTATCTCGGCTTTAAATATGTCGATCACTTCTCATCGGTATCAATGCTGGCCGCGGCCTTACATAAGCCGGAAACGCTCAAAGCCCGGCGCCGTGCGATCTATGAGAATGTATTTGGCGGCGACGCCGACTATGCATCTCAGCGCTCGCCCTGGGTCTGGGCGCAGAAAAATGCCGAACAGGTCAAAAAACGCACCCGCGTGCGGATCTTTGTCGGCGCCGATGATGGGCTGCTGACCTGGAACCGGGAGTTCCATGAATTGTTGAACGCGCATGACATTCAACATCAGTGGGGCATAGTTCCAAACAGCCCGCACGATATTGGGGTTATTATGCAGAATTGGGAGGGCGATTTTTTCTCCTATTACGAGGAATTGTTTTCTGAAGCTGATTGAGTAGCGATAACCTATCCAACCCATTGTGGAGCGATGCGTGTTATGTGGAAATCTGTTCTAGTTCTTGTGTTGCTTGTTGCCAGCAGTGTGAGCTTTGCTGAAGAAAGCACCGTCATTATTCCCGACAAGGCGGGGGATTTTAAAAACGGCATCTATCATACCGGTCTACTGGTCGATGATGTGGATGCGATGGTTGCGTTTCTCACTGAGTATTCTTCGCTGAGACAAATCTCGCGCGTGCAGCTGCCAACCGGCGGCGAGCGATTGTTTTTAAGCGATGCGCGCGGTCAGCGTCTTGAGCTTTTTTCCAACCCAAAAAATTCAAAGCCGCACGAAAAATATTCAGGTCATCCTCACGCCGACTATATCGGCATGGCGCACATCGCTATTGAAGTAGACGATGTCGTCGCCATCAAACACAAGGTAATGGACCAAGGCTATGAGGTCATTTTCCAGGCGCCAAAAGATTTTGATGACGGATACATTGTATCTGAGGTCGACGCTCATCGGGTCTTGTTCATAAAAGGGCCGAGCGCGGTGTCATTCGAATTTTTCGAGATAAAAAAGGGATAATCTTCGATGTTACGCAAAGCGACGCTGGATTTGATGAATGGCGACTTGTCGCGGCGGGATTTTCTGGTGCTGACCAAAGCCGCCGGGGTGAGCGTTGCGGCGGCGAGCCAGCTGGTTGGCGCCGCCTCGGCGAATAACGCTGAGGTCGAAGGGTTGCCGCTGGGCGGTGATTTCATCACTCTCAAGAAAGCGACCGGCGGTAAAATAACTTGCGAGACCTTGCGCGCCTGGAGCGTCACCCATGTGTTCGGCAATACCGGCGCCTATGAGGCGGGGTTTGTCGACGCACTGGTGGATTATCCCGATATTCAATATGTGCTGGGGCTCCATGAAGGTCCGGTCGTGGCGATGGCGGACGGGTTTGCGCGCGTCACCGGCGAGACCTCGTTTGTAAATGTGCACTCGATCACCGGCGCCGCCAATGCGCTCGGGCTTATCGTTAACGCCCATGCGGATAATTCACCGATCGTAATCTCGGTCGGCTTCAGCGCCAGCAGCGGCGAAAATCTTGGCGTTTTCACAGAGACCGCAAAAGTCGAATCGATCGCTGAGCTTTATACCAAGCTATCCTTCCGGGCGAGCAATCGCGACAATCTCGCAAGCTCCTTGCGCCGGTCACTGCGTCTGGCGTCGGCGACGCCGCCGGGCCCGGTTTTTCTGGGCGTCAATGCAGATGTCTGGAGCGGCAAAATCCCCAAGGCGCGGATCATCCCGGCGCAACGCTCAGCCCCGGCGGGGCCAATTCATCCGGGTCAAGATGATATTGAGCGCGCCGCTGAAATGTTGGCGCGCGCGCGTAATCCGCTGCTGATCGCCGGCGCCGAATTGCCGCGTTGGGGCGGTCTTAAAGAGCTTGCCGCGATTGCCGACCGCCTCGGTGCGGTGGTTAGCGGCGATACTTCGTCGAGCCGCTCGGCCATGGGGTTCCCATCCGACCATCCGCGATATCTCGGCGCCATGTTCAAGCGCATTGATCCTTCTACGCCGTTTGATCTTGTGGTTCTGGCTGGCGCCTCGCGACTGTCGCTGGCCCGCCGCGGTCATCCGCTGATACCAGAACAAGCGCAGATTATTGAAATTGGCGTGCGCGAGGAACATCTGTCGCGCGGCTATCCGGTGGATCATCTGATTTACGCCGATGCGCGCACGACCCTTGCCGGCATTGATCAACATCTCAGCACGATGACGCTTGATCTCGCATTGATTGAACGCCGTAGCCGCGAAGGCGAGGCGCTGAAGAAAAAAACCCGCGCGCCAATCGCTGCAACATTGCAAAAAGTCTGGGATGATGCGCCGATTGCGCCCGAACGCCTCGCCTCTGAAATTGATCGCGTGATTGATCCCGCCGCCATCGTCGTCACCGAAGGCGTCACGTCCGACCGTTATATCTGGGAGCATGTTAAATTCGATCAGGAAAATGGCGGCCGGCGGCATTTGATTTCGTCCGGCGGCAGCCTTGGCTGGGGCGTCGGCGCGGCGGTCGGCGCCAAGTTCGGTGCGCCGGATAGATCCGTATACGCACTAGTCGGCGATGGCAGTTTCCAGTTTGGCCTGCAGGCGTTGTGGACCGCGCAGCGCCACAACAAGGCGATCGTCGTGATTATTTTTAACAATCTCGCCTATCAGGCCAATCGCTGGGCGATTGCCGGGCTTGACGGGCGCGGTGCGAAGACCGGGCGTTATGTGGGCATTAATATCGATGATCCGGCGATTGACCATGTGGCGATGGCGTCGGGTTATGGCGTTGCGGGCGAGCGCGTCACCGAACCGGGCGACATTGCCGCCGCGCTTGCGCGCGCGAGCAGCGCAAGTCGCGAAGGGCAGTCTTATGTGCTTGATGTGGTGATCGCCAAACGCGGGCCCGGCGCCGACGCTGAGCCGTGGCACGAGTAATGGGGTGCTTGCGGCGATCCTTCGCGACGCGGCTTCGCCGCTCCTCAGGATGAGGGTTTGTAAAGGTAAAAACAAATAACACCCTCATCCTGAGGAGCAGCCCGCAGGGCTGCGTCGCGAAGGAGGACAGCAAGGCGCCAACGCCTGAAGCTCCGAGCTAGCCCTCGCTAACGCAGACGTTGCGAATTTCCGTATAGAAATCGAGTGAAAACTCGCCCCCCTCGCGGCCAATGCCTGACTTCTTAAAGCCGCCAAAGGGCGAACGAAGCTCGCGGATCATCCAGCCATTGACCCAGACGACGCCGGTCTCAATGCGCGAAGCGACGCGGCGGGCGCGATCGACATCGCCGGACCACACCGTCGCCGCCAGCCCGTAATCGCTGTCATTGGCGTAGGCGACCGCCTCATCATCAGTATCAAACGGCTGGATATGGCAAACCGGTCCGAACACTTCTTCTTTGACGACGCGGGAGGTCTCCGAAAGCCCGGTCCAGATGGTCGGCTCGATCCAGGCGCCCTCCGTCAGGCGCCCGTCTGTTTTCGGAATGCCGCCGCCGGCGACCACGGTTGCGCCGTCTTCGCGCGCGGCCTCAAAATAGCCGAGCACTTTTTCGCGGTGGCCGAGGCTGATCAGCGGCGACAGCGTGGTTGCCGGATCGCGTGGATCGCCGGGCTCAAGCGCCTCGGCTTTGGCCTTCAGCGCGGCGACGAATTTGTCAAAGATCGGCCGTTCCACATATAATCGCTCAGTACAAAGACAAACTTGCCCACAATTGTAAAACACCGACGCGGCCGTGCCGGCGACAGCCTTATCGAAATCGCAATCGGCAAAAATAATCCCGGGGTTTTTACCGCCCAGCTCCAGCGAAATATCTTTTATATCGCTGGCGGCGCCAGTGGTGATCGCCGCGCCGGTGCGGGTCTCTCCGGTAAAAGTAATGGCGTTGACGCCGGGATGGGCGGTCAGGAACGCGCCCGTCGAGCCGGCGCCGAAACCATTGACGACATTATAAACCCCTGCCGGCACGCCGGCATCGTTCATCACTTCGCCAAGCAGCGTCGCCGTCAACGGCGTTTCTTCCGACGGCTTTACCACCAGCGTATTGCCGCAAGCCAGCGCCGGCGCAATTTTCCATGTCGACAACACAAAGGGCAGGTTCCATGGGCAAATCGCGGCGATGACGCCTTTCGGCGTGCGTTCGGGATAGTTGGTCGCCTTGCCCATTGGGGTTTGTGATGCAATCGGCGCCATTGCAAACCCGTCTTTTGCGATATCGGCAAACACGCGGAACTGCATCGCGCCGCGCGGTATCTCGCCTTTGAGGGTCGGGCCGATCAGCTTGCCGGTATCGCTGATTTCCGCATCGGTAAACTCTGCCGCGCGTTCATCTATAAGGTCAGCGACCCGGTGGAGTATGGCGGCGCGCTCATCGAGGCTGATTTTGCCCCAAGGCCCATCGAGCGCCGCCTGCGCCGCCAAAACAGCTCTATCAACATCTTCGCGCGAGGCTTCATCGACGATGGCGACGACGGCGTTGTTGGCCGGACACCGGCTTTCAAACGTCTTGCCGCCGGCGCTTTTTACATATTCGCCGCCAATAAAGTTGCGCAATTGCCGCGGTTTGGTTGTCGTTGCGTCGCGCGCATTTCCATCAGGCGGCATTTGAAACCTTGCTCAAGCAGCGGCGGCGGCTTGCTTTGCTGGGTTATAGATCTCGGTATTAGGATGATAGTCGGCCCAGACATACCAGAACATTTTATTGTAATGGGGAATAAGCGCCAGCTTTTGGCCCTTCATCTCGCCGTCGATACATATGCCAGCCAGGCTCCACTTTGAGCGGGTCTGGTTGTCAATGAAATGGTTTTCGCCGTCCTCCGTGAAGGTCAGCGCCTTGCCGTCTATTTTGCGGTCGAAAACCTGAATGAGGTCATTATCAAAGCCTGCCGCTATGAGGATTTCGACATCGGCGACGCGGTCATGAATAAGCGGGTTCTCGCGCGAATGATCGAGCGTGTAGGTGCGCGATTGCCCACCGATTTCAACGCCGGTGACCATGGATTTCATCGCCAGGCGTTCATCAAGGCCGTGCTTTAAGGGATAGACCATCACCGGGCTGGTGGGATCGATGACATCGGCGCGGGCGAGCAGTCTGAGGTAGAATTCGTCACGCCATTCCTTGTGACGATACCAGACTTTAGTGTCGCCATAGAGCGACTTCCAAGTGCGCAAGCTGACCGCAATAGTTGGCGCCATGCGCAGGGCCGCTGCGCCATCGGGCGAGCCATTATGCGCCTGCACAATCGAGCATTTTGTGTTCTTCTCGTAGAAGACGAGATTGTTGGCGAGCGCGGAAGTGATGGTGATGTTCGGCGAGGCAAAGTCGTTTTCGAGCGCGAACGCCATAGAGCTATGCGCAAGAATGCAGTGGGTCATCATGAACGGGCTGTCGCCAGTGCGTTGTTCAACAATATGCGGGCGCCGTGCGAGACGTGCGACATAGGCCCATGCAACGCCATTATCATCGATGACGCCAACGACCTCTTCGTCGGGGCCGAATTTTTCGATCGCCTCATCAACGCTCATGTAAAGCGGCTTGGTCACCGGTTGGAACAAAAACTTGGTGTGCATGAAGAAGCCAAAAACCGCGACGCCGCCAAACAGCGCCGATGCGCCGAGCAGCAACAGCGTGATATTGCCGGCGGACAAAGCAAGCCCCCAGCTGAGCGCCATCAGCGCCGCCGCCGCGCCAGCGACCCACATCGCCTTTTGATAAATCAGCCGCGCGCCCCAGTCTTTTGCGGCGATCTTCGATGTCATCAACAACACGCCGAGCGTGCCCGGCAGTATGGCGGCTGCAAATATCAGCGCTGCTAAGATTGCGATCAGGTCCGCACCGGTCATGGTCACTGCTCCTCGAGATTATCATTCCTTGAACCGATTCCCGGAATTTGGCGCCCCGCCATTGGGAGAGATTCAAGTTGCTTTAGATGCATCAGCAACTGATGCTTGAAATTCACAATAGGAAAAATTGAAACAAAATGATCCCATTAAGCGGAGATTGTAGGCGATTTACGTTGCGGATGCAACAATAAATGAGCTGGAATCTCCACACCGCCTATGGGCTGGTCAGAGCGGCCGTTCGGGATTGAGGAGGGTGCGCCACATATGTGCTGAGGGGCTGTTGTCGAAGCCGAGCCCCTCTGCGGGCTGGCGCCAGTTGCGACCGATAATGTCGGTGAACTGGTCGATATCCGGCGCCGGGCCGGGGGTGAATCCGTAAGTATCGTTGAGCGTAATCATCCGCGCTTCCATATACCAGCGATGCTCGCGGGCATGTTCATAGGCGTGTTGGATATAGGGTTCGGGCTCATAGTCTTTGCCGAAGACGCAATGGTAAAGTTCGGGATATTCATAGCCGGCCTCAGTGTCGGCATAAAATCGCAACGCCTGATGGTGGCGAACGCCCCATGTGACGCGCTCGTCAACATAGGGCGCGATGAGGTCCGCGCCCCACCATGCATGATCGGTTTTGATCAAGTTGATAACGATATCGTGAACCAGCGAGGCGATGATGTTGCGCTCGGGCTGGCCCTCGCTCAACGCATGCGCCGCGCTTTTAAGGCAATGAGAGACGGTAGGCTCTGAAAAGCGCCGCTTGAAAAAATCGATCAGCGTCGGGCGCTCGGGCATTTTGTATAGCGCGGGCACAATAGTTTTGTCGAAAACCTGGCCGGCGCCCCGGCGCACATCGCGGCCAACTTTGATGATATCGATTTCAGAACATTCGGGACCAAACATCGCCTGATCCATCAGCTCATGTTCGAGCGCATCGGCAAGCGCTTCGGCCGGCAGGACGGCGATGGCGGATGCGCCGCCGAGCCGGGTCAACAATGCCCGCCGATTGATGGTCAGTTCTGGCATGGGGATTTTCCTCTTCGCACGAATATTCATTTCTATCATAGCCTGTTTTATCGAAGAATGGCGAGTTTGCTCATATAGATTTTAGACCTGGCGTTATCGCTTATAGTTTAACGTTTATCGCTCTAGCCTATGGTCAGGCAAATTTAAAAGGTATAAGAATTTGTTATACATAATCTTTTCACCAGAGTAGGGCGGTTCTGTTGCGCGTCAATCTTCGACATTTTTATTGCTTTTGCGAGGTTGCGCGGCGCAACAGCATTAACGGCGCTTCGCCGCATGTGCATCTGTCGCAACCGGCGATCACCCAGGCGATCGCCAAGCTGGAAGTCGAGCTTGGCGCGACGCTCTTTGTACGGCGCAGCTCGGGGATGTTTGTCACTGAGGCTGGAGAAATCTTCCTTCACCGGGTGAGGCGCGCGCTGGATTATATTGAGACCGGCGGGCGTGAGACTTTGAAAATTGCGCAAAAGGATAAGGAGCGCGGCTTTGAAAACTTTCACCGGCTGATGACGGCCGCGCAACTCAATGCGCTGATTGCTGTTGTTGAGACCGGAAATTTCAGCCTTGCCGCGCGCCAGACCGGCGTATCGCAACCGTCGATCCATCGCCGCGCGCGCGATCTTGAAGCGTTGTCGGGGGTGACGCTGTTTGAGAAGGACCGCTCCGGCATTCGTCCGACCGCGACGGCGCGTATTTTAGTGCGCGCGGCAAAGCTTGCCTTTTCAGAAATCGAGCTTGGACGCAGTGAGCTAAACGCGCTGAACGGCCGCGAGACCGGCAGGCTGACCATTGGCGCGATGTCGCTGGCGCGCGCCTATATTTTGCCGAAAACCCTGCCGGCCTATACGCGGGAATTTCCGAGCCATCGCATTTCCATCGTCGATGGGCCTTATGATCAGCTGCTTGCGGGCTTGCGCCATGGCGATATCGATATTTTGATCGGCGCTGCGCGCAAGCCGGCGCCGATCGACGACATCGTCCAGGAGCCGTTATTTAAAGACCCGCTGGCGATTATGATGCGCCGGGGCCATCCACTGGCGAAGCGCAAATCTGTATCAGCCGCCGAGCTTGCGCGTTATCCATGGATCATCGCGCGCGCCGGCGCGCCGTTGCGGGCGCGGTTTGAAGAACTTTTTAAAACCAAACGCGCCGGCGCGCCGGACCAAACCATACAATGCAATTCATTCGCAGCTATCCGCGGTCTGCTGCTGGAGAGCGACGCGGTGACGTTGTTGTCGCCGCATCAGGCGCATTACGAAATTGAAGCCGGTCTTTTAAAAGCGTTGCCGCATCCGCAAGGCAATGTCGCGCGTGATATTGCCGCAACCGTGCGTCGCGACTGGGCGCCAACGCATGCGCAAAAGCGCTTTATGGAGCTTTTGAAAACGCCGGATCTCGTTGCGGCGCAAGCAAAATAAACCACAAAACTAAATTGGCAATATTCCCAAATTGAATAGGGGGTCAGCTATTCGAATTCGGTTTTAAGGGCGCCGGTGCGCTATTGGTGTGACAGGCAAAGCCCTCGCGCAGAACTTTTGCGCTGCGCAGTCAGGCACAATCAGGCTGGCCAAGTTGGCAGGGCCAGGTGGGCAGAGAAGGAATTTGAACTATGCGAACGCAGGTAGCGATCATTGGCTCGGGCCCGGCCGGTCTTTTACTATCACAGCTGTTAAGCCTTCAAGGCATCGATAGCGTCATATTGGAGCGCCGAAGCCGGGACTATGTTGAGGGCCGCATTCGCGCTGGCGTGCTCGAACAAGGCTCGGTGGATTTGTTGCGCGAGGCTAAGGTTGACGAACGGCTCAACCGCGAGGGGCTGGTTCATGACGGGTTCGGCTTGTGTTTTGACGGTCGCAGCGAGCGTATTGATATGAAGAAATACGCAAACGGCTCGGTCGTCGTCTATGGCCAGACCGAAATCACCAAAGACATGATCGATGCGCGCCTCGCGGCAGGCGGTAAAATTTACTACGAAGCTGAATGCACCGAGATTAAAGATTTCGATACGGACAATCCAAGCGTTACGTTTGTCCATGAGGGGCGCACCCAGGAGCTGAAATGTGATTATGTCGCCGGTTGCGACGGCTATCACGGCGTGGCGCGCAAATCGGCGCCGCAATCGGTGTTGCGCGAGTTTGAGCGGGTCTATCCGTTCGGATGGCTTGGCGTGTTGTCGGAAACACCGCCGGCGACCGAAGAGGTAACCTACGCCAATCATGAGTGTGGTTTCGCACTGTGCTCGATGCGGTCGCTGACCCGCAGCCGGTATTATATTCAGGTTGATACCGATGATGAAGTTGGCGCGTGGAGCGACGACGCATTTTGGGACGAGCTGCGCCGCCGCCTGCCGGACAATATCGCTGAGACGATGGTAACCGGCGCGTCCATTGAAAAAAGCATCGCCCCGCTCAGGAGCTTTGTCGCCGAGCCATTACGTTTCGGAACCTTGTTCCTTGCCGGCGATGCCGCCCATATCGTGCCGCCGACTGGCGCCAAGGGTTTAAACCTTGCTGCGGCGGATGTGCGGGTATTGTCGCGGGCGTTGGTTGCGCGCTATCGCGACAATGATGTGAGCCTGCTCGATCGCTATTCAGAAATTTGTCTCGACCGGATCTGGAAAGCGGAACGGTTTTCCTGGTGGCTGACCACCGTCACCCACCGCTTTGGCAACGATCCGTTCGGCCACCGCATCCAACTGTCCGAGCTCGACTACATGACAAAATCAGAAGCGGGCCAGACCATGGTCGCAGAAAATTATATCGGCCTGCCATTTGAGGCGCCGTTCGCCTGAGCGCGGTTTAGGGGAGCGAACGAGTTCTGTTCGTGGCGTCCAGAGCCCCCTTCGACCGCTTCGCGGCCACTTCCCCCGTAAACGGGGGAAGAAAAGAGTACGCTGCACGCGCAACCTAATTCCTCCCCCGTTTACGGGGGAGCTGTCACCGAAGGTGACGGAGGGGGCTCTTGAGCCCAATAAATCCAAACAACCACAACACGAATCGAATCTTCGATTTTGCAACCCTGAGAGGGTAGTTGGCCATAGTTCGCGCTGACCGTTTGCGAAGCAAACGCAGCGGCGCGGACATGCCTTTTTCCTTTTTGGTACGCCGCATGCGACATATTCTCTGCCAAAGTTGTTTCTTTAGTCTAGATTTCTCGTGCAACGTGTATGGCGTAAGGCTTTGGTTGTGCAAAATCGTCAAATGGGGCCCCAACCCCATTTAACTGGTGAAAAGTTATCCTCACCGATTCCTGCGGCCTTATACTCCTGCCCAATCCGGATATGGAATGTGCTGTCGTGGCCATTTTTCTAAGATCCGGGAATTGCGATCGTAGGAGTAAACCTGATGCAGTGCATCCAGATGCAGCGAGTAAAAACATCCCGGCGACAGGCGTCGCCATCAATGAAGGCGGCGATCTCGGGTAAAAATGTTGGACCACATTCCGCTGCAGGCCGCGTGGTTACAGGGCTTGCAAAAGACGCGAAGGTCTTCCTACGGCGCCGAAACTTGAATGCTCAAGAGAACCTACGGGCAGGGGTTTTGCAGGCGGCCGTGCAATTCGTTCACGGCGCGCTCCATCTCGTTGCTCCATTTGACCTCAAGCGAGGAAAAAACAACCTCAAGCTGGTCCATGCCGTTGGCGCCGAAGATGTTCGAGGTGACAAATTTCCGTGTGGTGACAAATTGCAGGGCGAAGGCGGCGGGGTCGGTATCGAACTCTCGGGCGAGTTTGACATAGGCGCTGATCGCTTGTTCGGCGAGCGGTGTCTGGTAGCGTTCAAGCCGGCCAAACATGGCGCCGCGCGAGCCTTCGGGCTTGCCGCCGTCAAGATATTTCCCGGTCAGCGCGCCCTGGCCGAGGGGAGAGTAGGCCAGCAAGCCGACATTTTCCTCGAACGCGATTTCCGCAAGGCCGGTCTCGAATGTGCGGTTAACAAGACTGTAGGCGTTCTGGATCGAGGCCATGCGGGGCAGGGAGCTGTCTTGTGCGGCGGCGATAAATTTCATCACGCCAAAGGGCGTTTCATTGGAAAGCCCCACATGGCGGATTTTCCCCGCCGCTGCCAGCTCGCCAAGTGCGCTGAGGGTCTCTTCAAAGGCGACACGGTCTTCATCGGAATGGAGATAACCTTCGCGCGCCGCGCCAAAGTTTTGCACCGGCCGGTCCGGCCAATGCAGTTGATAGAGATCGATATAGTCCGTTTGCAGATTTTTGAGACTGCGCTCGACAGCGGCGAAGATCTGTTGGCGGTTAAGCCGCGTCATCTCACCGTCTCTAAGCCACGTCATCGGCGATCGCCCGGCAATTTTTGTCGCCAGGATGATGGCGTCGCGATTGTCCTTTGCCGCCATCCAGCGCCCAACAATGCGCTCGGATTCTCCCTGGGTCTCAGGCTTCGGCGGTACGGTGTAGAGCTCGGCGGTGTCGAAGAAATTGATCCCGCGATCAATGCAGGCGTCCATCTGCGCAAAGGCGTCAGCTTCGGATATTTGCTCGCCAAACATCATCGTCCCGAGGCAAAGGGCGGGCACATCCAGATCGGTGCGTCCAAGGCGGCGTTTTTCCATGTTTGGCTCCCGGCAAAAGTGAGCCAGTGTAATGGCTTGGGCGGGGGCGAAAGACAATCGGTTGAAAGTGTTGGCTGCAACCACCATCTTTTTGACAAAGCAGTTTGAGGAGCAGCAATGAAAACCACGCGCAAGGCAAAGGCGGCGCTGCTGGCGGCAGGATCGTTGCTCGCATCTGTTGCCGCATTGGCGCCAGCCCATGCCGCCGATTTTGACGCCGCCGCCTATCCGGCGGTGGTCGAAGCCTCCATCACCGCAGCCGCGCTCGATCATGGCGACAGCCAGACCATGAGCCCGGCGAGCCGCATCGCCTGGCTTGCGGCCGCGGCTGGCGTGCTCGCAGGGCTAATCAAACTGATCGGCGCGAAGAAAATTGCACGGGTCGCCAGACAGACCGCGAGCAAAGCCGCGGAAGTCACCGGCGGCGCAGTAAAAGCTGTGGCGCGCACTGTCGCCTCGCCATTGCGCTTTGGCGCGCTCATCGCCGGGCTCGCTTTATTCGCGCTGACCGGCGTCGGGCTTTACGATATTGAGTGGATCGGCGGGCTTATCGCCGGCGCGGCCATTGCCGGCGTTTCCGCTTATGGCCTGATGAAGGCGCGTATGTCCTTGAAAAGACAGCCCGTACGGGCTCGCAAAGAGGATATGGTAAACAGAAATTAATCAATAACTTCATGTAATTAAGACTGTTATTGAAGGTTCAGTCTTATTTCCGCCCCATTCGGCCTCTATCTAATAATCCTCAAGAGCGGCGCTAAGTTCCGCCCATATTTTTCGTCCCCGCACTGCCCCTTGCACGACGCCCCCCTGATAAACCCCGCCTTCGGGCGGGGTTTATTCTTTTCAAATTTGTGGCGATTTAATCGCCCTGATTCTTGCGCATGAAAGCCGCATCACGATACGTCTCTCGCCATGAACCCTTTGCGTATTGCCCCGTCCATTCTCGCCGCCGATTTTGCCCGCTTGGGCGCTGAAGTTGAGGCGGTCACCGTCGCCGGCGCCGATTTTATTCATATCGATGTCATGGACGGGCATTTTGCGCCCAACCTCACCATGGGACCGGCGGTGGTGGCGGCGATCCGGCCGGCGACCAAACTACCCTTCGATGTGCATTTGATGCTGTCGCCAGTGGACCCTTTTATCGAGGCATTCGCGCAGGCCGGGGCCAATATTTTGACCGTGCATCCGGAAGCCGGCCCGCATCTTCATCGCACTGTTCAGCGCATCAAAGCGGCGGGGGCGAAGGCTGGCGCCGCGCTCAATCCGGCGACCCCGGTCGCGGCGCTGGAGCCGATCCTTGATGAGTTGGATCTGGTGCTGGTGATGTCGGTCAATCCGGGTTTTGGCGGTCAGAAATTTATCTCTTCGCAACTAAGAAAAATCGAATTGCTTCGCGAGCTGATTAATCACAGCGGCAAGGATATTATGCTCGAGGTCGACGGCGGCATTGACCCGCGGACCGCGCCGCAAGCAATTGCAGCGGGCGCTGACGTGCTGGTCGCCGGCTCGGCGGTATTTCACGGCGGGGCGGATAGTTACGCCGCGAACATCCGCGCGTTGAGAGGGCAACCCTAAGTCGATGGCAAGCGCACCAAAACCACGTAACGCAACGGCCAATAGCGGCCCGCGCGATGTGCTTGACCGGGTTCAGAAGGCATGGGGCGAGAGCCCGTTTTATCAGGCACGGCTGCGCGGCCCGGCGCCGGATCGGCTGCTGTTCCAGCCCGATGATCCGTTCACGCCGGACAAAGATTTTGCGCAGTCCTTCGCCCGCGGACGCCTCGCGCTTGGTGATGAGGTGATCGACTGCGAGGGTGAGATTGAGACAATCTGGATATTAGCGCGGCGCGACGGTCCGATGGATGCGTTCCTGCAGGAATTTGCCTGGCTGCGCCATCTGGAGGCGTTAGGCGAGGCGGGCGGGCCGATGGCGCGCAAACTGCTGAAGGCCTGGCTCGACAATTATGAAAAGTGGTCGGCCTATGCGTGGGATCCGTATTCGGTGTCTGAGCGCCTGGTGCAAATGTGCGCGCACCATCCGTTATTGCTGGCGCAATGTGATGCATTGTGGCGCAGCCGGGTGTTGTCGGCGATGGCGCGCCAGACGCGCCATCTCGCCTATACCGCACACCGGGCCGAGACCGGGTTTGATCGGTTGATGACCGCGCTGGGGCTTTGCGTCGCCGGTTATTGTTTGCCCGGATGTGAGGGACCGGCGGAGCGTGGCGTTGAAATGGCGCGCCGGGAATTGCGTTTGCAACTGCGCGCCGATGGCGGCCATATCAGCCGCAATCCTTCACGCCAGCTAAAGCTCGCCGTGCGTTTGCAGACGGTAATCAAAGCGATTGAAACACGCGGATTTCAACCGCCGGGATTTTTACGGCACACGGTTCTTCGCGCCAATGCGATGGCGGCGTTTTTTCGCTGCGCAGATGGGCGGCTTGCTGTGTTCAATGGCGGCTATGAGGATGACGGGCGCGCGGTTCTGGCTATTCACAAAGCGGTAAATCCGGAGGTCGCGCCGGCCAGCTTTGCCCGCCATTCCGGTTATCACAAGCTCCTTGCCGGGCGGACCATGATCATCGTTGATACTGGCGATGACAGCGGCGCGCAGCGTTACAAGAGTGCGGGCTCGTTTCATTTCTCCTCCGGGCGCAGCCGGATTTTTGTCAATTGCGGCAATGGCGGTCACCGTGCGGCGCAGTGGCGCAAGGCGCTGGAAAAGCGCGCGGCGCATTCGGCGCTTTCCTTTGAGGATGGCTTTCCGGCGCTAACCTTCGGGCCGACGGCGCACCGACGGGCGGAAGACGCCAGAGGGCAACTGCTGGAATGCGAGCGGCAATTTATCCTCGCAGACGCGGCCAATGCGAGTTATATGCGCCGGCTTTATCTTTGCGCCGGCGGCGCTGATTTGCGCGGTGAGGAGTTCCTCGCCAATCTGCCGCAAGAGGTTTTGTCGGCGGCCGTGTGGCGGTTTCACCTGCATCCATCGATACGCGCATCCCTCGCTCGCGATAAGCGCTCAGTGATTTTGCTGGCGCCAAACAAGGAAGGCTGGCGGTTTAAGTCAAATTGCTGCGTGCTGGAGCTGGAAAAAAGCGCTTATTGCGGCGATGGCGGCGCGCCGGTCTCGACCGAGCAAATCGTCATTCGCGGCGCACGGCTTAAGCCGCAGACGTGCAATCTTTCAGTCAAATGGGGATTGCGGCGGCAAGATGCAGTATGAGGCTGGCCTTGGCGCGATGCGTTGGTTAACCTTCGGCGGTCGGGCAATTGTTCATGGGTACCGGGATGGCGAATATCTTTAACGGCTTTTCCGAGCTTTTTCGTAAGCTCGACAACAACCAGATGCCGAGAAAAGCATCTGCAAATGCTGACCTGTCCTATCTTATGCCACGACCGCCGCGCAGGATTGACCAGCGCGCAGCGCGCAAGCTGATTGCCGGCCGCCGGGTTTTAGTCACGGGCGCCGGCGGCACTATCGGCTCGGAGCTGGCGCGCCAGATCGCAGCTTTTGGTCCGGCCCATCTTGCGCTGGTCGATAATTCCGAGTTTGCGCTCTATCAGATTGATCTGGAGCTTCGCGAGGCCGGTTATGGGCCGTTGATTTCTTCGTCGCTCACCGACATCTGCAACCCCCATCATCTTAACCGCGTGTTCGAGCGTCATGCGCCGGAATTTGTTGTCCATGCGGCGGCCTTCAAACATGTTCCCATCGTTGAAGAAAATCGTTGCGCCGGTGCGCTGACAAATGTGTTTGGCGCAAGGAGCGTGTTTGATGCGGCGATGGCGAACGGCGCCGCCAGCGTCGTCTTTATTTCGACCGACAAGGCGGTCAACCCGACGAGCTTCATGGGCGCGACCAAGCGCATTGCCGAGCTTTATGCACAAGCCCTTGATGTGGCGCAAAACGATACCCGTTTCGTGACGGTGAGGTTCGGCAATGTGCTGGGCTCAACCGGATCGGTGGCGCCATTGTTCACGCGTCAAATTGAACGCGGCGGCCCGGTGACGGTCACGCATCCTGAGATCCTGCGTTATTTTATGATCACCAGTGAAGCGGTCCAACTGGTTTTGCGGGCGGCCAGTCTTGATGTCGCCGAGAAAACCATCGTCACTCATGACGGGCGGATATTTGTTCTCGACATGGGTGATCCGGTGAAAATTCTCGACCTCGCAAAACGCATGATTGAAGCGCATGAGCTGAAAGTCGGGACCGATATCGAAATCAAGTTCACGGGCCTGCGCCCCGGCGAGAAGTTGTTTGAGGAAATCTTCCTCGATACCGATAAGCTGGTGAAGACCGGCGCCGATGGCGTTCTGCTCGCATCGCCCGCCATGATCGACCTTCCGCTTTTGACGCCGCGGCTTGAAGATGTCATCAAATTTGCGCGGATCGGAGATCAAGATGCGCTAGATGACGCCGTGCATCACTTGGTGCCGGAATTTAGCGCGCCAACATCTAATTCCGCGCATGCGGGCAATCAGCCGAGCAACTGACGCTGCGGCAAGTCGGTTGAAACGCTATACAACAATGGTGACCAAATGACCGTGCATACCCCCGTTCGCCGGGCGCTGTTGTCTGTTTCCGACAAGACCGGACTGGCGGACTTTGCGCATCGGTTGTCGGCGGCGGATATTGAACTCATTTCAACGGGCGGCACCGCGGCGGCGCTACGCGATGCGGGGCTGACGGTGCGTGATGTGTCCGAGCTTACCGACTTTCCGGAGATGATGGACGGTCGCATCAAGACTTTGCATCCGCGTGTGCATGGCGGTTTGCTGGCGTTGCGCGACAATGGCGATCACCGTCAGTCGATGGAAGATCATGCGATTGAGGCCATCGATCTTCTGGTGGTCAATCTATATCCATTTGAACAGACGGTCCGTGGCGGCGGCGGATATGATGAGTGCATTGAGAATATTGATATTGGCGGACCGGCGATGATCCGCGCCGCGGCGAAGAACCACCGCTTTGTCGGTGTTGTTACAGATCCTGCCGATTATGATCGCGCCGCTGGCGAAATCGAATCCATGAACGGCTTAAGTGAGGCGACAAAAAAGAGTTTTGCGCTGAAAGCCTTTGCTATGACCGCCGCGTATGACAGCGCCATCGCGGCGTGGTTTCGCGAACAGACCGGCGACGTCTATACGCGCAATTTCTCTGTCGGCGGCAGCCTGGCCAATGAGCTGCGCTATGGCGAGAACCCACATCAAACGGCGGCCTTGTATAAAACCGGCGATCGCCGACCGGGCGTTGCGACCGCGCGCCAGGTGCAGGGCAAGGCGCTGTCTTACAACAATCTCAACGATACCGATGCGGCCTATGAGCTGGTTGCTGAATTTGATCCGCGAACGCCGGTGGTCGCAATCATCAAACATGCAAATCCTTGCGGGGTAGCGACCGCGCCCGATCTTTTGTCGGCCTATGAAAGCGCGCTGCGTTGCGATCCGGTCTCCGCCTTTGGCGGTATTGTAGCAGTCAACCAGACACTGACGCGGGCGCTGGCGACTAAAATAATTGAAGTGTTTACCGAAGTCGTCATAGCGCCGGATGCAGAAGATGATGCGATTGAAGTGTTTGCGAGAAAGAAAAACTTGCGCCTGCTTCTTGCCGGCGGCGTGCCGGACGTAAAGGCCCGCGGCCTTACTGTGAAGCCGATTGCCGGAGGACTTCTGGTTCAGTCGAAGGACAATGTCTGCACAACGCGCGCTGACCTTAAGGTCGTTACAAAACGCATGCCCACCGATCAGGAAATTGACGACATGCTGCTTGCTTTCCGAATTGCGAAACATGTGAAGTCAAATGCGATTGTCTACGTAAAAGATGGCGTGGCGGTGGGTATTGGCGCCGGTCAGATGAGCCGCCTTGATTCTAGCCGGATTGCGGCGCGCAAGGCTGCGGACGCAGCGGCCGCTTGCGGTGCGACCGAGCCATTGACGCAAGGCTCGGTTGTCGCGTCGGACGCCTTCTTTCCATTTGCAGACGGGTTGTTAAGCGCCGCCGAAGCTGGCGCGACGGCCGTTATTCAGCCCGGCGGCTCCATGCGTGACGATGAGGTCATTGCCGCTGCGGACGAGGCCGGATTGGCGATGGTGTTTACCGGCCTGCGCCATTTCAGACATTAAAGCGCAATTCTTATGCTTGGGTTTGCGCAATCAGCTCATCGACTTTGCGGGCAAAGAGAGAATATTTGCCGACGCTGACTGGCCCAGAAAGATCAAGCTCAGCTGATACATCGTGAAACTGGCTGGCGGGAGCGTCAAAGGTTTCTTCCCATTGGGCGAGCAACTTATGGGCCCATTCGGCCGGTGCGGTTTTCGGTTCGGAATGCGTAAATGCAATAATCGATTTTGTCAGCGCACTCTGCTTTACAGCAAGGTCTTCGATAATCTGACGAATTGCGATGTTGTCATAGTGATCGACTGGCGGCTCGTTTCTGGCTTTTTCACGTAAGGCATCGAAACCAAACAACCGGCCGATGGCGAAGTAAACGCAGCCAGCGCTTGGATTGGACCATCCGGTTTCTTCTGCAAGGTCGATAATATCTAGCGCATATTCCATGGCCGGAAGGGCGGCGGCCTGCCGGGCGACAGCTTTCGGCGCCCCCTCGCGCACCCAATATTCAATACGATCTTCCAGCGCCTGCGTTGCTTCAGCAGTTAAAATTTCCGGCAGCGCTTTTCTGAATTGCGCAACCGGCGCCTGGTATTTTGACGAAACGGCTTCGATGCTGTGGTTAGGGTTTTCGTCCGTCGACCGGTCGGCTCTCAACAATTGGAAAACTTGTCCGCGCAGCAGCGTTGACAGCTCAAGATAAAGCGCAATTTGCACTTTTGCCGGCGCTTTATTGTCCAATGCATTGATCGCGCCTGCAAAACTATCAAGCTTGTAAATACGTCGTGCGGCTTCATAGGCGAGGGCGACCGCTGCGAAATCAACGCTGGTCGTTTCCACCACACGCTGCACAAAGGTTATCCCGCAGGCATTGACAATCTCGTTGGACAGCCTCGTTGCAATAATTTCCCGGCGTAGCTGATGGGTGGCGATTGGTTTTGTAAAGCAGTGGAGCGCCTCGGGAAAATACGCAAACAGCTCGGCTTCATAGGCGGGGTCGTCAGGTGCGTTAGACGCCACAAGCTCGTCAAAAAGCCAAAGCTTTGCATAGGCCAGCAACACCGAAAGCTCAGGCCGCGTCAGTCCGGCCTGTTGTTGGCGCAGTGCAAAGACGTCGTCTTGCGACGGTAAATATTCGAGCGCCCGGTTGAGCCGATCAGTACGTTCAAGGGTCGCCATAAGCCGCGCGTGTATATCGAGATCTGCGGCCGCCGTCGCCGCTATCTGCGACACGGCGCGGGTTTGCTCATAATTGTGCTGCAGGACATGCTCGGCGACATCATCCGTCATTGAGGCCAGCAGATCATTGCGATCCTCCGGTTTCAACTCGCCCTGTTCAATCGCCGATGACAGCAGGATTTTTATATTGACCTCATGGTCTGATGAATCAACGCCGGCAGAATTGTCGATTGCGTCGGTGTTGATGCACCCGCCGCCGCGTGCAAACTCAATGCGCGCAAGTTGGGTAAGTCCGAGATTGGCGCCTTCGCCGATCACTTTGGCGCCGCTTTGGTTTGCGTTTATCCGCACAGCATCGTTAGCCCGGTCGCCAACCCGCCAGTTTTCTTCCCCTTCGGCTTTGAAATAAGTCCCGATCCCGCCAAGCCAGAACAGCTCAACCGGCGCTTTGAGGATAGCGGTTATCAATTCGTTCGGCGTCAGTTTTGCGGCCTTAACGCCGAGCAAGGTTTTTATCTCCGGTGTCAGTGAAATTGATTTTGCCGATCGCGAAAAGACGCCGCCGCCTTCGGAAATGAGTTTGCCGTCATAGTCTTGCCAGGAGCTGCGGGGCAACTCGAACAGGCGTTTGCGTTCTGCATAGGATTTTGCCGGGTGAGGGTCGGGATCGATAAAGATATCGCGGTGATCAAACGCTGCAATCAGCTTTGTTTGTTTTGACAACAACATTCCATTGCCAAAGACGTCGCCGGACATGTCGCCAACCCCGGCGGCTGTAAACGGTTTGGTTTGAATATCCTTGCCGAGTTCGCTGAAATGTCGTTTCACCGCTTCCCAGGCGCCGCGCGCGGTGATGCCCATGACCTTGTGGTCGTAGCCGACAGACCCGCCGGATGCGAATGCGTCGCCAAGCCAGAAGTTATATTCACCGGAAATTGCATTGGCGGTATCAGAGAACTGCGCCGTGCCTTTATCTGCAGCAACCACTAGATAGGGGTCAGGCTCATCCCACAGAACGGTATCGGCCGGCGGTTTAATTTTCCCTTGAACAATATTGTCCGTCAGGTCGAGCAGGCCGCGAATAAATAGTTTATACGCCTCGCGGCCGGCTTTAAAAATTGCCGTCCGGTCGCCAGCCTGCGGCAGTTGTTTTGGATAAAACCCACCCTTTGATCCAGTTGGTACGATGACCGCGTTTTTGACCTTTTGGGCTTTGACAAGTCCAAGCACTTCGGTGCGAAAATCTTCGCGCCGGTCCGACCAGCGCAGACCGCCCCGGGCGACGGCGCCAAAGCGCAAATGCACGCCGTCGACGGCGGGGCCAGATACGAAAATTTCGCGATAGGGACGAGGTTCGGGAAGTTCATCGAGCTTGTGGCTATCAATCTTGAACGAGATATAAGGTTTCGGATTTTGGCCATCGGTTGTTTGGTAGTAATTGGTTCGCGTGATGGCGGAAAACAGGTTGAGAAACCGCCGGAAGATTCTGTCTTCAGCAAGGCTTTTCACGTCATTGAGGCTCTCGAGAACCACGCCGTCCGCTTTTTGAGCGTCGAGTGCGCGCTTGTCGGCGTCACGCGCGCCTGCGGGGTTAAACCGTGTGTGGAAAGCGGCGACCAAGTCTCGGGCGATTGCCGGGTTATTGGAAAGCGCTTCTTCCATATAGGCCTGCGAATAAGCAAAGCCCGATTGCACATGATGCTTGGCTGCGGCGCGCAAAATCCATGCTTCACGCCAGTTGATTCCGGCGGTCAGAACAAGCGCATTGAAACGGTCGTCTTCGGTGCGCCCTTCGAGCACGGCCAGCATCGTATCTTCGAACGCTTGTTTAACCTCGGTAAGGTCAATCGGTTGGTTTTTGTGCTGTTCTGTGTGGAAATCATGGATCCACATATCGCCGTTATCGCCATCTACATTCGCCGCGACCCGATAACCGGCCTCCTGAATAACGTTGAGGCCAAGATTTTCGATTGTCGGGATCAGCTTCGAGAGCGGCAGCGGCCCGCCGCGGCGGTATATTTTGAGCCGTACAATGTCGCTGGCGTCATCTTCAAAGTGGAAAGCGCGCAGGACATTTGGCTGCTCGTCGAGCGCTTCCAGGCAGGCGATGTCTTGCAGCGTCTCGCTTAAGTTTGAGCGTTCCTTGTAGCCAGCGCCAAAGGCTTTTTCGTATTTCTGATATAGCGTTGCCGGCGCTGCTCCATCATGTGCAGACCGCATCGCCTCAAGCAGGTCATCGTTCCAGTCACGGCAAATTTCGCGAATCTGTTGTGTCAGTTCGCCAACGCCCGGGCCTTCCGGCGCACCCGGGCCAATACTGATGATATAATGCACTCGCACCAGCGCGGCGTCGCCAAAAAACGGTGCATAGCTCATAATGCGCCCGCCATACGTATTCGCCAGTAACTCACCAATGGCTTCACGGGTGTCGGAGTTGAAGCGGTCTCGTGGAATGAAGACCAGCGCTGAAATGAACCGGTCAAACCTGTCCCGGCGCAAGAAGAGTTTGGCGCGCGGCCTTTTGAAAAGCCTGAGGATGCCAAGGCTGATTTCACGAAGCGCGTCGATATCGATCTGAAACAACTCGTTGCGCGGGTAGGTTTCTAAGATATTGACCAGGGCTTTTTCGTTATGGCCGCCGGGATGAAATGCAATTGTATCAAGGACAGCCTGCACCTTGGCGCGGATCAGGGGAATGTCGGTTGCTGGGCGATTGTAGGCATCTGCTGTAAACAGGCCGATAAACCATTGTTCACCAGTTACGCTGCCGTCCAGCGAATAGGTCTTTACGCCAACATAATCCATTTGAACGCGCCGGTGAACGAAGGATTTTGTATTTGACTTCGCAACAATCAGCGGCTCGTTCGATTTTAAGAAAGCCTCAGCTGGCGGAGAAAGTTCGCCTGATGGCAGGAAAGTCGATCTCAAAATAGCGCGCGTCGGGTCCTTCAAAATTCCCAAATCTTGAGATGGGTCATGAACAAGAGTGAGATCGTCGCCCAAGGCCGTACTATTAAACCGGCGCACGCCAAGAAAGGCAAAGCGGTTGTCCCAAAGCCATTTCAGGAATTCGATCGCCTCTTTTTGATCGTCTTTTTTTACGCCCGGAAGCCGCAATTTTTCAAACTGCGCGATACAACTGGCAAGTTGAGCACGCATTGGCTCCCAATCAGCAACGGCAATTGCAACATCGTCAAGGACGCATTGAATGTCTTCACGCAGTGCGTCTATTTCACTTTCGCCAACGGGCGGATCCATTTCCGCATGGATCATCGACTCGCGCACGGTCTGCCCTTTACCGCCAGCATCGCCGCATATACGCGCGCCCTCACTGTCGCGGGTGATGTCGATAACGGCATTGGAAAAGAATGAAAGAGGCTTGCCGGCTTCCGACAGCGCCGCCGAAATGGAATCGACCAGGAACGGTTTATCATCGGTGACGATATCCAAAACCAGTCGCCTGCCGCCCCAGCCTTTTCCATCCTCAATTCGTAGTGAGACGTTATCGCCCTCAGGCTTGCGCGTCGCCGCGAGCGCCCAGCTTGCGTCGGCGCGCGTTAACAGCGCCTCCGGCTTCGACCAGATTGTGTCTTCGCCGGTGGCGTAACAAACCAGCTGGTCGACATAACTCGCGAAAGCTTTGGTGAGTTCCCCGTCTTCGCTGAAATCGCCGGTTTTGGTCTTTTTCGCGCGGTCGATGACCTTTTGAAGAATCTCATGGTCAATATCGGTCAGGAAGCCTTCTGGCATGATCTTTCCTCGTCCACCGTGATGGCATGCATGCATGTCGTCATAACGTGAAGAGTTTGGGAAAGTCTAACGATTTGAGGCTGCACCGCAGAGAAATTTGACTATGCGAACAATGTCACAAAAAGCCGGCTAAATTGCCTTCTTCGATGTCGCTTGCGTCGGGGCGTTTTCAACATAACGGCCAGTGGGCTCTATCTCGCGGCGCACAAACCGCGTGCGCGGGTTACGCCGGCCGGCATTGCGGGCAATTGTCCTGGAAAGCGTGAATACCACCAATAATCCGGCCACAGATGTCGCCGCCAAGGCCGACGTCAAAATCATATCTCCGCCGCGAATGGCTGCCAGGATTGGCAGCAGGGCGCCCGGAACTGCAAAGGCGGCGGCGCTGGTTGGGTGTGCGGCGTGAAACAACGCTGCGCCAAAACCGCCAAGCATGACCAGTACAACCACCTGAAGGCTAATCAGGCCTGGCGCTTCTTGCGGCGTAAGCAATATCGGGGCGCTGGCAAAAATAACGCCGAGGACGCTGAGGCACGATGTATAGGAGGCGCGCCAACGGAACGGGCGCGCGGCGATGGCGGCGCCTGAGCGAAATTGCGCACGCATGCGACGGCACACCCAAACCGAGCAGACCAACAGGGCTATCCACGCTGTGGCGCGCGCGGGGAAACCGCGCCCGGCAATAATGGCTAGATAAACGGCGATGCCGGCAATAAGCGCGAGGCCGGCGGCGCTCCACCGGGAGAGCAGGTCGATCATTTCCAGCAAGGCGGCGCGGGAACGGGTTTTGGGCGGCCGAGGCTTAAATGAGCGCGATGATTCCGCCGCAAGGCGCTGTAGGGCCCGGACATCTTTAACTTCCATCATTGCATGCGCCATAGTCTGGGGTCTCATCTTCAGCTTCAAGAGTTGATGGGACGTCTCAATCGTTAACCAATCGTTAACGGCGCCTTTGAGCTGATTTCTTTTGAATGTCGATAAGGAAAAATTGGGACCGCCGACAAGCTGCGGGCGAGATCGGCGGTCCCACGCGCTATTTCCAGCGCGCCAGACGAAATGAGAAGGGGGACCTAAGACATCTCGCCTGAACCTGTGTCGAGAACTGTTCAGAGAATACTCAAACAAAACCCTCGTCTGGCCGAAGGATAGTCGTTGTTTAGGGGAATGTCCGCCCACGCGACTTCACACTGTCGTGACTACAGCTTATTTCCTGGGGCCATCTTTTGCAGGGGGATCGTCATAGTAAACGTCTATGGCGATGCCGGTCTGCTGGATCTCGCCGCGCAGCACCAGCGCGTCAATATTGGTGGGCTCAAGCGTTAGCGCCTCTACGACGTCGGCGGCTGCGGCGACATAGTCGCCAAGCGCGATATGGGCGCGCCCGCTCAACACATAGGTGTCTGCTGAAACAAACCCTGATTGGCTCGCGGACCGCACGGAGGCGACGACCTGCAGCCATTTTTCTTGGGCGGCGTAGACTTTTACAGCGGTGAGATAGAGCTCGCCAGCGCCCGGCGCCAGTTCAAATGCGGCGTTGATTGCCGCTTGCGCCAAATCTGTCTCGCCGGCTTCAAGCCATGCACTGGCCGCCTGTGAGAGCAGGCGCGCGCGAATAAAATCATCGCCGGCGTCTTTGCGCTGCGCAATCTGTTCAAGCCGGGCCGCGCCGAGCTTGGCGAAACCCGCCGCGATATCGGCAAGCGCCAGACAATGCTGTGCGTTGGCGCCGCCGCCTTCGTCAGTCCATTGCTGTGCGGCGGCTCTACCGCGGTCGATATCGGCTTCAACCAGGGAGATGCAATCTTGATAGCGCTGGCTCGACGGGGCTAAGGCGGCTGTGACAAGCGCTAGAAGAGTGGCGGTGATGCTCATGCCTCAAGCTTAGACAAGAAAATGACGGCGCAAAAGAGGCGGCGTCAAATAGACAATGCGCATGAGGGTTTAGTAATGAAAGCTATTCCGCCGCCCGAGGCGCCGTGGCCTTGGCGCGCCGTTTTCTGGGGGTTTTGGCTTTTGTCGCCTTCTTAGCCGCCGGCTTTTTGGGGCGCGGCGGTTTTTTTGTCGTCTCGGTTGGCGGGGTGGCGGCGGCCTGCTGTGGCGCTGCTTCCGGTAGGTAACAGGTGACCCTGGCGCCTTCGCCCTCCTCGGAGTCCATTCGGGTCCAACCGCCATGCAGGCTGACAAAGCGCTCCACCAGAGAAAGCCCAAGCCCCGCCCCGGCGCTCGGGCCGCGGCTGACAAATGCGTCGAAAACTTTGGCGCCGTCTTCGGGCGATATCCCGCGTCCGGTGTCTTCAACCCATAACTTGACTACACCGTCGCTACGGCTGGCGCCCAGCGTCACGCCGCCGGCGGCGCCTGTATAGGCGAATGCGTTGGACAACAGGTTGAACAGCACCTGCTTGATACGCCGCTCGTCGATATTGGCGGCGCCAATATTTTTCGGGCAATCGACGGTGAGCGCTATCTGCGTGTCTTCTGCTTTTAGCGCGGCAAAGGTCGCAGCATTTTCCAACAGGGCGCGAATATCGGTTTCGCGCCGGTCGAGCTCAAGCTTGCCAGCGTCGATGGCGGCAAGGTCGATGACGTCGTTGATGAGGTCGCGCAAATGATAGGATGCAGACAAAACGCTGGCGACATAGTCTTTTTGCCGGTCGTTCAAAACTCCGAACATCTGGCCGTCGAGCATCTCCGAAAACCCAATGATTGTCGAAAGCGGCGTGCGCAGTTGGTAGGAGACATGGTCAACAAATTTTGATTTCAGCCGGTCGGCGTTTTCAAGAATGGCGTTGCGCTCTTTGAGTTCCTTCTCGCGCTCTTTGGAATCGGTAATGTTGAGGAAATGGGCGAGGGTTGCGCCATCGGGCAGTGGCTCTGTTCCAAAGGCGATGGTGCGCCCGTCGCGCAGGGAAACTTCTACGCCGGATACGGGTTTGCGATCTTCCGGCAGTTTTGAGGTGACGGCGCGCCGGATCAACGCCAGCTTTTCGTCACCGTCAAGCGCCTTGGCGATAAAGCTCGACGCGATCGCATCGACATGTGGTTTCTTATCGAGGGCCTTGGCGTTGAGCCGCCACAGTTGCCGGAAGGCTTTGTTATAGAGCCTTAGCGAGCCGTCGGCGCCAAACACCGCCACCGCTTCGGTCAGATTGTTCAATGTCGCTTTTTGGACGCTGATCTGGGTGTTGTATTGCGCTTCAAGGGAGACTTTTTCGGTAATATCTTCGAACGCCGCCATGATGCCGCCAAGCGGGTGGCGCTGTTTGGCCAGCCTTATCGTGCGTCCGTCGGGCAGGTGCCAGATTTCGTCGGGCGCATCGGCGTCGCGTTCCGATCCGGGCGGGCCAACTTCTTCCGTGTAAAGCGCAAGCTGTTGTGCTTTCCATTGGTCATAGTCCGCCGGCTCGGGCAATTTTCCGTCGAATCGGAGCTGGTCGAGAATTTCTCCGTGATAGGTGCGCCCGCTCAATGCCGCGTCATCAATATCCCATAGCTCCTGGAAGGCTCGGTTATGGTAGATGAGATTTTGGCTGGCGCCGAAGATTGCGACCGCTGTTTGTATCTGGTCGAGCGTGCGCTGATTAGCTTCAATATGCTGGCGCAAATCAGCTTTGGTTTTGTCGAGCTCTGTGGCGTCGATCGCAAAACCGCCAAGCGCTGCATCGCCGGATCCATGTAGCGGCGATTCAATCACGCGCAAGACGCGGCGTTCGCCGCGAGAATTGATAATGATGCGCCCTTCCGTCGCCTTGCGCTCCACTGCGGCGTTGCCGGCGACGTTCTTGATCGATGGATCAAGTTCGATTTGCTGGCGGATAACTTCTGCGGCCGACGTCGCCTCGACGGCTTCGACATAGGCGCGGTTGACCCAGACAAGCGCCAGGTCGCCATTGCGGCGCCAGGCGGGCAGGGGTGAGCGCTCCAGCAATGCATGAGAGCCGTGAAGGTCGGTGGCGCGTTCGCGGAAGGCGCCGATAATGGCGCCGTCCTCAACCATCCGCACGGCAGGATCGGTCAGCCACAACGCCACCTGACCACCGGCGACGCGGCCGTCAAGTTCTATCGACCGGCCGTCCGAAGTGACAACAGCACCGGAGAAGGCCACCCCGTGCGCGCGCAAATCATGGACCTTCTCACGCAAGGATTGAGGCTCATTTTCACTCTCATCTTCGATCCGCAAATCGCCGAGGGAGTTTAAAAGCTGGTCGACCGGCAGAGCAGAGGGGTCTTGATCGGTGTTGGAAAAGGACAAAAGCGATGCGAGCGCCGCCGGCCCGCCGAGGATTTTTGGCTCGCCCCAACCTTCCTTGACTGCATTATTGTCGTCTTCCCAAACCAGGACGAGACCGGGGTGGGCGGATAGCACCGCGTCGGCTTTTTCAAGCCGGGCCTCCATTTCCGCCAGTTTGTTGGACCAGCGCAAAGCTTGGTGCCGGGTGGCTGCGGAAACCCTGAACGCCCACAAAATTGAGGCGACCGTGAGCGCGACGGCCCCCGCGCCGGCGATAATCAGCGGGTCTATGCCGGCGGCGGCTGTGTCAACCGCGCCATCCTGAGCCATCAAGGCCGCCGGCGCACATGTCGCCAGGGAGGTAACCCAAAAAAGTCTTTTCTTTCGGCGCATTCCGACAAACCCTGGCCAGCGCGGCGAGCACAAAATACACAGCTTAAACAACATTTTGTGCGTGCCGCGCGCAATTACGCAATATGTACTGTGTTTGCGGTAGCCCGCTAGGGTTATTCTATGGAAATTCACCGCCCTTCAACTGAATTTTTCAACAGGTTTGGCCGCCAGGGAACGGCCGGATTTCAATCGGTTAGTTGGAAGGTAAACCGCTCAATGACGCCGTAGCGGGTAATCGGGCGGCCATTGCGATAGGCTGGGGGATATTTCCATTTCGAAACGGTTTTGCGGACGGTCCGATTAAAGCACGAATCGGCAGTTTCAAGGATCTTGATGTTGACGACACTGCCTTCTGGCGTGACGTCGAACTGGACTAGCACGCCCCCTTCAGCGGCGCGGCCGCGGCACGCTTCGGGGTATGGCGGTGCGTGTTTGATCACCGGCGTATCGATCCGGCCGCGGTCTCTTGTAAGGTCTACGGGATTGGTTTTTTGGGGCGGTCCTACCCGGACCCCTTTGGGTTTTCCTTGGGGTGGAGCTGAAGGAATGATGGTCTCGGGCGGGTCTTTGACCAGGTCATTTGGTTTTGTCGGCAGCGGCTTCAGCGGCGGGCGCTTTTGCGCGAGGATTTGAATTTTGGCGTTCTCTTGCGGCTCCACTAGATCAACGGACGGGCGGTCTATCAGCGCCGCCATGAGCGTGAACAGGCCGGCCGTGATGAGGGCGGCGAAGGGTAGGCCGACGATCCATCTGAAAAAAATCACTGATATGCTCCTTTGCGTAATGATCCGCAGACAGGGTTTTCTGCGGCGCACAAGCACCCCCAAAGCAACGCAAGATTGCCTGTACGGCTTGGTCATATGCGTAGTTTGCATACGTATGCTACACAAGTAACACGTTAGCCCAAAAACAAAGGCAATGCAAATCCTGCATTGCCTTTGTTACGTTTACCGAGTGTTTTAGCGCCCTGCGGCGCAGCTGTTAGTACCGGTATTGATCGTTTTTGAACGGGCCATCTACCGACACGCCGATATAGTCGGCTTGTTCCTGGGTTAATTTGCTGAGCTGCGCGCCGACTTTGGCAAGGTGAAGCGACGCAACTTTCTCATCAAGATGTTTTGGCAAAACGTAGACTTCATTCTTGTACTGATCACCCTTCGCCCACAGCTCGATCTGCGCCAGCGTCTGGTTGGTAAACGACGCTGACATCACAAAGCTCGGATGGCCGGTCGCATTGCCAAGATTGAGAAGGC
The DNA here is from genome assembly GCA_021776415.1 of Hyphococcus sp. Taxonomy (GTDB): domain Bacteria; phylum Pseudomonadota; class Alphaproteobacteria; order Caulobacterales; family Parvularculaceae; genus Hyphococcus. The sequence continues at coordinate 65,846 of JAJFFY010000024.1, forward strand.
GCCCCTGCGACAGCAGCAATATGCGCTTGCCATCGGGGAAGGTGATCATATCGACCTGGTCTTTAACGTTGGCCCATTTGAAATTCTTCAGGCCATCGACCTGAATCTCATTGTCGAAATGGCCGATATTGCCGACGATCGCCATGTCTTTCAGCAACCGCATGTGATCAACAGTAAGGACGTCTTTGTTGCCGGTCGCGGTAACCACAATGTCGGCGCGTTTGCAGCCTTCTTCCATGGTGACCACTTCAAATCCGTCCATCGCCGCCTGAAGCGCGCAGATCGGATCGACCTCGGCGACCATCACCCGCGCGCCAGCGCCGTCGAGTGATGCGGCCGAGCCTTTGCCGACATCGCCATAGCCGCCGATAAGCGCCAATTTCCCCGCCATCATAACATCCGTACCGCGACGAATACCGTCCACCAGCGATTCCCGGCAACCATATTTGTTGTCGAATTTCGACTTGGTGACGGAATCGTTGACATTGATTGCCGGGAACGGAAGCGAGCCGTCTTTTTGGCGCTGGTAAAGCCGCAACACGCCGGTGGTGGTTTCTTCGGTAACGCCTTTGAGGTTGGCTCTTACCTTTGAATACCAGTTCGGGTCGCGCGCAAGCCGACGTTTGATGGTCGCATAAAACGCCTCTTCTTCTTCATTTTCGGGTTTGTCGAGGACCGACGGGTTGGTCTCTGCTTCGGCGCCAAGCAGGATCAGCATCGTCGCATCGCCGCCATCATCGAGGATCATGTTGGCGGTCTCGCCATCGGGCCATTCAAAAATCTTGTCGGCAAGATCCCAGTATTCCACCAGTGTCTCGCCCTTGAAGGCAAAGACCGGCGTGCCGGTCGCGGCAATCGCAGCGGCGGCGTGGTCCTGGGTTGAATAAATGTTGCAGGACGCCCAGCGGACATCGGCGCCGAGCGCTTGAAGGGTTTCAATCAGCACGGCGGTCTGGATGGTCATGTGAAGCGAGCCGGCAATGCGCGCGCCTTTCAGCGGCTGCTCGGCGGCATACTCTTCCCTTGTGGCCATCAGGCCGGGCATTTCCGTTTCGGCAATTTCAATCTCTCGGCGGCCCCAATCGGCCAGGCCAATATCCTTGACGACGTAATTATTGTTATTCGCTGACATGCTGAAATCCTTCAATTCCGCCACTTCCGGCTATCTGTTGGGGCGGCGTATATCAGTGACGTAGCCCTCTGCCAAGGGACATATAAAGATTTCTTTATGTGATCTTTCGGCGCCGTTTGGCCTTGTTTTTGGCTATAGGTTGGGCCGGGCGCATCTGCCGGTCGTTTCATCGGGCAGGGAGCATGGCGATAAACTGGGAGCAACCAATGAAGGTTCGTGAAATCTTGATCTGTCTGGGCTCGGCGGCGCTGTTTAGTTCGGGTGCGATCGCGGCCGAAGGCGGTCAAACGGAAGAAACGTCTGCGGAAGTGGAAGATACTGCGGAAGATTCTGGGGCTGACCCGCGCCTCGGGCCAGAAGTCGACCGCATTTGTTTTGGTCGCAGCATCTATGGCTGGAAGACCGTTGACGGTCATGGCGATGCGGTGCTCTTGGAGAAGGGCGTCAATCACTGGTTCCTTGTCGAGGTCAGCGGCAGTTGTCGTGCGAACGACTTCAAATTCGCCCAAACGATCGGCATTGAGACCCGACCGGCGGGCGGCTGTATTCGTCGCGGCGATTATATTCTGGTTGAAAGCGGTGGCGGTTTTACCAATCGCTGCTTTATCCAACGCATATATGAGTGGAACGATGATGCGCTGGAAGAAGAATCTGGCGACGGGTCTGACGATTCTTAAGGACACGGCGCTTCTTCCTTCAATATAGCGCTTAGCCCCTCGCGGTAGGTTGGGTATTTCAGCACCATCCCGAGGGCGCTTTTCATGCGCTGGTTTGAAACCCGTTTATTGTCCGTATAAAAACTCATCGCCATGTCTGACAGCGCCGCGTCTTCAATCGCTATCAGCGGCGGGGGCTCCGCGCCCAGCAACTGGCAGGCATAGGCGACAACATCTTGCGGCGGCGCGGGCTCGTCATCGGCGAAATTATAGACGCCATGGTCTGCCGGCGTGCAAAGGCTTGCGGCAAGACTTGAGGCAAGACTTGAGGCAAGGTTGGCGGCGATATCGTCAATATGCATGCGGTTGAAGACCTGGCCTTGTTTGTTGATGCGCTTTGCCATGCCGGCGCGCACCGTATCGAGCACTGAACGGCCGGGACCATAAATGCCGGGCAGGCGAAAAATTGTCAGCGGCAACTTATGACGCCGGCAAAATTCCTCCCACGCTTCCTCTCCGGCGATGCGCTGGCGCGCCCGCGCTGATTGTCCGTTCAGTGCGCTGGCCTCATTGACCCATGCGCCGCCATGGTCGCCATAAACGCCATTAGTGGAGAGATAACCGATCCATTTGAGGTTATCGCGCTTAGCGGCGATAGCGTCCTGCGCCGATAAAAGAGCGGGGCAGCCGGCCTCGCTCGGCGGCGTTGAAATCAGGATCGCCGTTACATCTTCTAGCGCGCCTTTGTCGAGCGCGTCTCCCCGCCAAACCACCGGCGCAACGCCGCTAGCGCGCATGGCGTCGGCTTTTTCCTGTGATCGCGTTGTACCGATAATGCGCCAGCCCTCGCCGGCGAGGCAGGCGGCAAAGGCTTTAGCGGTATACCCAAACCCGAAACAGAACAGCTTCTTATGCATTGGCCACTACCATAAACGGCGGCGTTCGACAAAGCCGGTAAAACGGACTTATCCATGGCCATGGCTCGCTTGTTCGTTGCTCTTTCCATTCCCGATGCGGTCCGCGATGCATTGTCAACGCTCCAGAACGGGGTCGATGGCGCGCGTTGGCGCCCAATTGAAAACTTTCACATTACGCTGGCTTTTGTCGGTGAGGCCGATCGGCACAAATTTAACGACGCAATTGATGCGCTCAGCCAGGTTGAAGCGCCGGCGTTTGACCTGGCGCTTGCCGGGACCGGATCGTTTGGCGAGCGCAAGCCACGAGCTGTGTGGGCGGGCGTAAAAAACGAGCCTGGCCTTGCGCATCTGCAAAGCAAAGTGGAGACGGTATTGCGCCGCGCCGGGTTTGACCTTGATGCCCGCAAATTCACACCGCATGTGACGCTCGCTTATTTAACAGGCGCGCGGCGCGACGACGTCTTGCAATATTGCGCCGCAAACGAGTTATTCTCAACCGCGCCTTTTTGCGTGCAGGAATTCCACCTTTTTTCATCGCAGCTGGGCGCCGCCGTAAGCCATTACGAGATCGAGGCGAGCTATTCACTCTCGTCTTCCAAATGATCTAAAAACCCCGTCGCCCCCAATTCAATCAGATCAAGCACCCGCTCGAAGCCGCCGTCGCCGCCATAATAGGGGTCCGGCGTCTCGCGCGTTTCGCAATCGGCAAAATCCAGGAACAGCCGGATATCTGCGGTCCGGTTCGGCGGCGCGAGCTCTAAAAGATCGGTGTGGTTGGCCAGATCCATGGCCAGGAGATAATCAAACTCACGAAAGTCAGTGAGAGCGACTTTTCGCGCGCGTTGATAGCTCAGGTCATAACCGCGCTTGCCCGCCGCCTTGATCATCCGCGGATCGGGCGGGTCTCCCACATGCCAGGCGCCGGTGCCGGCGGATTCAATGAAAACCTTCATACCGCGCTCGCGGGACTTTGCCCGTAACACGCCTTCGGCCGCTGGAGATCGGCAAATATTGCCAAGGCAGACGAACAGAATGTTTTTTGTCATCGAAATCGCGTCCCATTCTTAGGGCTGTCTGTTGTAACTGGAGCCACACGTCTAATATAGAGGCAGCGCCTGATTGCGGCGTTTTTTTTGAGGAATTCTTACATGTCTGTTACACTTTCTAATGTTACTCGTGTCGCTATCGACCAGATGTTTACGGGCCTTGATGGCGTATTAAAAAAAGGCGCGGCCTTCGCCAAAACAAAAGGCGTTGATGAAGCTGTCATACTGAATTGGCGCCTGGCGCCGGATATGCTTCCTATGAAAACCCAAGTTCAAATTGCGACAGAAGTCCCGGCGCGCACATTGTCCCGTCTTGCTGGCGTAGAGGTTCCCAGCTTGGGTGAGATTGGCGATACATTTGAGAGCCTTCATGCACATATTAAAAAATCGCGCGGGTTCATTAGTGAATTGTCCGATGATGCGATCAATGCTGATCCTGATGGCGATATTACAGTTCCTGTCGGGCCTGAGGAACAGACCTTTAAACGCGCAGTTTTCGTTCAGAACTTTGTCATCCCCAATCTCTATTTCCATGTGACGGCAACCTACCTTATCCTTCGTCATATCGGTGTTGATCTCGGCAAACGCGACTTTCTGGCGGCGCCGCAATAGGGTTATGCTTTGGTTTCGCCAAAGAACATTGTCATTCTGACCGGGTCCGGCATATCGGCGGAATCCGGTGTTGCGACTTTCCGCGATACGGGCGGCGTCTGGGCGAAATATGATTATCGGGAGGTGGCGACGCCGGAAGGTTTCGCCGCCGATCCCGAGCTGGTGCATCGGTTCTACAATGACCGCCGGCGCGGGCTGTCGTCGGCAGCGCCGAACGAGGCGCATCTTGCGCTTGGCGAATTGGAGGTCGGTGTTGTCGCGCGTGGCGGCGCCATGACGCTCATTACCCAGAATGTTGACGACCTTCACGAGCGGGCGGGCTCGCGCAACCTTCTGCACATGCATGGTGAACTTTCCAAATCGCAATGCGCCGCATGCGGCGAGGACCTCAGCACTGAAACCGCGTGCTCGGTTTGCGAACGGCCCGGCGCTTTGCGTCCCTATGTGGTGTGGTTCGGAGAGATGCCGCGCTTTATGGATGAGGCGATGGACGCGATAATGTCGGCGGATCTGTTCGTGTCGATCGGTACGTCGGGCTCGGTCTATCCCGCCGCCGGGTTCGTGTCTGACGCGCGCAACGCTGGCGCGTCGGCGATGGAGCTTAATCTTGAGCCCTCCGAAAACGCACATCTCTTCACCGATAGCCGTTATGGTCCGGCGACGAAGATTGTACCCGCATGGGTGCGCGAGATTCTCGGCGGCGAGAGCGGGGTAGACTAAATCAGCGCGCCGCGGGCATCTGATATGTTTTATTCCTGACCTCAAAACAGGCCTCCTCAACTTGACTGAACGCATAGTAAGGCCGCCCAAAGCCGTGAGGATAACTTTTCACCAAATATAGGTTTTATGCCCAACTACCCTCCTGGGGTTGTAAAATCGAAGAATCGATTCGTGTTCTGATTGTGCGAATAAGCTAGTTTTGCAGCGCTAATTTTTGGTCGCCCGCCGTTTTGGCGCCTGCCAATAGATTATCGCTGCCTTACGCCCAAACCAGCTTGTGGTTTTCCCGTTTGACGGGCGCGGGGATGTCGAGATCGGTCAGCCACTCGCCGCCGATGGATTCAAGAAGACCGACAACCGCGTCGCGCGCATCTCCCTCAAGCGAAGCAAAATAGTCCGTCGCGTGTTGCAACATCCATTGCGTATACGGCAGGACGATACGCTGGGCGGTTTTGCCTTCGACCGTAAAGGGCTGCATGCCGATCATGCGGGGAATGTCCGTGCCCGGATTTGCCTGCTTCCAGGCGGAGAGTTGTTCGACAAGATTGACAAGGCAAGGGCCTTGCTCGCGCATCATCCGGCGCAGCACCGGCAGCAATGTTTCAGGAATTTCATCATTGGCGAGGAATGCGCCGCCCTTTGGTTCTGGCGGCGACTGCATACGCTCCACCCATTTCGCAACTTCCGGCGCGCGCGACTTCATCAGATCACCCGATGCGGGATCGCGATAGAGATGCGCATAAAGCGGGCCGACCAGACCGAAATCGCCGATCGATGGTCGCGACCCAAACAGATAGGGGTGGACGGAAAAATGCGCGTTCAACTCATCGAGCAGCGCTTCATAGGATTCCTCAATCGCCGGGGCCATTTCCGGCGTTGCGCCCAGAACAGCGACCACGCCCTGGAATTTTTCGGCGGCTTTTTTGCCGGCCTCAAATTGTGCGTCGCCGACAAGCTCCGGGGCGGTGATTTTGCCGAACTCACTATAGGCGAAGTCGCGATTATGGGCCCAGCGATAATGCATCGCCGGGATCACCAGCCATTCATCGCCGAACAGCTCAAGCAGATGCGCCGCCAGTCGTTGCTTCGCCCCGGTAGGAATAACAGACGATGCCGGCTCCCGGGCTTCGAAATAATCGATAATCTCGGTCGTATCCTGGATCGCTTCGTCATCGGGGGTGATCAATAGCGGGATCATCGGATAGCCGATGCGCGGTATGATGGTGGAGGCGTAAATATCGCGTGTCGCCAGACGCTCTTCGTAATCGACGCCTTTCCAGTTGAGATAAGCCCGCGCCTTGCCGGTAAAATAGGAAAGCTGGCCGCCATAGAGGATGTATTTCGCCATCGGTCGATCCTGCTGCTGCATGGCCGCAGGCTGATCGCGCTATGAAGCGAAGTCAATCAATCGGCGCAGCAATAAAAGGCGCTTATAAAGATCCGTGGCACTGTTTGAATTTTTTACCCGAACCGCAGGGGCAGGGGGCGTTGCGCGGTACGCGGCCCCAGGTATCTGGATTGGCGGGATCGACTTGTGCGGCGCGGCTGCGTCCGGTCAAGGTGCCGATGCCGGCGGATTCGCCGTGCAGACGCCGACGTGCAGCTTCTTCAGGCGCCATTTCATTTTGCCCGGTAAGCGGATCGGCATGGGTTTCCGTCATCGGAATATCCGGGCGCTGCGGCACAGATTGTTCGGGGCCGCGGATCTTCACATTCATCAACATCCGCGTCACGTCGCGGCGCAAGCCATCTATCAACGCCTCGAAAAGTGAAAACGCTTCGGTCTTGAATTCATTGACAGGGTCGCGCTGGCCATGACCGCGCAACCAGATCACCGAGCGCAAATGATCGAGCGTTTGCAAATGTTCGCGCCAGTTGGTGTCGAGGTTTAACAGGAGAATGCGTTTTTCAATATTACGAACGAAGCTCTCCGGGTCAGCATCGCCCATCTCCTGGGCGGTGTTTTTCATCGCAGCGGTGTGGGATGTATATTGTGCATCGACTTCTTTAATCAGCCGCTCGATGATTTCAGCATCATCGACGCCTTCTTCCTTGGCCCATTTATCAACTGAAAAATCACGCCCGAAGATGGCTTTCAATTCTTCATTGAGGCCGCCAACATCCCAGCGTTCCGCATAGGACTTCGCCGGAATGTGTGTTGCGACAAGATCTTCGATGAGCTGCGCGCGCATATCACTGATAATGTCTTCAACCGATGCGGCGGACATAAATTCGATGCGCTGTTCAAAGATCGCCTTGCGTTGGTCGTTAATGACATCGTCAAATTTGAGGACGTTTTTGCGCATGTCGAAGTTGCGTTGCTCGACTTTTTTCTGCGCCGTCTCGACCGCCTTGGTGAACCACGGGTGCTCAATTGATTCATCCGGCTGAATGCCAAAGCGCTTGAGCATTTTCTCCATGCCGCCGCCGAAGATACGCATGAGGTCGTCTTCAAGCGACAGGAAAAACTTGGTGGTGCCGGGGTCGCCCTGGCGACCGGAACGACCGCGCAGCTGGTTGTCGATCCTTCGGCTTTCATGGCGCTCGGTCGCGAGAACAAAAAGACCGCCGGCGTCGATGGCTTTTTGCTTGGCTTCCTCGACCCTGGCTTCAATCTCAGCACGTTTGCGCTTGATAGTTTCTTCGTCGTCGCCTTCTTTGAGGTGATCGAGAATTTCTTTATCAACCGAGCCGCCGAGTTGAATGTCGGTGCCGCGCCCGGCCATATTGGTGGCGATGGTCACCACGCCCGGTATGCCGCCTTTGGCGACAATATCGGCTTCCTGCTCGTGATAGCGCGCATTGAGGACATTGTGGGGGATCGGCGTTTTTGATTGCGCAAGCTCGGCAATATGTTTGGCGTGATCTTCCAGCTCTTTTTTAAGGTCGACTTCTTTGTCTTTTAATTCCGATGCGCGCTCGCGCAATGTTGTGGCCAGCTCTTTGAAATATTTCTTGTCGCTCAAAAGACCTGAGAGCGATTCAGATTTCTCGATGGAGACCGTGCCCGCCAGCACCGGTTGCCCGCGCCTGTAACAATCGGCGATCTGCAACACGATGGATTTGTTTTTTTCCGCCGCCGTCATGTAAAGCTCGTCGTCCATGTCTTCGCGGTCGATCGGCTTATTGGTCGGAACTTCAAAGACGTTGAGTTTATAGATGTCGGCAAATTCCGACTCTTCAGTCAGCGCCGTACCGGTCATGCCGGCTAGTTTTTCGTAGAGCCGGAAATAATTCTGAAATGTGATTGAGGCGAGCGTCTGGTTTTCCGGCTGGATCTGCGCCTTTTCTTTGGCCTCGACCGCCTGGTGCAGCCCGTCTGACCATCGCCGGCCTTCCATCATCCGGCCGGTAAACTCGTCGATAATGACGACCTTGTCGCCGCGCACGATGTAGTCCTTGTCGCGCTGGAAAATCTTGTGCGCCTTCAGCGCCTGATTGACGTGGTGGACGAGGGAGATGTTGGCCGAGTCATATAGACTGTCGCCTTCCAGCATGCCCGCTTCCGACAATAGCTGCTCGATTTTCTCATTGCCGTCTTCGGTGAGAGTGACGGAGCGCGCCTTTTCGTCAATTTCATAGTCCTCGTCGTCTACAAGCTGCGGCATAAAGCCGTCGATGGTCATGTAGAGTTCCGACTTGTCGTCGGTCGGGCCGGAGATGATCAGCGGCGTTCTCGCCTCGTCGATCAGGATCGAATCAACCTCGTCGACAATCGCATAATGATGGCCGCGCTGGACCATCTCCTCGAGCGACGCCTTCATATTGTCGCGCAGATAGTCGAAGCCGAATTCATTGTTGGTGCCGTAGGTAATGTCGGCGGCATAGGCCTCGCGGCGCTCATTGTCGTCTATGCCGTGGACGACACAGCCGACTTTCATGCCGAGCTGTTCATATACCCGGCCCATCCATTCCGCATCGCGGCTGGCGAGGTCATCGTTAACGGTGACCACATGGACGCCGCGCCCGGCGAGTGCGTTGAGGAAAACCGGCAGCGTCGCGACCAGGGTTTTGCCCTCGCCGGTCTTCATTTCGGCGATATCGCCCTGGTGGAGGACCATCCCGCCGACCAGCTGAACGTCGTAATGGCGCTGGCCGAGGGCGCGTTTTGCCGCCTCGCGTACGGTCGCAAACGCCTCCTCCAGCAGATTATCGAGGCTTTCACCGTCTTTATGGCGCTGTTTTAACGTTTTTGTTTGTTCGATTAGTCCATCATCAGTGAGCTTGGAGAGCCCGTCCTCAAGCGCATTGATCGCCTCAACCCGGCGCCATAAAGGCTTAAGGCGGCGATCATTGGATGACCCGAAGATTTTTTGCGCGATTGCGAGCAACGCCATGAGTGAAAGGCCTTTAAGAACCGATGAAGCAGGTCGCTGGACCCTTGTGTCACAGTGGTGCGAGCACACCCCTCCATCGGCCAGATTGAAAATAGAGACAAGGGGTTGCGGGACAGATAGTAAGCGCGCCATGCCCTGTCAACGAAGCCAAAGATCACGTTAGAGACCGATGCAGACCCCAGACGGCAGAGATTTTAACCAGGCGAATGCGCCAAAGCCCCTCGGCGCCGCTGCGCGTGCACTAGCAAGCGCGGCGATGATGTTGCTGCGCGCCCTTGCCAAGCTGTGGCTGACTACCTGGCGGCTGGCGGCGGCGCTGGATTCCGCGCTTTGGCGGGCGACCAAGCTGATCTTGCGCAAGGCCATAAACGGGCTCGCCTATGCCGGGCTGGTCGGCGCCGGGGCGTTTCGCAGCCTGCTGTTGTGGCTGCCGACCCGGACGGGGCGCGCTTATAGCGCTGCGTCGGGCGTATTCCTCATTGTTGCGGGGTTGTGGATCGCCGATGAGTTGCGCTCAGGTCCGCGCATTGACGATAGCGGCCAATCGGTCCTGCGCGCTCCGCTTGACGAGGAGGACCCGATCCTCGCCCGGATTGAGGGGCGCTATGTGCATCTGTCTGAAATTGACGCGGCGGCGCGCGCCAGCGGGGTTTTGCGCGCTGGCGACATCCTGACGCCGCATATCGCCTTCCGGCGCGGTCTTGTTGAATCCTATGTTGAACAGCGGTTGCTGGCCCGCGCGGCGCTTGAGGATGGATTGCAGCGCTCGCCCTCGGTTTTGCGGCGCATCAATGCCGCGCGCGACCGGGTGCTTGCCGCTTCATTCATGGATTCGCGCCTGCGCGAGCAGGTCACGCCGCAAACTGTAAAGCAGTTCTATAACGCCCAGCGCGACGTTACGGTTCTCGGCGACGAAGTGCGCGCGCGCCATATTTTGGTGCCGACCGAGGAAGAAGCCGATGCGGTTGTCGAGGCGCTTGCTGGCGGGGCCGATTTTGGCGTTATGGCGCGCGAGCTTTCGCAAGACCGGGCGACCGCGCCACTGGGCGGTGAGATCGGCTGGTTTACCCGCTCAATCATGACGCGGATATTTTCCAATGTGGCTTTTGCAACCACGCCCGGCGAGGTGGCGGCGCCGTTTCATACCGAGTTCGGGTGGCACGTCATGGAGGTCCTGGAACGGCGATCCACCAAAGCGGTGCCATACAAACAAGTGCGCGGCGAGGTCGAAGAGTTTCTGCGGCTATACACCATTGATGAAACGCTTGCGGTGCTGGCGAGGGAAAGTCAGGTCGTGTATTTTCGCCCGCCTGAAGAGGTTCGCGAGCCGGATCAGCCGCCACCGGAATTGGATGCTTCCGGTTTTTATGAAGCCGAGCCGGCGGGCGACGATACCCTCAATTAAGGCGCCCTGCGCCGTATTCTGCGCCTGACGGATATAAATTGACGGGCGTCATAACAATCACCCGTGTCCGGTGACGGCTGGAAATCTTCAAAGAGTTGAGGCAAGCGTTGTGGTTTGCCAAATTTACCAGCAAATTGAATCAAATTGTAACTATGGCCGCAAGTATCTGGTAATCCCGGCCGCTTAACATTTAAGGCGAAATTATGGCGAAGTTATTGCTGGTTGCGGCATGCGCTTTGGTGGACCGGGATGGGCGGGTCCTCTTGGCGCAAAGACCGGAAGGGCGGCCCCTGGCGGGGCTGTGGGAGTTTCCGGGCGGGAAATTGATCGACGGGGAAACGCCGGAAGCAGCGTTGATCCGGGAGCTGAGGGAAGAGCTGGGCGTTAACACCGATGCCTCATGCCTGGCGCCAATTGCGTTTGCGTCATACGATTCAGGGGACTTTCACCTTTTGATGCCTTTATTCGTATGCAGAAAATGGTCCGGGCAAGTGACAGCCCGTGAGCATCAGGAGTTACGATGGGTCAGACCGAGCGAACTGTTGGGATTCGAGATGCCGCAGGCCGACAGGCCTCTGGCCGCGCAGCTAAGGGATTTTCTATGACCGTTCTAACCGGAAAACTAAGCCCCCAGCCAAGCCGTTTATCAGACATGGTTGCGGATTTTCGCAACGATGAAAACGGCGCCACGGCGATAGAATATTCACTGATAGTCGCGCTGATATTTTTGGTAATTGTTGCCGCCGTGACGAATTACACAAATTCCACCAGCGAAATGTACGACGATATTTCTGCAAACCTGACAAATTAGTCAGCTTTGATTTTTGATCGCCTCGGCGAGCGAAGATGCGGCGGAGCCGGGTTTTAGCGGTTTTTGCTGGCTCTCATGGGGCGCCCAGCCGGTCAGATAGACGATATCGAATGTCTCACGCCCGCCTTCGGCGGTAAAAATCTCCAACATACGATTGACGACGGCGCGGCTCAGCGGCTGATGCTGACGGGACAAAACATTGGTCTCGCCCATACCGCGCAGATCACGGAGCAGGCGCGCGGGGTCGCGATAGGTGATCGTGACCTTGTCAACATCGGTTACCGGCAGGGCGAAGCCGGCGCGGCTTAGCGCCCGTCCGAAATCTTGTATAGCGGCAAAGGGCGCTACACGCGCCGCCACGCCGCCGGTGATTTCCGTTTCTGCTGTATAAAGAGCATTTCGTAAATTCTGTAATGTGTCGCCGCCGAATATAGCGGCGATGAACAATCCGTCGGGCCTTAAGGCGGCGCGCGCTTGCGACAGAGCGCCGATGAAATCGTTGGTTGTGTGCAGCGTTAATAGGCTGACGATGAGATCGAGGCTTTGCGGGTGTAGCGGCATGCGTTCGCTATCGGCGACAAAACCGGTGTGGGCGCCGTCAAGCCGCGCCGCTGCGCTGTCCATGGCGAAAACCGCGCCGACCCCACATTCTGGCGTCAGCATCGTGTTCAATCGCCCTGCGCCGTCAAACAGGGCTTTGGGAAAGTCGCGTTTGACGGTTTCGAGCCGGTCAATGATGTCCTCCATCGCCCGGCGGTGGAGAAAGTCAAAATCGGAAAAACTCGCGGCGCTACGCTCCCTGCGCTGTCGCACAAGGCGGCGGTTGAAGATTTGCGGCGGCGATTTTTCCATTCGAAGATGTTTTCCTAAGGGCCGGCCCCGCGTTACTCTATCATCTATGAGAGCGCAATTTTTCCAGAATATCGGCGCCGCCGGCAATATCGGGCAGGCGACGTTGAACTTGTTGATGCCGCCGCAATGTCCGGTGACAGGGGAGGCGGTGGCCGCGCCCGGCAAATTGGGCCCGGCCGGGTGGGCGGCGCTACATTTCATTGAAAAGCCGTTTTGCGGGCGTTGCGGCGTCCCGTTTGCGGCTGAATATGGCGATAGCGTCGAATGCCCGTCATGTATTGCTGAGCCGCCAGTCTTTGACCGTGCGCGGGCGGCGATTTCTTATAATGAAGCTGCGCGCAAGGTGGTCTCGGGGCTGAAGTTCAGCGACCGCATGGAATATGCCGGGATGCTCGGCGGCTGGATGGCGCGCGCCGGCGCTGGGCTCGTTACCCGCGAGACATTGCTGATGCCGGTGCCGTTGCATTGGCGCCGGTTGATGGCCCGGCGTTTTAACCAGTCGGCTTTGCTGGCGCGGTCGGTCGGCGAGGTGAGCGGCTCCAAAGTGTTGTTGCGCGGTTTGAAGCGAACCAGAGCCACGCCGCCGCAAAAGGAGATACCTTCGGTTGACGCAAGGCGGCGCAATGTCGCCGGCGCCTTTGCGGTGGACGAAAAATACCGCGCGGCCATTAAAGGCGCGCATATTGTGCTGGTGGACGATGTATTGACCAGTGGAGCGACGGCGTCGGCCTGTGCGCGGGTGCTCAAACGGGCCGAGGCTTCACAAGTTGATGTGCTGGTGCTGGCCCGGGTTGTAAAAGGCGGGGCTGGCGCGATATAGGCTGATCACAGACACAAGCGAGCCAATCATGCAGAAAGTCACAATCTACACTAGGCCGATGTGCGGGTTTTGCGGGCGCGCGATCAAGCTGTTGAAGCATAAGGGCGCTGAGCTATCGGAGATATCAGCCGGCTTTGACAAACGAAAACGTGACGAGATGGTCGCCCGGTCAAATGGCATGAACACCTTTCCGCAAATTTTTATCGGCGACAAGCATGTCGGCGGGTGCGATGAACTTTACGCCCTTGAACAAGCCGGCGACCTTGATCGGTTGTTAAATGGCGGGTGACGGCAAACTCTTTCTCGCTGCTTGCGTGCAGATGCGCTCCGGGCTCGACCGGGCGCGCAATGTTGCTGATGCGCTGGCATTGATCGACGAGGCGGCCGAATGTGGGGCGAAATTCATCGCCACGCCGGAAATGACCAATGTCGTCGATCGCAAAGGCGCGCGTCTCCTTGCGTCTTTACCGGATGAAGACGGGCTTGAAGAAATCGCCGCCTTTGCCGCCGCAGCCAAGCGCCATCGCGCCTGGCTGCTGATTGGGTCTGTTGCCGTGAAAATGGATGCGGCAAAGTCGGGCGAGAGAGCGGCCAATCGGAGTTTTCTGTTTGGACCCGGCGGCGAGATCTCCGCGCGCTATGACAAGCTGCATATGTTCGATGTCGACCTTCCGAACGGTGAAAGCTGGAAGGAATCCAGGCTCTATGAGGCCGGCGACACCGCAAAGATGGTTGTGACGCCGCTTGCGAAATTCGGCCTAAGTATCTGTTACGATGTGCGTTTTCCTCGGCTCTACCGGGCTTTATCGCAGGCGGGAGCCGAGGTCTTGTGCGTGCCTGCGGCATTCACCCGTCAAACCGGCATCGCTCATTGGAAGACGCTGTTAACGGCGCGGGCGATCGAAAATGGCGCTTTCGTCGTCGCCCCGGCGCAGGGCGGCGTTCATGAAGATGGGCGCGAGACCTATGGGCATTCGATGATAATCGGGCCCTGGGGCGATGTCCTTGCGGAAGCGGACAATGACGCGCCGGGCATTATTATGGCGGAAATTGACAGCCAAGCCGTCGCCGAGGCGCGACAAAGAATTCCCAATCTTGCCCTTGAACGCGACTTCGAAATCTTCATTATCAATCAATGATCAAGTATCAACTCATTTGCGATGCCGAGCATGATTTCGAAGGCTGGTTCCGCGACAGCGCCGATTATGATGCGCAGGCCGAAGACGGCCTTGTGGAATGCCCCGCTTGCGGCAGTGAAAAAATCCGCAAGGCGGTGATGGCGCCGGCGATTGTCGGCGGCAAACGCTCCGGCGCACGCGCAGTGCGGTTGGCTGAAATCAAACGCGACATGGGCAAGGCGGTCGAACGCGCGCGTGATTATGTCGAAAAGAATTTCGATTATGTCGGCGATCAGTTCCCCGAAGAGGCGCGCAAGATCCATTATGGCGAGAAGGAAGAGCGCGGAATTTACGGCGAAGCCACCGGCAAGGAAGTCAAAGACCTAGTCGATGAAGGCGTCCGGGTCGCGCCATTGCCAGCTATTGACCGCGCGCCTTCGGCTGACGCAACGCCGCCGCAATCCGACGCCGCAAACAAGGCCGGCAAAGTGGGCCGCCGCAAGCTGCGATCGACGGAAAACAAAAAACTCAACTAAACAGGTTGGGTCAATGATCGTCTCCACAAATGGACGCCGTTAAACAACGCCTACTCGAACTTTCGTTTTTCGATCAGCTTGATCGTGAGACCCTTGATGCGATTGCTGCGCGCGGGGTTTGGCTATCCCTTGCCGGCGGTTGGGAGTTGTTTCGTGAAGGCGCGCGGTCCGAAGCGCTATATTTCAACCTGTCCGGCCGGATGATCGTCGTTCGTCAGGGGCCGGACGGCGAAGAGGTGGTCGGTTACGTGCGCGCCGGCGAGCCGGTTGGCGAGATGTCGCTATTGTCCGGGGAGCCGCACACGGCCACCGTTTACGCCTTGCGCGACACCGAGTTGCTTTGCCTGTCTCGCGGCGACGTTGAGGAATTGCTGCATGACCATGGCGATTTCGCAAGTGCGGTGGCGCGCACAGTGCTTGACCGCGCCAGACACCCGACAGCCAGCTTTCAGCAATCGGCGCCGCGCATTTTCGCCCTCATCGCATCATCACGATCAATCGATATTGATGCGCGGGCGAAGGATCTTGCGACGCGAATATCGCGCTACGGCGTGAAAGCCGATTGGATACCGGTGGGGGAGGACGCGCCGGACAGCCGCGTGTTTGATCAGCGCGAGGAAGACAACGACGTGGTTTTGCTTGCCGCCCGTGTTGACGGCAGCGCCTGGTATCGGTTCGTGCTTCGTCATGCCGACCGGTTCTTAGTGTTTGCGCGCCGCGATGCGCGCCCGCCGCGGCCGTTTCCCATGACTACGCAAACCGGCGAACGGGCGCGAAAATTTCGCCTGGTAGATCTTGTGATGCTCCATGAGGGCGTGCCCGCCGGTCCGGTCGCCGACTGGATCGATGCGATTGGCGCGGCGCGCATTCTCAATTGTCGTGGCAATCAGTGCACCGAGCGGATTGCACGGATTATTGCCGGTCGCTCCGTGGGGCTTGTTCTTTCCGGCGGCGGCGCGCGCGCCTACGCCCATATCGGAGCCGTTAACGCCCTGCGAGAGGCGGGCGTTCCGATTGATTTTGTGTGCGGCGCCTCAATGGGCGGGGTGGTCGCCGCCTGCATCGCCATGGGGTGGGGGGACGAAGAAATTGAACGCCGCATTCGCGAGGCCTTCGTTGCCTCCAATCCGCTGGGCGATCATGTCTTGCCGGTTGTGGCGCTTACCAAAGGCAAGCGGGTGGAAAAGCGCCTCACTGAGCATTTTGGCGACATATTGATTGAGGAGCTTCAAGTTCCATTTTTCTGTGTTTCGTCAGATATAGCAGAAGGCCGGGCGCGCATTCATCGCCGCGGGGTTTTGCGAAAAGCATTGCGTGCTTCGATTGCGCTGCCGGGGATATTGCCGCCGGTGATTGACGGCGACATGCTTTTGGTCGATGGCGCGGTTTTAAATAATTTCCCCACCGATATTATGGCAGGCATGCATCGTGGCCTGATGATCGGGATTGATGTTGCGCGCCGTGGAACGATTGACATAGATGCGTTTCGCGATCCGCCGAGCTTTTTCTCCTGGATATCCGGGCATGGGGTGCGCACCGCGCCGCCGATCGTCTCCCTCCTGATGCGCACGGCGACGGCGCGTCATGAACACACTCGCAAAGTCCACCCCGCCGACATCATCATCGCGCCAGACGTCTCCGGTGTGGCGCTGCGTGACTGGGAGGAATATGACCAAGCGGTCTCCAGTGGCTACACTGTCGCCAAGGCGGCAATCCAGGAGAACTGGGAAACCCTCGGGCCGATTATTGAGGCGTCGCGGGGCTGAATTTGATTTACCTGGCAGCGGTTTGTGGAAGGTTTTGATGGTTTCCAACCTGTAATTAACATTTGCCGACAGTCGTGCTCGCAATCTAACGTGGAATTCAAAAAACCTATTAAAATCTGACGATTACGCCGACAAAACCTGTCATTTCGGGTGTTTTTTGTGTCTGACAAAAGTTAATCCGATGGTTTTGCGACGCGCCCGGATACGGTGTGAAACAAGGCCGCAGAGCCCACCGCCGCCTTAACTCAAACAGGCCAATTTTCTACAACTGCAAAACATCTTGCCAACCAAGATGATAAAACTCCGTACACCGCTATCTATTTCATTGCTCTAAATTTTACCTCGTTCGTTTACCATAATTGGCAATCGAAGATATTTGCTGAACGAGAGAAGAGCCATGGAATTGAATAACTCTGTTTCTGTACTGTTTAAATTTGCAGCCTTTGCAGGCGCTCACCATGCAGAGAATGCTCACCATGCAAGGGAGGCCGAGGCAAAAGAGGTCGAGGCGCCCAAACACAATGGCGAGCGATCTGAGTTTCGAAAGGCCTCGTTTCAGGGCGCGCGCTCGAAAGCGCTGCATTCAAGCTACTTGGCTCAGCGGGTCGAGAAAATGTCGAACGCTTTGGCGCGCCTGCAGCAAACCGTGCCATCGTTAAGCGATGCATCCACCACTGTGGTTGAGCGCGCCCGGGGAGCGGCGAGTGTGAGCTTCGCCTATTCATTGACGCAAGATGAATCCGGCAACGTCACTGAAGAATTCTCGTTCAAAATCCAATTTAAATCGGCAGACGATAGCAGTTTCTCGCAAATCAGCACGTCGTCGTCGCCCGCGCCTGCGCCAGCAAACGACGCCCCCGTCAGCACAGCAACAGCCCCCCTTCCGGCGCCGCAAACGGGCGACGCCGCGCCGGCAACTGGCGATCCTTCTGTTGCGCCGCAAACGGGCGAGGAAGCCCCCAAACTAACCGTCGCGCAGCTTATCGAATATTATCGTATCGAAACCGTGGTTACGCCAGCGGTCGCCCCAGCGGTCTCGGATGTGGCGGAGGAAGCGGGCGATGATCATGGCCATGACGAGGTTGAACGCCATCACGACAATAGCATTAAAATTGACGCCAGCCATGTGAGCCGCGTCTCCACAGGCGCCGGCGATGACGTCGTTGAGATCAACGCCGATCATGTGCGCCGTATCCGCACCGGCGGCGGCGATGACACGCTGACCATCGGCGCTGACAAGGTAAAGCGTATAAATACCGGCGCTGGCGATGATGTTCTTAACATCAATGCTGACAATGTGGCGCGTATCCGCACGGGCGCCGGCGATGATACGGTTAACATCGAGGCTGATAAAGTCCGACGCATCAATACCGGCGCCGGCGATGATGTCCTCAACATCAATGCCGACAATGTCACGCGGATTAACACCGGCCAGGGCGATGATGCGCTGACCATCAATGCGGACACGATCACGCGCGTCAACACCGGCGACGGCGATGACACGCTTGTCCTCACCGCCGACACAATCGGCCGCGTCAACGCCGGCGCCGGCGATGACACGATCACGCTGGATGCGGAAGATGCGGCGATTGCATTCGGCAAGGGCGGCGGCGAGGATGTTATAAACATCACGTCCGTTGGCGCCTTGGCCATCCACATTGACAGCGCGTTAGCGACGTCCAGCGATGACGTGTCGATCATCGAAGATGGCGACAATATTATCCTAGAATTTGCCTCCGGCGAACGCCTGACGCTCAACAATGTCGCCAATGCAGATATCATCTCGCTTCAGATTGGCGGCGAGAGCATTGACCTTCATCTCAGTGAGCCGCCTGTTGCGCTGGATATGAGCGTCTAGGGCGGTTTAACGCCGACCCAGACCACTTACCTCTTCACCGCCGTCAACATGTAGTTGACGCTGATATCGTCATTGATGCGCCATATATCCATAAAAGGATTATAGCCGACGCCGGCCTCCGCCGTGACGTTCATGCCGGCTCTGGTCAGCGCCGCTTTGGCCTCTTCCGGCTTGACGAATTTGCGCGGATCGTGCGTGCCTGCCGGCAGCCAGCGCAAAATATATTCGCCGCCGATTTTGGCCAGCGCCAATGCCTTCAGGGTACGGTTGATTGTCGCCATCACCATCATGCCGCCGGGCTTGACGAGGCCGGCGGCGGTTTCAAGAAACAGATCGACATCGGCGACATGTTCGACCACTTCCATATTCAAGACAACATCAAAGCTCGGCTCGCCCGCCGCCGCCAGTTCTTCAACGCTGGTGTTGCGGTAATCGATATCAAGGCCGAGGGGCCCCGCATGCGCCAGCGCGGTCTTGATGTTGCGTTCCGCAGCGTCAATCGCGACCACTTCCGCCCCGAGACGGGTCATGGGCTCTGCGACCAGCCCGCCGCCGCAGCCAATGTCGAGCAACCTTAGCCCCTCAAGCGACTTTTTGGCCTGCCGGTCTCTGCCAAAATGAGCGCAGGCGGCGTCACGAATATAGGCCAGGCGCACAGGGTTGAATTTGTGCAGCGGCTTGAACTTGCCAAACGGGTCCCACCATTCGTCGGCGATGGCGGAAAATTTCTCGATTTCCGCAGGATCTATGGTGGTTTTGCCTGGTGTGGCTTGGTTCGCTGTCTCGGCCTGGGCCATGATTAAGATTTCCTCGCTTGCCTTGCCGGGGGCTGCTGCCTAGACCATGTTCAAGAAATACAAAACCGATGAACATGGTCTAGTTTTTGTTATTACGCGCATTTTATCGAAATACCGGTTTCCACTTTTTCGAATGCGCTCTAAAGATACCCGCGAAAATGCCCCCTCCGATCAGTGGTTACAAGACGGCAAGACCTCGCAGGTTAGAATTTAGATATGGCGCGCATCGTGATGAAATTCGGCGGCACCTCCGTCGCCAATCTGGACCGCATCCGCGCGGTCTCTGCGATTGTGCGCCGCGAGGTTGATGCCGGGCACAGCGTCGCCGTTGTGGTGTCGGCGATGGCTGGCGAGACCAACCGCCTGGTCGGTCTATGCGATGAGGCTGGTCCCCCGGCGCCGGCGCTAGATGCGAGATATGTGGAACATGATGCGATTGTCGCCACTGGAGAACAGATCACCTCCGGGCTGTTGGCGCTGGTGATGCAAAATCTTGGCTATCGCGCGCGCTCCTGGCAGGGCTGGCAGATTCCACTCAAGACTAATCTTGCCCACGGCCATGCAAGGATCAGCTCTATCGAGGATGAAAGTCTAGGGAGCGCGATTGACGGCGGCGAGGTGGCGATTGTTGCGGGCTTTCAAGGCGTCGGACCCGGCGGGCGCGTGGCGACGCTTGGCCGGGGCGGATCGGATACGTCCGCGGTGGCGCTCGCCGCGGCGATCAATGCCGAGCGCTGCGACATCTATACTGACGTTGACGGCGTTTACACGACCGATCCGCGGATCACCAAGCAGGCGCGGCGGATTGCAAAAATCTCTTATGAAGAGATGCTTGAAATGGCCTCGGTCGGCGCCAAGGTTTTGCAGACCCGGTCAGTAGAACTGGCGATGGCCTATCGGGTGCCGTTGCGTGTGCTATCAAGTTTTGATTCGCCCGATGCGCCCGGACCCGGCACGCTAATCTGCGATGAGGATGATATTGTGGAAAAGAATATTGTAACCGCTGTGACGCCGGATTTGAACGAGGCGTCGGTAACGGTGCTGGCGGTGCCGGACGAGCCCGGACGCGCTGCGGCTATTTTTACCAAACTCGCGGAAGCCGGCGTGAATATCGATATGATCGTGCAAAGCGCATCACGCGAGGCGGGCTTTGCCAATACCTCGTTCACGACCAAGGAAAATGACCTGGACCGCGCGGTTGAGGCGTTGAATGCGGTAAAAGAAAAAATCGGTTTCAAGTCGTTGCAATCGGACCGTAATGTGGCGAAAATATCGGTTATCGGCGTCGGTATGAAAAGCCATGCAGGCGTCGCTTCGACAATGTTTCAGACACTGGCTGATAAGGGCATTAATATTCAGAACATTTCGACATCTGAAATTAAAATCAGCGTCCTGATAAATTCCGACGCTGCGGAATATGCGGTGCGCGCGCTGCACGAGGCTTACGGGCTCGATAAGGCGAAGTAGCAGGCG